>JBHIAE010000005.1:0-104464 GCA_046758445.1 Candidatus Thorarchaeota archaeon | reverse complement strand
TACTCTGGTCTTTACACCAAAAGCTGCACCCATGTGCGACTCGTTCTTTGATGTACCCCTAGAGCAGAAGATCGTTGAGGACCTCGAAGAGATATCTCTCGGGAAGAGGACTCTGAAGTTTGTTCATGCCCAGTTCTTGCACTGGCCAGAAACTATGATGTCATACCTCATGGAGGATGAGATTCTGTTCTCGTGTGATGCCTTTGGATCTTATGGAACATTGAACGGCAAGCTCTATGATGATGAGGTAGACATGCGGCTGTTTGAGATGGAGAGCAGGCGTTATCTCTCCACAATCATCACGTCTTTCTTCAGGTTCGTTCAGAGGGGAATCCAGAAGGTAAAGGACTTGGGCATTGGCATAAAGATGATTGCACCCAGCCATGGCCCAGTCTATAGGAAAGATCCAATGTGGGTCATAGACCACTATGACAAGTTCAGCAGCCCCGAGCTGGAGAAGTATGTGACAATTGTCTTTGGGTCAATGTATGGATACACACTCCGGCTCGCTCATACTCTCAAGAAGGAGTTGGTGCAGCTGGGAATTGAGGTGAAGATCCACAACATATCGTACAGCGACATGAGCAAAGTCATCACAGACTCAGTCAGGGCAGGAGTGTTGATCATCGGAACTCCAACCTACGACGCATATCCGTTTCCAAAGATCTGGGCTTTTGTGAATGAGATGGAAGGGAAGAGATTCCCTAAGAGACCTATTGGCCTTTTCGGAACGTATGGCTGGGGCGGTGGTGGAGTGAAGAAACTTCAGACCCAATTGGAAAACGCCAGATTCGAAGTGCTTGATCCTGTGATAAGATGTCGGGCTCGACCCACTAAAGAGGAGGGTAGGGCAATCAAGGAACTTGCCAAGAGGATTGCAAAGATAGTCAAGTAGAGTCGATGCATTACAGACAAGCGGCCAAAGGATTTGGTCCTAGAGTACTCTTTAATAGCGAAAGCAGCAGTCCAACCAGTCGTTGTTCGATACGAACTTGGTGACCACAGAGGGTTGCACAAGTTCGAACGACGGAGGAGAAACGAATGAAACTCAAGGGAACCAAGACCGAAAAGAATCTGCTCACTTCTTTTGCTGGAGAGTCACAGGCGCGCAACAGGTATACGTTGGCTGCCAAGACTGCCAAGAAGGAGGGCTATGCTCATATATCTGCCATCTTCTTGGAGACTGCCGGCCATGAGAAGGAGCATGCAGAGAGGTTCTTCAAGTTTCTGAAGGAGGGTGGAGCCACGGAAGCAATCAAGGTAGAATGGGACTTCCCAACAAGTGGCAGTTACGAGAGTACTGAGGAGATTCTCAGACATGCTGCTGCTGGTGAGAAGTACGAATACACAGAGATGTATCCAGGATTTGCCAAGATTGCTGAGGAGGAAGGCTTTCCGAACATCGCCCACGCTTGGACGTCAATTGCCCATGCCGAATCATGGCATCATCGCCGTTACATCGCTCTTGCAGAGCAGATCGCAGACGGGTCAATCTTCAAGAAGAAGGAGAAAGTCGAGTGGCGCTGCGACAATTGTGGGTACATCCACGAAGGCGACTCCCCACCAGATAAGTGCCCGGCATGTCAGCATGACAGAGGGTACTTCATGCTCCATTTCAAGGAATACTAGTTCTAACGAACGTGAAGCCTTGGCCTAGTTTACGGGTCAAGGCTAACACTGTTTTTCGCTTTCCCACCAACACTATCCATTGAGCTCCTTGGTAGGTCTATTGGAAAGAAAGAGTGAGCGGAGCCAGCAGCGCTGTCGTTGGGGGTAAGGGTGTGTATTCTAAGTGTTGGGGGGGAGGATAGAGAGTTTGTGCAAAACAAATCCTTCCTGCAGGCCCCGCTGCCATCGATTTGGAGTTCTCACTAAAGTAAGTGTGTAACACACGGTCCGTTTACCTACTTGGATTTGGCTATTTATGGTCCCACAGAAGTCTAAGTATCCAACGCTCTTGTCTTTGCGAGACAATTGAACTGTCATCCATTCCAAGTGTCCGAGTTTCTCATCACAGACATTCAGCATATGAATGTGAACAAGACTTCGAACTACCATGAAGTCAAGAAACCCCGCTCATTATCCAGCAGGACCTTGGTAAATCGATCGTACTTGGGTGGTCTCAATGATTGCCCAAGTCACACCCCCTTTTTTCTTCTTAGCTGCGCTGAGCCATCTTCTCTCTGAAATTCAGATTTCACTAGCTTATGTGGCAAGGGGAAGCCACAGAACGAAACCGCTTGCAAACCATGGGAACATGTTTCAAAAGGCTCTTCTTGCGTTGCCTCCTCGCACACCTCAAACACCGACCTATCTGTAGTCAGCGGCACAGGTTTCGCCTGAAGATGGGTGCTCTTGACAATCTCCTCATGCTGTGATGTTCTCATCTTGACGAGGACAGTGGGACCTAATGCACCCATTCCTCTTAAGTTGATGAATTCCCAGTCCACATTTCCAACTGCCTCCTCAAAGGCATGGACAAAGTCCGAGGAATCCACCCCTCCATTGGACATCGCTGCTATGGTATAGTGTGGTATATCCTTGCCTACTTCCCCCGCCACGGAGTAGTCCATCAATTGAGCACCAGTCTTTCGACACGCCTCTGCCATTGCGTTTATCACGTGCGCCTCGCTGAGCTTCTCTCCTGCGAGGTTCACGATGTTGCCCTTTTGTGAGACTTATCGAACCATATGAGGATTAATCCGGGTGAGGGTGACGAGATCGCCAATTCTATACCTTCAATCTCGACTGTTACAGATGGTGCACGAACATTATCATGGTGCCATCGAGGATCTTTGTGTTGTCGGGGTGCTGTAGCATGTAGCCTATCCACATTCGGGCACCGCCAACAGAGGCAGTTCTAAGCTATATCTCGGATCTGGACCAACATGACTTGGATGTGGCTCGACCTGAACGGTACTGAAGATGCTTGGCCAGCGGCGTTGGATATTACTCGATGATATATCTCCCTGAACAAAGAGGGCAGGTGGCTGTCATGCCTTCAACCAATCAGCTCAGCAGATGTTGAAAGGCAGACTGGGTCTTGCATCCCAGGTCGGCTTCACACCATCAAGCTAGAAGCTGTCGACGGAGGTGAACGCGCACGACAGCCAGCCCTTCTTCATTATTCGCTTCTAATAAAGCAGCTCATCTGAATCGATGTCATCCTCCCTGTGAAATGGCTTAAAGAACAGAAAGCGACACATGCCACAAGAGATCCCTTCATCCTAGGCCGTCAACGGGACAGGGTCAATGGCTGGCGGTGGTATAGTTGCATCGGAAATTGGAGCCATTCTGTGGAGAAGAAAGGAGAACCTGCTAGCACTGGCTGACGAGTGGGACTAATGACAAAAGGCAACTGCAACTGGTCCTTACCAATAGGAGAAGGAATAAGTGCACTTGCCTATACGACGCGATTGAGAGAGGAAATTGGTTCAAGGCGAGGGATGGAAGCAGAATCCTAGTCTGGAGAGGCTCCTAAGGTTCGTAGCCAGAATTCGGTCCATCAATCCGAACATCCACCTGTTTTTGATTGCAGCAGTGGTGACGCTGCTCTCATGTATCCATTATCTCTTGACGTTGTTTGCGTGGACAGACGTAGGTTTCACCTTGGATGACTCATGGATACATCTTCAGTATGCAAGAACAGTCTTTGAAGGAAGAGCTTGGGAGTATTCTTCCGGAGTTCCCAGCGCAGGAGCGACAAGCCCCTTATGGGCAGTGATTCTCTCGTCAGTCTTCGTCTTTGCACAGGATGAAACAAGTATCATCTTTGGCGTGTATGTCGTTTCAGCTATATTATATGTCGGGAGTTCCTTCCTCGTTGGCCTCCTTGCGTTCCGTTACACTGGTCGCTACATTTGGAGCGTTCCAGCGATTGTTGGGTTTGTCCTTGTACCTCGGAACACGTGGCTTATGTTGTCAGGAATGGAACTGCCCATTTTCATGTTCACGATTCTTCTTGCCCTTGTACTTCTTGAGATTCCAGGGAGGAGGTATGACATTCTCCTTGGCATTGCCTGTGGACTAATCTACCTTTCCCGACCAGAGGGAATGTTACTGGTCGCATTGTGTTTTCCGATGAGAATCGTCAGAGTATGGGAAAGTGGGGAGCTTACTATGAAGAGAGCTCAATCACTCGGAGCTATGCTTGCGGTTTCGTTGATTGTGGCTTCTCCTTGGATCCTTCATTGCATATCTATCAACGGAACTCCACTTCCAGACACCTTCTTTGCCAAGGTACACGGGCCGACGCAATGGGACATTGAGGTATGGAGCTTCTGGTGGAGGGTATGGTTGATAGAGCTTCCATTCATCATGGGAGGCTTCGTTGGAGGAGCGTATTTGATGGCAAAAGGGAAGACCGGTTGTGCCACCATGTGGGCCTTTGCTGCAGGGTTAACCGGAGCCTACAGACTAAGTATGCCAATGCAGGCCCTCATCAATAATGCAAGATACCTAGTCCCAATATTCAATCTTCTTTTGTTGCTGACCGTAGCAGGGGTAGGAGTAGGCATCGAGGGACTCACAGTTGATGTTAAGAAACCCGAATACGCGCGTGACATTAGGATCCTGGGAATTGTCCTAGTCCTATTGTTGATTGTTCCTTCTACAGTTGGATACATGGATCAAGCAGACCTCTACGGCAATTCCATCAAGAACATCAATGAGCAGCAAGTCGTGATTGGAAAGTGGCTTCAAGAGAACACTCCTGAAGATGCAGTCATAGCAATGGTTGATGCTGGAGCTATTGCATTCTTCAGCAATAGGACAACCATTGATCTCGTGGGACTAACAACACCAGACATGGTACACCTGAACATGACACCCCGGGAAAAACTCATCTACATCAGGGAAAGGGGGTCGAACTATCTTGTTACATTCGACGCGTGGTTCTGGCCATGGGCGACAGAACTAGAGCAAGGCTGGCAGGTTCTTTTCACAGTTCGCCTGACAGACAATGTAATTTCAGGACATCACACCAAATCAGTGTTCTACATCAACTGGAGTCTTACGGCACTCGCCGTCTGAGAAGACAGATCGATATTCCACGATTCCAAAGATTGAGTAATTGAAGCTTTGACCTCTGCAGACATTATTAACAATCGACATTTGGAACCTTGACTTTGCTGGTTTTGACACTCGCCCATCTTCTTCGCGGCCGTTAGATGGGGGACACAGGAGTCGGCTCAGTATACCATGGATTAACAAGGCCTAGAGTCGCACAAAGAGTCGCAATCACGGCAATCGTGCTCGAAGCGATTCCCAATCCCAATGCCGCAAAGGATACGAGGGTCAGCTGACCCACCAAAGAAAGCACAGATGAGAAGACCATAAGGTCACTGCGGACTTCTTTGAGCCTGCCAATCTTCCAAGTTACAGCAAATGTCACAATCATGCCGCCCATGAGTACTACAATCACGGGGAGATGGAGCAGCATTATAGTATCCTGAAACGGTCCCAAGAACACTACTGAGACCCAATAGGCTGCTACTAGCCCTATGATACGAATGTGAAACTTGCTGATTCTGGGAAGCCAAATGTGAAGCACAACTCCCACTAGGGGGAGGGCTATTCCACCCACGATTAGGGCTCTTATGCGAAACATTTGGAGTGTGACCTCAAAGTACCCTGAGCCCTGGAACAAGACCATTGACTGGTTTAACGCATGTGCAATGAATGCGATTCCGAACATCAGTGGCAAGTCAGTGAGCAGCCGACTCTCCTGTCGGAACCAGAATCTGATAAGGTAGACGGCCAGAACTCCTGACAACAGTGATGCTATGATGCTTGCAATGGAACTAGTATCAAAGACGACTTGCATGAGTCTGCACCTAATAGTCAGCATCGATAGTTCGTCATCCAGGCTGGATATGAGCTCGTAGAATGATTGACCAATCGGAGATCAAGATTCATTTGACGACTAAGCCAACCTGCTACGAGGGACGATTGCAGGTCGCGTTGTCATTTCCCTGGTCTTTCGGCTTCTCCATGGATTGGTGAGCCCAAGGGTCGCCACTACAGTTGCCACAGCTGTCAAGACATTGTTGAGAAGGATGTCTGTGGCTACGACTTGGCTCAGAATCCCAAAGATGAAAGAGACTACCATGAGATCGCTTCTCACTTCCTTCAAACGACCGGTCTTCCAAGTAACCGCAAACGTAAGAACCATCCCAATGGTCAATGTGAGAATGACAGGCATAACTAGTAGGATGATCGTTTCCTCGGTTGGCCCAAGAAGGGCGGCAGTCACCCAATATGCCACAAGAGCACCTAGTATCTTCATGTGATGCCTGCGGATGCCGGGTAGCCATATGTGTAACACAACTCCAAGGAGAGGAAACGAAGTGGCTATGATGACTAGTGCTCGTACTCTGAACAGCTCCAGCGTCATCTCAAGAATGCCGACCATGGGAAGCAGCCTGATCAGATTATTCACAGCCTGCGCCATGAAGACAATCCCAAACATCAGCGGAAGGTCTGTATTGAGCCTATGTTCCTGATGAAACCACATTCGAATCAGGTAGGCGGCCATCAGAACTGAGAGGCCTATTGTGACCAAGACCGAGGTGACAGTAACATCGCTTAGTGTCTGCATTGTTGTCCACCGCATATGATCTATGAACGCAATCTAGTTCCGACAAGCTGATTTAAGCCCAGAGAATCAATCCCGCAACGTTAGCTTCAATGTCCTCTCATCCGCTCTCGGAGTGAATCGACCTGATCGACGCGGTACTTCGACATCAGAATCAACAATATCGTCATAGTAAGCAAGAACATGACTAACATCATGCCTGTGAGGACCGGACTTGAATATGCCACATCTGGTCCCTGTATCAATGGTTCAGGGCCAATCCTAAAGCTCTCATTGAAGAAGTTGACCAATGTGTGAGCAACTATCGGACCAACAAGACTACTGCCATCAGAGAAGTGTTCGTAGTACACTCCCTGGAAAGCGCCAAAGACAAGTGAGAACACCATGATACCAACCGCCTCAGATACGCTGAATCCATCTGGCGTTGCGTTGACCACTGGCCAGACCAAGTGCCAGACTGAGAAGAGGAATGCAGATGTCAATATTGACCATCTGACAGAGATTCGAGTTTTGAGCCCATTCTGAATCAGCCCTCGGAACAATGTTTCTTCCAAGACTGCATTGGTGGAGAAGAACAATAATTGATACCAGAGAAGTTCGGTATAGGGGATAGAGAACTCAAGTGGATAACTAGGATCGACGAAGAGCCCATAGAGCACAATGGCTCCAGCATCAATCAAGACGTAGATTGTTACCCCCACCAAGAATCCCACAATTACACTCGTACGGAAGCGGTTTCCTGACAGTCCAAGGACGGTTTGAGTTTCTCCTCTTCTGTAGAACCAGAAGAATCCAACTAGGATCAGCATAGGAAACAGCTTTGAAGGTAGAATATTGACCCATGTGTTCCCTAAACCCAGTACAAAGACATCCACGATTCGCCAGACAGCCGCGATAGTCAACATCAGAGCCCCTACCGTGAGAAGGTCTAGGCGAGACCAGATGCTACTCGACTCACTCAAGGATTCGGCCCCCTCTGTCATTGTAATCGTCATCAGCATTACACCTCATCGGCAGGATAGACTGTCCTCATGTGTCAGAGGTTACGATTTAAGGGCCGAGAAATCGCTTTTTCATGGGAGATAGAACTCTCATTTCAGCATGACTTCTGGTCGCATCTCAGAACACCTACCTTTCGAAGAAGCAGGCCAGTGGTCCTTCACTACACCTCGAAGATTGATTCTCGAATGTCGGATATGTCGGTCTTCTGCGAGATGAAGGTGCGGAGCTTCATTGCGACTTTCCGATTCCCTAGAGCAATTCCTCCAACGACAGTATTCTCTTTGGTCACGGCCTTGTAGTATCTTCCATTGTCACGATCCACAGAAACTATCTGATCATAGTCAGGTGAATCTACGTGCACGACTCCTACTGATGTCAGGTCGATACCTGCGACTTGTAGAGTGTTAGATGGTGTGATTCCACTGAATCTGGCGCTTCCCGATTCAATCATGTTCTGAGCTGCTATCTTCGCTGTTGATAGAGCCCATGGGACTATCCCAAACCATGAGCCATTCCACTCTGCGCAGTCCCCCGCTGCATAGATGCCGGGAGCAGAAGTCCTCATGAAGTCATCCACAGCAATGCCACGATTTATGCTTAGATTCGAACTTCTGGCGAGCTCCACATTGGAGCGCACGCCGGTGGCCACCACAACGAGGTCTCCTTCAATTGTGTCGCCCGAAGTGGATATGACTCCGGCAACAGAGTCGCCACCAACCACTCCCCTGCATGTGAAACCCAACAAAGTTGGAACTCCCATCTTGTCTAGATGTCGACGAAGAATCTCACTCGCGCCACCGTCAAGCTGAATCGGAAGTAGTTTGTCAACATTGGTCACAACTATGGGATCACCCCCGATTCTCTTGATAGCAGCGGCCAGCTCAATCCCTAGGATTCCTCCACCAACTATGATCTCTCTCCCTGCGCCCTTGACTGCCTCCTTTATGTCAATTGCATCGTCAAGAGTCCGGAGAACATGTACATTCTTCTTGTTCATTCCTTCGAAAGGCGGAACGAAGGGAATCGACCCGACTGCTATAAGAAGTGAATCGTAGCCGGAGAAGACTCCAGAAGGAGTAGAGAGACCTCGTATCCCTGAATCTATGTGCGTCACCGGAGTTGATAGACGCAGATTAGCATTGACCTGATCGTACCAGTCAGCATCGTACCGTATGACTTCCTTCAAGGTACGTTCTCCGCTCATGTACTCCATGAGATTCGGTTTTGGATAGTATGGATGACGTTCATCCGAGTAGACGTCAATCTCAACCTCTGAGTCCAGATTTCTAATCTCTCGAATGGCGGAGGTGGCTGCGACTCCATTCCCAATTATCCCAAGCTTGGTCATCGCATTAGCTCCAACGGGCTTCTGACGGCTGCTATTTTAATCTGACCGTGCTTATTCTGCTTTACAGTATTAGCGGCTCTACGATACCAAAATGAACCTAAGAGAGGCTCAGTTTCTTCGTAGGCATGCACATCGCCGCTCTCCTCTTCGATCTCCACCACACCTTGACGCAGTTGAAAGAGAGTCTACAGTCACTGATGAGAAGGATCTCAAAGGAACACGAACTTGACCTCTCACTTTTCAGTGACGACGAGCTAAATGACGCATTTCTGAAAGCGGAGGAGTGGCTACAAGAGTACCAAGTAAAAGAGAATGTGGAACCGTCTTGGGGCGAACTCCCAGAGCATTGGGTTCCTGCAGTTGGCATTGCTTTTGAAACACTGGGATTCAAGGAACTACCAGACGACCTTTTGATGAGTATTGAGTCTAAGTGGAAACGCGTGACAACTAGCACAGACTTTGAGTTCTTCATAGAGGAGTCAATTCAGGCGCTGGATGAGCTCTATCGAAGAGGCTACCAGTTAGGAATCTGCGCGCGGAGGCATGATAATCCAATTGGAGTAATAGAGAGGAGCGGCCTTCAAGACATCTTCTCAGTAGTCGAATGGACTGGCATACCGGGATACGCCAAGCCCAGTCCTTATACTCTTCTCAGAGCTTCTCAGAAACTGGGAGTCAACCCAAGATTGTGTGCATTCGTCGGCAATTATGTGGGAGCTGACATCAAAGCAGCTATTCGGGCTGAGATGCTGCCCGTCCTTCTCACATGGGCTACTCCGCACGAAGCCAAGAAAGCACCTGAAGGGCAATTCTTCTTGAATCACCGCTCGAACTTCTGGACATCTTCAAGGGACCTAATACTCCGCTTAGACTGCCTCCCTAAGCACTAGGTGATTGTTGAGAATCAGGATCCTGCTCTTCAGCACTCTTCTCACTCGAGTTCTCTTCCTCTTCTTCGGTTCTCTTGGGCAATAGTCGGAGGATCGTTTTCGTTAGCCAATGTTTGAAGGAGAACGCCAGGCGGATTGGAAGAGCAGCCACGCCAAAGAAAGTGCGTACAATCTTCTTTCTAATCGTTGCCCGCTCTGGATATCCGATGTATGAAAGAGAATGATCTACTAGGATGTCCTCTAGTGCGGCCGCCAATGCCTCCTTCGCTAAAGCAGACAATTCTAAGTTGCGAAACACATCACTCTCTGTGAATTCTCTTCTCTCTAGGACACTTCTCCACTTGAGGAACTTGGCCTTCTCAAGAACATCGGTCAGGCTATAGAGCAGCTCGCCTAGATGTGGTTGGAGCTCGCGTTGAACCTCAGTGGGAGTTGGTTCGGACACAATCTCTTCGTACATCGTTCGGATTGACTGGAGTTGCTTAGATGGTGGTTTGAACCACAGAACATGAAGAAGTCCTTCAATCCTTCTAAGAATCTCCTTGTTCCGTTTCTCTATATGATCTGGAACTTGGTCAAGAACTGCCTCTCGGGCTCTAGCAACTGTCCCGCCACTCAGAGTCGTCCAGATGCGTTCCAGCTCAATAACAGCCTTGGCAAATCTATGGAACCTAAAGTCAAGAAACTCTTCAACATCACTTGCATCGAGAACATCTATCGTTCTTAGCGAGAATGACTTGTCACCTCCTGCAATCTCCCACAGGCGGTGTGCTAGCATCGGGATGATTCCTTCGATGGTTGGGCACTCAAGTCTAAGGGCATGATCCCCTGGCTGAGCAACCAAATAGCAGCCATCAAGCGCCATCTCTACGGTAGAGAATTTGGTGACATCAATGGGAAAGATGTCTACCGCACCGTGTCCAGTCGTTGACCAACATACAATCTGACCACTTTCGACATCACGCTCTATAATCACTCGTTCCTTGTCTCCAAGATGATCGAACTTCTTCGTAACACCCTTGGAATAGGCCATCACAGCGTAGACGACGTATCTCTCCTTGTTCGGTTGAAGACCAGGCATTCTAATGACTAAACCTATAGTATCAAGGGGCACACCACTTGACAACCATGCTCCAGCTGTCTGTGCCCACTCCCACCTATCGCCAAGCTCGTAGAACACATCCCTTAGTCCTCGCAGATCCTTGGCGTCCCTGGCTCTCTGAAGGGTTTCCCGTTCCCATGACCTGTATCTTTCAAGCATCTTCAGCATGCTCTTTCTCTCTAGCTCAAGCCACTGTGTTTCTATCTTTAGCTTGACCTTCATCGAGCATGCACTTGGCATCACTAGAGTAAGGACCCTTATGTATATCGCGGGACTGACAGAGTCTTTATCTCCATCACAGGAGTATTCACTCAGGGCCTACGAGCTGCAGCAACGATTCTAGTATCTTGGCTACTACTCGCGTTGCCTTCTCCTGCTCAGAAGGACTCCGGATCAGTGACGCGTGTCTTCTCAGGCTGGGACTGTCAATGGCATTTGCAAAACGGAACTTGTGCATTTGTGGTCCTGAATCCGTTGTTAGAATCCATCTTGAACCCAAATCGGAATCCAGGCGTGTTACTGCGCTTTGGAAATCAGGATCAGGCACCTCCGAGAGCAGTACCTCGATATGCTCCTTATCGCCCGATGAGAATCCAACTGAATATCTGATAACTGCACCTGTCACCTCCACAGCGGAACCGATCAAATGGACTCCAAGGTCTGACAGGACACGGAACTCCTGCTTCTGCATCCACTGGACAAAAGGTTGAAAGAAACTGTTTGACGCTATCGACTGAATTGCTGACAGCCTTGAGAGCGCAAGGTGTTCCAAGTGCTCCAGATGGTCTGCGGATATTTCGCCTTTCCCACTCTGATAACCGTTGTAGTAGCAAGCAACACATATCATGGCCAAAATCGGAGAAGGGCTCAAGCACAGAATTGGAGAACTGCCAAACAATACTACCAGAGCTGTTGAAACCGCAGCCCATACGATAATGAAGAACCAAGCGAGGTCTAGAATGTCATCTACCTGCGGTTCCAAACCTCCCAACCTCTCATCAAGCTCCTGAAAGATACGCGGCATCTCCTCGATACTGACTTCCTCCTCCACGGACTCCCACTCGCCGGCCAATTCGGAAGAATCCAAGAAGGTCAGTTTCTCCTTGGCCAGCATGCCTACCGTCTGGTAGTATCGCGTGAAGACCAGTCCAACGCCAATCTGGGTTGAAACCAGCAGAAACGCTAGGAGAATCCATTGGGCGACTGAACAGTAGAGCAGAAGTATGATACTATACGTGATGAAGAGCAAAGCACTCCCAAGAACTACACGAAACTGAATCCGCCTGACACCAGACCAGTCAAGTAGGATGTAGCGTGATCTCAAACTCCTCGCTCCACTTGTGCAAGTGCACGCGAGTCTTGAACTAGACGTGACATAAATCCTTGATGATTTGCGAACGTTTCAATCGATGAAGTATATGTCACCTTGATTCTCCGTGGCGGTAACACGAATGTGCATCCCATTTTCAAGCACATGGCTTGCATCTGGCACCTTCACAACACAAATGGCCTCTCGCTCATAGGCTATGGACGAGAATTGACCCATTGCCTCTCCGAACTCAGAAAGTACTGCCGAAACATTCTGAAAGAGTTTGTCCAAAGCTCCTGGATTCTCATTGAAGAAGGACTCTGTTTCGCTGTCTAGTACTGCAATGTCATCAGAAGCCCACTCCCGATCAGTGTCCTCTGGTCTACGGACAATGAAAACGTGACCTGAGAATTCGCCATCTTGACCAACAGACTCTCCCCTCAGGATTGGGAAAAGAGGAATCTCATCGGGACTCAGTTTCTCTTGGGGCATCTGGTAACATCTCCGACTCTTCCTACGAGCCTTCCGACAGACCTTCGCAGGGGTAGGCCTTTAACGTTTCGGAGGGCTTCGGAGTACGACGCAATGGCGCATCTTAGCCTTAATGTCTGTTCAGAAACCCTCAATCTAATAACGGAAATGAATAGAACGAAACCAGGTCTTGACGATGACCGTGTACGAATTTGAAGGTCGGATTCCTGAAATCGGTAAGAACACCTATGTTAGCCATTCGGCGTCTGTCCTTGGGAGAGTGACTCTTGGAGAGGAGTGTTATGTGGCACCCGGGGCAGTCGTCAAGGGAGACTATGGTGAGATTCGTGTTGGTGATGGGTGTAGCATTCAAGACAACGTTATCATCCATGCCAGACCAGATGAAACTACTACAGTCGGGACCAATGTCACTCTTGGACACGGCTGCATAGTACATAATGCGACGATAGAAGACGAAGCAGTTATTGGCATGGGGGCTATTGTTTCAGACTATGCTGTCGTGGGCAAGTGGGCGATAGTTGGTGAGGGCGCCGTTGTCAGGCAGTATTCTGAGATTCCTGCTGAGAAGATTGCAGTTGGTGTGCCCGCCAAGGTGATAGGTGATGTCAAAGACCATCACAAGGAAGAATTGAGAAGATTCAAGGAAATCTATCGCGATCTCGCAAGGAGATATCCTGCAGGGCTCAGGAAGTTGAAAGACTAGCAATGAAAGGGAGGAGAGGACTGGCAGCCCTCACTTCCATTATACCGTTCTTATCATTGTGTCCCGGTTGAATCGCCTAACAGCAAGAGCCATGGTCACCACCATAAGCACCACAGCAATCAAAATCGTTGCGATGTATGTCATCATCACAACTGACTGGTCGAGTCCTGCTTCGATAAACAAGGATGGCACGATCATTGGGGCTATGATGACTATGGCTACCAACATGCTCATCTGATAGGCCTCATAGACACGGCCTACGCGTCCGCTGATTAGAATCATGAACGACACTACAGCCAAGATCATTGGTGGTCCTGCGAGCGATACGAAGATAATCCCAGGGACATCGGGCAAAAGAATGAATGGACGACCGAAGGCCATGAGAATCACGTTCTCAGCCAAGATTGACGCAGCTGTCCCGCCAAAGAGCAAGATGCCACTGGGAATCAGAGAACTCAGAATCTTGCCCACCAACAGCTCTCTATCCGTCAATGGGGTTGCCAGAAGCGGTTCCAAGGTGTTCTGCTCCTTTTCACCGACGAAAGAATTGGCCGAGATCATTGAGGCAGGGATTATGGCGAATATTGCGAGAAATGTTGCCACCATTGGAGCCAAGAACCGTATAATCAAGTCAAGCTCAGGACCCGGAGGCATCAATAACACCACACTCACAACCGTGAAGACAGCCATGATTGGTCCAAGAGCCCCCAATCCAATCAGACCAAACTTCACAAAACGAAGAGCCATCGCAGCCTTGAAGTCAGCCATCGCGACAACCATGGACTTATTGCGGGTCACTAATTGCCACCTCCTTTGATGACCTCAAGGTAGAGGTCTTCCAGTGTGGCCTCTTCTTCGGCAAACTCGACAATCTTGACCCCCGCATCCAGAAGGGTTCTCATAAGCCTCGAGTTGTTATTGATGGGATCAGTGATCACCACAAGAAGCGAATCCACCTCTGTCTGAACTGACTCGACATAGTCGGTTGACTTTGCTATGGCTTCCGCCTCACTCAAGTCACCATGTACTCTAATCCTAAACTCCTGTTGAGCCTGCAGTTTCTCACGAAGCTCAGCTGTCTTCCCAGCAAGCAGAATCTTCCCTTCGTCTATGATTGCAATCCTGTCGCATATTCGTTGGACTTCTGCAAGATTGTGGCTGTTTATGAAGAACGTCTGCCCAGACTGCTTTGAAAGATTCAGGATGAGTTCCCTTACACGTTTCGCCGCGATAGGGTCCAGTGCGGCAGTTGGTTCATCTAGAAGAAGCACTTGCGGCTTGTGCAGAAGTGCCCTGCAGAGAGCTAGTCTTTGCCGGTTGCCGGTGCTAAGCTCCCCCGCCTTGTCATCTTTTCGCTCCCACAGCTCCATGAACTCCAAGAGCTCCTGAATACGTCTAGGTATCTCATCCTCTGGAACTCCATATAGTCTACCGAAGTACTCCAGATTCTCGTAGGCAGTCATGTTTGGATAGAGCGTGTGGTTTGCCTCCTCGGGAAGGACACCTGTTGCCTGACGTACTTCCACTGGTGCTTGCAAGATGTCGAAATCTGCTACCTCTGCTGTACCTTCTACAGGCTTGAGGAGTGTACATAGAAGGCGAATTGTAGTACTCTTGCCGGCCCCGTTGGGTCCTAGAAGACCGAAGATGCAGCCCTCTGGAACATCCAACTCCATGTGGTCCACGGCAATGATTTCGTCAAAGTTCTTTGTTAGCCCAGATATTTTGACCTCGATGTTCTCTGCCACCATAGATATCAGCAACCATCGTGAGCAAGAAAGAAACGCTTCTCTTTGGTCCACGCTCCTCAGCATTGCGCCTGCTAAAAGTGGCACGTATTAAGGTATTCGGGTGGTAGGACCTATGGTGGAGGATTGCTGCAACTGGAAACAACTAGCTAAACTATTCCTCTTTGTCGACTTCTTCAGTTGATGATTCTCCGGCCTCAGTCACTTCAACTGGGGCTTCAACTTTGGATGGTCCCTCTGGAGTTTCTTTGGAAACCTCTTCATCAGCTGATTCATCTCGATCTCTTCGCTTCCTGGACTGTTTCTTATCATCAGCGACTCCGCGCTGGGCAAGAATGAACTCGTCGAAGGTTAGGCGTTTGCCAGCCTGGAGCTTCTCGACTGCTGCGTCCTGGCGCTCTTGCTCCTGAGCTTTCTGAATCTCGCGCTTCTCGGAGCGAGCATTGTCCCGTTGCTCAGACTCGTGCTTTCTTATCTTGCCATAAGTGTCGTCAATCTCGTCGCGGACTTCCTTGAGCTTTGCTTCGCCCTCTTTCACCTTCTTCAACCATTCCACGAAGTTCTGATGTGCTGTGTCTGCAGACCGCTTGAACTCCTCTAGCTGAGGCCTTATTCTGACAACCTCTTGATGATGAACCTGAGACTGCTCCGACAAGTCCAGAACCTTTGCGTGGGCATCCGATGCCTCTCCTTTCAGTCGGCGCGCAAGCCTTCTTAGCTCACTGATCCTATCCTGTTTCTCCTTCTCCTGGCCAATCTTGACGAGTTTGGTTTCGATTCGAGCAATCTCTTCAACAATCGACCGCTCTTCATCCATTGAGAGTTGTTCTGTTTGCTGACGCCATTCCAATTCTTCGACGTGGCGCATCATCCTACGTTGGTCTGTGGAAGGGCTTCCAACGATATTGCTTCGAAGCTCACGTATCTCCTCGTAGATGCTCTTGAGCTGTGCGTGAATCGCCGTTCGCCGCTGCTTGGCCTCATTGATCTCCTTGTTGATTCGATCTCGCTCTTCTCTTTCAGCCTTCACTGATTCTATAAGACTGCGGACTTCCTTGTTGTGCTCGTCCCTGATAGTCTTGTATTCGCGCATCTTGTCGCGATTTCTTCTCAACACCTCAAGGTCCCCACGTGCCTGTGTCTTGAGCTCTCTCAAGCGGGCCCTGAGGTACTCAATATCCTCTGGCTTTGCTTCGGCTGCTTCTGTCAAACTCTGTAGCCTCAGAATTTCGTTTTGCGGTCCCTGCCAAGCAGGGCGGATTCCGACCCCTTGAGCACAAATCCGTGCCCTGGAGGTACTGGCGTATTCCTCTCGCTCTAGGGCTCTCTTAAAAATCTATGGATGAGTCCCAGTCAGAACATGACAAGTCAGGTTCTCGTCAATGATTCTGCGATTTTGCCTGCAATATCAATGCCAGTGACCTTCTGTAGACCGGTCCATCCGGGTGTGGCATTCACCTCGAGAACCCAAAGATCACCTTCCTGATCTGGGATGATGTCCACTCCGACCATGCGTCCCCTGACGGAAACTGCGGCACGTACTGCAAGGTCGGTGACGTCAACATCGTTCGGCCTCGGTCTTCCTCCTGCGTGAATGTTGGTGACAAAGCCATCACTGCTTACTCTCTGCATAGTTGCGACAACATGTTTGTCCATAACGAATGCTCTGATATCGAACCCGGGTCCCCGGACGTACTCCTGAAGGAGGTACGCTCCCTTTCCGAACATTTGGCTGTGGAACTTGAGGTAATCATAGACGTTCTCCAGGTCGAACTCTCTATCAATTAACTGGACGCCGAGTCCACCAAAACCGGTGATTGGCTTGAGTACACACGGGAAGTGTTCTCTAATGAAATCTGCCGCATCCTCAATTGACTCAGTTATGAGTGTCTTGGGCACAGGCAGGCCTGCAGATACGAGCCGTCTCATCGTTTCAGCCTTGTTCCGCATCAGAAGGATCGAGTTGACCGAGTTGACGATTTGAACACCCAATTCTGCAAGAGCTGAAAGGAATCCAACCCGACTGAAGAAAGTACCAATGTCGTTCGCCCCCAAGTCAAGGACGAGTAGAAGGTCCAGTTCAGAGAGATCATGATCTCCCGATACAATGCGATGGCTCTGTGAGGAACTATGACTCGACACTTTCCAAGGTATTACTCTAAGTACTTCCACGCCAAGACCCTGAAGGGCTTTTTCGAGACTGTCGACCCGAGAAGACCATGGATCAGATGAGAATAGTCCAATCCGGGAAATGCGTTTGGTCGTCAAGATCTCTCAGCCTCTCATCGACACAGTAATGCTGCCTTTTATCCATAGCGCGGTGCTTTTAACTTCAGTCTACGTTGCCTTACAAGACCATCAATGGCACTCTTTACAAAGAATGAGATAGAAACTATTGAGAGAGAGATTCAAGGAAAGGAAGGACACTTCCTCATTACATTCAGGAACAAGTTTGGTCCAACGAAACTTGCAAACCTATGGAACGATCTCATCTCAAGACTTGGTTTCATTGGTAAGTGCCTGAGTTGGTGGTCGAGTTCCGGGACTCTAGGTCTTCTAGAATGCGAAACTGATTCGGGAATCACCGTCTACGGGCAGTGGGCGTTGTCGGACAGGAACCAGTTGATTGGTGTCTTTGAACTAGAGGATGAAGACGCAGTAAACATCCGAGAAGGGTTTGAAGCTGGGAATGTGATTGCCTCTGAGATGAGGGCAATCAGAATTGGGGAAACAGGCGATAGAGATTAATCCCCGCCAAGTGTTTTTGACATGTTTCGCGGCAAGCCAGGATTGACTCCAATATCACTGAGCATGAGCTGAGCGATTCCTCTTGTAGTTCCGCTCACGTGGCCTCCTCATCAAGGCCATTAGAAAGCAGGAATCACCCAATGATTGAAGTATAGGATTCAGTATCACGGGAGTCTATAATCGCTTGTCGAAGCATTTTAATCACCCTTCACTCATGAATGTCAGGGAGCAGGACGAGAGGCCGGTACAATGGGTCGTCAGAAACGCATGGCACTACTTCTTCATCCCTTTCGACGCGACTTGTACCAAGTTCTATGTGAGAACCCGGGAACTTACCTTCTCGAACTAGTGGAGCTACTCGAATCGCCTCTAGGCACCTTGACGTGGCATCTCAGGATTCTAGAACGGGAGGGACTAGTGAAGTCAATCAAGTTCGCGGGAAAACGACTCTATTATCCAAAGATGTTGAGGTCTCGAGAAGCAGAGATGGCATACCTCACGATGCGAAGTGAAACTGCTCAGAATATCTTTGCCTATATCGTGAACAACCCTTCGTGTTACCAGGAACAAATGGCCGAAACCCTTGGCGTACATCATGATACGGTGAGATGGCACGTCTCAAGGATGGAAGAGGTAGGCCTGGTCAAGGTCAAGAAAGAAGGTCGTAAGAAGAGACACTATTTGGATGAACTCGGCCAAGCACTTCTCAAGGGAAGTCTAAACACGATTTCCGAAGCATTTGTAATGTTCTTGATGGAGAAGCTTGAAGACGGATGCTTGAACCCTGAAATCAGAGAATCAACGGAAGACCACGTCACGATACGAATCGACTGCCCTGAACGAGGAAAGGACTGCTTCATAACCATCAACTTGACAGAATGGCAGTTTCGAGATGTTGAGGACGATGAGTCCATAACAGAAACAGATAGGCCCTTGGAAGAGGCAGAGGCAAAAGGAGCCTAGCTCAGACCCTCGACGATGTTTCGCACTTTCTGCGCCAATTCAGCTGGATTCTGGCCCCGGCTAGCTACCATGACCAGCCGACTCTCATCTGCTCGGGCGACCATCAGTTCAAGTTCCCCAGCAGTCATTGTTATGTAATCGGTGTCTGGCGAAAAGGTGAGCCCGTTCGAGAATATTGAACTCGCGAGTCCAGCGAGTTCTATTGGGTCTTCAAACCCCACTGATCCTAAGGGCATACCTTCCTCAGTCAGGAGCATTGCCTGAGAAATCCCTGGGAGTTCCTCAAGAATGCGTCCAATGGTTGTTTGCTGTCCGAAGTCGCTGGTTGAGCTCATCAATAGCTCCATCCTTGTCGCAACAGACTGGAACTTGGACAACAACTCATCCATATCTGCACCAGCATCAGCGGCTTTTGAGATCACAACCACGAGAAAATAGTTCGGTTCCAGTATTGTGAGAATACGTTCAATGCTCGTAGATTGGATGAGGTATTTTGGTTTCGTTGAACCAATGCTATCGAGAGCGGTTGAACCGGCCCAAACAAGAGCAGCAGAGATGGTCGAGAGTACTTTCGAGTCAAGCTCTTCGTCTCGGCCAACCGAAGCCACGACGACACCTTCCCTGGTTGAGAGAACGACTTGCCTTACAGATTTATGAAGCTCAAGTGCTTCCTCAAGAAGTGTTGCCACCTCTGCGAGAGTCTTTTCCGGCATATCCCTCATCTCTCAAATCGGTGCGAAGGCTCTTGCACCTCCACTACTTATAACTAATGCTCTCAAACTGCTCGATATGATAGCTCTGGATGCCATTTCCTTCTTCATGAAAGGAGAGATTCTGAAGAGCCTGCAGAGAGCTGGATGGGCGACTGCAGGAGTAGACTGTCTTGTCTTCGAGTCGGTAGCAGAGCACTCCTATGGCACTGCATTGATTTCGTTGTTACTCGCAAAGAAACTCGAAGAAGAGGGAAAGGAAATTGATTTGGGAGAAACACTCGCTATGGCCATTCTTCATGACTTGGGGGAGGCAGTTGTTTCCGATATTCCATCCGCACCGGACACAGTGTATACTAAAGGATTCGTAGTTGAGAAGTCAGCCCTTGAAGCGAGAGCATTAGAATCAATTGTGGCTCCCCTGGGCGACCTGGGAGGTATTCTTCGCGACCAGTGGGGCGTGTACCGTGAAGGAATCTCGCTAGAAGCAAGGATCGTTGGCTCGGCAGATGTATTGGACATGCTTGTGCACGCTATCTCAATGGAGAGATCTGGAGTTTCCCCTAGTCTTCTTCAAGGGTTCTATGACTCGGGCAGGGATCGATTAGAGGAGTTGGGCATAGCGTTCGCGATGGATCTGTGCAAGGAACTTGAAGAAGAGCATGGGTCAACAAGAGTTGGTGAGAGTACGTAGTATCACCCTGGCCTTGACTCTTAGGTTCTTTCACTGACCAGGCTGAAATCCCGTTTGAGGGCTGAGGCTAGGATACGAGCAACACGAATCGGCTCGGGGATTCTTCCATCTAGAGTGAACTGATCCACCAGACGGTGTGCTTTCTTGGTGGTAAGCCCTGCTGTCGCGACAAACACTTCATGACCGGTCTTCAGAAGAACCTGTTCTCTCGGACCTCCTCTGTCCATCTGACTGACTCGCTCCTGCCAGCTGTTGGGGAAATACTCGCGCAAGTATTTCTCAATCCCTTCCGACGGATTGTAAGAAACACACACTACAGGGACTCCTGTCGCTTCAAAGAGCCTCACCGAGTTTACAGTATTGAACCACGAAATGATACAGCCCCCCAGCATCCAGGCCCTAATGTCTCCCCGCGCCAGTCGATTGAACATCAATATGAGCTGGTCAGTTGCATCTGTTCCTCCGACCGTTGGTTCGCAGAATCCTACGCCATCGATTCGCATGTCGCCCCTCATGACAACACCTGCGACATTGCTCTTCAGGTCTGAACGGAGAAAGCTCTCCGAAACTCCAAGAACCCTTACTCCCCGCTTCCAACCACCAACATCCCCAAGCCCAAGTTCTGAGTCTAGCTCATGGATATCTAGCAATATGACCACTTCCGACTTCGGTTGCCAATCTAGAAGATCTGAACACACACACCGTGGAATGAGTCGTTCATTAACCCTTCGAAACTTCTATTCTTCAGGCCTGATGAGTGACCGGACGAGATCTAGTAGCTCCCTCTTTCTGAGCTTGTTGAGCTCTGGTGCAGCCGACTTGATATCATCAGGAAGGAGGTCAAAAAGCTCCCTCTTAGTAAGTCGTGCCAGATTCCTTGGAATTGAGGGAATCTCCTTGGGAGTCGGAACTTCTTCAGGAGTCACTTCTAGTTTCTCGACAACAGTCGCCTCCTCCATCTCCAGAGCTTCAGGAGAAACCTCAGCCGCATCTAGTTCCGCAACTTCGCCGACTATGGATTCAGTGTCAACCTCAGGCTGAACGACCGGCTTCTGCGCCACAACAGCTCCAACCTCCTCCGGCTCAGTAACCGTAACTGCTGTTATCTCTACAAAGGCCTCCTCAGGAGTCGCTTCGGCTGCTGTTGGGTCACCTACTCCAAACGCTATAGGGTCAATTTCGCCTAAGGCGGGTGCAGGTCTGGCGCTTCGCCGTCGCATTAGCACGATGGCCGTGCCGACCAAACCAATCCCAGCACCACCTACTACGGCAATCTGCAGCATCAAGGGGTTTCCAGGAGTGGCGACGGTTCCGCTGAATTGCACAACGACCTGTTTTCCATCCACATTAAGTGCGGTGATGCCGTGGCTATTGCCTGAAACGCTTGCGACCACGATTGAGTAATCACCAGCCACTGACTTTGTAACATCAGCAGACCAATAGCCATTTCCCAACGAGTAGGTCATCCCAATGGAATCACCTTCTACATCAAGACTGACAAGTCCATCAGTCACCGGCGTATTGTCATATTCATAAGCTAACATCACATGCACTTCTAGAGGCTGGTTGATTTCGACAGATACTGGCGTAGCGGTTGTGGTTTCAACTATCACGCGGTCCCATATCACAGTCACATCTGCTATGGTCTGCACAAAGGCATCAATTCCTCCGAATGAAGCGGATGTGATTGAGAAAGAAGCACTTCCGACGTTTCCTTGTGAGTCTGAAATCCTCCAGCTATCAGTCACGAAGACCAACGGCAGCGACCCGCTTGCGACTGCCGTTAGATCGGAGGTGATTGAGATTCCTGCAGTTTCCAGGCGGACCTCCCAAATGATAGTCGCGTCGCTGCCAACATTGATTCTTGCATCGACGGCCTGTCCGCTATAGAATTCGATTCTATCCCAGTAGGCTGTAGCGCTATTGCCATCCATGTTATACCCCGTAATTCCGTACGCGTCGGCGTTGCATTCCGTGAAGTCATCAAAGGACAATGATTGATATGCAGACCTCATTACATCAGCAGTCCAGACTCCTGAGCCTACGTGAGTCATCGCTTCACCGTTGATGCCGAATGTTCCACTCAATACTGAACTACGGTCATACTCATGCTCAAGTTGGACTGTTACCTGTACGAATTCGTTCAGGTCTACGTAGGTTTCATCAATCGCTATGGATGCTACGAGGACTCTATCCCAGATGACATCCACGCTCTGACTGTTAGTGTCAATGGCTGTGATTCCAAAGGTAGCTTCGGTGCTTGCATTGACAAAGTAGGTCCATAGACCAACAGATGTCTGTGATACAGTCAGATCGAACCAAGAGTTGGCTGCATCCCAAGTCATTGGTGTATCGTCAAGTGTGACACTATCTCCAGCTCCAAGGAATGAGCTGTTGTAGGCCAACCAGAGAGTGACTCGCACCTCAACATTGTCATTGATGTTGACACGTGTATCATCAGCAACGGTTGTCTGCACCACAATCTGATCCCAGATTACTTGCTGGGACTGTCCATTTTGGTCAACATTGGCGAGTCCATGGATTCCACCAGAATATGCAACAATGTCGTAGGTATTCGCCATTACAGCTGCTTCTGAGTCAGTGATTCTCCAGACACCTGCACCCTGGTGAGTCGCGGATATAGTATTGATTGTCACTGCCCCATCTGTAACAACTGTATCATCGTAGTCATAGTACAGAGTCACATCAATATTCACATTATCATTTACGTTTACTCTATCATCACCAACAGAGTAGGATTGAACCTGAACACTATCTGCTATGTATGTGTCCGTAACACTTGTTGAGTAGTAAAGGTCCGTGCCGCCCGCACCTGCTCCTTCCTCAACAACCTTGACTGTGTAAGTATCTTGACCTACTAGATCGTCTGCATAGCACGTTACATCAAAGACCCCCGAACTAAGTGTCAAATCGTTCCAGGGGCCTGCGTTTGTTCCGTATTCAGAACCTGATACAAATACATCGACAATAGCGGATGATGGATTGTCATCTACTGACATGTAGTAGACAACGGTTCCAGTCAATGAGAAGGAACCGTCTAGATTGCCTCTGTCAGGTGTACCAAGGCCATCATCTATGCTTGGAGTGACAGAGTAGTCCAGACGTGTTTCCACGTCCCAATCGACCTCAAACCATGTGTTGGTTGATTCCGTCTGTGTATCAATGACGTAGCATTGTGCATCAAGATCTGTGGCATCAGGGAAGTCCCAATCTATAGTGAAGTAGAAAGTTGCATCAATGTCATTACCACTCTCAACTGCCGAGGAGCCTCCTGAATTGAGGGACACATAGGTCCCACCATCATATTCCTCAGTGAATGTATTTGTATCCTCATCGTATCTGAATCGACAGTATTCTGTAGTTTGACTATTGTCCCATAATCCGATCTCTAGGTAGTCTATGTCTGCGAAACCATTCTGGTCAGAAACAAAGACTGTGACCTGATACTCTAGATATTGAGCATACATATTGTCAGTGTCGCTTGGATTGTCCAAAGTTGGTGCTTGATCATTCGCCGGAGCGTAGCTGAGTGTCCATGTATGAAGCAGAACTGCATCAATCTCCCAAGTATCCTGAGTTGTATCACTTGTTTCAGTTCCACCAAGAAAACGAATCTCAAATGTAATCCCCGCAAGATAATTGCTAATGCTCACATTGTTCCATTGGTCAGGAGTGAGATCTGCTATCACGTTGGTCCATGCACCATTCCAGACATCCACCTTGATGTCTTCAGAAGGCCAACCACCACCTGTGACTGGATAGATACATAATTCCTCATTCGTTTCATCGAAATCGGCTGCCGTCCATCCAACCTCTAGGTCTAGCATGTAGTTAGTCGGTGCAGCGGGTTTCAGAGCAATCAGTTGTCCGATACTAACCGCACTTAGTCCTGCAGTGGCTACTCGTGTTCCAGTTGCGCCTGCTGTGGCTTTTACTTCATCAGCTACCTCATCCGTTATTTGGTCGTCACCACCGATTCCACCGACAATATCATAGCGTTCTGTCATGCCTGTGGCTGGTGTGATAGTAGTCTGTACGAAAGTCCCAAATCCTCCTACTAGCATAGCATTTGCTGATGTCGTAGTGATAGAAGGGGCTGTGACACTTGTGGATGCAGCATTTACCTGCCCACTGTACGCGTCTATTGGAGTTGTGGTGTCCACTCCAATGTAGGTTGCGATACCAACAGCCGCTCCAACAACTTGTGGACTGAATGAAATGGTATATGTTGCTGGTTCGCTTGCACCTGCGACCTTGTAATACTGTGCCTGAGCGAGTGTTGTTCCGCTATCGTGTCGTTGAATGATAGTCCATCCTGTCAGCGTGAAAGTCACTCCAGTTCCACCGGTAGTTAAGACCGTACACACCATCACATCGTTCTGTATCGTTCCACTGGGTTTATTGATTATGACAGAAGTGGTGTCTTGTCCGACTGCGGCTGCAAAGGCCCTAAATGAAATGGAGCCAGCACCGCCACCTGGATGTTCGAGATACATCAGAGCGATGTCAATCTGCCATGTTCCCTGACTAGTATCACCGGTCGGCGTACCGTCGATGAAACGTATGGTCAGGGTGGTGGTATTGAGTTTGATCGTGTGATTGTTCCAAGATGAGCCCGTCAGATCAGTAGTTACGTTTGACCATGTGCCACCATCAGTCCGAATTTGAACAATAATGTCCTCGGCATCAACGGCTCCCGCGTAAATGCAGAGCTTCTCAACAGGCAACAGATATGGAATATCAGTGAATTGAACCTCAAGATCGAGTTCATAGTTATTTGGAAGATCCTTGTCCCAACTGAAATACACTGAAACCTCCCGATTATGCCATTCAGTGACGGAACCGAATGGATCCGGCTGTGCAGGATAGCTACTGCTACTCACGTTCATGGCAGTCTGACCAGCTGCACCGAACTGATAGTAGGGCCTTATCTCGTCATTGCTCCATAGGCCCAGCCAATAATCGCCAGAACTCAAAGTGAGATTCGTTTCCATATCTAATGTAGTCCAACTTGCTGATGCGGTCCAAGTGCCCTGGTTGGTTGGGCCTAGATAGGCCCCAGGGGAACCAGCACTGTCAGCGTATATCAGATATCTGACTACTTCTGTACCAAAGCCGGCATCAATCCTTCCGTAAGCACTCATGCTATACACGTTGACATTGTCTTCTCCAAGAGAGAACTGACAGAGTATTATCTCATTTATCTCAAGTTGATTTAGATCGGTGAAGCCTGGAAACGTGTAGCCGACAGTTCCTGACAGTGAACCGGCGGTGTCGATTTCCGTCAATGTATCATACGTGAGGTCGGCGGTCTGCATCTCTGCAAATGAGCTGTGAGTCCCAACATCAGCAGAACCATCTACATCGCTCTGTACATCCACTACGTCCTCTTTCGATCCAGCTCCTGAAACCTGAAGTAGGACTGAATCAATGTTCCAAGTGTCTAACACTGCATCAGAGGTTGTGGACGATCCACCAAACTTGATTGCGAAGGTTGAACTTGTCAATGAGACTGTGAAGTTGTTCCACTGACTAGCAGTCAAATCGGAGGCAATGCTTGTCCAAGAAGACCCGCTCCAATATGTGACATTGATGTCCTCTGAGCCTGAGAATGTCCCCGTCTTAATACACAACTCTTCAGTTATCAAGAAATCGACAACTGTCGTGAACTGAACCTCTAGGTCCATCTGATAATCGGATGAACTGGCAGCACCACTCCAGACACCACCGATCGAACAGGCTCTGGTAGCAAGTCCAGTCCAACCAACAGTGTGGTCACCTGATGTTGCACCAATATAGTCCGCTATTGCACCACCCTCTGAAGTAACTGTAGGATCGGATACATCCTCGTGGTTGCTGATACCACCAGTCACCGATGTCATGGAGGTTGTTCCCCCAGTACACCCAACAGCAACAATCAATGCATTGTCCTCGTTCGCGGTGACTGTGAAGGTCGTATCACCTGGATTCGGTGTCTGGTGACTTCCTGTGTCGTCAGGCGCCTCTTGTTCGACTCCGGTGTATTCTGCTACAAACACCATGATCTCTCTTGTTATAGCTTCACTTACAGTGACAGTTATGTTGTAGGACCCAGCTTTTGAAGGCAGATTCGCGTCAAGTATATACCAACCAGCCACATACGTAGAGAATCCTACATCAGCGACTATCTCTGCGATTTGTTCTGTAGCGATTGATACAGAGTTGAAAGTGATATCTGTAACATCTGCAGTTGCCTCGGCGTCTTCCCAAGCGACTCCAACAACAACAAGTCGATTATCGCCAGAAAAGGTAGTAAGAGTGTAGTTGAAACTGTGGCCAGCTTGACCTACTGCAGACCAAGACTCTGCACTGCTTTGGAAAACAGGAGGCGCCGTAGGCAGAGCCTCTGACAGCAGGTCGTAGGTATCATCGGTATCTTGAAGGTCTGCAAATGCACCGTGACTGCCCAAGTCTGGCGAAATATCAACGTCGCTTGTCTGATCTAGGTAGTCTTCAACTAGGACCCCGCCACCTATGCCACCTGTGTCTTCTTCCTGCATTTGGTCGTAGTTGACTCCATAGTCTTGGATATCCGAAAATGTCGAGTGTGTGCCCAAGTCCGCCGGTGCGTGAAGGTCTGAAGTCTGATCCACAAAGTCCTCTAGGTTGTCGCCAAACCCCGACAATTCATACTTCGAATAAGGACGCTGATCAAGATTCTGTGCTCCAATAGACACGAAGGAGCTAGTTGGCATTGACAAAATGAATCCAAATAGGACAACAGTAAACATGAAGACTAATCCATTTCTTCTCATTGCCTTGGCTCCGCCCTATCCACAGTCTACTCCTGCAAGGAATTGAAGCGCAGTCAATTGTGAAGGATTGGATGGAACGATGTCTTACCCCCGATCATCAGAAGGGGCGGGTCGATTTCTTCTATCCTTGTCGTGTATGGCGCTCAAATGGCTTCAGCTTGAGCTATTACCCAGATTAATTCCCAACGAATTCTTTTGAGAGAATGTCAGACATAGAAAGGCTATCACAGTCTTATAAGACGGGTCCGAGGTCCCCGATTCAGCCAGAGATGCGTTAGAGAATGGCGAGTGCGTACATGAGTCAAGACGCGTTCCACATGAATCAGAAAGTGAAACCTAATCATTCATCCTGCGAACGTTGCGAAACAAAGGAAGAAACTAGCTGAGGCTCCCCGCATGCCTGATATACGTGTCAACTTCACGAATGAAAGTGGAGAGGAGCTGCATCTCGATAAGGGTGATGACACGGCCGAATTGGATCTGTCTGGTCGAAACATAGTAGGAGTCGATCTTTCACCCCTAGCAGAATGCCCGAATCCACGAGAGCTGAATCTGTCAAGCAACTCTATCAGCAGCATTGACCTAGAACCACTCGGAAAATGTCAGGACCTCGAAATACTCTCTCTCGGCTCAAATCTCCTCGCATTAATTGATATCACATCCCTTGGGAAGTGCAAGAGCCTTGACACGTTTTCACTAGAGATGAATAGACTACAGCGAATTGATCTAACACCTTTGATGAAGTGCAAACGTCTGAAAGAACTCAATCTTCAATCCAATAGCTTTTCGATCCTAGACCTGTCACCTCTCAGCAAATGCTCAGCTCTTAGATTCCTGAGACTCGACAACAATGAACTGATTGGCGTGGACTTGCGACCATTGTCGAAATGCACAAACCTCCAAGAGTTGTTTCTGGAGAATAACCGATTTGATGAAATAGACATCTCGCCACTCAGGAGCTGCGCATCGCTTGAAGGCCTCTGGCTGCGGAATACGAAGATACTGCAGATCGATCTGCTTCCACTGATGGAATGCGAGAACCTGCTCTGGCTGGACATCAGTGACAACTTGATGAAGACAGTGGATATCACGTCACTCTTCTTTTGCGGACATCTTGAGTCATTCATGATTGATGATGAAGTTCCGTTGATGGCTCAAGCTGATTTGAAGGACCACACTTGGTCAACTCCAATTGAAGAGATCAGGGATAGGATGTTCTGGGTAGAACCATAGCACATCTTGGCCATTTCATGAGGACATTATATCTATCTTGAAACATAGGTTAGAGCCAGGCACGCCCCCTAATAGAGTCGTTCCTGGTTCAATGGCATATCATCCATCATGTCTGACAATCAACGCACATGTTGTTTCGTGAAACTGGGCCATCTTGTTTTGTTCCATGAAGCTATGTTATCAAACTTTATTAATGCGCATTTCCTTCACCTTTCCGCCGTAAGGATAGTGAGGAGGTAGGCCACCGTGTTCGACCCCGCATTCGAGGAACTGCAGGGAAAACTTCGTCAGATAATGGAAGAGGCCACTTCGCTTGCCACGGGAATAAGAGCATGGATGCTTCTCTCCAAGGAGGGCCTACCTATCGCATGTGCTGTGCCACAGGGACTTGAGGAAGCGGAGATTGCAGCGATGGCGGCATCAATTCTGGGAGTCGCCGACTTGGCCGCAGAGAGGATGGACCAGGGGCTTCTAGAGGAGGTCCTTCTCACGAACGAATCTGGCCTGATGATAATGAAGAGCGCAGGTGAGAAGGCGATTCTAGTTCTTGCTGCAGGTAAGAGTATGAAGACAGGGCTTCTAGTATATGCTGCAAAAACTGCTTGTGAGAACATCGCACCGCTCCTATGAGTTTCAAATAATGCCTGTCAACCATTTTGTAATCTGAAGAACAAAAAGCGCATTCTGATCGGATTGGTATCCGCCTGATATTCCCCAATTGTCAAACAGGAAATTGCTGCCAGACACAATCATTCTTCCTCCACCTGCTCCTTCTAGTGCAGCCATGACCGTTCGGTTCTCCTGACTCAGCGAACCGTTGGTAAGAAGAAAGCTGACCTCAGTCTGAGCCAGAGAGTAGGCTCCTCCAGTGTAGTTCACTGAGCAACCGTTGAAATCGAAAGAACCTATTCCAGAGGTCGCGTTGTGCTCCTGTATGTCCGTTATCAATTCGGTGGAGGATACTCCATTCACAACAATTGTGACGGCCGGTATCTGATCGTAATTCAATTGAAATCCAAATGGCCAAAGTAGCTCGTTCGCTGATGATAGGTTGAGGCTGGAGTTCCCAAGTCCCAAAACAATGAGGCTTCCACCTGCATTCCAATAGTCCGTGTACGATGTAATCTCCGCCGGGGAATATGAGAAAATAGGAGCGGGAATGGTTTCGTTGTCGAGCATTGAATAGTACCAAGCACTAGGATCCACGATGAAGATTGCATCATACTCGGTGAGATTCTTTGAAATGATCTCTTGTGGAAACCTGATCTCCTCGACTGCAATTCCTGCCTGTGTAATCAGCTCGTACATACTCTTGAACTGTCCATAGATGGAATCAATGAGCCATGGAGTATGACTAAAATCAAATGCAATCCTTGCCTGAGGAGATGCTGCGTCAAAGGTGAAACTTGCTCTGAGGAAGCTGTAGCCGGGAGAGATGAGAACTACTTCTAGGTCGAGATCGTTTTGAGTTTCGTTCGCCACGACTCTGATTTCAAAGTGGAATTTGCCGATCTGATTAGCGGTGACGTTTTGGGGTCCCGTCACCCATTCCGAAGCAGAGCCTGCATAGAGAATCGAGAATGTCGTGATGTTGCTGCAAAACACTGATAGAGACACGTGAGTGGTAGAATTCACAAACCAACGTTCAAAGCTAAAAGGACCGGAGGTTGGAGAGAGTGCTGCAATCTGTGGAAGGCCTTCGCTTTCCATTGCGTTCTCGATCAAGGACAGGGCTTCAACCAAGTCAACAACACCCGCCCCTACTTCCCATTCTTCTACGGAGAGATGAGTTGCACTTGCCAGTAATGTGGCCTTTATCATACCCGGTGTCCAAGATAGGTCATTCTCTTCGCAGAACTCGATGAGTCTGACGGCGGCCGCTGAAACTACAGGAGTAGCATAGCTAGTCCCGAACACGGTAACCCCGTTTTCTGTATAGAAACCGGGTGCACTTATGTCAGGTTTGATGGTCCGGTCCCAGAGGGGTCCTCTCGCCGAGAAATCGTATATTCTGTTTCTGTCATCAGTCGCACCCACTGCAATAACCTCTGGATTGACTGCAGGGGATTCGATCGAGGTCCCAGCCACCCCACCCATGCCGTTGTTTCCGGCAGCCGCCACAATCGAAACACCCCTCTCAAATGCCCATTTCACCACTTCACCTAGTTGACTCTTCGTGGTTGGAAGAGTGCCGAGACTGATGTTGATGACGCTACAGTTCTCCTCGTCAACAGCCCAGCGAATCGCGCTGATGATGCCCTCAATAGTTGCGGTGTTGTTCGCCGTTACGACCTTCGCATTGACAATGGCGGCATCCGGGGCTTTGCGCGAGAGTATCTTTGCAACATATGTTCCATGCGGACTACCATTAGGTTGGCTATCCTCAGTTGAGTTGTCCACTGCATTGTAGCCGAAGGTTGAGTTTATGAAGCTCGTTTCTGCCACAACTCTCGCAAGAAGCTCTCCGTCTTTCGTGATACCTGAGTCAATGACTGCAACTCTAACTCTAAGATCCGGTGTAGGTCCATTTCGTGGTAGTACGGCGGCGCCCAGAGAAATAGCGACAATGATGATGGTGATAACTAGGAGTGCAGTCCCCCTCACGGGTGTTGGCTCAGCATCTCCATCCAATTGTAGACTCACCACCTGTTACAGTCCCGACCCAGCTCTCACATGGATGATAGGGTATTGATAAAGTGTATCGAATGCAGCAAGAATCTGATACCGAACTAAACCCTTATCAAAACACATAATCCCCCAGCTCACGGTGTAACTCCATTTGGCAGTCTATGATCCAGATTCCGCGGAGATGAAAGAATACTCAGGCATTGACATTTTCGTTCCAGGAGCCGAGATGGAACGCGAGATCGATTGGGACAGACTCTTCCATATCTTCGTTCTTACTGGCGTGGCGTTTGGCTTGACCATCCTCCTCACATTCGTAATGATGGTCCCTATGATGGCTGCCGGGCTGATCTACATTGATGTTGTGACCATGACCATCATAATCGACCCCGCTGCTCTCTTGCTCATAACCTTCGCGGAGATAGGCCTCATATTTCCACCATTATGGTATGTAAGAAGGAATGGGCTCAGTCTGAAGTCGATTGGGCTTTCCAGATTAGGTTCAGCGAAGGAAGTAGTAATCGGACTTGGCGTGGGCATATTGATTCTCTTTGCCAACTATACTATCACATTCTTCATCGACCTCATTGCTGGAAGACCCGGAATTGGCGATGAGTCACTTTTCGTCATATCAAGTGGTCTTGAAGCAGCTGTGTGGATTGCTGCCATGTTCCTTATCGTTGGGTTTAGTGAGGAGTTGCTGTTCAGAGGATTCCTGCAGCGACGTATGGAATTGTACTTCAGCTCGCGACAGTCAAGACCCCAGCTCTATGCACTGATAGTCACAAGCATCGTTTTCGCTTTGATGCATCTTGAACCACTTGGCTTTCCAACACGTCTTGTAATTGGACTCTTCCTTGGAGGCCTGGCTCAGAAGAGGAACTACTCAATTATGGGCCCCACTGTGGCACATGGCCTCAACAACGCCGCTCTCGTAATCTTGGCCTATCTCGGAATCTGAATCTGCCGTCAGAGTACTCTCAATAGACAACTCAAGCGGGTGCGCTAGGCGAGGCTTGTTCTCTTAGAGAAGACTCCCCAGGCAAACAAGAGGGAGAAGGCTGTGAATATCGCTATCGTGACTATGTCGTTCATGAATTGACTGAGTTCGATGCCTTTGAAGGCGGTATCAATGATCATCACTCGTCCCAAGTTCAGAGGATAGACGTCATCTATTATCCCCACATCCATAAAGCCTGTTCCTACAATCATCGATCCAAACAAGAGGAACAGGAATGATTGATTCGCCTGCAGCCTAGTCGTCACAAGCGTCGATATCGCAACACCTAATGCTGATCCCGAGATGGACATCAGAAGCAGAACTGCATCCAATGTAAGTATGTCAGTATTTGGAACTATGTTGAAGAGCCCCAGCCACATGAACAGCAGGAACCAGCTTTGGACAAAGCCGACAGAGAAGTAGGCGAGGATCTTGGCCAGGATTGCCTCCATTTTTGTGGCCGGCGTCAACAACATCCTATTGAGCGGTACATCCCCCACAATCGCCTGAGCAGCAGTGGCTGCGGTAGCGATGAACACTGCGAACACCATCATAAAGACACCAAAGGTGGCTGCGGTGTAGTTCCCTGAAGGTTCAAACTCTCGCACAGTGTCGAGGTCCACCTCGTTCCTTATCCAACCATGGTCATACCTGAATTCTGCTACGACCGAGCTGAAGCTTGAGAAGACAGCTGATTGGCTCTGAAAGTTTGTGCTGCTGATATGAAGGTTGACGAAAGCAGGTATGTTTCCGGTTATGTTTCCTTCAAAGCCGTAAGGGATTACTGCATACGCATCAATGCTGTCGTAGTAGAGTGCGTTGAGAGCTTCACTCTCATTGCTAAATATCACGACAATGAAGTCAGTACTGTTCTGCAGATACCATGTGAAGTTTGCAGAAAGATCCTGACCAGGGAATGTATCAGTCGGATCAACATCAACTACCCCTAGACTGATAGCGTCCTCACTTTTGCCAGCAGCATCTGCTGGAATGAATCCTGCGCCACCTTGGTTAATGGCGACGTACATAGTGGCCATAATCATCGTTGGCAGTGCGAAGATGAGGAGAAGAGCGAACTTGTCATTCTGGATGAGCCGCAACTCTTTGAGGAACATCGAGTATATGCGCCACTGCTTGGTGTTCTTCTTCTTGTTATTCACAGTCAAAGAGCTTCACCCAGGTGCCCAGGTCACCAGCAACTCGTCACCTTTTATGCATTTTCGGCCTGCTTGCACTCTCGCAAAGTCCTAGCACATCTGCACACATTAGCAAATAGAGTATCATTGGTCCGTGTTGACCCCAAGCCTTGCTTCTTTCAATGACTCCCTGCGCGCTCATCCTTTTGCCAGCATTGTAGATTCGCCCCAGAAGATTCCTGGTACCAAGATCCCCATAAGGAAAGATGCTGAGGTTTCCAATTCCTGCAATCATGAACGTCTGAACTGTCCACTCTCCCACTCCACGAATGCCAGATAATGCTTCAAGGATTTCTTCACATGGCACTTCGAGCAGTCTTTGTAAATCGAGCTTGCCGGCTTCGACCAGAGTACACACGTTGTTGACGTATTCAGCCCTATATCCCAGGCCATAACCTTTCAGTCGGTCAATCCCGCAGTCCTTCAACGATGAAGCTTCTGGGAACATATAGAGGTACTCGCCTTCAGCTGGCTTAGGGCTAGACAGACCGAGGATCAATCGCTTCGTAATCAGATTGGCGGCTCTGTAAGAGATCTGCTGCTGTATGATCGACTTGACAAGTGCTTCAAAAGGACTGTCTGCAATGTAGGGACGTATCCCCTGAATCTTCGTAGCGACATAGGAAATGGCATCGTCCTCAAGGATCCTGTCGAGGGCTGGTCGAGTCTCAATGTCAAATCCCAAGACTCTTCTGACCTTTCGAGCCACTTCTTTCCCGCTAAGATTGTCAGACGAGAAGGACACTTTAAGACGACTTCCAGGTCGGGGCTGCTTGACAACTGTTGGGCATCTCAATTGGTCTATGGTGAGAACTCGTCCATACCATTCAGGACCTGTCTTCTCGGGAACAGGTTGGACGTCGGGGTATATCCATGAATGAACGGACATTAACAAGTCGTATCCCTTGGGCACCGCCATAGTCATTGACAATCCAGGCTTCTCCTGATGAGCCCGAGAAATCCAGAAATGAATATTAAACCCTCCTCATTGTTCCCATCTCACTTTGATTCTCGTCACTTCTACTCCTCCTTTCATGACGAGCCGGGCTACAGTGACAGTGCATGGGTGAACGGCATGGTTATAACCCACCTCGGATGCGCAACTGATGGCTCATCTTGACTCAACGACAAACGTTTCGGGCCGAGCTGGTCCGCCTCTCCGGAATCGTAATTGCAGTGGCCCTGCTTAATGCTGGGCTCTACGTAGTCCTCTTTGTGCTTGCTCCTTTCGTGGCAGGAGCCATCGGCGGCTACCTAGCGTCGCGAGTAGGAACAGGCACACTTGTTGGCCTGCTGGGTGCTCTACTCGTCTATCCATTGCTGATTGGTTTTCTCGATGTCCTTCAACGCTCGATGTCCGATCCGCTGGTAATCCTCCAGGCAGTCTTCATCCTGTCATTAGTAGGTGCGTTTGGAGGGGCTATTGGTGGCACTGTTGCATCAAGACTTTCCATGAATTCAGGCAAATAGCATCAGGTGTCAACAAGCAACTTGCCAGGCGTGAAGTCTGCTTGGGGACCAACCGTTGTTCTTCGCAAGGGATTGCCAAAGATGACCCATTCAGCCGCAGAAAGAGCATTGTCTGTGGCAATCTCAACGTTCTCTCCAGATCTGACATCCTCTAGTTCTCTCTTTACGCTATCAGCCAGATTGTCGTAGATGGCTCTGTCCACGCCTATCTTCACCGTTCCTATCAATTCATGTGTGTCAAGGAGATCCAAGAACCCGAATTTCCACCCGTCTGCATATGCACACTCTCGCCAGTCGTCAAAGGGCTCCAGGTTGTTCATCGTATCCAGAGTGGCGCCGATGTAGCAGGCCCCTTGATCTAGGAAGGCTCTCAATAGCGGCCCCTCTTGTGCAGTACTGCAGGCTTCCGAGTAGACAACAGGATATCCTTCAAACTTGATTGAAGAGGCCTGTGTGTGGTCCAGGATGACTGAGTTGTGCGATGCCCACTTCTCCGGTGTGCCGTGGATTCTCATGTCAAACATTCCATCTGAGAATTGAAGGATGAACTCACATACCGAGAGTAATCCAGAGTCTTCCTCGGAGAACTCTCGCAATACTTCGACCTCAAATCCTAGTTCTTTCAGGCCTTCCACATGTCGCGTGGAACGCCCCGGCTGTGAGTCGAAGACAACGGCGATATTGCTATCTATTATCATAGGGTCCATGTGGTAAAGAACCGTTTCAGGGGGGCCAAATATACGTCCAACAGGAGTATCGGGGGCTCCATCGCCGTCAACATCTTGAATGAACCAATCAGTGAACCCGTAGTAACCTCCATGTGAGATCTGTGTGGCTGGGAGCTCTTTGTTTGTGCCTATTAGCAGGACTCCAGAATGCGTACCAGGATCGTAGTTCTTCTGAAGAGTCTTTAGGGCAAGGACCCAGGAACGCCCTGTTTCGGAGATGAAATCAGCCTCTAGCTCCTTCGCCTTAGCTTCGTAGGCTGCAGAAGCTTCAGAACCGACTCTTCCACAGACCACGAGCATCTCACTCAATATGCTTCGTGGCATTTTGCCAATCTCAAAACTCAGGTCCTTGTCGCTCCGCCGTCTTCCACCGAGCCGTCGGATCTCATTGACTACTCCGCCTCTGCGACGTGGTTCATTGACAAAGGATTTCATGCAAGCTGGGCTCCTACTAGTTCTTCAGCAAAGACTTCCCCTTTTGTCCTTTGTTCAGCCGTATTTGCTGCAGTCATGTTTCTAGAATCAGATCGAGATGATTGAGATGTAAAGGGGCTACGACCACATCTTGCGGAGAGTCCCTTCGATGTGACTTATGTCTTCCTCGCTGACACCGGGATGAACTGGAATCTCGAAGTGCTGGGCGGCAATCTCCTCTGAGTTTGGCAAGCCAATTGATGAGTAGTCAGGATAATCGACAAATCTGGCCCATCTCCAATCTGATATTCTTCGATACGTTTCTTGTCTATGACATGGAATTGCATAGACAGGTCTGGACCCAATGCCTTCTTGTTTGAGATTCTGAACCAGCTGATCTCTCTGGATAGCTTCTGTGCAGAGTCGAGGCGCATAGACATGGTAAGCGGATTTCATTCCGTCGAGTGTAACTTGAGGACTTGCCTGGTCAAACTCTGCAAAGAACTCATCATACAGTTTTGCATTCTCTCTGCGACGCATGACAACTTCACCCATGCGCCCAAGTTGTACTGAGCCGATCGCGGCAACGAAATCCAACATTCGGTTGTTATAGCCGATTCTGTAGTGGGTATATCCTCCCTCAGGACCTCTACCGTGGTTCTTAATCATTAGACAACGATCCAATAGCTCTTCATCATTAGTGGTGATCATGCCACCCTCACCAGTCATTAGGTTCTTGGTCGCATAGAATGAGAAGGTGCCAACATGTCCAATTGATCCTACCATCTTGCCATCTACAGTTGCACCATGGGCTTGGCAGGCATCCTCGATTACTAGTAGGTTGTGTTTCTCTGCTATCTCCACGATGGCATTCATTTCACACGGCATGCCGAAGATATGGACTGGCATGATTGCTCTTGTTCTATCTGTGATGGCTGCCTCGATCAAATCAGGATCAATATTGTATGTATCCAGTTTGACATCGACAAAGACAGGAACAGCCCCAATCATCGCTATTGTGTTGGCGGAAGCGATGAATGTGAAGGGGGTAGTGATGACCTCGTCACCGGGTTGGATGTTCATGGCCTCCAAGGCAGTACTCAGGGCAGTTGTCCCGTTGTTTGTGACAGTAGCGTACTTGGTCCCGGTGTACTCTGCAAATTTCCGTTCAAACTCGCGGGACACTCTGCCCTCGGCAAGCATACCCGACTGAAGGACTTCACTTACCGCCGATATCTCTTTACCATTAATGATAGGCTCTGCGATTGGAATCATCCTCTTCCACAATCGCAGTGAGAGGTCACCCCGTTAAAATGGTTTGGTAGAAAAAGAAGTGCACTACTCGCCATCATCGTCCAGTGTCGTCTTCTTCCTCTGTCGTCTTCGGTTCTCGATGAAACCTACACCGCCAATGGTCGTACCCATTACTATGAGCGCAACCAGCATATAGAGCAGGTTCGCCAAGTACAGAATCATTGCAAGCGAAGCACCGCTGAGAAAGCCGGATGCGGCACGAATCGTGTTTGTAGTCTTCCGAGGTGTTAGTCTCTGACTGATCCAATCGACCACAGTTGAGAACCCAATCGCAAGTGATACAAAGAACCAGAACCATGATGGGTCACGATTGAACCCGACTAAGAACAGGAAACCGAGTCCCAAGCCAAGCCCCGTATAGATGCCAGCGCAGCGACCACAGAGATAGAGCGATCGACCTCGGAAAGATACTCGAAGACAATGGCCATACATGGATGGAGGATGATGTGACAGCATCACATGGAGAGATTCACGTATCTCTTCGCTGCTGGTCCAGGCTGATGCATCGATTTCTAGTTCGTCTGGATGCATCCTTGGTTCTTGTTCTGAGGTCACTGGAATCTCCCATAGAGGGCCCCAGACTTGTCTTATCTCTGTTTTTGTTGGACCATTGTACCCGTAGCACGGCTGCATGATCAAGAGAGTCCTTTCAATAGTGCAGAAACACCCAGCCTTTTGATGGTGTTCTGGGCCGTCTTCACTAGGCTCGTGTTGCGCTTGAGGTCTGCGAGTTCCGAGATCTCAAGAGAGTCGTCTAGCAGGGCTCGTACACCTTCTGTTGTCGCCCGAGTCCGGTTCTGATGCTCGTGATAAGCATCCAGAACGGTGGCTTCGGCGATGACTTCATACCATGTGGAGAATACGCCATGGGGATAGTGAGAATCCTCTACCGCCAAACGTAGCGATGTCAAAACATCACACAGAGCTCCTAGCAGTTTCGTGTCAATTAGCCGAGGCACAGGGATTGCTCCAAGGTTGCAGGGTAGCAGATTGACAGTCAGTTTTGCATTGTTGGTCATTACTGTCCGAAAGAACCATGCCACCAGTTGAGAGTTAATCAGCAGGCAGAGAGACTTGAGAACGTCCTCTGGTGCGTCAGCCAAGTAGGTTGCTGAGTTGAGTGCTAGGTACTCTCCCGAATCATAGCAGGCAATTGGGTTTCGGGCATTCTGTTGAACGAGTACCTTAGGGATCTCCCTCAGTCCGGACCTGCCCGGCTTTGCAAGTTGATTTCGGTCGTAGTCCAGAAATACTCTTACATCCGCCCGGTAATGTGCTATGTCCCGTCCTCTTGCAACAGGTTGCCAGTTCCTACCATCATCGGGCCTGGAAGAAACAAATCTCCTGTTGCTTCCCGTTTCAATGCCTCTACTGATTGATGCTAGACTTTCTAGTCTTGGAAGGGTCTTCAATGAGTCCAGTATATCCACATCCTTTCTGGTGATCCGTGTCAGAAACCTGTGGTTCCAAGGACTTACCAAGTCCAGGTATTGTAGTAGTGTGATATTCAAACCTGGTACACAGTCGGCCCGGTCTGAATCATAGGTCGAAAGTGCGACTCTGGAATTGGCCTCTTGTTTCCCCTTTCTGAGAACCAAAATGCTAGTTTCTGCCGTTGCTCTCCTGAAGACACCAGCGCCGCAGTCAGAAACGTGTCTAAGACTGTTCTCAGTGAGCAGCATCTGTCTAAGGCCGGCGTAGGTATCAAGAGATAGGAGGTTCTTGTGTATGAGATAACCCAAGACACCGCCTTTCTTGAGTCTGTTCAGAGACGCTTGGATGAATATCGCATGAGTGTTGTATTCTCTGGCGGTGGCATACCTTTCCTTCAGCTCTGCTCTATCTGAAGCATCAAGCGCCGACAATCGCATGTACGGAGGGTTTCCCACAATGATGTCGAATTCAGTTCCATCAGGCCATTGTGAAAGCAGGGAGTTCCCGACGAATAGATTCGTGCGACAGACCCCTTCAAGCAACTTGCCTCTGAGACAAGCGACAGTTGTCCAGAGTTGAGCCTCTGTCACACTCACCGCACATCGATCCAGGTCCACTCCGAACAGGCAATGCTCGACGGCAAACGCTGCTACAGAAGCTGGATCAGTCGAATCGATTCCCTGCTTGTCAAGAACTGAATAGAACGGATTCTGGTCCTTGGATTGAAGCAAAGAAAGAGAAATCAACTTCTCAAGCATCGCCAGGATGAAGACTCCTCCTCCACAAGCGTTGTCGAGCACGCGCACCGGTGATATCACATCGACTGAACCATTCGGCAAGGCTTGACTCTTCTCACGGTCCTCCAAGTACGACTCAAGGCTTAGAGTGCATATGGTCTTTGCCAACTCAAAGGGAGTATAGAATACTCCCGTCCTCTTTCTTCCCTTGGGATTCTTGAGGGCCTCATGGACAAGGCCAAGGAGAAGGACACGCCTGTCAACAGCTGCATTTCCGTTTGCTACCCCGAGGTCGATAGTGTCCAGAGTTTCAGCACAATGCAATAGTATATCATGCTCAAATTGAGAAATAGGTGTGTTCCCGTCGTGTTTAGGCACGAATAGACGGAGGTCTGGAATTCCACCTGCTATTGCACTACGTCTTGGAGTGCTGAAACTCCTCGACCGGGCTCCTTCTACTATGAGGGAGAACAAATGGCTGAACCGGCTGGTTTCTGATATGGCATCTGACAGGGCCCTCTCAGGTAGAAGTCTTAGAGCCGAGAGTAGTCTGACGAAGAACATCCTCTCCAAGACGAGATTGGCGAGGGTGGGCGTTGCACCACTTGCTGCTAAAGTGTCTCTCGCCTTCATGACCTCTCGAATCATCTGAACCGAGCTAGTAGTCAATCAAGTCACTACTCTCTGAATCTTAAACTAGCACTAGCATTTCTTAAACTACATCTCGTCCTAGTGTAATCGCTCATGCCATCCAATGCATAGACATCCTGCAAGATGTATCTTTCGACTATCAATGACCTTCACTTCATGATATGGCTCCTAGTCGTAGTATTTGGACCTGAGACGGCCTTTCTGAGAAGGGTTTCCCAGTCTGTGGCCGCCAAGCTCATCATCGCCATTCGATATGTCGAGTCGGACAGAACGAGAATGGCAGGATTAAAATGGCGGTTCTTGAGGTACTATCGCAGTTTAACTTTCAAAACGATGGACGCTGGTGAATATGGCCAAATCGCTGTTAGTCGACATGCAAAAGTGTACGGGCTGCAAGCAGTGTTCTCTATCTTGTTCTTTGACTAAGGAAGACCTATTCGATCCATACAGAGGAAGAGTCAAGGTCTACAAGAAGGAAGACATTGCCCTAGGGATACAGCTTCTGTGCGAGCAATGCGACGCGCATCCGTGCATCGAAGCATGTCCAGAGGGGGCTCTGTCAAGAGACGAGAATACTGGTGTTATCACAGTACTTGCTGAGACCTGTGATGATTGTGGAACATGTGTCGATTCATGCCCCTACAATGGGATTAGACTGCATCCTGAAACAGGGAAGGTTCTGATCTGTGACCTCTGCGGAGGTGATCCCTATTGTGCAAAGCACTGTGTGCCAGGCGCAATTCAATGGTTGGATGCTACTGATGACATGATGAAACAGAAGAAGAGGTTGCGATCGGCAAGAATGGCTATGTATCGCGACATAAGGAAGGAGGCTGCATAGACAATGTACGGGCATCAAGGCAAGATACTACACGTTGACCTTTCGAATAAGAAGATCTGGACGGAGTACATTCCAGAGGAGTGGAGACGTATGTACGTGGGCTCCAGAGGTATCAATGCAAAACTCCTGTGGAACTACTGCAAGGATCCAGAGATAACATGGGACGACCCAAGGAATGTCATTATCTTCGCTCCGGGCGCAGTAACAGGTACCACCGCTCCAGCTTCAGGGAGAACATCGGTTACAACTGTAGGCTGCACCACCGGCCTCTACCTAAAGAGCAACACTGGTGGTCATTGGGGTGCAGAGCTGAAGTTCGCAGGTTACGACCACCTAGTTGTGCACGGGGTCGCCGACAAGCCATCCTACATAAACATCGTAGACGACCATGTCGAAATCAAGGACGCGAAAGAGCTGTGGGGTAAGGACATCGTCGAAACAGACATGCTACTCAAGAAATGGCATGGAAATGACTCGAAGGGCCTCTATATCGGCCCTGCGGGTGAGAAGCTTGTTCGAGCCTCTTCCATTCAGTGTTCGCTTTACCACGCTGCAGGCAGAGGTGGCGGTGCCGCAGTTATGGGCAAGAAGAAGCTGAAAGCGATCTCTGTTAAGGGAACCAAGCCCATCAGAGTCAAAGACCCCAAGAAGTTCGCAGAGGTAGCTAAGGAGCAGAGAGAACTCCTGAGGGCGGACAGTGGTGCTATTGGACTCCATGACTACGGTACATCAGGGTCAATTGCAGCTGTGAACGAGCTACATGCATTCCCAGGCAAGAACTGGCAGACAGGGTACACTGAGAATGTTCATCCAATCACAGGTCAAGCATTGGTTGAGTTGGGCTACCTCAAGAGAAGGGTGGCATGCTTTGGCTGTACCATAGGTTGCCATCGGTACTCCACTATCGAGAAGGGACCCAACAAGGGAATTCAAAGCGGAGGTCCAGAGTATGAAACCTTCGGAGCACTTGGAAACGGTCCTGGTATCATCGACACCGAGGGAGTCCTGCTTCTGAATGAGCTATGCAATCGGCTAGGATTGGACACAATTACCGCGGGAACTGTTGCTCAATGGGCTATCGAGAGCTACGAGAGAGGCGTTCTCAGCAAGGATGATACTGACGGACTCGATCTGGGATGGGGCAAGCTCGATGAAACGCTCAAGACTGTTGAGGCCCTGGCCCTGCGCAAAGGCAAGCTGGGTAACCTACTTGGCGATGGACTCAAGATTGCAGCTGAGAAGGTTGGTCAAGACTCCTATAAGTGGGCAATCATGAACGCCAAGGGTCTTGAACAGTCGAACGTGGAAACTCGGTCTGCGAAGGCCTATGCGCTGGCATTTGCTGTCAATCCCCGAGGAAACGATCACTTGATGACGGAAACCTTTGCTGAGTTTGGAGCAAGTCCAGAGGCTGTGGCTGTCATTGAGGAGGTCACTGGTGACAAGAAGTGGGCCTCTCCTCACTTCACCGAATACAGAGCAGAGATTGTACGATGGCATGAAGACTGCTATGAAATCACGGAGGCTCTCGGTTTCTGTGTGTTCACATCAACTGCGGCTTACGGAGTCAACCCAGATAACATGGCACGTATGTTTGAGGCTGCCACAGGCATATCAATGACCGCAGATGAGCTCATGTTCACTGGGCGAAGGGTCGTGACACTTGAGAAGGCTTTCAACGTGACTCGTGGTGCCACTAGGGAACACGACAATCTCCCATGGCGTCTCATGAATGAAGGCGCCGCGTCTGGTCCACTCAAGGGAGAGATGAACTCGCAAGAAGAGCTTGATGAGATGTTAGACAAATACTATGCTCTGCATGAATGGGACCCGAAGACTAGCTGGCCCTTCCGGGAAACGTATGAGAAGATGGGACTCAAGGACGTCGCTGACTACCTTGAGAAGATTGGCAAACTGCCCTAGAAGCGGGAAGACATTCCCTCTGTCCTTCCAATTCGCAAGGATGGTGAAACGCAAGTGAAAGGTTACAAAGAGTTTGGAATGGCCATGACAGGAGTCTTTCCGGTCAGAGAAGGTGTGGACTTAGCGAAGACCACTCAGGAGTCCGGTCTTGGTTCTGTTTGGTTCGCTGAGGACTACTTCTTCAGAGGTGGTATACCCTACATGGCGGCAGCATCAATGGCTACTGATAAGATCCGACTTGGTCTCGGTGTCATTAACCCTTACTCTCGACATCCTGCACTTGCTGCAATGGAGTTTGCCACGATTGACGAGATGTGCAACATGCGTACAGTCTTTGGTCTAGGGTCTGGCGTCCCGTTCTGGATGGATCAGATGGGTCTTTGGGACAAGAAGCCAATATCTAGAACTCGTGAATGCATTGAAGTTATCCGTAAGATCATGACTGGCGGCAGCGTCACCCACGATGGCAAGTACTATACCTGCAAAGACGTGAAGCTCATCTTCGAACCCGTGAGGAAGGAGGTGCCCATCTACCTAGCATTTGAGGGGAAGATGGGACTGAAACTCGCAGGAGAGATTGGGGACGGTGCCATTACTTCGATCTTCACAACTGCCAGCTATATCAAGTTCGCATGGGAGAGAGTCGCAAAAGGAGCTCAAGTCGCAGGCCGCAAGCTGGACAAGTTCGAGATGGTCGCGTACCTCCCTGTTGTGATTGACGAGGACCTAGACAAGGCGTTGAATATTACCCGAGAGTTCTCCAAGCTGTATCTCCCACATTCGCAGGCAGGTGGGCCACTTATGGAGCACGCAGGTGTTAAGGCCGAGGACACCGAAGCTTTCAGGCAGGCAGTTGAAAAGGGAAAAGACGACCTCCTCTCTGAGCTCATAACCGACAAGATGGTTCAGTCACTCTGTGTGGTTGGAGACGTGGAATCTTGTATCAAGCAGATTCGAGAGATAGTTGATGCAGGTGCTAACACACCGGTGGCGTTTCCTGTCCCTGGTACGGACCCGATAGAAACAGCCAAGGTCATAGGAGAGAAAGTTGCCCCGCAGCTGGGCTAGACAGAGACCTCAGTGCACAGAGAGGCATGTCATGGAGAACAGATAATGGTCCATCTACAAGAGCCCTTCTGCCTAGACGATTCTGCCGAAACAGATCTGCCGGCGGCTGCAAAGAGAAGGAACAGACTCGTCGCATACCTGACCACATTCCTTGTAACTTTCTCAATTGGCACTCCTGAGATATTCGCACCTTGGTATGCGGACATACTTGGGGGCTCGAGCTTCGAGCTAGGTTGGACTATGGGCTCATTTGGAGTCGTCTACATGCTGTTTCCTGCGATAGGAGGACGCTTCTCGGACAGAGTAGGAAGAAAGAGGTCTCTCGTAATTGCGACGATTGCTTACATGGGCGTCATTACTTTGTATTTGAATCCCTTTTCCTCTCCTCTCTACCTAATCCTCATTCGAGCTCTTGAGGGATTCGTGTACGGTTTCATTATCCCCTCAGTAGAGGGGATGGTTGCCGAGCTCACACCAGAGGCCGAATGTGAGGTCCTAGGCAATTTCTCAACATCCTGGAGTGCAGGAATGATATTCAGCCCAATTGCCATTGCATACACACAGGGTTTCTATGGCCCCATGGCGAGCATCTATGTCGTCATCGCCATCGAGCTAGTTTCGCTTGGCATAATCGGTGGATTCTTGCAGGGATACCGCCGGAAATCTATTGCTCTGACTGATTCTTCAAAGATTACGGAAGCTAAGCTAGAGGCCGCAAGACCTTCCAAGACAAGCCCCAGGTTCATCGCTTCATACCTGTCAGTGATGCTTTGGGGAGTTGTATCCACAGTCATTCTTGTACTGTTTCCATCCTATGTTGAGAGTTTCCCAGGATTTGTGAGTGAAGACTGGGGAACGCTTCTACTGACTTGGAATGGAGTTCGGACTGTAACGTTCATCATCTGTGCAAGACTACCAGAACGGATGATGGGTGCTGTCATTGCCACAGGTGCCGCACTGTCTGCAATCTCCTGTTCGTTGCTCTACGTGTTTGTTGACATGCTAGTCTATGTCCTTGCAATGTCCTTATCCGGTGTCGCAGTCGGCTTCGGTTATCTCGGTGCACTCTATCTGATAGTTTCCGCAACGGATGTGGAGAAGGGAGCTCATGCTGGACTTGTGGAGAGTATGGGGGGTGTGGGATTGTTCCTAGGTCCAATTGTCGGAGGATGGCTCATGGATGTAAGCGGATCACTTCCATATCTGATGTGCACCGTTCTCGCGATTGTTGTCTTCATAGGCATCCTACCACTCCTTGTCAGGGATAGGCGGTAGTCGACCTGGACTGCTCACTGCTTCAGTGCATCATCAAAAGCACCCTTGAGGCTTGGGGCTTCTGTAATGCCCTTTTTTGGAGGAGTTGGGTATGCCACCTTGCTATGACGGAGACCTGATTCAACTAACAGATGGGCCATTCGAATAGCGATGACAAATGGATCAAGTACTGGAATCCCCACTTCTTCCATGATGGGATTCAAATCGACTTGATGAGAGAGGCCCGTACACCCAAGAACCACAACATCTGCGCCGTCCTCGTTCACGGCCAGCTTGCAAAGCTCAAGGATTTCCTTCTGAGCTGCTTCAGGGCGCTCTGCTATGTCTAGAACGGACATAGTGAAGTACCGGACACTCGCGCAGAACTGCTCAAGGTCCTCCTTTCTCACACCTGCTTCCTGACATCGCCTTAGAGACTCACCCTGAACCGTGATGATGCTGAATCTCGTACCCAGAGTCAAAGCAACATGAAGTGAAGAATTCCTGGGACCTACAACTGGAATTGTCGTGACCTCTCGTGCAGCTTCAAGTATCGGATCGCAGGCGCAGTCAATCACTATGGCATCATAGCCCTCTCTGCTGGCTCTTACTACCTGTTCGAGGATGAACGGTGCGTTGTATGCCTCATCGACAAAAGACTCTACACTGTGAGTTCCATATCGGGGTGTGAAGTTGTCTATGCTATACCCCTCGGGGGTATGCAACTCAACAAATGACCTCTTCTTCTCGTCTTCCCACCAATCAACTCCAGTCGCTCCAATCAGAGCAATGCGTTTCATTATCCACCACCAGCAGGCAATAGAATGCGTAGGGACAGCGTGTGTCCCTCTCCTATGAATTATGCAAGATTCCCGATAATCTCTTCCATCGGTCTGTATTCATGCTCAGGGTGACCATACCTTTCAGGTGAGAAGGCCTTCCTACCGATATCAGTACTTCCCGCATATCGAAGCCTCTCGTGGGCCGGAACAGCCGTGACAACAACATCCATGCCTTCCTTCAGTGAGGCACTCATCACACCATGACCAGTATCAGGGTAATGCATGCAAATGAGATCAGGGAACATCACAACAGGATTCCCATCGCTCATAGCCATCATGTATTCATTCTTGACAACAACCTCGAAACGGCCTTTCAGACTCTCCGGTTTGATTCTGACACGTACATGCCAATGTCCGGCACGGTCTTCACCCTTGACCTCCTCGACTCGTCCGTGAGTGAGCGTCTGTCCACCCATGATGTCTAGGAAAGCATCTATCGGATTCTTTCCACTCTTGTTGGCATCATCAATTGCCTCACCGAGTTCGACTGATTTGGTGATGCTGTTCGGAATGACTGCCTTCTTCAGCTGTGCTCCAGTCTGATGGTAGTGATTGTTGGCACCAGCTCCACCGTCTTGAACCACAGCAAACCTGCCAATCTCATCAGCCAGTGCAGGGGATGTCGCCTTGTCCACTACTACGACACTTCCATTCTTGGTGACGAGTGGCATCGGGCAAAGCTCGATTCCATAGCCAACAAATGTAATCATCTGGCTCTCTGGAGCAGACCGGCCGAGACCATCACCATCAACCGTTGTAATGCCAGCTCTCGCGGCCAGTGAGAGCATCACTGTTGTGTTCGTGCCTCCGAGCTCGAAGGGAACAAGATGGTTGACCTTCTTTCCTGAGATTCTCTCTGAGATCTTCATGGCCTCGTGAAGCTCGTACCTCTCCTCCCAAGCTTCCAGCATGTCCCCGATGGAGGTGAACGCTTGGACAGAACCCATGTATCCGCCGCAGACGATAAAGGCGTCATCTCTAATCTCGTCCGGGGGCGTCAGTTCATACACTCTGCCGCGCTCATAGTCCCAATCAACCATTGGCTTTCCGAAGGCTACAGGGTCACCCCCACCGCCAGTACCTAGTATTCCAACTCCAGTTAGCATGTCGTACGCATTCTGTTTGGACATCTCCATTGATTCTCTCTCCTCTTTCGCCGGGAAATCTCAGGCTGATGCTACTCCGCGTTTCTCGTTCCTTCCATCGAGTGTACTACCTTGAACCAGCGTTTCTTGGCGCCCACCGCGGCGCGTCTGTTCCATTTTCGTGTCTTTGGTGTTTCTTCAATGATGTCCCACAGCTTCTGTGCGCGGGATATCACGAGATCCTTTTGTTCCTGATTGAGCTGTTCGATTGTTGGAACAAAGTCAACAAGCTTCTTGAGATTAGTAGTCACCGTGTAGTAGAAACCCCAGTCATCAGAGAGAAGACTGGCTATGTAATGACCATTTACTTGGGTATCGTCATGTTCAGCGGATACGTCGTGGGCAAGGAAGGTTATCACAAGATCCTTCAAGTCCTTGGCATTGATCTCAACAATCTGTGTCTTCTCTAGGAAGAGCTCAGCCAACGCTATAGTTGGCTCATCAACCCACAGTCTGTCTTTCTTCTTGAAGTCGATATTATGGTTGAAATCAAGAAAATCATAGAAGACATCCACCTTCCTTTCACGCTCTCTGTCAATGAAGAGGTCTCTAAGTGTTGTTGCACGTGCGAAACCTGGAGGCACCCAATGGTATCCTAGTTCGTCCCTGAACAAGTTCCGTAGCTTCTTGTGATGTTTGTAGTAACTAATGAAATCAATGTCTGTGACTTCCCGTCCCATGCTCCGGTGTAGATCGACGTATTCTGGAGCCTTTATTCTGAATGCCAGGCATCCAATAAGCCGAAGAGGTATCTTATGCTCCTCGGCCGCTTTCTCCAGTCTCATCGCTTCCTCCAAGAAGTCCTCGAGAATCGGGCCGTACTTACCTGTCAAATGCGTCCTCACCTCAAAGATGGTAATCTGAACTATCGTCGAAGAGGTAGATGGATGACATTAATATGTTGTGCCATGGCACGACTGTCGTGCTATCTTAAAGTTAGTAAAAGCTGTTGTACCATTAGATTTTAAACCGACGCTTTCTCTCGAATCGACAATCTGATATTGTCAAGTCAATGAACTCTGACAGGATTCACGAAGACAAATAGGCGAGGTAATGATATGAGGATATTCCTAGCTGCGGACCCGCACGGATCACAACAGACTTGGGAGAAGATGTGCCGTGCTCCTAAGGTCTTCAAGGCTGATGTTGCGATGATGTGTGGAGATCTCACTGGTAAAGCGATAATGCCCATCATTCAAGAGAAAGAAGATAGATGGTATGTACAACCGCATGGCAGCAAAAAGACATTCAAGAAGCAGAAAGATCTCGATAACTTCATCAAGTTCACAAAGGATGAGGGATACTACCCTAAGATCCTTACTCAGGAAGAGCTTGCTCAGCTTCGAGAAACTCCGGGATCAATCACCAAGCTCTTCCAAGTTCTGATGGTTGAGAGAATCCAAGAATGGATGGACATGGCTAATGAGAGAATCCCAGAGGAAGTAATGGTTGTAGTCAATCCGGGGAATGATGACGATTACTCCATCGATGAGGTCATCGCGAAGGACCCGAGAGTGATCTATCCTCTCAAGAAAGTCATCGATGTGCGAGGCTACCCTATGATAAGCTTGGAATGGGTCAACTCCACTCCATGGGACACTCACAGAGAATGCCCTGATGAGGAACTCTTGGAAAAGCTGGAAGCAGAGTTTGCCCGCTTGGAAACAGATGACTACTCAAATGTGCTATGCAACTTTCACGACCCTCCATATAACTCAGGGCTCGATGTTGCGCCGCAGCTGACTGAAGACCACAGAGTGGCCAAGGCAGGCGCACATGAACTAATGGTTCCTGTAGGTAGCAAATCCGTCAGGGCAGTCATAGAGAAGTATCAACCGTTGCTCGGAATGCATGGTCACATCCATGAATCGGTTGGGTACAGGAGAATAGGAAGAACACTCAGTGTCAATCCCGGCTCCGAGTACAGAGAGGGAATCCTGAAGGGTTTCGTAATCAACATCGAGGATGGAAAGGTTAACGCAGGACGAGTTGAGCTCTAAGTCTGGCCTTCACGTGTGGGGAGAGTGCACATAACACCTCCCTTCCTTCTTCTGTACGGCACCTAGTAAATGACACCAGTCCATTCTCTCCATTGGAAATATATAGCAGTGGAGTCAACTGGAGTTTAACAAGCTTAAACAGAGGCTGGGTCTGATTGACACTGGTTTTGAAGACTAGGACAGATGTTGAGGATCTCACAATAGGTTGTACGTTCTTTGGGACCGGCGGAGGTGGTTCCAAGGAACTCGGGCTGAACATGCTATATCCGCATGTAGATGCTGGAACGCGAATCGAGATAATTGATGTCGACAGGGTGAAGGATGACAATTGGGTGGCGTGTCCATATTACTCAGGAACAATTGCCCCCCCGACTCCTAAGATAGAAGCCCTGCGCGCGCGATTTCCTTGGGACTTCTACGAGAAAGAGCTGGCTGCAGGCTTGGCTGCACTTGAGGAGTACATGGACATCAAATTCTCCGCCGCGGCTCCATTTGAGCTTGGTGGAGTGAACACACCAGCACCCATTGATGCTGCAGTGAAGCATGGAATTCCGTGTGTTGATGGAGACTACTCAGCAAGAGCGGTTCCCGAGATATGCCAGAACACGGTCTGCATAAAGGGCTTCTCCATGGCGCCCATGGCACTCATCGATTGGTACGGGAACAAGGCGGTTGTTACGCATGTCATCAACTATGAGATGGGTGAACGCATCTCAAAGGCTTTGAGTGAGGTTGCATGGGGTCGCCTTGGAAACGTTGCGTTTCCTCTGAAGGGTTCTGACTTCCATGAAGCAATCATCCCGGGAACCCTCTCAAAGAGCTACAAAGTGGGTAAGATAATCCGAGAGAGTCGAGAGTCGGGAGATGACCCGGCTGACAAGATCATTGAGAGTGTCGGTGGATGGGTTCTCTTTAGGGGCAAGGTAGTTGAGAGGGAATGGGAAAATCGTGCTGGCTACATGTGGGGTGAAACGCTGATTGAAGGAAGTGGAGCGAAGCCGGGCAACAAGCTGAAAGTGTGGTTCAAGAACGAGAACCATATTACTTGGCTAGATGGCAAGCCTTGGGTGACAAGTCCAGACATTATCGAGATAATCGACGCAAACTCTGGGGAGCCCATCACTAACACAGACATAAAGAAAGGCGACGAAGTCAGCGTCATTGGGATGAAGGCTGAGAAGATCTTCCGGGAGCCTAAGGGACTCAATGTTCTGGGTCCAAGGCACTTTGATTTCGACCTTGACTACAAACCAATAGAAGATCTAGTGTGAAACAGGAGTGCATGACGTCCAACTGAAACTAATAGGTTAACCATCTCTTCACACTGATCGAGCTGTATCTAGGACTGCATTGTGAGTATCTCCTTGTACTTTAGCCTATACTCTGATCTTGACAACGTAGTTCTTTCTCATGCCCTGTGGTTCCTTCATCACGATTATTCCCTTGTAATCGTCATTAAAGAACTTGACAAGTTTCTTCTCAGGGTCGACATTGCCGATCCGTAGCAAGCGAGCAGTATGATAGATGAGGACTTGAACCCACTTGTGAAGGTGGAGTCTTTCCTTGGCTCCCACCTCCGGGTGCTCCTCCAAGTAGTTATGGATCGCCCATGCTACTTTGCGATTGTACCAGGCAGATGTGAGCCAGCTTATGAGGACTACGGCCATTGCAACGACTGCAAGCGGCAAAGCTATTGGCTGAAGAACGTCTAGCTGGAATACCCAAGTTAACAGAAGCATTGGTGCCGTAATGGTGAGCAGGGCCATTGCGGCAAAGGATACGGTCTGTCGCCTATTCATAGAGGACTCCACTCCAGGTACTTTCGGTCCAATAGCAGCTAATCTGTGGAGAACAGACTTGATTGTTCCCCATTGCTGGATGAAGGACCTTGGCAACTTGCCCTCCTTGATCCCCTTGTCGATGAAATCCAAGCCGTAAGTCCTGTTGATGCGGTAGGCATCCAGCACGGTCATCAGGTTCCTACTGTGCTTCAGGTCAAGTCCTGAAGGATCAAACTCAAAGTTGTCAAGCGAAATCGAGGGCGCACGCTTCTCTCGCTTTTTTCGACGACTCATGGTGAAAAGTCCTCTTGTTCGGAGCCTCGTTACAACCGTCAAATAACGTTTACTATTGTGAGAACCGCTTCGTTTAAGAGCGTACTATCCGGAAACAGGTCCACGACCTCATATTGGTGCTCCGTTTGGAACTCCCAATGACAGGGGGACATCAACGAAATGACTAAAGATGAAAGACTGCCGGATATTGAATACCTAGGAATCGACCCCTTCAGTGAAAGGAAGAGCGAAGTCCAGATCAATCGCCAACAAGCGAGGTTCATTTTGCCGCGCGAGAAGAGGAAAAAGCAGTATGAAGCAATGTTTGATGCAAACCTGGATGAAGTCGTTTCATTTGAGGTATGTAATGTGCTCTACTGTAAAGGCGACAAAACGTGGCCAGTGGATGAAGAGTTACCAGAAGGCTACGAACCGATTGGAACCGCTGGTTTGTTGTATCTCTACTTGATGCCCTTAGGCCAGGCATTCTTTCCGATATGGGGCGCAATTCCGATTGAGGACGTGCCAACAGTTCTGGACCTCTTGGAGAAACGGCTAGAGCGTCCGCCTCTACCGGGATTGGCACATCACGGAACAGCTGCTGCAGTCAGATATATCGTGGACAACTGTGAAGTTCTTGGTAAGAAGAGAGCCCAATGGTATGATTGGGCTAAGAAAGGGCGCATGGCAAAGCCCAACGAGAAGTTCAGAGAGAGAGGTCCAGACTATGTTTACTGCAAAGAGGGAATGGCAATTGACCTCTATGGAACTGGAGAACAACTTGAACAGATGTCCACATTCTGGCCATGGAAACTAATCAGGAGAGTCTTCTCGGACGACTACGAGTTCGAAGTCCGCTATGAGTGGCACGAGGACTCCTATACATATCGACAACAGGTATTGGATAACGAAGACCGACGCGATTTCTGTGACAAGGCAGAGAGTGCTCTTGAATCTTATAGGGCTTCAGAGGATGTCGATGAATTGCTTCTGATTAGACCTAGATCCTTCCCGTCACGATTCCATAAGACTTGGAAGGACCTTGACGCATTCTCCTCGAAAGCCAGTAGAAACAGGTTCCCGCCTATCTATGACTTCGTTGAATAGGAGTAGCCACTTCAGAGCTCAGTCTGCTAGTCTCGGAATCGAACGGAATTCCATTAGCTATGGCGGATGACAATTCAGTACGATAGAGTGCCGAGTAGTCCTGCTGTTGATATGATAAAAGAAAGGGGAGAAGAGAGCTTGCTGCTCTCTTCAGCTAAAGTGCGTTCTACTCTGGTGGAAGTTGTCCGAATATGGCAGACATCTCTATGCCTTTGGCCTTGTTCTTGGCTCCGTAGTACATGTATGCCAATTGACCAATCAGATACACGATTACGGTGAACCAGACCTCGAAAGCGACATTGGGATCAGGTATGTATGCTATCATAGCATAGAAGAATGCTGCACCAGCTACAAGGCCACCAATGGCCACAAGCGGTATACCTAGGAACTTCCAGGCACCACTTCGCTCCCATAAGGTAGGCCGGTAGTACGGTAATGACACTGCAGCTAGCTGCATCTGCCATCTGATGAACACGTACGTGAAGGCCACGCCTATTAGTGCTGACAATGCTGTTCCGAAGAACATCACTAGGATAGTAGCGTAGGCAACTGTTCCTAGCGACAGTATCAGCCAGAAGTACAGTGTGATGTGTGGCACATGATACTTCGGATGGACACTAGCAAATGCCTCAGGACAGAACCTGTCCATTGCCATGGAGTGCATCGGTCTAGTTACCCACAGAGCATTGCTCGGGGAGTCTAGCACACTCGCATAGATTGGACATAGTATCACAAACCAAGCCAGCGGGTTGTCAGCCAAGATTACTGCAGCATAGTTGCCGAATCCCGGGAACACTCCACCGACAGAGTTTATGCCGTACAGATAGGGTCCCATGCTGACCTCGACCGCAAAGGCCGACAGCAGGAAGAAGAAGGCGATACCAGCCCAACCTCCCAGATTGCTCAGGGGGATGTTTCTACTGGGCTGAGCCACTTCACCCGCTACAGGCATTATCAGATATGGCCACATACCTCCAACTGTCAGAAGGAGCGCCGGGCCAACCGCAGCCGGCTTAAAGGTTACATAGGCACTATTGTCAAATGCAGCTATTGGGGCCCACGTACCGGTACCCATCGCATTCTCCCAGACACTCTGAGTTATCGGAGTCGCTAGCATAACCATGTCTGCTACGAGTAGCGCAAGTATGCTGATGATTCCCAGGATTATCGTAAACCAGCCCAGCATCCTGACGCTGAGATAGCTAAAGATGAATCCAATGAAGATCATCGCGGCTGCTGCTACGAATAGCGCAATGGGATCTGATCCTAGGTATGCTGCTGCGTCTACAAGACCGGTGTTGCCGGTTGCTGTTCCAACAACAGTAAGACCGCCTGCGAAGATTTGTACTGCAAAGAAGCTGCCAGTGCCTCTGAAGACGGGGTTTGTGATAACACTTCGCCAGCCTTCCATAACACCAAAGATCGGACTCAGACCTCTACCTGTAAAGTGGTAGGAGGCTCCTGATCTCGGCATAGCAAGCATCAAGACCATGAGGCTGATTGCCTCAAAGAAGACAATTGCTGCACCGATGGAGTACATCGGTATGAGATGCGCGCCTGCATACCAGGTTGAAACCTGCGGTCCGAAGTAGTGGAACCACGGTCCAAGAGTCAGTGCTATCGGAAGAATGAGGGCGAAGCCCGTACCTACTTCCTTCACTAGGCCGGAGCTTTCACGCACGAAAAGAAGTTTTTCTTCCTCGCCCATTTTGCGTTCTTCTCCATTTGTTTTCTCACGGTGAATCGTTAATTCTCTCTCCGTGATGAACCAGAAGTAGTGCGTCTCCTCTATTAAAACCTTAAGGCGCGTTTTGATTATGAAAGATTAACAATCATCTAGGAATTGTCGAGAATCGAATCGACAAAAACAAATCTCTTGCCTCGAAGCCGCAATGAGCCGAAAACTGACTGTGCTCCACCTGACCCCTGATAAAAATGTTATGGCTATGAGAACTAGCCCCGGCTCGTCAAGTGTTCCCAGAACTCATCGTCCGGGAGCAGCACTTCCACGCTTCTCGTTCTGACACCAGTCCTGCTCTCGAGAAGCACATTCAGTAGAATGTCGATATCCATCAAGTGGACTGGAGGCACGGAAACCTTCACATCGGTACCAGCATATCCCAATGCCTCACTCTTTGCCTGAGCGGATACAATGCCATTGGTTATTAGTACACCTTGGTTTGCCTGGTAGGTCGGCAAGGAACCTCGAATCTCCAGTATCGTATCGCTCTCGATCTTCTCATCGAATCTACACTTCTTCGCATAGACCACAACAGGAGAACGGCCACCATCATCTCGCCAAGATACAGTCATTACTACCGTATTGTCATACCTTCGGACCACCCTCGCCTCTTCTACACGGGCACGGATATTCAGAAGGACTATCTTAGCGAGCTCTTCGAAACTATCAAGGCTGAGCTTTGAGATTCTTTGCCGCATTTCCCTTCGCGTAACGAGATTGAACTCGTCGGCGCGAGCCCGGACCTCCCTGATGAGGTCCTCGTCGACAGCCCCTTCGCATAGATCATTGTACTGATATAGTCCAGATCCGACTCGGACGAAGTAAGGCGGCCGATTGTCTTCCTCAGCTTGCTTTCGCTCAATTGAGAGCGATGCTGAAACGGATGCAGCATCTCTGCCTAAAGCTTCAGCAATCTTCCTATAATGGACTGGCTCAGAGCGTGCGTGAGCCGCAAGCCATTCCCTCAGTGTAGTTCTATGTCCGTTCGGTTCAGTCAACGTAGACCAGCAACCTTCGCTTTTCCCTGTCAGTGGCTAATTCCCTGTTCTCGTTTGTACAATGCGCGAACCATGAATAGGCTATATCTCTTTCGTGCAGACAAAGCAACGCATTGTTCAACACTCAGTAGAGGATTCAACACTTTAAGACCTAGAATATGTCTAATGCCTGCCTGCTAGAGTCCAGCTCCGTCATATTTAACTTAAACTTTAGGTATCTAGACCACAAGGCCAAAGGTGTGGTCAAATGACTGAAGTCTTCGTGAAGCTCATGAATCGCGGATTGAAATCCCACGAACATGATAAGTTTAGCTTTGAAACTAAAGAGGGAGCGACCGTGAGAGACCTGATTGACGAGCTACAGGACAAGTTTGAAGACAGGTTTGAACCCTACCTTGAAGAGAAGGGGAGTAGAAGACTCAGGCGCGACGCAATCGTTCTTGTGAATGGGAAGAACATGGTCGCACATCAGGGAGAGAGGACCAAGCTCTCAAAAGGAGACCTCATTGTCTTCATGATAGCAGCCGTCGGCGGGTAGTGCTGTTGCAGCTTCTTGCATCAAGGATTGCGACAGGGATCAGCTTCCGTGCAGTCAATCTTCTGGGAAATAGTCTGGCTCAAGGATTCCCTTGTCTACAATTCCTGCGGCAACCGCAATCAGTTCAGCAATGTCCAGAACTCTCGCCTCGACATCCGCCGCATAGGTGCCATGAGTAAGGTTCATTTCGCAGGCAGGACAAACTGTAGTTAGAATGTCGGCCTCCGTGTCGATGAAGTCATTGATTCGTTCCTCGGCGACTTTGTTTGAGTGATTCTCGTACATGATCTTGACACCGCCACCTCCACCGCAACAGAATGCCTCCTCACGGTATCTTGACATTTCCACATACTCTACTCCTGGCAGTGAGGACAAAACCTTCCTACCAGGATCATAGATCTCTCTATACCGTCCAATCTCACATGGATCGTGATAGGTGACACGCTTGTCAAGAGAAACCTTGAACTTCAGCTTCTTCTTGTCCACTATCTCTTCGAGCACTTCACTGGTGTGCCTGATTCGGATTGGAAACTCCTCCAGTCCCAACAGAGCTGGATACTCTTCATCAAAAGCTCTGAAGCAGCTCGGACATGGAGTAATGATCTCCTTCACTCCGCGTGCATTCAGCTTCTTGAGGTAGTTCTCGGCCCATTCCTTCGCATTCCCGACCTTTCCTGATATCCAAAATGGTGTACCGCAGCATGTCTGGTCGTCGCCCAGGAAGTCGAGCTCGTATCCCGCGGCTTGTAGGACTTTGACCAAGATGTTAGTCTTCTCTTTGAATCTATGACTTGCCAGACATCCGGGATAGAATAGAGTCCCTGAGCCCTCCTTGAATGTCAATCCCTCAGCCCACTTCGTATGTCTAGCAGGAGTGTCAGCGAAGATGTTACCTGAGTCTATGGCAGTATCTACCATGTTGGTGCCACCCTCGGGAATCTTGACACCTTTATCGACAAAATCTGCTCGCATTGCTTTAGTGATGGCAATAGCATCAATCTGAGCAGCCTTCTTGCACTCCTCTCTGCACCGCCCACACATGAAGCATCCGAAGATGCGCTCAGCCAAGTCGTCTGAATAGTCAAGTTGACCCTCAAGGATTCCTCTGGCAATCGCCATCCGACCGCGGAGTGTGGATGATTCCCACAACTGAGTGAACACCTCTGGGCAGCGCTCATTGAAATCTGTGCCTCTACAGAAGTTGCACCTGCCGCAGGCATAGATCATATCCTTGAATTCCTCGATTCTCACTGCAACTCCTCCTCCGGGATGAATATGCCTCGCTGTAGAATGTTCTTTGGGTCCAAAGTCTGCTTGAGTGTCTTGAGCAATCGATAGTAGCCTGTATCATGCGAAGCCACGAATTGGCGAAGCCCGTCTCGTCCTCCCACTCCGTAGGGTACTACCGGGCCTTTCAAGGTCATCTCGTCGATCTCGTCGGCCATCTTCACAAGTTCCTCCCATTCCTCTGGCTCCTTGTAGTTAGTGACCATGAAAGCCAGCCATCTTCGTGGTAGGACCTGTCCACCGAATCCAGCCTTCGTGTAGCCACGTTTCTCAAGTAACTCCTCTCGCCATATCTTGTACAGGAACTTGATGTCATCTATTCTGAGAGACCCAGCACCAAAGAAGTGCCAGACACCAGCAGTGAACAAGTCTGTGAGCCCTGTCAGAATGCGGTCATAATAGTCGTCTGCTGGAGCACGGTCTGCAATCTCTCCACCCAGTTCAGCAATCTTGTCCAGTATCTTCTTCTTGCGGTGCTTCACAATCTCAGGCTCATATCCGAAGATGTCCATCATTATGAAGAAGAGATCTGGGGTGTCTGGGGCAACCCATAGGTAGATTCCTTGTAGGTACTCGTCGCCCACATGCCTGTTTATGAAATGGCCAAACTCAACTACATCGTCAAGTGTGGGTAAGACTGCGCTCAATCGTTCCTTGAAATCAACGGCTGGACGAATCCGAAGACTCAACTCGGTGCAAACACCCAGTATTCCTTCAGCTCCTAGAAACATTCCAGCCAAGTCTGGTCCAAGGCATTGTCGCTCAAACTTCCCTGCACTCGGCCAAGCCGCGGAACCAGTCTGGACAACGTCGCCATTGGGTAGCACCATCTCCAGACAAATCACATCTTGGTTGCCGTGGAAGCCGAACTTGGCCGTGGAATGTGGTCCGCCACCTGCCTTCATGACAGAACCGCCCACGGTCATAGCCGGGCCTCCGGCTTCACTGCAAAGATACGTCAGGCCTCTCTTCCGTAGTTCTTCATCCATCTTCGCCCAGGTGCAGTTCGGCTGCACTGTCACTACAAGGTCTCTCTCGTTTATTTCAAGGACCTTATTCATACGTGCTAGGTCAACCATAATGCCTGGTTCCTGAGGCAAAAAAGCATCCCAATGGGAAGTGCCTCCGCCCCGTATATAGACCGGGACATCATTCTTGTTCGCAATCGCAAGAATCTTCTGAATCTCCTCCCGGGTTTCTGCCAGTACAACGTGAGATGGAAGTTTCTGCTTCGCGGGGCTCAAATCTCTGCTATAGGAAATGAGATCGAAGTCCTTGTCAGTGACCCTGTCGGGACTAGTAGCATCGGACAAAAGTTGAGTGATCTTCTTCACATCGACCATGACAAGGCTCTCCATAAGTGTCTAGCTGCAGACAATCATCCTCAAATCACTGGTGATTCAGAAGGTGTTAATTAAGAGCTCCGGTGTGTCTTAATTTGATTTAAAGTCGTTTGAAGACGGAACGTGGCCGCGGACCTCGTAGGCAAAGATGCCTGTTGGATTTGAGTCGATTTGACTTACTCAGATGCTATTTTTCCCATCTGTAGATGCAGTGGTCATCTCCTCGCATCATACACATTGGAAGAGTCATCCTGAGACCGGGATCTACGGCCTGACCGATTCCTTCGTCAATCTTCGTGACCCAGTGGCAGATATCATCATTGGCGTTCTTAGTACGGAAAGTGTCAATCCATGGACATTCAGTCACTTTCAGATCCAACAGTCGATCGGATGCATCAGCAATCTCCAGGACAAATCCGAAGTACGGATATGCAGCTGCAAAGAAGTCATGAATTGAATTCAAATCACCCTTTCTGAGACCTCCGTCCTTGACACCCTGCTCCCCGAGCTCCAGTCCATGTAGACGATTCGCTTCGGCCAGCGCTTCGAGTCCCTTCTTACCAAAGGCGGCCCGAACGGTTTCCACGTAGACAACATGTGCGGAGGCAACGGTCGACATACCAACTACTCTAACATCATCAGCAGATGGTGCTACCATTCTTCATACATCCCGTGTCCGAAATACTTGCCCACGTTAACAGGTCCTACGCTTATCAGGAGCCATCTCGGGCCCGGTTTCCAGATTTCAACCGATTCCATCCTGAAATCCTCTGGACAACAGAGAATCGCGACCTTCATCTTTCCCATCTTGCACAACCTCCTTAGGAAGACGCTTGAACTCCGTGAGCTAGATAAACGTTTCCGCTGAAGGTTTAATAGAGATTGCATCTCAACGGGAAGTTAAACTGCGAGTCAGTACATTGTGTGACACACAAGGAGTCAAAGGAACATGAAGCCGAGAGAAAGATTCCATAGAGCCGTAAGCCACGAAGAACCAGATAGAGTCCCAATCGACTATTGGACCACATCTGCGGCCTATAGGAGTCTGCGAAACCACCTTGGTGTGACCGCCACAGAGGACCAAGAGTGGGGGATAATGGAAACTTGGAACATCTCCGAAGAGATGCTTCGTCGACTCCATGTGGATTTCCGTCGAGTATACATGAAACAATCATCTAGTTTCAAGATGAAGACCTATCCTGACGGTTCCACAGACACAGAGTATGGATTCCGGGGAAAATACGTCGGTTACTATTGGGAAGTGACTCATTTTCCTTGGGCTGACTTTGAAGAAGTAGAGCAAATCGAGGAGTACGAGTGGCCAGACGCCGACGATTCTTCCAGGATGGAGGGAGTGGTTGAATGGGCAAAGCATCTTCATGAGAAGACCGATACTGCAGTTGTGGGAATGGTAGGAGGACCGTGGGGCGTCTTCGAGATCCTGGAACACTACATGCGTGGGTTTGACAGATTCTTGATTGATCTAGGTCAAAACACGAAACTTGCAGAGGCAATGATGGAAAAGGCGATGCAGCTCGCCCTCGACATGAACCGCGTGCTTCTAGATGAGGTTGGTGAGTACCTTGACCTTGTACAGGTTGGCGATGATCTGGGGCATCAAGATGGACTGATAATGAGCCCACGAATGTATCGGAAACTTGTCAAACCGCGGCACAAGAAGATCTACGGTGACATTCACAAGAGAGCTCCCAATGTTAAGGTTCTCTTTCACAGTTGCGGAGCGATAGAGCCCATGATTGATGACTTGATCGACGTGGGCGTAGACATTCTGAATCCTATCCAGCCCCTGGCAAAGGGCATGGACTCCGCTACCCTCAAGGAGAAGTACGGAGATCGATTGACCTTCCATGGTGGCATAGATCTTCAGCGCGCAATGTCTGAACGAGGTACGCTTGAGGATGTCAGATCTGAGATTGATACACGGCTAAACGCACTCGCTCCCGGAGGCGGCTATCTCCTAGCACCTGCGCACAACATTCAGCCAGACTCTACACCTGAGAAGGTCCTGGAGATGTATGACTACGCCGAGAAACGAGGTCGGTATCCAATTGACTTGTGATCGTTGCTGCTAGGGTATCGGTTTCTCTTTGTGCAGGTCGTGGGGGTCCTCGCCGTCATCCAGCTTCTTTGCCCACCAGCTGTCTGTGTCTACAACTTCCTCGGCATGCGTAAGAACCGCATCTATCTTGTCTTGAGGAATGACAGCAACACCATCAGCGTCAGCAAAGACAAGATCACCCGGATGGACAGTCACGCCACCGCAAACAATCGGCTCACTAATCGACTCCATGTCAAGGCGTCCCCTCATGGTCCCAGGATGCAACCCACGCGCAAAGACTACGAATCCTGTCTTGTCTATGTCATCGATATCGCGTGAGGTCCCGTCCACGACTGCCCCTCTTAGTCCCTTTGCTATCCCGATTTTCGTGAGGATCTGACCCCAGACAGAGCAATCATCGGCCTTTCCAGAATCGATTACGACCAGATCATCAACCTGGGCCTCTGTTGCGAGACTCATGAACATGTCTAGCTGTGCCTCATCATATGGCCGCTGAGCTGGAGGTCTTACTAGCTTTCCAGTTCTAGCAAATCCGGCCATCCTCTTGTTGATGGTCAGTGGGACAATACCGCGATCCATACATACCCTTCCAATCCCAACTTCATCAGCCGCGTCGGATAGCGCTGCTACATACAGTCTAAGGGTCCTATCGATTATCTTTGTCTTCTTGCTGGTCACATGGTGGCCTCCATTTGTAGAGATACTGCGCCACGTCCGACAAGTGCCTTAAATCTACTCTGACGCATTGTCTTCAATCTCTGACCTCTGAATCGGACCCCATTGACATATTATATAAAGAGGCAAGGCTCCGCGTGCTCGAGGAGATGTCCCATGCTCGCTCAGAGGAACCAAATGATTGTTGCAAGCGAAATTCGCAAGATGTTCAACATGGCCAAAGGACATGAGAACGCACTCGACATGACAGTTGGACTTCCAGATTTCGACACACCTCAGTATATCAAAGATGCTGCCAAGAGAGCCATCGATGAGGGATACACAAAATACACGTTGAATGCCGGAATGCTGGAAGTCCGTGAGGCATTTGCGGAGAAACTGAAACGAGACAACGGAATAGAGGCGGATCCCAAGACCGAGATTATCTGCACGGGTGGTGGGATGGGGTCTCTGCTTCTCGCAAACCTTGTGCTTGTCGACCCCGGCGACGAAGTAATCTATCCTGATCCCGGATTTGTCAGCCACCCGGCGCATGTCACTTTGTGTGGCGGCAAAGGTATCGCTGTGCAGCTCAAGAGAGACCTTGGGTTCTCCTTCAAAGCAGAAGATCTTGAACCCCTTATCACAGACAAAACGAAGCTGCTCGTACTCAACTTCCCGAACAATCCTACAGGGGGCACAATGCCCGCGAAGGAACTGAAGAGAGTGGCTGAGATTGCCATTGAAAACGATCTCGTGGTCTTATCCGACCAAGCATACGAGAAGTTCCGATGGGATGATGAAAAGCCCTTGTTCATTGCTTCTCTGCCCGGAATGAAGGAGAGAACTGTTACGCTCTTCTCATTCTCTAAGACCTACGCGATGACTGGATGGCGAATTGGTTTCTCGACTGGGCCATCTGAGATAATATCGAGTATGGTGAAGTTACAAGAACACGTCCTGTCCATGCCAACCTCAATATCTCAGAAGGCGGCCGAGGCGGCAGTAAGAGGGCCCCAAGATTCTGTGAAGAGGATGACAGATACGTTCCGAAGACGCCGTGATACCATTACCAAGGGGCTTCAGGCAATAGAAGGAATAGAACTGAGTCCACCAGGCGGAGCTTTCTATGTGTTCCCTGATGTTTCAAGGTATGGATTGGCCAGCTGGGACTTGGCAATCAGACTTCTGGAAGAAACAGGTGTTGTTACCGTCCATGGCTCTGCCTTCGGCAAGTACGGCGAAGGATTCCTGCGCATATGCTACGCCATGTCTACTGAAGTGATTGAAGAAGCCATCCAGCGGTTGGATTCCTACGTTCCAAAGCTTCTCAAGTAGAAGAAAGACCGCAAGAGGAAGAGTAAATAGCTCTCTGGGAGATACTGCATGGGATGAACTCTCGGACCGGTCGCTTGCGCGATAGAATGTTAGAGGCTCAGCCAACAATATCATCTGAGAGAGCCAGGCGGTTCACAGACTACGTCATGAGTCATGAAGAGGAACCAACACAGATTCGACTTGCCAAGGCTTTCTCACATGTTCTCGCCAACATGACACTCCGTATAGAGCCGGAAGAGATCATAGTTGGAAACATGGGACCCACTCCCCGTTCTTGTCAGATCTTCCCGGAATACAGTTGGACATGGATCAATCAAGAGTTGGACCGATTCAACAAGAGAAGGACAGAGAGATTTGAGATAGGCGAGAAAGACAAAGAAGCACTGAGAGAGGTGTTCGAGTATTGGCGTGGAAAGAGCACCTCCGAGCTGTGCAAAGAAGAAATGCCGATGGAGTCTCAGCGCGCTTCGAAAGCCGGACTGTTCACGATAGGAGCTCCTGGAACGGGAATAGGCCATGTCATTGTTGATTATCAGAGAGTAATAGAGGAAGGCCTTGAAGCGATTGCCGAGGAAGCATCTGACCGAAAGAAGCGGGCCGAAGAAACAAATCAGAAACATTTCTACGAGTCTGTCGAGATTGCTATGGAAGGGATTATTCACTACGCACACAGGTTTGCTGACTTGGCTGAGAGTCTTGCCCATCAAGAGGAAGATGCGGACAGAAGAGAAGAGCTACTGAAGATAGCAGAGATATGTCGAAGGGTGCCAGCCAAGTCTGCCAGAACCTTCCGTGAGGCAATACAGTCGTTCTGGTTCATTCAATTGTTGGTGCAGACCGAGTCAAATGGCCATTCCATTTCGACTGGTAGATTCGATCAGTACTTGTATCCTCTCTACAAGAAGAGTATCGATTCAGGGGAACTGACAAGGGACGATGCAGTTGCCCTTCTTGAAATGCTGTGGATCAAGTTCGCCTCGCTCATCAAACTGAGAAACGAGTACTACAGTGTTGCCTTTGCAGGGTTCCCTATGTTTCAGAACCTGACCATTGGGGGTCAGGACGCAGAAGGGAAAGACGTATGTAATGAACTGACTGACTTGGTCCTCGAAGTGACGGCGAACGTGAGAGTCACCCAACCAACAGTTTCTTTCAGATGGCATCAAGGCACGCCGGAAGAGTTCAAGCTGAAAGTTGTCGATGTGGTCTCTAAGGGGCTTGGAATGCCAGGGATCTTCAACGATGAGGTCATAATACCAACGATGATTGACAAGGGCACAGACCTGGATGAGGCTCACAACTACTCAATTCTGGGCTGTGTCGAACCAATTATCGAAGGCAAGACAGATGCCAGACAGAATATCGGTTATGTGAATCTGCCTAAGATACTTGAGATAACTCTGAACAACGGAAGGGACCCCCGAAGCAGAACGCTCGTAGGGCTAGAAACTGGTGATCCGAACGAGTTCAAATCGTTCGATGAACTGTGGGGGGCCTATGAGAAGCAGATTGACCATGCGATCGAACTCCTCACGAGAGCTGACAGAATCGCGGCTGGTATGCTTTCTAAGATGACACCAACCCCCTTCATATCTGCACTTCTTGACGGTTGCCTTGAAAACGGAATGACAATGCAAGACGGAGGCGTCAGATACAACTCCGGAGGCATAATGGGGGTTGGAGTTGGGATTGTTGCAGATTCTCTTTCGATGTTAAGGAAACATGTGTTTGAAGAGAAGAGTATCCCCATGGAAGAGATGCTTGATGCTCTTGCAACCAACTTTGAAGGTCATGAGGACCTTCGGGTCCGCCTTGAGAATGATCCGGACAAGTATGGAAACGACATAGAGAGCGTGGACTTTCTCGCGCGTGACACAGGCAGGGCGTTCTGCAAGTCAATTCAGAGCCGAATGACTACAAGAAACGGCCCATACCATGGTGCATTGTTCTCGGTATCTATGTATATTCCCCAGGGAGAGGTGCTCGGGGCAACGCCGGATGGAAGAAAAGCAGGGATAATGTTGTCTGATGGCGTATCGCCAACACAGAATCGAGATGTACGTGGTCCCACAGCGGCCATGAAGTCGGTGGCGCGTTTGGACCATAGACTCTGCTACAATGGGACACTGTACAATATGAAATTCACACCAGACTACTTTGACACTCTCACGAGTCGGAAGAAGTTCATTAGTCTTATCGAGGGCTACTTTGCCTTAGGTGGACTGCACGTACAATTCAATGTGGTCGACAAAGAAACTCTAGAAGATGCCAAAATCAATCCTTTGCAGCATAGAGACCTTATAGTCAGAGTAGCAGGGTATAGCGCTTACTTCATAGAACTAGATCCATTCGTGCAGGATGAGGTGATTGCACGGACGGAGTTCTCGAGAAGCAGCTAGAAAGGTATCATTGACGACAGATTTAACATTTAGACCACTAAACAACCCACTTGTTTGCCTGAACGCTCGAGAGTGGTCTAATGGGATATGATGTAGTAACCTTTGGTGAAGTCATGCTCAGACTCTCACCGCCCAACTTCATGAGATTTGAACAGACAACTGGCTTTGATGCACATGCCGGGGGAGCGGAGATGAATGTGGCAGTTGCCTGTGCCCGACTTGGACTCGAGTCGGCTTATGTTACCAAGTTAGGCGACAATTCAATTGGTCACTTCATTCGCAACAAGGCGCGCGAACACGGTGTTGATACGTCACACATCCTCTGGGACTCCGATAGCAGATGTGGAGTATACTTCGTGGAGTTCGGAGCAGCTCCAAGAACTAACCGTGTCATCTATGACCGAAGAGAATCAGCAATTAGCAAGATAAAGCCGGGGGAAGTGAGTTGGAAAGACATTCTCAAAGGCACAAAGTTGTTTCACACAAGTGGAATCACGCCGGCCCTCAGTCCGTCCTGTGCAGAAGCAACCAATGAGGTGCTCGCGGCGGCACAGAAGCAGGGGTGCAAAGTATCATACGATGTGAACTACCGAGGCAAGCTCTGGACTCCAAAGGAGGCAAACAAGTTCACTGGACCGGCGTCAGAGCACATTGACATCCTGATAACCACTGAAGAGGACACAAAGACAGTCTACGGGATTGAAGGAAAGGACTGCGAGGAGGTCGCTAAGAAGCTGACTGACAAGTTTGGCTTTGAGGTGGTCGTCATTACACTACGTGAAACTCCATCAGTATGGCAGAACAAATGGTCTGTGTTCGCCTACTCGGACGGAAAGGTGTACCGAAGCCGCACATACGATGTCGAAGTTGTGGACCGTCTCGGAGGAGGGGACTCATGCAGTGCCGGCTTCATCTATGGATATCTAATCCTGAAAGATCTGCAGAAAGCCGTAGACTTTGGTTCAGCGTTCTCTGCTCTGAAGCATTCAGTCCCCGGCGATTTGGCATTTGTATACAAGTCTGAAGTTGAGAAGCTGATAAAGGGTCGAGAGAGAGGTCTCCGAATAGACAGGTAGGTGCTGGCTTAAGTGTGGAACAAAAAGAAGGTAATGGATCTTGTGTATGAAACAGGTCTGATCCCAATCATTAGAGTAGACTCAACCGAAAAGGCGTTCAATGTGGCGGAGGCGTTTCTGGAAGGTGGAGTCAACATCATTGAGGTTACCTTCAGTGTGCCGGGTGCTACTGAGGTAGTCCGCAAGCTGACTCAGAAGCTTGGAAACAAAGTACTCATAGGCACTGGAACTGTTCTCAACGCAGAGATGGTAGATGAGGCCGTACAGGCAGGTAGCGAATTCATTGTGAGCCCGGGGTACTCAAGAGAACTCATCGAGGCGGCCCAAAGACACTCAAAGGCGTGCATTCCAGGCGCAATGACCCCATCTGAGATTCTTGATGCCTACACTTTGGGAGCTGATGCTGTCAAGGTGTTTCCCTGTGGAAACCTAGGTGGTGCGGCATACATAAAAGCGATCAGAGCGCCGCTTCCGCAGATTCCTCTTGTGCCGACTGGCGGCGTCAATCTTGAAACGGCAGGCCCACTTCTGGAGGCTGGAGCATTTGCTCTAGGGGTCGGTAGTGCCATCACTGACAAGAAGGCTATCAGTGAAGGTCGTTTCGAAATCATAACAGAGAACGTCAAGAAGTTTCTGAGGACTGTAAAGCAGTACCGCTAGCAGCGATTTGACTCCCAATCAAGGAGAAGAACTTCGCATTTGTTCGTGGCGATTGACGCTACTGATTGTTCTCTTTGAAACGAGTCATGAACTCTGCTAGCTTCTTGGTGCCTTCCATTGTCATCGCATTGTAGATGGACGCTCTCATGCCTCCCACGGATCGATGTCCCTTCAGACCTACGAGGTCATGCTCTAGTCCTTCAGCAACGGCTTTGGCTTCGAGGTCGGCATTCGCCAAAGTAAACGTGACGTTCATGAGAGACCTAGAGTCTTCCCTCGCATGTCCTCTGTAGAACCCATCTGAGCCATCAATCACATCGTAGAGAATCTTGGCCTTCTCCCTGTTTTGCTTCTCTATCTTGGCAATACCCCCGACTTCCTTCCAGTATTCAAGTGCAAGCTTGGATATGTATATCGCAAAGCACGGAGGGGTATGAAACAACGAGTTCTTTTCCACCTCAGTCTTCCACTTCATTAGTGTTGGAACATCTTCAGCCACTCTCTCAACTAAATCCTCTCTCAACACGACAAGTGTGACTCCAGCAGGTCCGAGGTTCTTTTGCGCACCAGCATAGATCACGCCGAAGTCCTTCACGTTGATTCTCCTAGCCAAGAGGTCAGAAGACATGTCACAGACGAGTGGAACTGAGTCTGGCACTTCAGGCCATCGCTGCCATTGTGTCCCATAGATTGTGTTGTTGCTCGTAATGTGGGCAAAGGCTGCATTCTCACTGAATCCTACATCTTTTGGAATGTAGGAGTAGTTGTCATCCTCAGACGAGGCTACGACCTGTACCTCTCCATAGAGCTTTGCCTCTTTCAGTGCCTTCGATGACCATGTTCCCGTGTCCACGTACTGCATAGGTTTCCCTGGCATCTGCAAGTTGACAGGAGCCATAAAGAACTGACTTGATGCACCACCCTGAAGCCAAAGAACCTTGTACTCTTCCGGTATCTCCATCAACTCTCGTATTAGTTTAGTTGCTTCATTGTGCATCTTGTCGTATTCCTTTGATCTGTGAGAGATCTCAAGTATTGACATGCCGGTGCCGGCGAAGTCTAGGAGCTCTTCTCGCGCCTTCTCGAGCGCGGGCAACGGTAGTGTTGCAGGACCTGCATAGAAGTTGTAAACTCTCTTTGTCATCTGAATCACCTATCGCAACTTGTTCATTGTAAAGCCCGTCCACACTTTCGGAAAGAAGAAGGTGCTCTTCTGCGGCATCACCTCTATGTTTCTTGAAATGGTCTCTACCTCCTCAATCCGTGTTGGGTTCATGAAGAACACTGCTTGAGCATCACCCTCGACCGACTTAATCGCTTCCTCTACAGCGTCGCCGATACCCTTGACATAGACGACGAAACCTCCACCCTTCATTGTACCCTGGGCAAGCTTCTCTCTATCAATCTCTAACATGCGATCAAGGATGAGCGAGTGCAGAATAGCCACATCAAGTCCGCGATGTTCAGGAGACTTGTCTGGAAGCACCTCATCCATTAGGTCTGGATCATTCAATGTGAGGGCATAGAAAATTCCGTCATTCACGAAGAGGCCAAAAGTGTGAGCACCGCTATCGAACTTCTTAGCCATAAGAGCGAACATGTCTTCCTTCTTCCCAAACGAATTTACAGTGAAGTGTTGGTTCAATCTGGCAAGTAGTTCCTCCCTCGAGAAATCCTCCAGATTCTGAACGACCCGATGAGTCGGAAGGATGACTAGTCCTGGGTTCGAGATGTTCACAAATGTCAGCATTCTATACTTCGCACTCTCGAGGTCTGGATTCTCTCTGGAGAGGGCTAGCGCAGTCTTGTACCTGTGGTGTCCATCGGCTATGATTATGTACTTCTCATTCATGTATTCGGTGATGAGTCTCGTGTCTTCAGCATTATCGACCATCCAAATCCTGTGCCGGACACCGTCGCTGTCTGTGACATCGACAGTCGGTTTCTGCTTCATTTGCCTCTCAAGAACGTCATCAATTTCCCCTTCAGGGTCCGGATATATGACGAATATCTGTCCAAACTGTGTCATGCATGCTCTACACAGGCTGAGTCTATCTTGGATGTCCTTAGGCAAGGTTTCTTCGTGTTGAAGAACCCCAGCGAACATACCACTCTCAGGAGCCTCTTGCGTAAAATCCTCAAGTTGAATCAGACCTATGAACCCAAATCTAAACAGATCTTGGTTATTCACTGAGAAGTTCTGCCCGTAGACGTAGAATGCTTCCTGTTCGTCCTGTATCACGATACGCTCTTCCATCCACTGGTTCAGAAGATCACGCGCCCTGGTGTACTGATTATTCTCGGGTGTGTCACCTTCTCGGGGTCTGTTCTTGATTATCCAAGAGATGTTGTAGTCGGAGAGCGACTGAAGCTCATCCACCTTCTGACCCTTGATGATGTCGTAGGGTGGAGCTACGACCTTACTGAGGTCTCCAACCTTCGTTTCGTCATATCTGAATGCTCTGAAAGGGATGACTCGAACCATGTTTCACTACAACCTTCAGATAGGAAGATGCTCCTGAGAATGAAACGGCCGCCGTAGTCACTTCATCATAAGTGTTTCTTTCAGTTCTAGGTTTGAATTCGCGGATTTCATCATTTCGTGCTCAACAGTCAAACTTAAATGAGTGTCATCAACGAGCATGCGGACCAAAAACTATGTCGGGGAGTGCGACTTGGAGTTCTGCGAGAAATGTGGCGCGCTGATGCTTCCGAAAAGAAGCGGTAAGAAAGCGATTCTAAAGTGCAGAGAATGTGGTCATGAGAAGAGCATGAGATCCAAGCCTGAGTACAAGGTGGAATACAGAATTAAGCACAGCCCTCGTGAGAAGATTGTTGTTGTAGAAGAAGACGACAGGCAGCAGGAAGAGATCTCAGAAGACGAGCGCAGAGAGCGAAGGAAGGCGATTCTTGAGCACTTCGAGTCCGAGGACTGATACGTACCGGACAATCTTTAAAATGGCAGGATACGGATGGTAATTGTATTTGGGAAGAAGAGCCACTTTGTCAGCTGCCACGTATCGGAGGTGCTCTTCGCAAGCCGATCTTTTGGCACATAGGTGGAGTTTTCATGAGTGATACTAGTGCAGACCATTTCTACGACCTTCAGAGCTACATATTGGAGAATGGGAATATCGCGGACAAGATGCGTCTAGTTTCTGCTGGGTACAAGCTTCCGGAGGACAGTGTCGATGACCTCCTGAAGGACCTGGAGGCACTGCTCAACAAGGACGGAGGCGTCCCTTTCGACCTATTCAAAGGGAACCCAAGTTCTGTGAAAGAAACCTCGGAGATGCTGCCTCTTCTGACGAAATTCAAGGAAACTCATGGTGGACTGATTCAGAAAATGGTGACGTTTCTGGTTTCACGCCAAAAGGCAGACGGGGGATTCTCTGAAACCCTGAACTTGGACCCACTGATCCAGGATCGATATGGAATGACATGGGGAAGAAGATGGTATCCCGTAGGAAAGACCTTGACATGGCTCACTGGCAAAGCCCTTGAAGCATTATGTCTTGCTGATTTCGAGGACGAAGAACGGCTACGCAGGGCCAGGGACTTCCTGATGCACATGCAATACGAGGATGGGAACTGGCCAGATTTCAGAGACATGGAAGAATCTGACCCTCTGGCCACTGGTAACATCCTTTCAGGGTTGAGAGCCCTAGGCATCAACTCCGACAGCGAAATCCTCCAGGGGGCACGGGCGGCCCTCTACCAGCATCTGAAGGATGCAGTGGATAACAAATCGACTTACGACATGATCGATCTGACAGCGGTCTGTCCTCCAGAGAGTGACAAGGAGAAACAGGTTGTCAGACATAGCATTGAGTTCATTTTGGAGAGTCAGAACAATGACGGAGGATGGTCACAGATGGGGTCGAAGAAGAGTGACCCCGAGTTGAGCTCAATACTTGGCTTTGTGCTGAAGAAATGCGCGAAGTACAAATAGCGTCCAGCCCGTGATTGACTATGGAACTGAAGACAGTTGCAGTACTAGAGATGGATGGCGATTGGGTAGCTGGCGTTTTCACATCGTCAGGTCTTTACGCTACATCACTGCCCAGAAGAACACGAACGGAAGCGATTCAAGCAGTCCATGCCGAAGGTTTGGCTGAAAGCCGGCAGAGCGACCATCACAAGGTTCTCGAGGCAGTGTTTGCCATCGCAAATGGCCAGGACCATCCGGTCTTGCGAAGTATTCGTCTAGACCTCTCTGACTTGACCGAAAAACAGCGTAATGTAATGAAAGTGACACTCAGAATTCCTAGAGGAGAAACGGCCACCTACGGGACGGTAGCAAGTCGAGCAAAGATTCCAGGGGGAGCACGCTTTGTGGGGAATGTCATGGCTCAAAACAGACTCTGCCCTATCGTGCCGTGTCACAGAGTTGTTGCCACCAATGGTCTAGGCGGGTATGGACTTGGACTTGACAAAAAGGCCGAGATTTTAGCCCTGGAAGGCGCCTTCGCGGACTAATGTATCATAACGCTTTAAATAGGTTCTAATAGTTCTAATTGTGGGACCTATACGGAGTGTGTGTGGTTGAACCTCAAAGTGCGCAGAGACGGAGAAACTGTAGAACTACGTAAGGTGGAGCTTGAGTCTCTTAGTCCGCCGCTGTTCAGGACGTATATTGGATACAACTCTCTAAAGCGACTTGGATACTCAATATCATTCATACGCCCCAAGAAGAGTTCGTCCGGGGACTTTGAACGAATCCGTTACAACTTCATGGAGCGAGGCGTGATGACCCGGCAACTCGAGGATGAACTCGAGCCTGATATGAAACGAGGAATATTGAATCAGTTGCCTCGCGGGGACTTTAGCATCGTACTTCTTCTGACTCAGGTACCTCGACGTGGAGTCAACATCAGACTGGACAAATTCCTGTACAATTTCCTGGGCTGCATTCTGATGAGGAATGAAGAGGTTCTTGATGTGGTGATGAACACAACACCCACAAGAAACATCCTGATGCCAATGTACGAGACGCACATGGAATCTGTTGAAGTCGCATAAACAGATCATTGAATTATCGCGACCTTTCAGTCCGTACGTATTGGTCACAATCTCTTTCTGCTGTGGCATGCACTCTCATGCCAGCGTTTGTCGAAACATTGTAGTCACTCTTATCAGGCGGAACCGTCAACTGTCATTCAGTGAGGGATCTAGGTTGACACGCAAGGTTCGTGGTGTTCCCAAGGAGATTGCTTCATTCGGCGAGCGGCAGTTTCAAGAAACGGGAGCTTCCACCGTAGATGTCCTGCGTGTCAAGGCTGCGACCATCCGTAAACATTTCTCGAAGATTCAAGGAATCACATTTCTTGTTGGAGTAGTCAATGTTGACTATGTCAGAGTCTACTTCTTTGACACAAATGGAGTGATGCTAGTAGGGGAGAATGTCGAGCACGCGCAGTACGAGAAGATAAGGAAGAACGCTCGTCTTCTGGCTAAGTACGAGAAGGTGAAACCTCCGACCGAGGAGGAGCTGAGAATTGAGGCAACTGAAGAACTGAGACAGGACCTATCTCGTGAAATCAAGAAGGTTGCTCGCGTACTTGGACGGAAAGAACCTGAATTCCCAACGACATACGTGACCCGAGGGAAGATTGAATCAACTAGCCAGGGGTTCGGACTTGAACTGAATGGCGACGGAGTTTTGGTGTTTGAGCAGGATCTTCTTGAGGCCGCAGGAGGCATTGGCCTTGTCACGAGAGCGGCTTTCCTTCAACTGCTCAGTGAGCCACGCCGGACTCTCGAATTGAGCCAAGCCGTGGGAAATGGGATTGCCTATGCCCTGATGTCACGAGATTCCAGAGAGAAATGGTGGGAAATGTGGTTCAAAAGATCAACGGACTCAAAAATGGAGCCCCTTGTCCGGCATCTCAGGAAGCATATTGACACCTACTCATGGAGAGGGTTCAGTAGAATACTGGAGCTCATTCAGGCATTACCACACAGTGCTGAAAGTGAAACCCAGTTGCAAGCGATAGTACACCTGCACGATGCAATCGAAGTCCCTCTTGGAACGGAGGAGCATATTGCTGTCAAAGGACTCTGTGGAACACTTAGAAAGCCCCGAAAGCTTGCTGCCAGGCGACATCTACTTGAGTCAATTCATCTTGCACCAAGAGCAATCTGTGATCCTACTCCGCTCGGAGTTCACTTGTCTGTCAAGGAATCAGAAACAAAGGAAGATGAGCCCGAGAGCTGGCTGGAAATAGAGTGCATGAGAGGCTCAGAAACCGTTCTCCTAGGACTTGTGGAGTCCAAAGATGAGGTCTTGGAATCCATTACCTATCGTCTAAGCATCGAAGACTTGAAACCAGGAGGAATCGTCGCTGAAGGCAAGTCTGTATTGGAGTGGATTCTTAGATCTCTTGGAGTCAAACAGAAAGAGGAAGTGACTTTTGAGAGCCACATAGATTTCTCAGATGTCGAAATTGATGCGGCGGAACGCGCAGTTCTCGAGAGATTGACTCAGGGAGGCCTGGGCGTGCTATCTAACACTCTCATCGGATCCCCTCAAAGACTCAACTCTCTGGTGAAGAAAGGGCGAGTCATCCTATTGCCGGACTTCAACCACGCAGGACTCAGACCCACACTTCTGCTTGTGGGCGAAAGAGGCCACGTTGAAACAGTTGCCAGTCATTCGGTGGAAGCAACGCTCCTTCACACCAAGCAGCAGAGCTTCGCAGTAGTTTCGGCGCCGTCTTTCTGGATGAAGAGGGTGATCACGGCCTCAGCAAAGAACCACGTAGAAGTCCGGCCAGTCCTAAGAGTCTATTCCAACAAAGGTATCGTAAGAAGTGAACAAACATTCTCTTCTGAGTCCGAGCATCCGACCTGGAGTAATGGGAAGTCTAGTTGAGTACCTCCACAACAGTTCCGATAGCCCGTGTGTTGGCCTCTCTAAGTACAATCTTGTCTCCGACTTCTATTGCTTCAGGAAGAGACATGAACTCGAGTGTTACGCGAGCAAAGTCACCTACGCTGAGATAATCAGCGTCGAAAATCCTCTTGAGCGTAACCGTATGTTGGATTGTGTGGCTCTGAAAGACTGGTGAGTACCCCACTGAGATCCTTGTAGGATGACGAGTCACAACTATGTTTGCATCAAATGTGCGACAGCTTCTGATGTCATCATCTGGATCTGTGATTAGCTGTCCTCTTCGAATCTTGTGCTTGTCCACATCCTTGATGTCAAAACCAAACAGGTCCCCTGCTTTTGCTGTGCTGATTCTTTTCTTGAACATCTCGATGCTGAACAACCTACCTTCCTGCATGTTTCCATTCTCGTCTGGTCCGATGAATAGCGTCTGTCCCTTCTTGAACACTCCCGATCTGACTGTTCCCGTGACCACGACGTTCGTTCCTCTTATTCCTCTATAGACCTTGTCTACATAGGCGCGTGCAGGTTTCGATGGATCGACATGCCTTGAGTTCGATGGCAGATTTCTGAAGAGATCTGTGAAGAAGTCGATGGAGGACTCTTCGGTGGCGGCGAACTCGAGGATCGGGACTATGATTCCATGTTCGATTTCTCCAACCAAGGCTGGAATCTCATCCCTTGTCTTGACGTTGACAGGGATCTTGCCAATCTCCTTCAGCGTGTCACGAATGACATCAGTGACAAGAAGCAGGTCTTCTGGACTAGTCTTGTCTACCTTTGAGATTGCAACGATGAACGGTGTCCCCTGACTAGTCATGAGAATCAAGTGTTCACGGGTGATGTCATCTAGTCGACGAAGTCCCGTGCGGCTCTCCTCACTTCTGATTAGTTGGGCTTCGTCGGGACCAGGGACTAACACAAGTCCATACTGTGCGTCTGCCCCCAAGATGCTTCTGATCATCGTCTTGCTGTACTCACGGTGACCTGGCGCATCGAAGAAGGTGAGTATCTTTGTAGAAGTGTCAAGAACTCTTCCTGATTCAGCCTTATCTAGAGGATTCTCCAAGTGTATGCTCTCACCTTCAGAGCTGAAGCCCATGAAGGCAAGATGAATGTCTGCTGTCTGACCACGCGTGATCTCTTGTGGGTGTTTGAGGAGAAATGACCTCGAGCTTCCTGCACCATTGTCTGGAGTTCCAGTGACAATTGAACCAATGAGAGTTGACTTGCCTGAATTGACTCGGCCCGCGACATTGACCGAACAAGTTTCCTTGATCTCGAGCGCAGCGATTCTCTTCAGGAGATATTGCCCAACAAGGCCTCTGTCAGTCTCAATTCTCTCCTCCTCAACAATCTCTACTTCTGCCTCCCTGCATATCTCATGAAGCACTCCCTCGGCTGTTTCGAGTCGTGGTTCCGAGAGACCGAAGACCTCCCATTTCTTCCCCCCAATGTCCTCAATGCCCAAAAGGAAGAGGCCCTCGAAAGGGCTTTCACACGTCATGTACTTTACACGGGTGACCAACTTCTGACGCCGCTCCGGCTTCATGTCTACTTTCGAGAGGTTCCGTTTGAACTCCATGTTTCTAGATTCGCCCTTCTCTAATAGCTCTTTGATTTCCTCCACAGAAGTCATTGAGAGCACGTCCGTGTGTGTTTTGCTCCGTCTGCTCCTGTTATAAGAGCTATCAAAGGGGGACGGGGATTACTTCAGTCACGCAAAAGCATATCAGGACCATGGAGAGAACGACTTTAGAACCCACCGCCGAGGTAAGACGATGTTCAGACGCCATTTGATATTGGCACTCCTCCTTGTTGCCCTCTTTATACCAGCTGCGCCAGCTGCGCGCCAGTATTCAATGGTGATTCAAGAGAGCAATCCCATTTCAATTGAGCCACAACTGATGAGGATGCTCTCATCGTCATCTGTTGGTAACCAGATATTTCCAGATGAGTTTAGCCACAGGGCACTTCTTCAGTTTGAAGAAGAACTGTCACCCGAACAACTCATCGTTGCTGAGTCACTTGGTGTAAAGTTTGAGAGAATGGGGAGATCAGTCATCAGTGTGGGCAGAATCTATTCTGCAAGGGTTTCGGGCATTGCGTCACTCAATGCCTTGTCAAGCGTGGGTCTGGTGAGAGCTACATCAGGCGAGAAACAGTTCTACCCCTCTCTTCAGTCTTCAGTGCCGGCCACGGGTGCACCTGATGTCTGGGCGAATCTGAAGAAGGATGGAACCACAATCAATGGCTCCGGCGCAACAGTGGCCGTCATTGATCTCGGTGTAGAATGGGCACACCCAAGCCTATGGAGGCAAAGCTCAGGACCGTATCATGTGGTCACGTTGGGCTCTGACTACTACGTAGACATAGATGGTGACTCCATCGCAGATCCCGACGAGGGACCCATCAATCATATCGACAAACAGTTTCCAGCCACCATTGAGATCAATAATGAGTACATGTTCATAGACACAGGTGATGATGGTCAATTCAATGTCAACGAAGGAGACCTATGGCTCGGGGGAATCGATGCGAATAACAACAGCGTGGCAGATATCCCATCTGAAGATGTAGTGGTACTGGGAGAGCCAAAGGTGAAGGTTCTCTATGACCAAGAGAACAGCCAAGTCTATTTCCGCGGAGTGAACCTGACTACCCAAGCATATCAGATAGGAGACCCACAGGGCCACGGCACCCATATAGCATCCACAGCAGTTGGCGGACAGCCTGGTTTCACATCGTTTCTGGGTGTGGCTCCGGGTGCCGACCTCATTGTAGTAAAGAGTCCTTTGAGGTCTAGCGATATCGTGGACGCAATCTACTTTGCAGTAGAGTATGGCGCCGATATCATCAACATGTCATTCTCGAGCTATATCGGATTTCTTGATGGCACGGATTTGGAGGATCTGGCTATCACAGAGGCATTCATGAAGTACGGCACAATCAGCACTGTGGCCGCTGGAAATCTCGGGAATAGACCGAAACATGCCCACCTCGAAGTTGGCTCAGGTGCGAACTCGAGCGCTGTTCTTGATGTTACAAATCCCCCGGATGCATCAGCCCTGAGCTTTCTTTGGCATAGCGAGGACCAAGATGAGCATGTGTTTCTAATTCCTCCGAGTGGAGACCCCATAGACTTTGGTGCATTCTCAACAATAGCAGGTAGCTCCCAGGTGATCGCAACACCTAGCCTCCATGCTTATGCATTTGCTGACGTTAGTCTGAGAGGAATGAACAATCTGCTCATTCAGATATCAGAAGATGACCATAACTGGACGAATGGGAACTGGAACGTCGGACTCACAAACCCAGGGGGAGGGAATGTAACTGTGGACCTATTTGCATGGGACGGCAACTGGCATTTGACCAACCTTCAGTTCTTGAGTCAGACTGATAATACAAGAACAATCAGCTCTCCAAGCACAGCGGACCTCGCTGTTACTGTTGTCAATTATAACGAGGGGGCTCATAACATAGACACCGGATCCAGCAGAGGCCCGCGAGTTGATGGTGTAAAGAAAGTAACCGTGGCCGCACCGGGTTCCAACGTACTGGCAGCATCTCAGAACATACAAGGATTATGGATTTCGAGAGCAGGAACAAGCATGGCTGCTCCTCATGTTGCAGGTCTGCTGGCATTAATACGACAGGCATCCCCCGACTCTTCTCCATGGAATGACCTTACAGCGTTGACTATGGGTGCAGGCAGTCTGACTTCGCACTATTCACCACCCCTCGATGACTGGGGATTCGGTCTTATCGATTCGGTCTGGTCCGTGAGGCATGTTCTAGATATGGCACTTCAGAGCGGAATGGTAGTTGAAGATTGGGTAGGTATAGACGATGTGCTGAGTTCACCAGTAGACTTGTCAATTGACGCAGAGCTGGACATTAGAAGTGTGAAGTACTATCAGACCAAAACTCACCAAGCCTTCGCTGTGTCGTCAAGAGGAACACCTGATTACTCAGGAACAAATGTCCTGACGCTTCACTTGGACTCTGATGAAGACATCAGTTCGGGACCAAGCGGCTATGATGTGGTTGTCAATGTCACTATGGGCTCAGCATCCGTGTATGAATGGTTAGGAAGCATGTACGTTTCGTCCGCTTTGTCAGCCGATTGGTGGACAGACGACGACACGGTGTTTCTCAGTGTTGACAGGGGCAACCCATACAAAAGAGGAAACGTGTCCGTTACTACGAGCAATGCTACGCTTTCTCCTGTCGATCAGACTAACAATACCCGCTTGCACAACCAGTGGAGGCCCCTCGTAGAGAACATCACTGTTGAGCCATCATTAGATTCATTCAATGTCAGCATCGAGATATCCGATCGAGATGATGCACCTGCAAACCTCTCAATCGCCTGGAGCATAGTGGATGGGGAGTTTGGAGAAGTAGAGTCCGGCGTGAGCACGGGAACCAATGTAGCATCGTTTCAGTACGTTGTGAATATTGAGGAGTACGAGATACTTCATAGTGTGCTCTTCAACGTGAGCGATTCAGACTATTGGTCAATACTCCATCCTGTGATGCTATCTCAAGGTCTGGGCAATCTCAGGATTGTCAGTGCGACCTTGGACAGCTATGTTGTCCGGGTCGGTCTATTCATCTCTGAACGTGTTACGGGCGAAGTGGTTGTGGAGGGCTATGCTTTGGCACAAGCTGTCTACATTAGCTTTCGCCCCGTTTCAGGCCTTCCCCTCAATCTGAGTCTCACGGGAAACCTTGGATTATATGAGATAGACGTTTCTCCATCTGCGCTGGTCCCAGGCAACTACGAAGTCTATGCTGCAGCAGTTAGCCTAGCGGGCGTAACAGTAGAGTTACATGTCGGTACGCTTCAGATAGTTGAAGACAACTCCATGGCCTTGATCATTGGAATAGGTGCCGCAGCATTGATAGTTGTCGTCTACCTTGTGCCTCGTATCAGAGAAAGCAGGAAGGGAAGTGTGGTCGATTGAAGATTGTGATTGTCGGTTACGGACCCGGAGGGGCCGCTGCTGCGTTGGCCGCAAGAACATTTGATTCAAGGGCGGAAATAACCCTGGTTACAGAAGAGAAGGTATCTGCTCATAAGAAACCGGGTTCTGCATTGGCATTGGAAGACCCTGATACTCGAGAACTGTACATTCCAGACTGGTCTACAGAAGTACTTGCAGCAAAGCAGATTCAGATTCATTCAGGGACAAGTGTGGTTGGTGGAGATCTCAGCAAAAAGACAATTGACTTGGTATTGGGTGAAGACCAGACCTCAACAATCAAGTTTGATAGATTAATCATTGCCACAGGAGGCATCCCGGCCGTTCCGGACATACCCGGCGTTGACCTTCCAGGCGTCTACACAATCCAATCCATGGCTGATACAACTCAGATTGGAAGGATCCTCAACGACCAAAGATCGATCGTCATAGTAGGAGCAGGCTTCAGTGGCCTAGAAACGGCCGAGCGTCTTTTCAAGATGGGGAAGGATGTTCACATCGTGATTAGGTCGCGATTAATGCGGAGGCAGTTGGAGGAATCTATGAGCGAAGAGCTTCTTTCAAGAATACCAAGACAGATACATCTTCATCTGGGGTCGGCACCCTCAAGAGTTCTTGGAACCGATAAGGCCGTCGGTATTGAGGTGGGCGGCAAAGAGATAGCGGCTGACTCAGTCCTATTCATGACAGGAGTCAGGCCAAACACCATCCTTGCCAAGAAGTTGGGTCTGAAGCTCGGCTCGTTGGGAGGAGTTCCGGTCAACAGCAGAATGGAAACCGAAACCAGTGGTGTCTTTGCCGTCGGAGATTGCATTGAGATGATAGATCCACTCTCAGGTGGCCCGATCCTTATGCCAGTAGGAAGCACAGCGGCTCGAGCAGGCAGGCAGGCTGGAGTAGCCGCAGTTGGCAGTGAAAAGATATACGATGATACTCCGCTGCGCCTGCAGTACGACCACATCTTTGGGACTGACATTGTATGCATAGGCCACTCATCCACTACTGCAAGGGATTTGGGAATTGGTGTTGCTGTTTCCTACCTAGAGGATCTCTCCGAGTCAACGAAAGTGGCACTCGTCACCACAGAAGAAGGCCGCTTGATTGGAGGACAGGTGCTGGGGCCTCGGATGGGAGGACGTATTGGTTACGAGATTCTCAAACGTGTGGAAACTGGTGCGAAGCTCATAGAGCAGCCTCTCCTGAAGAGCAGGCACGGTCAGCTACTGTCATTGCTTGAACGAACCCTAGGGCCTATTCGATAGTCGGTGGAGGACCCCACTCATCAGGTTCTGGACCATACTCATCGGGCAGAGATACAGGTCTTCTAGGCCTTCTTCGTCTACCTCCAAACCTGATGGCAATGACGTAGATGAGCGATACTCCTACCACAGCAAGAAGGCCGAAGGTTACAGTCGTTATGAATACGTCATCAGCTGGATCAATCGGAACCAAGAATGTCTTCTGAAATGTCTTCACGTTCTCATCGGCATCTGTTGCGACTATGGTGACATCGTAAAAGCCACCACTCTCGAGAGTGAACTCAGTGGTGAACAGGTATCCTAGCCTCTCAGTGACCACGCCGGGGATAGTGGAGCCACTAGGACCGACTATTGTGATGGTCACTTCGTCTAGATCGTCGTCAAAGACAAATGTTGTCAGGTTTGCTGGCTCGCCTATTTCGCGTGTGTTTAGCTCCACATCGAATATCCTAGGCGTAGTTGGTATGATGGCGCCTGCGATATTGCGCAACAATCTTAGATTGTCTGCGTCTCCCTGGATGGCATCATAAAGAACATCATCATATAGGGTAGAACCATCCGAAACCACTATGACCTTCCCTTTACCTGCCTCCGCAGCAGCAACAATAGCGTGAGTTTTGGCCTGATCGTACCAGAAGAGCCCTCTTGCTCCAGCGACTGATGGATTGACACTTAGAGTGCTACCCCATAAGATGTACAGGTTGCTAACGCCGTTCATTAGTGGATCTGACTCAACTGCACCTCCATAGTCCAGTCCATACAACTCCCCGGTGAGATCATCAGGGCCTTCGCCTATGCCGAATCTCTCACACTGAATCCCGTAGGGCTGAAGAATCTCGTTGTAGGAGTCAATACCGAAGAGTGCCTCCTCACTCGTGGTGTTGTAGAATTCTGAGAGGACCAGCAAGGTCCCCCCATCCAGAACGAACTGGTGCAGGGCATCAATCTCAGACTGTCCATAAGGAAGCTCAGTGTCCATGATCATGAATGTTTCTGCGGTTGCGAGATCGCCACTATCGATACTGTCGGGCATGAAGATGGCACTACTACCAAACTCTTCCAAGACTACGCCCTGCTGTCTAAGATAGTCTTGGAAGTAGCTGTAGAAGCTTGGATCATCTACGTCAACGTCGTGATGAGCCATGTCAGCAAGCAGTCTCCCGCCGTACGTCGTAATTGTGAGCTCGAGGTCAATTGCTGTTACGTTCATACCTCCTGAAACCAGAGTTAGCGTTCCAGTGTAGAGTCCTGTCGCGTTCAGAGGTAGCATATCGGGCATATCCAATCCAACAGTGACGAAGGAATAGCCAGCATTGACAGTGAACGTTCCATCCTGAGTCTTCACGAACTGACTCGCGTTTCCAGACTGCACGATCTCTGCGGTTCCAAGATTGGTGGTGGACATAATGGTGATGTTTTGGTCAGGCCGGTCTTCCCCTATGACTAGTACTGTCGCAGCTCCTGGAAGAGTCGGATATCTTCTTGGAGTCATCAGAGTAAGCTGTCCCGAGGAAGAGTTTAGCAGATTGGAAGCTGCTGTGACATTTGCTAATCCCCAACCCTGCTCCATTGAGTCCGCACCTAGGTCCTTTGCGGTCGCCATCAGAGCCAGTTTTCCCTGGAGTGGAGTGAGGCTACCGTCCTTCTGTTTCAGGAGTGCCACGAGCCCAGCTATCTGTGCTGTTGATGCAGACGTTCCAGACCACTGAGTATAGCTTAGGCCATAGGTCGGCTCCTCATAGATTGGATACTCAAGAGTGTTGGAGCTGTGTGAACGTCCAGAAATCACGTCTGAGCCCGGAGCCAGGATATCAGGTTTGGCGAACCGACCGCGGGGGACCGTGTTCTGACGTTCTACCGGTCCACGACTGCTGAATGCCGTTACTCCGGTCGACTCTGAAGATGCTCCCACGGTTATGACTTCATCGACATACCCAGGCGAGGATACTGAGAATGGTGCTGGGCCAGAGTTCCCGGAGGCCACGACCACTGCGACACCAGCGGAAACAGCCTCTCTGACAGCCTGCACCGAAGGGTCGATTATGAGCTGAGTGTCAGCCCAAGGCCCCCCAAGGCTGAGGCTGATGACATCGACGCCTTGCGAAACTGCGTACTCTATTCCCTGCGCTATGATAGAATCCGATCCCTGCCCATCCTGATCTAGGACTTTCACAATCAACAGTTTCGCACCAGGGGCCACTCCTGTAAAATTGCCTCCGCTGGCTGCTCCTGTTCCGACGACATTCCAGGCGCAGGCTGTTCCATGTCCGTTATCATCATAGGAAAGGACTCCGGTCCCTATCAAGTCCTCAAAGCCAACGATCTTACCTTCAAGATCCGGGTGGTCCCTCTGTGCGCCTGTGTCTAGGACAGCCACCACTGTACCATTTCCAAAGTAGCCTTGACTCCACATGCCTGTTGCATCTAGCGTTTCTGTGAAGTGTTCATAATGAACGCCATTGCTGAGACTCTCATGGCCGAAGCTCGGCTCTGCGGTTGCAGACCTGATAGTGTCTAAGGCGATTCCGGACACTCCTTCCAACGTTGACAGGGACTCAATATCTGAAACCCCAGCATAGAGTGAAACGACCGGTATGAAACTGAAGACATGACGCAAGATAACTCTCTCAAGTCCAAGACTGGCTATCGCACGTTCCATTGAGTTGGGTGTAGACCTTTCAGGGAACTGAATGACTATTGGAAGAACCTCATCTTGCTTCGAGTTCATCATCGCGGCGTTCAAGCGCGGATCAATAATCAAACTAGATACCGATTCTTGAGTACTCCCTTCAACCATAAGCAAGGGCGTCGGTAATACAAGCATCATGATGATGATTGTCGAAGCAAATCTCTGGATGGTAAGTCTACGGTTCTTGTCCATTTGAGCGTCCGCCAGCCCCGATTGACTCAGCTCTTCAGATAAGGCTTTTCTTGAGTACGACGGCCATAGGAGGTTCGTGGAAACAGACATAGCTCGGCATTTCCGAGAAATGAAGAAATATTCCCAGAAGCGAATGTGAAGGCGGTACAGGTGCAAAGACCTGTTACTTGATAGAGGTGCTTTGAAAGATGGGTGATAAGCCTAGGATTTATGAACGCCGACTTCAGATCAAACACTTCTTCGATGACCGCCAGACAGGTGCGACACGGAGAACATGGCTTGAAGTTCAGCTCCAGTCCCCAGAGAAGACCGATGAGGGATGGGTGAATGACGGCAAGATTCGCCTCTCTCTCGGTGAAGACCGAGATGTCAAGGGGGCCTTTCTTCTTTCGATCGATGAGGCAAGTCGGCTGTTCAAATGTCTTAAGACCATCGTGGAGGACCACGAGAAGCTCAAGGCAGAGTTGTGGAAGAGATAGAGTAGAAGGGTGTTCTGTCCCGGTGAACTCCCCGGGGCAGAACGTCGTAGTTTCCTCATAGGGCATTATCGCCAGAATAAACTTCTCGAAGACAACTCACGCTCTAGAGTAGCCATAGTATTGGTTTACCTGCAGTTCTGTACGAGTGTCGGAGAGACATCTACTTGCTCATATAGGTAGTGCGAAGAGGATGATATAGATTGAGCAAAATCCAATCTGTATGATGTTCACCAGTATTGCAATGATGAGAAACCTGTGCCATGACATTTCTGAATTCTCGAAGCTAACCATTGATAGAACTAGCAATGGTACTGCACCAAACGGTGTTGCTACACCGCCCAGAGCGGCCCCAAATCCTACGCCCCAAAATAGTGGATCCCGTACGCCGATAGGCCAACCCATGACCGTAGCCATATCGACGGCAAGGGGTGCAAAGACCGCAGCTATGGGTGAACCACCAATAACGAAAGCTCCAAACCACGCTCCCAAAAGCAACATCAATGATGCAGGTATCAATTGCCCGCCGCTTGCCGAAAGAATGACGTCTGAAATCACACTGAGAATTCCGACAAGTTCCAGTGCGCCTGCCAGAACGAAGAGCCCTCCAATGAAGAAGATGATGTCCCACTCTATGTCGCGAAGACTTGCCCCTGGATCAGCATGACTGACCGTCATGAAGACCATCATTCCCCCAATGGCGACAACATATGGCTGAGGAAAGAGGACAAAGGCTACGATGAGTAGGGAAAAGAATCCTGCGTATACCCAGAACAACCGTCGATTTGGTACCATCGTCCAAGGATCTAAGTCCATCATACGGTCAGATGTCTTTGAATCTTCTACGGTTAATTGACGACGAATCATTAGAAAAACGGCGACTAGTGACACCGTGATAACTATTAACGCTAATATGCCAAATCGTGTGATGTAATAATAGAATCCGAATCCTGCGTAATCAGCAATGATTACATTCGATGTGGTGCCAATCAATGTGAACGCACCACCGGCGCCAACCGCCAACATTTTCCCAAGTAGGAACCCATGAAGTCTAATCTCGAGTGCCTGGCATGTCAAAATCACTAAGTATCCCATTATCAATATCACAACGGTATTCAACACCACCGTCGATAGAGCCGCGGTTAGCAAGCAGAATATTAGGAATAGCTTCTTGGGATTCCCCCGTGTCAACCGGATGAGATATACCACAAGAAACTGAAAGACGCCTGCACCCCGCATCACCTCAGCCACTACTGTCATCCCGGCAATCACAAGAATCGGCTCTAAACGCACCATGGCCAAGATTTCTTGATCGGGGACCCCATTCGTGATAAGGGCAATCGATGCTAATACCGCCCCAACTAATGCGGCTGATGTATGATGAACTGCCCGTGTCGCAATCAATAGCACGGTAATGAAGAAGATTATCAGAATCAGCAGCCATAACTCCACTTTGGTTCACATACATCCAATTGTTCAGCTCGACGAACAAGCTTTGAGCTAATCTAATCTGTTCTCATGATATTTGTTTTCATAGTAAACTGATTCTCTCGGTGTTATTAGACGGTCTACATGTTATCGAAGACACAAATGTGCTATATCCTCAGTGTTTTGAGTGGCCAGTACAATGTATCGGCCTTTTCAGTTTGAATGGACGTAGCTTCTTCAATAGGCGTTAGGCGAACATTGGCTTTAGTAAATCTAGTAGCGCCGATCCTTAATCCTGTAGTTGTGCTTTCATCAGTGATTAGTTGCCACTATTGTGCATATCGGAGATGGACAGCAATGCATCCGGATGTTTTGTGCTGCTCCGGTACGAAAATGGCAAGCCCGTAATACGAATGGGCCTTTTCTGGATATATGAAAAAACGCAGCTATTCTCCAGTATCCAATAGTACCCAGAATATACTTATTCGACTAATCTCCTGTATTCCTCCAGCGTAATAGGAGGAATCCTGATGGTCGACCCCAACTTGTCAACAGGTTTCAGTGCAGCCATTGATTTCCAATATCCGATGCAAGATCTTGTGGCGGTGATCCCTTATGCCTTGCCTCTCTTGTTCATTGGAATAATTGCGTTGTTGTACCAGCGTCATCTGCCCCGTGACATCCTGAAACGTAACCTACTCGTCTTAGGCGGCATCATAAGCTTGGCTGTGGCGTCCATCATGATACTTTATGCTGGCTTTGGCTCCATGTGGTGGATCGATGGCGTTGAATTCGGTTCCTACAGGGATTTCGTAGGAATAGTCCAGGCCCTGACTGACTTTGTGTATGGGTCGATGTTCATTGGCCTACTCTATGTTGTTGCAGTGGTTATCGTCATTGGAACAGTGGCTCTGCGAACCATATCTCCTCCGGACCCTGATTTTGTGTCTCTCCGCAGTGACCTCAAGGAGGCTAAGGACACTGCGAAGAGCATGAAGGCTGATATCCAGAAGCTTGAAGGCGAGAACAAACAGCTACAGGAGTTTCTGACAGAAAGAGAGAGCTCCCTCACGGCTGTACAGGCTCAGCTCGATGCAATCAAGGTTGAGATCTCTGAGAGAGAGAAGACAATGGCCCAGATGCAGACTAAGATGGCTGAAGCAGCAGCAAGTCCTGAAAGGGAGGAGGAACTCCTCAGAACCATCACCACCAAGGATCAGACAATCAGCAATCTTCAGTCTGAGGTAGCTCATCTCAAACTGGCTGCCGAATCGACAGCGGCGCCAGAAACTGAGGCCAAGTTTCGCGATTACGTAAGAAGAGCAGAAACGGCAACCGAGGTTTCAGACAGCGTCATTTCAGATCTCGCCGAATTGATCTCCCAAGTCGAGAGTAGCAAATTGGATGTATCTGCTCAGATCGCATTAACTACGCTAATCAAGAGCATGGGGCGCGCTATGGGTCGTGTTTCAGCAGCCACTCCTGGAGCACCAGATACGGAACCCAAGATAGAGCTCATAGGTGCTGTGATGATGGCCCATGAGGTTGTTGACAGCGTCAAGAGAATGACCAGAGAGGGCTAGAACACAGAGAGTATTCCGATGATTTTGGTGGAATCACAATTGGTGTGGCCATTTCACGGGACTCACTCGCAATTGAGGAAAAGTAAGGACCAACCAAAGTTGTGGTGAGCACAGTTCCCTTGACAGACTCAGAAGCTTTCTGAAACAACTACCTCGGACAAAGGACGACGAGGACGTGTTCTAGAGGTCGGTTCTGCACTTATACCAATCGGGATAATTGCAACTGGTCTCATATCATCAGGAACGCCAACAGCTCCCCTTGCGAGGTCCTCGTTGAAGGCTCCAACCCAACAGGCGCCATATCCCAAGAAATGCGCTGCTAGAAGTAGGTTCTCAACAAGAGCTGCTGTGTCTTGTAGGACATAGAGAGACATTCCTCTTTCCCCGTATCTCAGTGCGGACTCTCTTGGCACGGCACACACAACAAGCACCACAGGTGCTCTGGCCACGAACGTTTGCCTAAGTGCCGCCTCAGCAAGACGATTTCGCGATGATTCCTTCCTGACGACGACGACTCGCCAAGGTTGCATGTTACCTGCAGAAGGCGCGCTGAAACCTGCTCTCAATATCATCTCAATGTCGTTCTCAGATATAGTGCCATCAGTGTACCTTCGAATCGACCTTCTGCTCATGATGCTCTGAATGCAATCCTTACTCATTTCGTAGAACCTCCGGGTTAACTATGTACCGGGGCACATTTCCTTGAAGAGCCGTTATCAGGTTTTCCGAACAGATTTGTGCCATTCTATTCCGGGTATCAATACTGGCACTTCCGATATGAGGAGCCAAGACTACATTGGGCATCTTAAGAAGTGGATTCTTCAAAGAAACGGGCTCTTGAGTGAACACGTCAAGTCCAGCACCTCCAAGATGCCCTGATTTCAACGAATCATACAATGCGTCTTCGTCGACGACCGGCCCTCTTGAAGTGTTTATGAGAACGGCGCCGGGCTTCATCATAGCAAGCTCATCAGGACCGATCATGTTGTGCGTTTCTGCTGTGAGCGGAACATGAACAGTGATGATGTCCGATTCGCGAAGCAGTTCTCCAATATCCTTCCTAACAGCCCCAGTAGCCTTCTCTATGGCCAATGCTTCGTCGCTTCTAGTGCGCGAGTGGTAGAGTATTCTCATTGAGAACCCCGTGGCTCTCCGTGCCACGGCCTGTCCAATCCTACCAAGTCCTATAATCCCCAGGGTCGCGCCGAATATGTCTCTTCCCAGAAGTAACCTAGGACCCCATGCGACTCTCCACATCCCCTCGCGAACGTACTTGTCAGCCTCCATGATTCGCCTGGACACTGACAGTATGAGCGCCCACGTGAAGTCGGCTGTCGTTTCGGTGAGCACGCCAGGTGTGTTGGTGACCATGATTCCCTTTTGCGTAGCAGTGGAGATATCGATGTTGTCAAAACCAACTGCATACTGAGAAATGACTCTTAGCTCGGGCAGAGATTCTATAACCTCACCGTCGATTGAATCTGTTAGAAGTGTGACAATTCCTGATGCTCTCTTTGCTTTCCTGATGATATCTGCCTTGGAGGGTGGTTCTTCTTTCGTCCAGATGCTCGTTTCAAAGGCGGCACTTATCGCCTTCAGCCCAACATCAGGAATCATTCTTGTGATGAACACCTGTTCTGTCACGAATCTACACTCCAAAGGCTGCCCGCATTCTGATGGGTTAATTAGTCAGAGCATATCGCACTTGAATACTGCGTTATCGACCGCACATCTGGATTGTTGCAGCCTGCTGAAACCTCATTCCTTATATTTGACGGCGGGTCAATTGTATGATGATTGTCGTGGGGATGGCATCATATGTCTATCCGACTCCCTAAGAGTGCAAAAATCGTACTCGCACGCTTGACCATTGATGGACCGATGACGCCAAAGGACATCAGCGATAGAGTCGACCTTGCTCCCAGAACCATAAGTTTTGCACTTCGTAAGCTCATGAAGGAGGAGTTATGTCACAAGATTCCGAATCTGAGTGACATGCGGCGACCCTACTATCAAATCGATATGAACAAGATTAGAGAACTAAAACTTATGTTCAGCATAGATTCCTACTACCGTCTGAAGCCGTCGTTGTCCAGCGTTGACTCCTCTCGGTCTTTCATTCACTGATTTGTGATCCCTTTCGATTAGGGTATGTATACTCGCACGGTAGTCCATCTTTGCCCATCTCAATACAGAGTATCTACTCTCAGCTGGGAGCAGCATGCGCTGACCTAGCTTCTTATATTCGGTTTGGGCGACGGGCCGCCCGGAAGGCATCGCCATCAGGGAAACAGCATGAAACATGTCCGTAGAGCTACCTAGGAGTGCAATAGTCATCCTAGACCGCTTGACACACGAAGGGCCAATGACTCCAAAAGATCTCAGCAGGAGAGTAGAGTTGGCGCCAAGGACTGTTTCTTTCGCTCTTAGGAAATTGCTTCGCCTCAATCTTTGCAAGAAGGTACCAAACCTCAAAGACATGAGACAACCCCTATATCTTGCCGACATCGAGCGAGCCAAGGAGTTTAGACGAAAGTTTGAACATCTCATCCTTCAAGTTCTGAGCAGAACATGAGTGAACTTGGTGGTTCTCACTCACAAATCAACCTTGCCTTACAGTTCTCCGCTGCATCAGCCACTCCGATTATGATTAATACTGCCGAGCAGACTTGTGTTCTCCAGAGGTTTCAACATGGCTCATGAAGGCATTGCTGCATTTCTAGTGATATTGGGACTCATTCTGTTCATTTCATACCAACTAGGTCCGAGCAGAGAAGTACGTGAGATAAAGCGCCTCGAAGCCAAGGCGATGCTGTTGCCATCAGCCATCCTGCTCTTCATCTTGGCGGCAATCTTATTCAGTGGGATTCTCGGGCCTTTTCCTCCATAGCTCTATTCTTCTCCAAATTGCATCGAAACCAGCTTGCAGAATATAGCGGCAGAAACGAAGTCTGCAGTTGTGCCTGGATTGAGGAGGTTTCCTTCTCTTCTCAGTTCCTCGTCTAGGTGTTCCATGAGGTCCTCAGTTGCTCTCCCATTCATTCCCTCGAGCACTATTCTTTCAGCCAATGCGCGGACATCTTCAGCTCGTTTGCGTCCGACCTTTTTTGCAATAAGACCATCAGGTTGTCGTGATAGCTGCCAGATGAAGGTCTTGACTATGCCCTCCTCAAGATCCTCTAGCCCTCCCGTAATGCGATTCAGATACGGGTAGACTTCATTGATTATGCTGTTGTAGTATTGAGACCACTCGCCGCAGATTGGATCGACTTCGGCTGACATTCGAAAGAGCTCTTGGATGGTAATTCCATCCTTTCTGATGTTCTCGTAAACATCCGGATTGTCAATGTCGTATCTATCATGAACCTCAGTCCATGTCGCATCTTCTTTGTTCAGGTGCCCTCCCGGTCTAACAATGTGGAAGGCTCTATAGAGATTGATGGTGTCTTCAACGGTAGAATTGTCGAGAATCAGTTTCACATGCTCCATCATTGCCTTCTGAGAGAAGGAATCGTGCCGACTGACCACAGCGCCCGCTGCCACTACCAAGGGTACATGAAGAAGAAGTGTGCCAAAAATGGTATTCCTCTGATTTAATCCAGAGAACACGTCTCGAGAACACTCAACGATTATCTCCCCAAGCCCTATTTGCTCCGGCTTCAGCTTGTTGCTTGCCAGTTCGGCCCCTCTCTGTGCCGCCATGTGGAGTCCTCTGCCTGCAAGAGAGGCACTTGCAAGGAAGTGCCTGTAGCCAGTATCTGAAAACCGTCGAAGACGACTAACGTTCCCAGGTTTGGGGGAACTGACTTCAAGGAGAATAGAAAGCTGTCCTAGGCTTGCCAATGACCATACATATTGTTCCTTCAAGGCGTTCCTGCTGACCAACGTTTCCTGATAAAGGCCTTCTTGTATCCTAGAAAAGCCTAATTAGCGGGCTGAGTGTGCCTTCATTGACAGAAGATGAGCCTATCAGCACGGTTGACATTCTCCCAGATTGGCCTCCTTGTATCCATCATAGTCTACCTTGCTGTTAGAGGATTCTTTGTGATATTGGACATTGGGATTCTCTGGACAACTGTGGGCGGTTTCTTGGCCATTGGCATCCCGCTCCCCTCAACCGCGGTTTTGGGATTCACAGCGTGCGTAGTTTCGTATGGTTACTCATACCTTGGACTCTGGCTTATGGACAATGAACTGCACTATCTAGGGCTGATAACAATCCTTCTGGCTGTCATTGTTATTCCTGGCTTTTTGGGTGCTTATTCTTGGTTCGCCTTTCCACCAATACAGGTCTAGATCTTCGTGATTTTGGGTACGAGATCTGAAGCTGGTCCTCTTAGGACTATGTCAGCAACACCGTTTCTGTTCATCCCTTCTAGGTTCACAAGAATCACTTTGGCTCCTGAGTTCTTGGCAAGCTGAGGAAGGTAAGCAGCTGGATATATAGTAAGACTAGTCCCAATGACAAGCATCAGGTCAGTTTCGTTGCACAATCGTACCGCCTCAGCCATTGGCCCCTCTGGCATCGGCTCTCCAAAAAGAACCGCTTCCGACTTCAGAACTCCCTCACACTTGTCACACCTGGGAGGAATCTCCCCTCTTACGACGCGGCGATGTATCTCTTCTCCAATGTATTCAGTATTGCAGTCCATGCAATACGCGCGAAGATAGTTGCCGTGAAGCTCGACTACATGGGTGTTCCCTGCTGCTTGATGTAGATTGTCGATGTTCTGAGTGATGATGGCTAGAAGCCTACCCTCTTTCTCGAGCTTGGCCAGCTGGAGATGTGCCTCGTTAGGCTTCGCTTTCAAAAGAACTTCGGCAAGCTCTTGACCCATAGTCCAAAACCTCGAAGGGTCTCTCAGGAAACTCTCGTAGGTGGCATATTCGTGAGGATCGTATCTCTCCCACAGACCTCCCTCAGATCGGAAATCTGGTATCCCCGAATCAACACTAATGCCTGCACCTGTGAGTGCTGACATTTTGGTGGACTTCTTCACAAGTTCTCGTGCCAGTTCTATATCCTCTTTGCTTGCCATGATAGCCTAATCGGAGAATAGGTGCAAATGTTGTTTTCGGTCGCACAATGTGTCTAATGTCCTTTCTAGTTTCAATGAAGGATTCTCTCCCGCCTCGATAGATATCATCGTGCCATGTCGAAAAGTTTTTCTTCGGAAGTTGAAGAGTCGCCCCCGACCGCCGGGGAGAGCAATCGGCAGTAACTACAGCCTCCCCATTTCTGAATGAGTTAGAGTTCAAGCGACAGATAGGTGGAACGACCACGCGATGCCCGAAGAGAAAGAAGATAACAAGGAAACAGATAACGAGCCTGCATCTTTTGAATTCGAAGAGGAATCAGGGTCGTCTGATGTGACTCAATTGGATGAGCTTGAAGTCAAACTGAAGGAATCAGAACTACAGATTGATGAACTCCAAGACAAGTATCAAAGACTGCAGGCAGAGTTTGATAACTATATGAAGCGAACGCAGAATCGTTTCGATGAAGTAACGAAAGTCGCAAACGAGGGGATTATCCTTAAGGTGCTGGAAGTCTATGATAACCTGGAGAGATCCCTTGCGGAAGGCTTCGAGAAGGATCCAGAAGCGGCTAAGAAGGGGATCAATGCTATCTACAGACAGATGATGGAATTGTTGAAGAAAGAGGGCGTACGTCCTATCGAGGCCTTAGGTCAGCCGTTCGACCCCTACTACCAGCACGCTGTAGGTACAATTCATGACAAAGATAGCCCGGATGGTATCGTGACAGAGGTATATCAGGAGGGCTATATGATTAGGGAGAAGGTTCTAAGACCGGCAATGGTGGTCGTTAACAGACATGAAACTGCCGAGATGGATGAGAATAGATTAGACAACGAAGACACAGGTGAAGATTGATGGCGAAAGTCGTAGGTATTGATCTGGGGACAACAAATAGTGGAATCGCTTACATGGTTGGAGGCAAACCTACTATAATCACGAGCGCAGAAGGAGGACGATTGACTCCATCTGTTGTTGGTATCACTCCAAAAGGCGAGATCGTGGTCGGAGAATTGGCCAAGCGGCAAGCAGTTTCTATGCCTAAGCGAACAGTGAGGTCGATAAAGAGGAAGATGGGCCAAGACTACAAAGTGAAGATTGGCGACAAGGAGTACACGCCTCAAGAGATCTCTGCAATGATTCTGACGAAGCTGAAGAAGGATGCCGAGGCATTTCTGGGCGAGGAGATAGTGAGAGCAGTGATCACAGTCCCTGCTTACTTCAATGATAGTCAAAGACAGGCAACCAAGGACGCAGGGCAAATCGCCGGGCTTGAGGTGCTGAGAATCGTCAATGAACCGACGGCATCGGCTCTTGCCTATAACCTTGAGAAGGGTGAGGAACTGAAAGTCCTCGTCTACGACTTGGGTGGTGGAACTTTTGATGTGTCGATACTCGACATTGGGGAGGATGTCTACAAAGTGATTTCAACCAGTGGCAACACACAGCTTGGTGGTGACGACTGGGACAACAGGATCATCAAGTGGGTCACTGAGAGGTTCAAGAAGGAAACAGGGATAGACATCAACGAGGACCCGTCTGCAATGCAACGAATTCGGGATGCTGCAGAGCAGGCCAAGATAGAACTCTCGATCGTCAAGCAAACAACAATCAATCTTCCTTACATCACGGCTGACCAGAGTGGACCGAAGCATCTCGATATGGAGATTACCAGATCACAGTTCGAGAAGATGACCGACGACCTTGTGCAGGCTACTCTTGGTCCAATCCGGCAGGCATTGTCAGACGCAAAGATGGAGCCAGAGCAGATTGACAGAATACTGCTTGTTGGTGGCGCAACCCGAATGCCTGTGATCCAAGAAACCGTCAGAGCAATGTTTGGAAAGGAGGGTGACAAGAGCATCAATCCTGACGAAGTCGTTGCATTGGGTGCTGCGGCACAGGCTGGAGTAATCTCAGGGGAAACCGACATACTTCTTCTTGACGTCACGCCGTTGACCCTCGGCATTGAAACACTAGGAGGTGTTGCAACTCCTCTGATTGAACGGAACACAACCATACCAACTCGAAAGAGCAAGATATTCTCCACTGCAGCTGACCATCAGACTGCTGTGGATATTCATGTCACACAGGGTGAGAGACCAATGTCTAGGGACAACATGACCCTGGGAAGATTTCAGTTGGTGGGCATACCTCCGGCACCCAGAGGTGTTCCTCAGATCGAGGTGTCATTTGATATTGACGCAAATGGAATCACCAATGTCACAGCGAAGGACTTGGCAACAGGGAATGAACAGAGCATCACCATCACGGCCAGTACGAACCTCTCGGATGGGGACATTGAGCGAATGGTCAAGGAAGCGGAGCAATACGCTGAAGAAGATGCCAAGCGGAAAGCTGAGGTTGATACCAAGAACATGGCCGACCAGATGATTTGGCAGGGGGAGAAGCTCATCAAAGATTTGGGCGAGAAGGTTCCAGAAGATCTCAAGAAGGAGCTTGAAGCCAAGTCAGAAGAACTCCGAAAGGCAATTGAGGCAGAAGACTACGAGAAGATGAAATCTGGCACTGATCAGGTCCAGCAGGTCATCTACAAGATATCCGAGAAGGTATATGGCGCACAGGGACCCGGAGCAGCAGACTTCGACCCGAGCCAAATGGGGTTCGATCCAAGTCAGATGGGCACTGCACCCGGGTCTACTCCTACTGAGGAGTCAGAGAAACCCGATGACGAGGATGTTGTGGACGTCGATTTCGAGGATCTCGAATAGAATACATCATTATACCACTGGGTGAAGCTGTTTGGCATCAGATGACTACTATGAGCGGCTCGGTGTGGGGAGGAATGCCACACAAGAGGAGATCAAGAAGGCCTATCGTGCACTTGCCAAGAAGTATCACCCAGATCGCAATCCTGGAAACCAACAGGCTGAGGAAACTCTGAAAGGGATAAACGAGGCGTACGAGGTTCTTAGCGATGCTGAGAAGAGAGCCAACTATGACAGATGGGGAACGGCAGACTTCCAAGGAATCAACATGGATGGTTTTGGCGACATTTTCAGTGAGATATTTCGTGGCTTCCCTGGTTTCGGTGATTTCGGCTTTGGCAGAAGGGGACGCGCCGGACCTCCTCCTGGTCAGACCTTGAGGGTGACCATCCCCCTTTCATTTGAGGAGGCCTTCTTTGGAGTTGAAAAAGAGATTGCCTTCAAAAGGCAAGTGTATTGCGAATCCTGCAATGGATTCGGTGCAAGCCCTGGCAGCTCTCCAAGAACCTGTCCAACGTGCCGGGGGCGAGGACAGGTCATGCGGACGATGGGAGGATTTGTTTCAGTTTCACAGACCTGTCCTTCATGCGGCGGGTCAGGTGAAGTGATAGACACGCCATGCAAAGACTGCAGGGGTAAGGGACTTCAGACTGAACGAAAGGAAACCAAGGTTCCTATTCCGCCGGGTGTGGAGGACGGTCAGGCCTTTAGAATACGCGGCGGAGGCAGCGCAGGGGCAAGAGGAGGTCCACACGGCGACCTAATTCTTGTGTTCTCAGTGGAACCTCACGAAACGTTTGTCAGGAGAGGCCTCCACATATACATGGAGATGGAGATACCCTTCTCAACTGCTGTCTTGGGAGGAGAGATTGAGGTCCCAACAATGCGAGGGCATAGTAAGATGAAGATTGGGAAACGCACGGAAGGCGGTACTGTTTTTCGCATGAAAGGCAAGGGGGTTCACTCGGACGATGGTCGAAAGGGCGATCAGCTTGTTCGAGTAGCAATCCAAATCCCCAAGAAGCTCAGCAGGGAGCAGAAGAAGTACCTTAAGGAGTTTGAATCCGTCTTTGATTAGAATTTGAGAGGCTTGCACAGACAGGCCTTCATTCTAAGCTTCGGGAAGGTACTAGTGTTCGTGGGCGTGACCAACCATGCTGTGTCTGCCCCGAAACCCGTTCCTCCTACAGTGACGACGTCTTTGTCTACTCTTACTAGTCCGGCGTCTGCAGCCATCATAGCAATCTCGGCACAGACCTTCGTGCCTTGACCGAATGTCCGAAACGCCACAGCCATCAGCTCCGTAGGAGTCCAAGTTCCGAGTTCCTTCCGAAAACTCCTAGCCACTCCGGCAAAGGCGTGAGTAGTTGTAAGCAACTTCGCTCCCGCATCAAGAATGGACTTCCGATTCGCATCATCAAGTTCGTTCTCGTTGGGCAGCGAAAAGCCTGTGTGATGAGTAACGACCACAACCTCATGGTTGGGAAATCTCTTGGCCGCCGCGACACCTGTCGCACCGGTTGTTGTTGCTACCACAATATGCTTGATCTCGTTGTTCTCCTTCAGGAACGACTCCACAACAGCAAGGACACTCTCGGTGTGTTCAGTAGAAGCCTCCTCAAGGTGAACTGTTTCTATCTTCATGAGAAAGCATTGTATTCCACTCCCGCTTTAGCATTACCTATTCTGGCTCAGTCGATGTCAGCGTCAATCTTCCTTCGCTGAATAAGACTCCTGAACTCCATCCTCATGTTGGAGGAGTATTCCCGTGGTTCACGTACTAAGACGTAGAGTGACGACGAAATGAACCTGAGAACAGAGCTCAACACCATCATGGAAAACACAGCGAAGTGCGCTCCGACCAGTAGTGCTAGTGAATCCCCAAGTAGTCCTGATGTCAGAGACCCAAAGAAGTAGATGATGCCCGTGAACGTGTTGAATACTGCGAGATGGGCTCCTCTCTCCTCCTCGGGAGCGACGTCAAAGATGTAGGCTGTGATTGAATTGAAGCTAGTTGCCACAGAGAATCCAGCTAGAGCGTTGGCCACGTATATCACGTAGGCGTGAGTTGCAAAGGCATACATAAGTGGAACAATGAAGAGAGAGCCTCTTCCTACGATTATCAGCGGCTTTCGACCGACTCGGTCGCTAAGATTCCCCATTGGAACTGTGAAGAGGATTATTGTAACACTCATGGCAGCTGAGGCGATCGCAATCTCTAGGTTGGTGAAGTTGAGCCAGTCCTTTTGAATTACTATGAAGTAAGGCCAAGCCATTGACATTGCGAATGAGAAGAAGACCGATATGAGAGCGAACCGTCTGAAGTCACCTGCTCGCGATAGAAGTGTCAGGACCGGAGGGAACTCTCTCTTCTTCGTTGGATCTCTAGCTCCTTCTCTGATGGTAAGTGAGAGCAAAGAGGTAACGACCCCGAAGAGAGCAGTGAAGTAGAATGGCAGGTAGTACATCTCCCTCCAAGCTTCAACGGTAGGCAGGAGAATCGGACCGAAATCGCCGAGGACGGATCTTAGTGCAGGAATCAAAGCTGGAAAGCCCGCTATGAACCCTGATGCAAGAGTTGCAACCAGAGAAGCAACATTTGTCGCGACTCCAAGCCTTCCAAGCTCGGTACCCCGGTTCTCCTCGTCCATGAGCCCACCCAACAACGACTGCCAAGTGGGAATCTGAATGCTGAACAGCACTGACTGTATAGCATAGAGCAGAATCATCTCGATTGGAGTTGCCGCCCACAAGAAGAGGAAGACCATTGTCAATCCAGTTAGCGTTCCAAAGACCACGAAGCTCTTCGTGTGACCGATCTTGTCAGACCATGCCCCCCACGCGGGTTGGAGTACTGAAGGCGCCGCATTCCCTACACTTCGAAAGGCACCAAGTTCCGCATAACTTGCACCCATGTCAATCATATAGGCTTGGAGAAAGGGTTGGTGCAGTCCCATAGCAAACTGAGTCAACGCCCCTACGGCGTAGACCTTTGATGGAAGCTTTTGCATCTGCTCGGCTTCTTGCACCGAATCACTCATCTTCATCCACCTATGGTGACATGCTGCCTAGCGACCACAATTTAACTCTAGTTCTTACGATATTGACTTTCTGCAGTTTGAGCAAAGACCGTCATTGTTAATACCGTGCTCTTTCTGGTGGCGTGGTTGTGAGAGCTCAACCATGCTTGCTGACAATACATATCGAAAACGAATGAAGCAAGTTGTCGATTTCTTGGGGCAGCAGAAAGTAGATCTTGCTCTACTTACTCCCTCTCCGGCATTCCAGTATCTAACCGGAATTCGGCGAGGGATGATGGAACGCATAATTGCTCTACTGATTGAACCCGATGAGAGTCCCAAGATTATAGCCCCAGAATTCGAAGTTTCCAGCCTCTCTGAAAACACTTGGGTAGAGGAGTTTGTTCCTTGGGCTGAGGATGAGAACCCATATGGCGCGATAGCTGAGCTAGCAGGGGAGTCCAGCGATGGTTTCTCCTTTGCGTTCGATGAGCATCTGCCTTTAGGAGTCTATTGGAAAGTAGAGAAGGCAGTTGGAGGGTTCAAGAAGATGACGTCTCTTACTCCTATCATCGAACAGATGCGCTTACTCAAGGGAGAGGAAGAGATTGGATTCATGAAGAAGGCAGGGGAAATTGTGGATGTTGCAGTGAGGAAGGCCTACAGCGAGGTCAGATTGGGAATGTCCGAGCTAGAAATGCAGCAGATTGTACATGCTGAGATAGCTCGCCAAGAGTCCCAGTCCACCTTCGCGGCCGTTCAGTTCGGAGAAAACAGTGCACTACCTCACGCTTCACCCAGTGCGAGGAAGTTGAAGAGAGGTGATATCGTTCTCCTTGACTGTGGATGCGTCGTGGGTGGATATCATACTGACATGACAAGAGTTGGAGTTGCAGGCCCTCCTTCTGAAGAGCAGAGGAGGATTCACTCAGTCGTGCTCGAGGCACAACAGACTGCCATAGAACAGATCAGGCCGGGGTCGCCCTGTGGGACCGTAGATGGGGTAGCCAGAAGGATTATCGAGGAGGCGGGATACGGAGAATTCTTTACTCATAGACTCGGGCATGGTATCGGGATCCAGGTCCACGAGCCCCCGTACCTTGTTCGAGGCAATGCAATGGAACTCCAATCTGGTATGACTCATAGTGTGGAGCCCGGAATATACCTTGAAACCAAGTTCGGTATCCGGATCGAGAACTTGGTCTGTGTAAGAGAAGATGCCGCGGAGGTTCTCACCTATACACCCAGGGAACTCATCGTGATAGATACCTAGTATTCAGCTATTTCTTAGCCTCAGGTTCATCACGGGACTTTTCCAATATCTCATCCATCTTCTTTCTATCTTCTTCGGAAAGACGCTCCATTGCCTCGGCCGACTGCCTGACCATTGGAGCCATGACGAGAGTGTAGACAACAGGAAGAGCAGACATAGTCTCCATTCGCTCTCTGAACTCCTGTTCTGCCAAGTCCCTCGACTCTTTCAGGGCCTCCTTAGAAACCTCTCCCTCACCTACTCCCGGGCAGTTCTTGTTGCTCAGATAGAACTTGGATCCATCATACTCCAGAGGGAAGGTTCTGCATGAGATGGGTCTTGAATATCTGATTGTGCAGCCGTTGGCCTCTTCGTCGAAGAACACACAGGCCGTTATCTCGGATTCATCTTTAAGGGGCTTTCGTAGAGTTTCGAGCATCATTAGATCATTCTCAGACTCTGGTGGAACGATAGTCAAGCCAGCAACGATATGACCAATGTATCCTTGCGCAGTCCACCTGCTTAGGTCTCCAAGAGTGACGTTGACGTTCGGTCTTATGTGGCACTCCCGAGTTGTACACTTCTGCTCAAGACACTTGAAACTGTACTTCGATTTCTCTTTGTCTTCAGCCACGGCTTTTCACCGACCCCGACTTCGACTGGTGCTGGAATCGTCAATCTCTTAACGTTTTCGAAACCGATACTTGAACAATGCTTGGTCAATGCCGAAAGGTATTTCTCCAAACATCATGTGGCGCAAGTCAGAATCTGGGATAACCTGAACTCTGGTTTTCGTTTGGAGTCCACAAAATGGTTGAAGCTCAATGGTATAGCAATGACTTAGAGCATGTATTTCGTGAGCTTAGGACGTCTGAAGAGGGTCTGACAGAGGATGAGGCTGAGGTCCGCATCCAAGCATATGGGTATAATGAATTGATAGAAACGGGGAGAATCAGCCCCATAGTGATGTTTCTGAGACAGTTCACCGACCCAATGGTCATCATTCTTCTAGTTGCTATAGGGATTTCAGTCATAACTGCAGTATTCTCAACCGAGAACGGTGGTGACCACGGTTTCGTGGATGCTGCTGTGATTTCAGCCATTGTGATCTTCAATGCTGTCTTTGGTTTCATTCAAGAGTATAGGTCTGAGAAAGCCCTAGAGACCCTAAAGGAGATGGCCGCACCCAGAGCAAGGGTAAGGCGGAGTGGGCTTTGGAGGGAGATTGACTCACGATATGTTGTTCCTGGGGACATTCTCGGTTTCGAGGCCGGTGATAGGATACCAGTGGATGGTCGGGTTTCATACGCAGTCGGCCTATCGGTAGATGAAGCCATACTTACAGGGGAATCAGTTTCAGTCAGGAAGCTTGTGCATCCGATATACTTGGCCAGCCCGTCTGTTGGCGATATGAAGAACATGGTCTTTCAGGGAACGACAATCGCATCAGGGAAGGGGCAGGCAGTTGCCACAGCCACAGGTATGAGTACAAGATTCGGGAAGATAGCAGAGTTAGTCCAGGAAAGCCAGAAGGACATGACTCCGCTCCAAAGAGACCTAGCGGACCTTGGGAAGAAGCTTGGAGTTCTAGTCATCGCACTCTGTATCATCGTCTTTCTGGCTGAGATTCTCAAAGGTGCCATGGCAAGTCCAGTTGAAGCACTTCTGGCGGCCATTGCGCTGGCCGTGTCAGCGATACCAGAGGGCCTTCCAGCCGTAGTCACAATTACACTAGCAATAGGTGTTCAGATGATGGTGCAGAAGAACGCCATTGTAAGACGCCTACCGTCAGTTGAAACCCTTGGTTCAACAACAGTGATTGCATCGGACAAGACTGGCACAATCACCAAGAACGAGATGACTGTGAAAGTCCTCTTCGTCAATGGAATGGAGGTCGATGTAACAGGTGTCGGGTACAACAGAGAGGGCGAATTCTGTCTCTCGGACACAGAGTATGATGTCAAGTCTGATCCTCATGTTGTAAGACTTCTTGAGATTGGACAACTGTGTACTAACTCCCTGCTTCAGCCCGACACATCCGGGCGAGCCGATTGGATCGTGATTGGAGACCCCACAGAGGGCGCATTGCTGGTCGCAGCCGAGAAGGCTGGTATAACATTTGATGCTACATCATCGAGGTACACTGAGGTTACGGAGATCTCATTCGATTCGGCCAGAAAACGCATGACAACAGTTAGGCGGAACGAAGACGGTTCTCTGTGGGCGTTCTCTAAAGGTGCTCCCGAGATACTCCTTCCTCTGTGCAGTAGAATGTTCACGAATGGCGGAGTATCGCCCCTAACACAGGAGATTCGACAAGAAGTCCTTCGAACCAGTGCTGGGTTCGCCGAGAAGGCTCTACGCGTTCTTGCATTTGCATACAGGCCTCTTGAAGAAGAGCTACAGGACTGGGAACCTGAGAAAGTAGAGAGAAACCTGATCTTTGTGGGTCTGATTGGAATGATAGATCCACCCAGGGATGAAGTTCGAGGCGCGATTCAAACCTCCATGAATGCAGGCATTCGACCAATAATGATCACCGGGGACCACGTTCTAACTGCTAGAGCTATTGCGATCGACGTGGGCCTCATCTCGAGTGATGACAAGGTCCTCAAAGGAGCTCAAATAGACAATATGTCAGATGATGAACTCCGAGAGCTGGTTCCTAACGTCGACGTCTACGCCAGAGTGGCTCCTCATCACAAACTGAAGATTGTGAACGCTCTCAAGTCACAGAATCAGGTCGTCGCTATGACTGGGGATGGAGTGAACGATGCCCCGGCAGTGAAGACGGCGGATGTAGGAGTTTCCATGGGTGTGCGTGGTGCAGATGTGACAAAGGAGGCCTCAGACGTCATTCTGACTGACGATAACTTTGCCACGATTGTGACAGCGGTCGAGAAGGGCCGAGAGATATACGCCAACATTCGCAAGTTTGTGAGATTCTTGCTTGCTGCCAACTTTGATGAGATCTTTCTGATCTTCACAATAATCATGTTAGGTTTCCCACTGCCAATAACCCCAATTCAGATACTTTGGCTCAACTTGGCAACAGATGGATTTCCCGCATTGGCGCTTGGTGTGGATCCTCCTGAGGAAGGAGTGATGGATAGGCCACCGAGAAGACCAGGAGAGAAGATGATGAACAGAGGTATGATCCTGTTCGTCATAATAGCCGGGTTTGTAGCATTTCTTTCAGCTGCCATAGTCTTCTTCTGGTCTCTCGCAGCATATGGCGGATGGATCCCAGGTTTCACAGGTCCGCCAGTGGACTGGGCGAGTGAACCATGGGTAGGAGCTCTCCGGCACGCTAGGACCGCAGTCTTTGCGAGCGTTGTGACCTTCGAACTCATGTTTGTGTGGAACTGTAGAGATGAGTACAGGCCGGTGTGGAAGACACACATAAGAAACTCAAGGACACTAATTGGCGCAGTGTTTCTGTCCGTTCTCCTCACGTTGGCCACAATCTATCTTCCACTCATGTGGCCGCTCTTCCAGACAACGCCTCTGTATGCAATTGACTGGGCGATAATCCTTGCAACGTGCATTCCAGCGCTGCTGATTCCGCCTCACATCATCTTTGGTCACTGGAGAAGGGAGAAGTCCTAGGACGGAAGGCGTTTCTCCAGCCAGCCGTACATGTCACCCAGAACTTGCTCATTCTCCGGTTCTTCGATGAGCTCATGGTAGAGTCCATCGTAGAGTCTGAATGTCTTGTCTGACGAGGCTATAGTCTCATAGAACTTCTGGCTCTCATCTGCTGGAACTAACTTGTCCTCTCCCCCCTGCTGATAAAAGACCGGCAAAGTGATGCGTGGACCGAACTCAAAAGACTCCTTCGAGGCCTTGAGTGCCTCCATCCCGAATCTGGGAGTGACTTGTTCAAACCTGAGTGGGTCTTCTTCATGGCGCTTTATAGTGTCAGGGTTTCTCGTGCCATCCTCGTACTCCGTAAAGTCGCCGAAGTACCTCTTCACGTTGAGAATCGAGAGGATGTTTGCGAAGAGCCTCGTGACCGGGTTTATGTCTATTGAATGAGCCACTGCCGGACATTGAAGCATGATTCCGTCAACTGTGTTAGGATACGCAACAACGTATCTGATTACCTTGAGGCCGCCCAGTGAGCCACCGAATAAGTAGGTCAGTGTGTTCAAGTAACGATCCTTGGACTGCATCACAATGTTCTGAATGTCTTCGATGTATTCGTCAAACCGCATAACGTGTCCTTTTCGTCCTTCGAAGTGACCAAAACCTCTCATGTCGGGTGCAAAGACCGCGACTCCTCGCTCAGCGAAATACTCTCCGAGAACAGCAAGGTCAAGACCGTGACTACCAAGACCATGAATGGCAATCAGTAGTGCACGAGGCCTTTCATCATCAGGTATCCACGTTGCCATGAACATTCGCGTTCCGTCATAGCCTATGTACTTGCTCTCCTTGTACCTCATCTCGGTCACCCATGAAACATGTGGCCTTTGAGTATTAATGTTCCCGCCAACTCAAAACGAGTTACGTGTGGCCCGGGAGAGCCACTCGCAGACATTCAGGATCCTAGAACCTATTGGGCACCGGTTCATCGCCACTATAGTCGTAAAAGCCCATGCCGGTCTTTCTGCCCAACCAACCTGCCCTGACCATCTTCCTGAGGAGCGCCGGGGCTCTGTACTTGCTGTCTTTGAACTCGTCGACAAAGTAGTCGGAGATGTGCAGTGACGTGTCGAGACCGACGAAGTCAAGCAGCGTCAACGGCCCCATAGGCCAGTTCAGACCTAGCTTGACGGCAAGGTCCATATCCTCAACAGTGGCAACGCCTTCCTGAATCGCAAAGACAGCCTCATTGAGAGCTGGAACCAACAGCCTGTTGACTGCGAAACCAGGTGCCTCGTTGACCAAAACAGTTTCCTTGCCAATCTTCGCAGAAACCTCCTTGATGACATCCACAGTCGAATCATCAGTTGCCTGACCCTTGATGATCTCGACAAGACGCATCACAGGTACAGGGTTGAAGAAATGCATACCAATGAACAGATTGGGCCTCTTTGTCACAGCAGCCATTTGAGTGATACTGATACTCGACGTGTTGGAAGCCAGAATTGCATGTTTTGGTGCAAGTGCGTCGACCTCTTTCCAGACGTCGAGCTTAAGCTGCACAATCTCTGGAATTGCCTCGATGACGAGGTCGGCATCCTCGACTGCCTCCTTGAGATCAAGCACACCTTTGATTCTGCCGAGAACTGCATCGATCTGTTCCTGAGTTATCCTGCCCTTCTTCAGACCCCGCTCAAGATTCTTCTTGATGGTGGCCATTCCCTTGTCAATGAACTTCTGGTCGATGTCCCGCATCTTTACCTCATAACCTGCCTGGGCACAGACATGGGCGATTCCATTCCCCATGAGACCCGCACCTAGGACTGCTACCTTCTTGATTTCCATTATTTCCGTCCTCTCTTGTTTGGATTCGATGCTTCTCGTTCGCGTTGTGGTCAGTAATATGTTTGACTGTCCGAGGGGGAAAGGAAACCCGATCTCAGTCCTTCTGCAGACGTTGGAGATACGCGGTAACAAACTTAATACTGACAGATTCCAACATTGCGTAAAGAGCTATCAAGCATCACGTTTACACGTCAGAGGGATAGTCATGGGTGAACGACCACAGTTTCTAAACGTCACCTACTCGGGCTCAGGACTCACGACCATGAGCCATGAGAGGAAGATGGTCCGTGAGAAGGACGTGAAGTTCGACAATGAGGATGGTTCAATCGAACTCACGGACATCAGATTAGTGTGGATTAAGAAGCCGTCGAGATGGGGTGCTGCCAAGAAGTTCGGAGCGCTTGCCGGCGCCGTCGCAGGAGCGGCGATTCTTGAAGGAATTGGGCGTGAGATGGGCGGAGTTGGTGGGCGAGCAGTTCGGGGCATTGGACGTGGCCTAGGCTTTGCAGCCATCGGGGCGGCGATCACATCCTGGAGTTCGGACTCGTTCTACAACAAAGACGCCAATGGGAACACTGAGAGTCTGGCGATTCCACTACTAGCCATAAGCCAGGTTGCACAGAGCGGGAATAGTCTAATCGTATCGCTGAAGTCTGGCGGGGACATGCGATTCAGATTCAAGCAGAAGAGAGTCATTCCTTCCATAATGGCGAACGTTTCAGCTGCTCAGAACGAGGGCAAGTGTCCCTACTGCGGCACAAACGCAGGTAATGCTGCGAAATGCCCGAATTGCGGAGGTACTCTAGAAGGTGGCACAGGTGCCGCTCCGAGTGGAGATTCATACTGTTCGAATTGTGGAGCAACACTGGACGCGGGAGATAAGTTCTGCGGTCGCTGCGGCCATCCTGTGCGCTAGAACCTTAACACACTAGTGGACCCAGAGGCGGTAGCGGACATAGAAGATAGAAGTGAAGGTCATCGGAATATATCTTCATCCTCCGTCCTCTGAACATCCTTGCCGACATCTGTGCCCTCCCCAATCGCATATCCGCGCACTATGACTACTGGAATTGCTTCGTCAGCCTGCCCCATGATTGGTTCGGCAGCAGCTGCAAGCTCATCAATCTGGCATACAGTAGAGCGCCTCAATGTCCTGCCATAGAGATCCTTCTTCCCTCTGTTGTACTTGAAGGCGTTAATCCCTGCACATCCAAGAG
>JBHIAE010000004.1:0-105546 GCA_046758445.1 Candidatus Thorarchaeota archaeon | reverse complement strand
CGCACAAGCCAGAAGTCCATTGGACCTGCTCCAAAGCTGGCTGTTTCGGCAATTATGGCAAAACCCCCGTCACTCAACTCCACCACTCCACGGCCAACGTCGCTATCTGATCCACCATATGTTTGATTCCACAACATGTTTCCAGCGCTATTGGTACGAACTAGCCACACATCATTGCCACCTGCACCAAAGCTTGAGGTTGTGCCAATAACGGCATATCCGTCATCACTACACTCAACCACGCGTGAACTGGCGTCATAGTCGACGCCTCCAAATGTGCGGTTCAACCATTTGGTTGGAGTGAAAGCATCTGACTCGGTAACAACCCTAGTCTGTTCTATTGCGCCGTCCAAGTCATACGAGTGTGAATTGGTGTTCCAGAAATCAGCCACTGGCGTGGAAAGCCCAATCACTAGGACGAGCCAGAAAGCGACACCAATCGCTCCCAGTGCGCGAAAATCAAAACTGTTAGACATGTACTCCTGACCTCCACTCATGATCGGCTGGAAGGGGAAGCAATAGAATCGAGGTCAATCCAATGGATGGCATCGAATGCACAATCTCACGGCTTCCTAACCCACAGAACTAATAATGCATTCACCCTATATAGGTCATTACAGCCACGAGGAAATCAGAAAAACTTGGACCCGCTGGGCAGAAAGAATCTCATCAAAGCAACCGATTAGATTCAACTCGAAACTCAGAGGCGTCACTTGTATAGTATCTAGAACTGCTATAGATTGCATCGTCCGGAGGTGACTCCATCCCTTATCATTACCAAGCAGTAGATTTCTATTCGTGTATATGATCCCATTGTCCCTTTTCCTGAATCGATTTGAAAGTCATCGTTGGACGATAGATGAAATGGCGGCGATGGAGAAGTGATTCAGCTGCAATGGCTGACACATCTTCCTCCACCGCCAGCACAAATCCTGTGCGAGTATCCGATGATTCATGGAGTCAAGGGGTCTTGCTGTTCTTTGGGGGTCTGCTTCACCCTAGCCCTTGACTTTCTTGACCATTGACTGGAAGTCAGGCTTGGTCAGATTAAGCTTCTCATGAGCATTCTCAATACCGCCCAGTATCTTCTGGCGTCTGTCCTCTGGCCAGTCAATCACGGCTTCAACCATGCCCTCATAGATGGAGTTGTCATCCTCCTTCGATAGCAGTGACCCAGCTCTTACTCTGCCGAGGATTATCGCCTGTCTCTCCTCCTGTGGTCGTTCAGAGAGCACCTCTGCAAGAGAGCCCAAAAACGTGGTTCTCCGCTTCGAATCGAGTTTGGATAGTCCTAGAAGTATTCCCTTGATACTCTGAACTCTCTGCTCCTCGGGTTGAGAGGCTATCATCTTCAATCTTTCAGTGAGTAATGTATGGCGTTGCTCCGATGGAGCATCCGCGATCATCTTAGTCATGCCATATGCATCAGTTTCTTGACTCGTTTTAGTCACCTCGTATTCTGTTTGTCATTCTCGGGGGCGACGACATTCGCCGCCACCTCAATGACTCTTAACTATAGTTAAATCGTATAATATGTGTTTTGGATTTGTGATTGCTAGTCCCACGACAAGGCTGTTGCATCATTCCGGGCAAAAGCTTGGTCTGCCTTCTGATTATTCACAAGGGTTCTGTCCCCTATTCGTCTGCCACAAGCCACAGATTATTACTATTCTGCTCTCTCTGACAGTCACGCCGCAAAGGGGTTTCCAATCTTGTCCGAGAAGGCTGATGGGGAAGAGCGTATCAATACCAGGAAGACTTCCGAACGTGGACCTCAGACTATTCCAGAAGTGGTGTGGGGGTTTGAAGGATGTGGTGCCATGTGGACGTTCTACGAATATGAAGCGGATGCTTTAGAATCCTCAGAGGAGAATCGTGTCTTTGAGTTTACGATCGAAGAGGCGTGGGCAAGAGACAATGCGCGACGAGGCGAACTCGGTTTTCCCAGCATCTCATTCGATCAGTTCCTGGACTGTATCAGAATGCATGAGAGCTGCTATCCAACCGATCCGGATTGCGACCCCAACTGACTCTTCTCCAGGATAGAGGTATCTTATAGAATTGCAACTTCTGCTGAGATTTGCCTCTATAGGAAGAAGCATAGACCATTAACAATAGTGAAGACTTGGTGATTTTGAGTGAGTTTCGAAGACAAGCTCCGCGTGGTAGAACAGGCGCTTGAGGCCTTCAACTCTCATGACATGGACGGATTTGTTTCCTTCATGTCAGAATCAGTTGTCAACTACATGCCTAGCCGGACCGAACCGCTCAGGGGCCCCATTGAAGTGCGTGATGACAACATTGCTTTCGTGGCCGCCTACCCAGACGTCCGTTTCGAGAAGACTGGGACTTCAGGTGAAGGCGACTTGGTCCACATTGATGGCATTGTCAAGGGCACACATGAAGGTCCCCTAAGAGGACTGGATGGCAAGCCAATTCCACCAACATACAAACAGGTTCAAGTTCCTGCACGATTTACAGTCCGCGTCGAGAATAGCAAGATCACAGAGATACGAGAGTACCTTGATCAGTTAGAGTTCTTCAGGCAGCTTGGATTGGCTGAATAAGCTACAAGATTCAGCTAATAGTCAACAATGGATGTTTGCCGATTTCCTACCTACTCACCTGTTTCAGCTAGCCTCTTCCTCCAAGCTCTCTCAATCTTCTTCTCTCGATTGTAGGTTCCCATCTCTCCAAAGGAACGTTTTGGAGTTCCATTGAGTACAGCATACCCCTCGAAGATCAGAAGTAGGACCATCGGGATGAATGCTGTAAGATCACCTCCTACAACGAGGCCCACCACTCCAAAGGCAAGGGATGTTATGATTGTCCAGATTCCAGCGAAGAAGAAGAACCATTTCCTCTTAGGAACTGGTGCCTTCAAGAAGCTCACATAGTCGATCTTAAGCGTGGGCTCATAGTACTCATCTCTGGCCATACCATCTATTTTAATTCCTAACACCTTTCCAGCTATGAACCTGCCTAGGGGATAGAAGAAAGCTATGCCACCAAAGACGCAAAGAAAGCGAAGCGCGAATTGCCCCAGATCAGCAATGGTCCAGCCCAGGACGTTTCCCCAATCCAGCGGCGAACCCAAAAGCCACAGATATGCGAGAGCGATTCCGAGTCCTACAAGAGTCATTATTGTAAGTGCAGGACCTGTTCGGTATGTTCCGCCTCTATCAACCTCGAACAAGACGTTTCTGACCTCGGCCGCAACAGCGATTTCGTCATCATCTGGGAGAGGCTCTCTCTTTATCTGACGCACTAGTTTCCAGAAGTACTTCCTTGTTTCTCGTGGCACATTCTTACGGTCCTGTACAACTTCTTCTCTAATGCGTTCTAGTTCTCTCAGTCTGTTAGTCACGCCAGCACACCTTGAGAATGTGAAGCCAATCGCCTACAAGAAGCCTTCGTACAACCAGCTGACGCAGAACCAAACCTATAATCGACCCCAATACCATCCAAAAGCAGGTGATAAACCCAGATTGAGAGTGCTTGTCTTTGGAGGCACGGGTTTCCTAGGTTCGCGCATAGTACCGAAGCTTCTGGAACGTGGTCATGAAGTTTCGGTCTTGACGAGGCGGGCAGAAGAGTTGCCTCATCTTGAGTCCATTGGTACAAGCGGGATACTCGGTGACCTTCTTGAGCCCGAAGGATTCCTCCATTCTCTATCGCCTCATGATGTAGTAGTGTCTGTTGCGATGCCTTTGGAGTTTAGTCGCATGTCAAAGAAGAAGCTTGCCGTCATCCGTGATCGTACTACAAAGTTTGTGTCGACAGCATTGGCTGTTGGCCAGAAGCTTGACTGTGCAGTTGTTGTGACCCTTGGCACTAGCTATCGAACGGGACCCGGCGAAGTCGCTGACGAAACCTGGCCCATTGAACGCTTTGGGATAACAAAGGTCGGAGAGGATGCAGAGAATCTGATCAAACTTGCAGTTGAGGAGGGACAGCCCATCATCCAGATGATTCCCGGTCAGATATACGGCCCTGGAGGCCAGTTCCTCGAGATGTATCGCATGTTGACTTCAGGTAGGTTCGGTATATTCGGAAAAGGCGATAATTACATCCCGAGAATTCATGTTGAGGACTGTGCCAATGCCTTTGTCTTGGCCATCGAGGCACTGCCAATAGGTGAGTCATTTATCCTTGCAGACGACACACCATGCACAATGAGAGAGTTCAATGAGTTCATGGCCGAGTGCAGCAATATGCCGAAACCAAGAACAATTCCCAGATTCATCGCTAGGCTGGTCTTGGGAAAGACACTGTTGGAAACAATGGAAATGAACTGCATAGTAACTAATGAGAAGGCGAAGAGGATGCTAGGATGGGAACTGAAATTTCCCTCCTATCGCGAAGGATTAATTTCTACAATCAGAGAACTTGAAGGTAGAACCTTTCTTATCTAGACTGGACATTCAGCCCAGAAACATCAGAATCTGAGGCACACATATATCCAACCAATTCAACACTCGATTTGTGTGGTGTCAGTGTCGAGAGGCGCCAAAAGACCGTCAGTTGAAGACATGGAACGCTTCATGGCCGAGGCTTTGACCGAAGCGAAACTGGGACTTGAAGGTGGGGGCATTCCAATCGGATCCGTGCTAGTTGTTGATGGCGATATTGTCGGCAGAGGTCACAATCAGCGAGTGCAGAAGGGAAGCTCGATTCTTCATGCAGAAATGGACGCTCTGGAGAACGCAGGGCGCCTATCCGCTTCTGAGTACAAAAGGGCAACGTTGTATTCCACTCTATCACCTTGTGACATGTGTAGCGGGGCCATCCTGCTCTACGGCATCTCTATCGTCGTTGTTGGGGAGAATCAGACCTATCGAGGTCCCGAAGACTATGTACGCGAGCGCGGAGTAGATGTCATAGTATTGCAAGACCAAGCTTGTATCCAGATGATGCAAGACTTCATCCGAAGCAATCCAACCTTGTGGAACGAAGATATTGGTGTGGAAGACTGAGACTTCAAGGGCATCTCTCGAAACCGGAATGGCTGTCAGCCTAGATTCTTCCAAAGGGCATACGTTTCAGGAACTTGCCGTGCCCGACATCTCCAACGAACTTACCGTTCTCTACCACAACTTTGCCCCTGGAAATAGTTGTGGAAGGATACCCCTCTAGCTTCCAGTCCTCAAAGGGGTTCCAGTCACAATTGGTCTGCAGATTGGCTGCCCGGATTGTGACCTTCTTCTTGGGATCAAACACGACCAAGTCTGCATCACTACCAACGGCGATTGTTCCTTTGTCAGGATACATGCCGAAGAGTTTCGCTGGGTTTGTGCTAACGAGTGCCACGAGTTGGTTCACACTAAGACCACGCTTCCCGACTCCCTCTGTGTACATCAGTGGCACCATGGTTTCTACACCAGGCATCCCGAAGGGTATCTTCCTGAAGTCGCCATTCCACGCAGCCTTTTGCTCTGTCGTGAAGGTACACGTGTCGGTTGCGACTATCTGGACGTCACCATTCAATAGTCCTTCCCACAGTCGTTCATTGTCATGAGGCTTCTTGATCTGAGGACAAGTAGCGTAGAGGTGACCGTTCTCCCCCTTGAAGACCTCGTCATCAAGAAGCAGATACTGTGGGCAGGTTTCGGCGTAGACTCTCACACCTCGCTGCTTGGCGGCATGAACTGCTTCTGCCCCTTCTCCTGTTGACATGTGAACGACATACAGCTGCCCTCCAGTGACCTCCGCCCACTTGATTGCACGGACGATGGCCTCCTCCTCCGTATAGCAGGGACGAGATAATGCATGTCCATATGCCCCCCATTTCTCCTTCTCCTGTGCATACCTCTCGACCAGCATGTCCAAGATGTCCACGCTTTCTGCATGCACACCAATGTGCCCGCCAAGCCTTGCGGTTTCTTCCAACGCATTGAAGAGCATACCATCATCGGCCATCCAACCTTCATTCTTGTAGATCATGAACATCTTGAAAGTGGGAATCCCATAGTCAATGACTTGCTTGATCTCGGCCTGCGTGTCAGTGTTCCAGTCTGTGATTGCAGCATGCAGACCATAATCAATGCAGACCTTCGAATCTGCTTCGGCACGCCGAGCCTTAACGGCCTCCATGATCGAGTGCCCTTTGCTCTGGATTCCAAAGTCAAGCACTGTTGTAACACCGCCGCAGGCAGCAGCCTTGGTGCCATTCTCAAAATCATCAGCAGAGATTGTTCCAGAGAATGGAAGTTGGAAGTGCACATGAACGTCGATTCCCCCTGGGAAGACGCACTTCCCCTTCGCATCAATGATCTGCGTGTCAGGGCCTGCAACGAGGTCCTGCCCAAGGGAAACTATCTTCCCATCACGCACTCCGATATCTGCTGAAGATGTGTCCGAAGCTGTCACAACTGTACCATTCTTTACAATGACATCTAGGTCGGCCATAGAAATGCCTCCGCAGACTACTGGGGTGCCTTGCATAAATCGGTTTAGGAAAGTACGAGTTCAATAGTCTTCTACGGAACATAAGAGAGAGTGAAAGACGAATGGGGATGGCTCGGTCCAAAGGTGTCACAATCTCTGTCAAGGTCCCAATCAACTTGGATGGAATGACCAAGAGAACGCGGCAGCGACTCAGACAGATTGTGGGTCGCGACTCAAGAGCCATCCGTTCCTTCTTGGGTATCATTGAACAACATGAACACGAATTGCTGACGAGTCGTAACAAGAATCGGATTCACGATGGCAAGCTAGACAAGCTCACAATGACCGCTATCAAAGTCAAGGCCGGATACGCTCAGAGGTTGACCGTTCCTCATGACTTCAAGGTCCGTTTCTCCCGTATGTCCAGGAATGAGCTTACTGAGTGTCGGCAGACAGATGTCTTCATGTATGAAAGATACCTAGAGCTTCGCAGGCAGAAAGGGCGCAGGGCATCACGACCATGTGTTGCTAATAGTACAAGAAGGATTCCTAGGTGGATCTTCAATCAGCGGTTCAAGATATCGGAGCATCATACCTCTGGGGCTAGCTGGTGGCTTGATCTTCGCGACTCATTAGACTCTGTTCCTGCGGGCCAGAGGGTCCATGACAGACTTCTGATTCCGCTCAAGATTTCTCCCTTCCATCTCAACCAGATGAAAAGGGGTGAAGTGAAGGCACTACAGATCTTCACCGACAAATATCGAAAATGGTGGGTGACGTTTGCAGTTCGTGTTGACACACCTGAACAGGAGATTGATTATCTTCCTCCTGCAATCCTAGGAATAGACCTAAGCATCGAGAAGGCTGCATGTACGACGCTGGTCACACCCACCAAGGTTCGAGAAACCAGATACTTTGTGCAAAGGAGCAAGGTACAACAAATCAGGGAGTTGGACCGACGAGTTGCTGACATCCAGCATAACATGGACACAAGGCGCAACAACAGACAAAGCTATGACAAGCTCACACTTGAGCTGAGGGCTCTAAGGGGAAAGAGAGAGCGAGTGGCGAGAGAGTATGACCGCAATCTCGTGAAGCTGCTCACAGGCTATATCTCAAATCTGTCTGAGAAGTACACACTTCATGTAGCGATTGGACGACTCAAGAACATCCGTCGTGCTGCACGGAAAGGCAGCAATAGGGGACATAGGTTCAGAGGAATGATTCACCGTTGGGCATTCGCGAGAATCACTGAAGCCCTAAAGCATCAGCTTGCCCAGCTTGGCTGGACTGTCGAGGGCAAGGACTCCAAGTTCAGAACAGTCCCCGAGAATTGGACTTCCATCCTATGCTGGAAATGCGGCAATAAAGGAAGCAGACCCAGGCAGAACTACTTCGTATGTTCAACATGCGGTCACAAGTCCAACGCCGACAGGAACGGAGCCATAAACATCGCCGGACGACTCATCACGCTCACGAAGTCTTTGCACGGAGTGAGAGGACTAGGTAAGTGGGCCGACTCTGTCCAGAGGGCAGCGAAGCGTTCACGACCGAAAGCCCGAGAGAGAACTCGCTCTTCTCGACGGAGGTCCTTACTCCCCTCAAAGGGTCAGGTGTCAGACCTTGGGGAGTCCGCGGCTGCTCACCATGTCCAGACGGACCTTCTCAGTTTCGGTGACGAACCTGGGATGGGTGATGAAGACCCCGCCGTGGAAAGAGATGCGGAAACTCTCTCTGTCGCTGGAAATGGCACGTCCAGAGTACGACAGGAGAAGGAAGCCAGGACTGAAGGAGGGATGCCATCCCGATGAGCGCAGACAAAGCCCCTGCTAATCTCAATTCCCTATGGGATGCGGGAGGTGGCGACACTGGCAGGAGAAGGGCGGAACGCATGAGTTTCTCGCAGTTGAGTATCACTTACCTGAAGTGTGAGAATCGGGCTCTTTAGGAAATGCCTATTAGATGAGGGAACCACACTCCGATTTGCGAAATCTTTGGAGTGTTGACAATGAGAAACGTGCGTGTAGGCCTTGTTCAGGCTCAATGGGAAGGCGATGTCACCGATGAAGAAACCCTCGAGGAAAACATCGAGAAGACGATTAGGAAACACGAAGGTTTTGCCACTATAGCCAAGCAACAGGATGTTCAGATTCTGTGTTTCCAAGAGCTGTTCTACGGACCTTATTTCCCTGCTGAGCAAGATCGACGCTGGTACAAATACACAGAACCCATCCCGGGTCCATTGACAGAACGGATGTGCGAGCTAGCCAAAGAGCACAACCTCGTTCTAATCGCCCCCATGTACGAGGAGGAATCAGTTGGCGTCTATTACAACACTGCCATTGTCATTGACTCTGACGGGAGCCTGCTGGGCAAGATGAGGAAGATGCACATCCCCCATCTGGACCCCGGCTTTTGGGAGAAGTTCTACTTCCGCCCAGGTAATCTTGGCTACCCCGTCTTCGACACTGCATTTGCCAAGGTGGGTGTCTACATCTGCTATGACCGTCATTTCCCAGAGGGGGCTCGTGCTCTTGGTCTGAACGGCGCTGAGATTGTCTTCAACCCGTCCGCAACAGTGGCTGGACTCTCTGAACACTTATGGACTATTGAACAGCCTGCACATGCTATTGCCAACGGATATTTCATTGCCGCCATAAACCGAGTGGGTGAGGAGCCCTGGAAGACTGGTATGTTCTATGGAAGCTCCTACGTAGCAGATCCGCGAGGTCAGATTATTGCCCAAGGCTCGCGTGAAAAAGAGGAACTCATTGTAGCCGATGTCGACCTTGACATGATTCGAGAAGTTCGCAATGTCTGGCAGTTCTACAGAGACCGCCGACCAGACAGCTATGGCGACCTCACTAGGCTCTGAGAAGCCATGTCAGAGGCCTTTCTCGACTTCCGAGAATGCCTCATCTAGGACGGTGCATGCCTCATCCACTTGGGCCTTGGTGAGTTCTAGTGGAGGTTGAATTCTGATCACGTTGCCGTCAATTCCACCTTTCCCAATCATTAGCCCTCTGTCCTTGCATAGTTCCATCACTTGAAGCATCTCTTGGCTTCCAGGTTCTTTCGTGGTACGGTCGCGGACGAGTTCTACTCCCAGCATCAGGCCTTGGCCTCGAACCTCTCCAACTAGCCCGTGGTCCTCTTGGAGTGACTCCAGCCTCTTCTTCAGGTGACTCCCCAGTTTCGTGGCTCTCTCTAAGTAGTTGCTCTCTTGGATGATCTCTATCACGGCCACTGCGGCCGCGCAGGACAGAGGATTGCCACCATAAGTGGCGAAACCGTCAGAGATTGTATAGTCTTCGGCGATCTCAGGACGAGTGACGAATCCGGCAATTGGAATGCCGCTGCCAAAGCCCTTTGCCATTGTGATGATGTCTGGATCCACATCTGCATGCTGTATCCCCCACCACTTGCCGCCAGTTCGACCGAACCCTGTCTGTACTTCGTCAGAGATGTACAGTCCTCCATACTCCTTCACGATTTCATGAATAATCTGGAAGTACTCCGGAGGTGGTTGAATGATGCCGCCAACCCCCTGAATGGGTTCAGCTATGAAAGCCCCAATGGCACTATTGGTCTCTGCACGTATCACTTCTCGAAGGTAACGGGCACACTCTATGTCGCACTCCGGAAACTCCTTGCCAAAACTACAACGATAACAGTATCCGTATGGAACAAAACGCACGCCCGATGGATGGCTCTCCGGGACCGTGCGCCATCCAGCACTTGAGAGTTCTCTCGCAAGAGTAGTCCGACCATGATACGCGTGATGGCATGCCACAATGTAGGGATTGCCCACATACTTGCGTGCCATAAAAAGGGCAGCTTCATTCGCCTCTGAACCACTGTTGACGATGAAAGACTGAGTGAGGCCCCTCGGAGCTATCTCAGCAAGTCGTTTCACAAGAACCGCATACGGAATGGTGGCATACATGGAGCTTGTGTAGACCAGCCGCTCGGCCTGCCAATTGATTGTAGCAACATACTTTGGGTGACAGTATCCGGTGATTGTCGTGCAGATGCCCGCGAAGAGGTCGATATAGGACTTGCCGGAGCTGTCCTCCAATGTGGCTCCTTCTCCTCGGACTAGTAGGACAGGATTCTCATAATAGTGGGCCACTGCAGGTGCCATATGCTTCTTCTCAATCTCTAGAATCTCTTCTTTGGTGTATTCCTTGCGGAGGTCTTCAGGAATCAGGTCATCAGTCATTCTTCCCACCAATCCTCTGTCAGTAGTATACAGCATGTTCCCCCGTCCTAAAGACTTTGTTAGTCAGCGAAAAGCATGATTAAGAAGCCTCACATTGAGCGCCATGTGTTCAAGCCGCCTAGCACGTCGACACCAGTATGAATGATAGACGTAGTTCTGTGTTTCATGTGAAGAGTCTGCTTCTCTTCTTTTGTCCTCTGACAGCTAGGCAGATCTTTCTCAAACGGCTTTCATGGAATGCCTTTGTGCATTCTGTAGTTTCTCAAACGCTCGCCATCCAGCTTCCGTTTCAGGTACCAGAAATAGTGAATCATTTGGACATCGATTCACGCAGGCACGACAGTTGATACAAGAGTCCGGGTCTTGGAGGGAAACCTTCCTGCCGGTATCATCCATGCCAAGAATCTGCATCGGACAGACATCCACGCATATGCCGCATCCGGTACATGACTTGACGTCGGCAGTTATCTTGCCATACTGTGTCGTGACCAGTTTAGCCCCCCATCTCTCTCGTACATGGATTTCCCCTGTGTTCCATGCTCTTGTGAACAGAGTACTCCTCTGATTGGGTGTTGAGCCATCAGCGTCATAGGCCAAGGCGATAGCAAGGACAGGCACGAGAATCTCAAGTGGCAACCAGTTTAGCATTGCATAGGACCCCTGAAAGGATGAAGCTGACGGGACTGGGATTCCGAGGTAGCCTGTAACTACCCACGAAATCGTGAACAAGAATACCAAGAATACCAAGGTCCAAATGGCGACCTTCCTTGTACCGAGTCTTGTTGGGATTCTTGGCCAGAACAGAAAGACTCCATAGTAGAAGAGCGCAGTTTCTGCAAAGATCGGAAGTGCCCAAACCCATGAATCAAGAAACACAAAGACAACTAGGAGAGGGACCAACAAGATCAAGAATGTTGGGAGTAAGACTGTTGTTGCCATCTCAATACGGTCCCTGAGGTCGAATCTGACACTCCTCTGCCTCTTGGTCTTGTTCCGAATCGAGCCAGGCAAATCGTTGAGAAAGCGTGGCAAGTCATCCATGTGGACCGGGCCCCATACGCAGTTCCATCCTGTCACCTCTCTAACCCTGCCTGGGTCAACACCTGGAGCAGCAAGTTGGGGGAGAATGATTCTACGATGGTCCACCCACTCTTCCAAGTTGGAGATCTTGATTGCAGTGATCACAGACCCTGCATTGAACTCTTCGGCCTCTGAAGCGCACCACACATTGTGCCCACCCGTAGGCGCTACAAGAATCCAAGCATCTATCTCCTCCCGTTCTAGAAGCCCAACGAGGCGACGAACTGTCAAATTGAAGTTACAGGTGCAGAGAACTGGGCTATCCCTAGTAGGTGTGCCCACCGGAATCAGTCCAATCTCTGTGGAGTGCCCGATCATCCTTGCTGCAGTCTGCCACGCTGTGGACAAGAAGCCACCTCTTGGAGGACCGATGATTCCAGATTCGGATGAGCGATGGGAGTCGAGGTCTGAGATGTGATTCTCTGGCTTACGAGCGAGAATCAACTGGAATGAATCGAGCTGATATTTCTCAACTTCTTCAATCGCGAAGCCTGCCTCCTCAACTCTTCTAACCAAGTTCTGAGTGGGCTTAGTGCTAGTCTGTGTAAGCAGATATGTTAGGAGCTTCAAGGGCGTAGCGAGGATTGCATGAGCGAAGCGTTTCAGTCTCTTATCAGGTACGACTTCGTCTGCTAGTATCAAGGCACCTCCAGGTTTCAGGATGCGAAACGCATTGGCGAGGACGTATCTCTGTTCTGATTCGTAGAGTTCTGAGAAGACTAGAGTAGATGTAACTAGCCCAAATGACTCCTCGGAGAACTCATCCATTTCCACGGCTGCTCTCTGCATCAGCACGACTCTGGACGCAGCTACACTGGACTCTCCCCCCTCTTCATGCATCGTTTCTAGTTTCTTGCGGGCAACTGATAGCATCCCTGGAGAGTGGTCAATCCCCACAACACTCAAGCCACGTTCAGCACACATTAGCACCTGTGTGCCAGTGCCAACCCCAATATCCAGAACGTTCTCTCCTTCTGTTTCGGCAAGGTCTGCTATCTTGGTCCGAATGTCATCAAGCCCACCCCATCCAAGCCAGCTTATTCCCTTATCGTATCGCTCGGGAGCCAACTCAAGGGCCTTCATATAGACATAACTCATCCTGTTCAAATCCTGAAGATGTCGACATGTAGTGTCAGTGGTCGAACATTACTCTGTTCAATAGGCGTATAAACGAGAGTATCGGCACACGATAGTGGGCGATGCCTTGCTAGCCACCGAAAAGATGATAGCTGGTCCACTTGAAGCAAGAGTGCTCTTGACTCTCAGGGAAATGCCGTTCTGCGGAGTTTAACTGATGGACAGACTGGGCCTCAGAAGCCCCGGCACAATCTATCCAGTTCTTGATTCGCTCAAGAAGAAAGAGCTCATAGACTTTGAGACTGTGGAAACGGGAATGACCCGCAGGAAGGTGTACTTTCCAACTCGGTATGGCATAGAACATCTCAGAGGGTATCTTGTACATGCGGTGAAGACATTCTGCAATGACGAGTCACAGCTTCTCGCTAGGGTGATGGAAGACGTAACCGGACTGCTTCAACTGAAACACCGTCAGAGGGTTCTATGCACATTGAATCATGAGAGCATAAGACGTGTCCTCGCAGGAAACGACCTTATCTTTTCGGAAGACGCGCCTGTCATTCGTAGCCATTACGACATGGTCGTTAGCTTCTTGGGTGTCGGATGCTTCATGGGAAACGAGCTGAACGAGATTACAAATCGCATTAACCATCTTAAAGGAGCGCTAAAGGGAAATGGCGCTCTGGTGATAATTGAGATTGAGAAGACTGACAACATCTTTGCAAGAGTCTATTTCGAGCAGTTCTTTGGCCTAAAGAATCCACCAGGGCTAGATGAAGACCAGCTGCGGATGATCTTGGAGAAGAACGGGTTCAAGAATGTGATTGTAAAGGGTATTGAGGGTCTTCTCTTTTCCATTTCCAGAACTGGGCATCCTTGATTTCTGTGTGTCGACGACTCAGCTCCGTACCAGTCCAGAAGTCCCTTCTTTTCGGATCCAATATCCTTGTCATCTTGGTTTCATGCCTGCGTGAGTTGGTTTCATTTCAACAGGCCCCGATTATAAACAAAGACTTTAGGGGAGGCAGTGGCATCAACTCAGATTGGAGGAGCGATCATTCATGTCTGACAACCTTTTATCAGTCGAGTTCGCAGGAATTGGTTTCAAGAATCCATTCTTGCTTTCCTCCGCGCCCCCTACGATGGACGCTCGTCACATCCTGAGAGCCGCTCGACTCGGCTGGGGAGGGGCCGTCATGAAGACAGTCACGGAGGAACCCACCGTTGATCCACGAACGCGGTTGGGTGTTCTTCGAAGGAGCGGCAAACCAATTGGGATGAACAACATCGAGCTTCTCTCTCGCGAGCCCTTGACTACTTGGACTGAAGACTGGATTCCAAAGATAAAGAGAGAGGCCCCTGACGACTTCATATTTGTAGCCAGCATGATGAGTGGGCTAGAGCCTGAGGGTTGGACCGCACTGGCGGAAACCATGTCTCAGACTGGAGCTGACGCCATCGAGCTCAATGTTTCGTGTCCTCATGGTTCACCCGAGGAACACATGGGTGCTTTCATCGGCCAGAACCCATCATTGGTTGAGCAGGTCACGCGGGCGGCAAAGAAAGGGACTGACCTTCCGATACTTGTGAAACTAACGCCAAACGTCACAGACATCGTGCCTGTTTCTGAGGCAGCTGTGAGAGGAGGTGCTGACGGGCTGTCAGCCATCAACACCGTGGAGTCACTCATAGGCATCGACGTTGAAACGGCTACGCCTATCCCAGTGGCCTATGGGCTGGACCAGAATGAACAGCTCAGCACCTACGGGGGTCTCTGTGGTCCCGCTGTGCGGCCAATAGGGCTTCGAGTCGTATCTCAGATTGCCAAAGCACTTCCGAAGACACCTATTTCTGGAATTGGAGGCATTGAGGACTGGAGAAGTGCTGTGGAGTATCTCATGGTCGGTGCCAGCACGCTGCAAGTGTGTACGGCTGTCATGTGGCATGGTTTTTCAATCATTAGCAAGATGACTGACGGAATGATAGGGTTCATGGAACGCATTGGCTATGAAACACTGGATGCGATGATTGGCAAGGCCCTCCCAAAAATCACCTCGTGGACGGCTCTCAGCAAGCTCCCTCCGCTTGTTGCCAAGGTGATTGAAGAGAAGTGTACAGGCTGCAAGGATTGCGTCGTTGCATGTGCCGATGGTGGATACGTTGCAATTCAGATGAGAGAAGGAGTAGCACTCGTCAATAACGAGAAATGTGATGGATGTGGCTTGTGCGCCGTCGTTTGTGAAGAGGGAGCTGTTGAGTTCGTTCACATAGGCTGAACCAGCAAGAGTCAATGCGCAGAAGAATCAAGTACTGCTCTGGGAGATAACTGCTTCATGTCCAGGATGTGACAGTCTTGACTGAGGATCAAATCGAACCGGCAATTCCTAAGAAACTCGTAGTTCTCACTAACATAATTGTCCTATTCTTGGCGGCTGGTGCGGTCGTGCTCAGCTATCTAAGGATATTCCCCTTTTACGACCCTCCTGGACTCTATCGTCCCCTGCCTGGTGACATTCTGTTTGATTTCGTCTGGGTCTATATATTCTCCTTTGTTGCCGGTCTGGTCACATACGTGGCGGCACCCAGCCTGTCAATTCTCTTCTGGAAGGCACATCGATTCCTGACAGCGGGCCACTACAAATACTATGTGCAAGCACTAGACCCAAAGGCCACAAAGAGAAGTCAAGGCAGACGACTCATTGTTCCGGCCTTCGTCGCTTTAGGTCTTGCAACGGCAGTTTCGAACATCAGGTCGGTAGCCAGATACATATTCGTTTACGAGAGCTTCGGGAACCTCGACGAATCGGCTGGAGTCATTGAAGTGGGTCTGCCCATATTCTTCATTCTTATCTTGATAGCCAGTGGCGTCACGCTTCTGTTTGTCCCTCTCTGGCTTCTCGAGGACAGTGGAGCAATCTGCAAGAAAGAGATCAGCGGAAGACGCATCACAGCAGACATAGAGGGAGTCGGGAACTGGTACCTTGCGCCATTGAAAGGCTTTGCAGGCATAACTACCATCCTTGCCTACTTACTCGTTGCCATAGGAACCATTGAATGGTACCAGACCATCACTCTTCCGGAATCATTCCCTGTCATCATTCTTCTGGTTCCCGTTATCTCTATTGTTGGGGCTCCGTTTCTGGCAATTGCTCCGATCTCCGTCGTTCATGCCTGTTATGAGCGCTCATTGCGTCGCAACATGAAGGCGCTGGAAACGAAGTTTGCAGGGGTGGGTTTGACTAAAGTAGTTGTTGAGCTGTCAATGCCTCAAGACACTACATATGAACAGAGTTGAGTAGGACCACCTCCTACCTTGATGACCTGTCCAATCATATTCCATAGTACCCCTGCCTCTGAGAGCATTTCAGTTAGTCAACAGCTTCTCGGACCCGAGAACACTCTTGTGGGCCTGTTGACTAAGGTGACCCCCCTCTTCACGAACAATGCGTTTCTGCCCTCCCGTGCAAGTTGTTCCAGATGGATCTGATCGGAAGCCACGAAATGCGCGAAGATTACTGAGTCGGTTCCACTGGTCGATCACTGACATAATCACAGCCTTTTTCGATGTGTTTCCCCCAGTCTATGGTAGACACAATGGACTTGAGACTTACTACAATGATTCAGAAGACATTGCTCTTCAGAAACCTAGTTGACAATCTAGTAAAGAACCTAGGACTCTACTCGGTTGGTGTCTTGCTTCTGGTCCTCTATCGAATATCATACGAAACAGCCCCTATGATGATCGGGTTGGTCGCATTCATCATCGCCTATTCATCAGTCTATATTTTCAATGACCTCTTTGATGCTGCAGAAGATGCGACTGACACAGAGAAAATCACGAGGAAGCCTTTGGCTAGTGGATCTGTAGAACGGACAGAAGCAGTTGTGATATGCCTTCTTTATCTGTTCACAGGCCTGTTGGTATCTACCATTCTGGGCTTCCTCTTTTTAGGAGTCGTGAGTGGTCTGATCCTTGTCAACCTCTTGTACTCTGCCCCTCTACCCAGTAGGAAGGATTCAGAAAACTTACGCCTAAAGCACACTGTCGTAGGTCTTCCACTTGTTCTTATCATGCAGTCTTTGAAGATATTCCTTCCATGGACCATCACTAGCGACCTTTTCAGCTTCCCGTATCTCTTCGCAATTGGGTTCTCGTGTCTTTATCTTGTGCTCTTCAAGGGCTACAAACGGAATCTGACGGTAGGGCAGAGCTTCAAACATGAAACGACTTTGACTCTTGCCACAATCATTGTCCTCTTTCTGTCCATGCTTGTGCATCAGGAGCCGATAATGCAAGCGATGATACTGGCGTATCTCCTCGCTGGAATCGCAATCTTCTGGAAGTTTCGCCTGATAGACAAGAGAGTCATCTTGGTGAGTCCGATTTACATCCTCCTTGGAGTCATCGCATTGCTTTATCTGATGACATACGTATAGGTTGAAACCAGACCCGGCTATCATCGGGCCTAGAGGGCGGCCTATGCCTTTGGTGAAAGAGAGGCACGTACTTGATACAATGCTTAAGGCAGGCCAATCAGTCCGCACCATAAACCTGGGGCTCGGAGCACAGGACGATGACGTGCCCCACATTGTCCTGGGTCATAAGGTGTATCCGGGCGTTGAGGCTCACCTGTTCACCATTGCAGATTCAGCATTGTGGATGCCTGTCTTCAGAGAATCAGGAGATGTAGCTATCTACAGGCCCACAGAGTTCGACAAAGCTAGCAGCGGTACCACCCTCAAGAAGGCCAGGTCTGACGCCTGGCTTGGGCTACTCACTGCGTTCGATCAATTGACAGACCTCCTCAAACCTTACATGAAGTGGGTGGATCAAGGAACAATTCCCAAGGTCGTTTGGGCACATCACGAAACACAGTGGCATCTTGGACTCCGTGATGCTCCCGACCACGAGCCGCAATCTGTTGATGAGTTTCTAGAATATGTAGACAAGTCGATAAGACCATTTATTCGAGAGATCAACGGCCTAGGCTTCGCAACCAAGGAGAGTTGTTCTGGGCTATTGGCTGATCATCCTGACAGAGAGCCCTATCGGCCATACGTGATGTTTGACGACAGAGTCTATCCAGATGTTAGCGCTCACCTGTTCACGCTGGCAGACATCGCACAGTGGATTCCAAGCGACGGTCCTCATGGGTTTGATGTAATGATTCAGCAGAGCATCGGCGATGATATTCCGGCCGCCTGGAGCCGTCTGGTCCTAGCTACTAGGGCGCTATCGTCAATGCTCAGACAATACAGGATTGTCATCAAAGAGAAAGACACCATGTTCAGAGCCATGAGAGAACGGAGAGAGGCTCCAGGTAGCATTATCTGATGGAGTGCTTTCTGGCTCAGTGGTCCAACCTCAGGTATAATAGGTCGTTCCTTCAATAGTGCCAAACTTGGTGAGTCTACCAGGAGTGGTTTGAATGCGCGGCAAGTTCGAGTTCGGTGGTGACATCGTCTGGCGACCTACACCGGATTATGTTGAGAACGCTCATATCACGCGTTTCATGCGGAAATATCAAATCAAGGACTTTGACGAGCTGATTCGCCGTGCCGCGGATGATGTCGCTTGGTTCACAAAGTCGATACTGGAATACCTTGACATTCAGTTCTATGAGCCCTACACCGAGGTGGTTGATTTAGCCGAAGGTATAGCTTGGCCCAAATGGTGTGTGGGTGGAAAGATGAACATCGTGCACAACTGCCTGGACAAGTATATTGGTACTCCAAAGGAGGACCAACGCGCTTTCATCTGGGAGCGCGAGGGGGGAGAATACGGATCAGTGACCTACGGCGAACTTCATGCTCTGGTGAATAAGGGAGCCAATGCACTGAGAGAATTGGGTCTAGGCAGGGGAGATGCGATTGGCATCTTCATGCCAATGACCCCGGAGATAGTCGTCGCGCTTTTGGCAATCGCGAAGATCGGCGGCATTTCGCTACCCCTCTTCTCTGGGTTCGGTGTCTGGGCGGTCGTCACTCGACTGGCAGACGCGGATGCAAAGGCCCTTTTCACAGCTGATGGCTTCTTTCGAAGAGGGAGGCCCATTAACATCAAGGAGATTGCCGACGAAGCCGCTGAACAGGTGCCTACTCTTGAACACATGATTGTGTTGAACAATGCAAATCTCGAGGTTTCTCTTCAAACGGGTCGTGATCACTGGTGGCACGACTTGGTCTTGAGTCAGTCTAGTGAAGCGGAAACAAAAATCACTGACGCAGAGGAGCCCTTGATGGTCATCTTCACCTCTGGTACAACCGGAACGCCAAAGGGAGCTCTTCACACTCACTGCGGCTTTCCTGTAAAGTCAGCCCAAGATATGGCCTTCGGCACAGATTTGCACCCTGGTCAAATACTCTTCTGGATGACTGACATGGGGTGGATGATGGGGCCCTTCCTTGTCTTTGGTGCTCTTCTTTTGGGCTCCACCTTCATGATCTACGACGGTGCTCCGAACTATCCTGGGCCTGATCGAGTATGGGCTATGGTTGAAAGGCACAGTATCACCACTCTCGGACTGTCTCCCACCTTTGTCCGAGCACTCATACCAAAAGGGGATGAGCACTTTCAGAAACATGACCTATCATCGCTTCGGTTCTTCGCATCCACTGGTGAGCCTTGGAATCATGACCCATGGATGTGGCTCTTTGAAAAGGTCGGTGGAGGGAAGATTCCGATTATCAACTACTCTGGCGGCACTGAGATTTCGGGTGGAATTGTGATGGGCAACCCAATCCTGCCTCTGAAACCTTGTTCATTCTCTGGTCTGTGTCCAGGAATCGCAGGCGATGTCTTCGATGAGGACGGAAAACCAATCCGTGATCAGGTCGGTGAGCTAGTAATTCGAGCTCCCTGGATTGGAATGACACGCGGTTTCTGGAAGAATCCCCAGCGATACGAGGAAACCTACTGGTCAAGATGGAAGGATGTCTGGGTTCACGGGGACTTTGCAGCCGTCGACTCCGACGGTCTCTGGTACATTCTTGGACGCTCTGATGACATCATCAAGGTGGCTGGCAAGCGCTTCGGTCCTGCTGAAGCTGAATCGGTCGTGGTGAACCACCCTGGCGTGATTGAGGCCGCGACAATCGGCATTCCACATGATGTCAAGGGCAACGAGCTAGTGGTCTTCTGTGTTCTCAGGCCCGGAGTGAAACCGAACAAAGATCTTCAGGCAGAACTGAATGCGCTCATAATCAAGGAGCTAGGAAAACCTCTCGCTCCTCGAGAGATCCTCTTCGTCACGGACCTACCTAAGACACGCAATGCCAAAGTCATGAGGCGAATGATAAGAGCAGCTTATCTCGACGAGGACCTGGGCGACACCTCTTCACTAGTCAATCCAGAAGCACTTGATGAGATTCGACAGCTTAGATAGGATTCTGTGTACATAGGAAAAGGCGAAGACTTTTACTAGAAACTCAAAACCTATCAGAAGGCATATATACGATGGTTAACTATAGTTTATTCCGATGATTCGAGATGTCGGTCTATATGCTCTATCATTCAAAGGCAAAGCCTGAACATCGTGACAGACTAGAGAAGATTGACGAGATACGGACGAAGTTTGAAGAGATCTACAGGAAGTACGAGGTCAACATTGTTGGTTTCTGGGAAAGTGCGGAAGACCCGACAGAAACTTACTACCTCTCCAAGTACGAGAATGAGGATGACTACAAGAGAAAGGTCGAACTGCTCCGAAGTGACGAGCGTTATGTTCAGCTGACAAAAGAGCTCGATGAGATACGTCTGGACACCAAAGCAACACGACTTACTCCAAAGTGGATCCCGGAGTAGACCCTCAGTTTCAACCCTTGCGACTTTTCTGCTTCAAGACCTACCTGAGATCAGACTTCCGGGAAGCAATAGATTCCTCGATTTCTGGGCTACTTAGAAGGGACTCAGAATCGCCTAAGGCTTGAACAATTCTCTTTGGATCGTCTGAACTCTGTATTGTCTGGGCTATCGCACTCTGAATTCTACTACTAGAAGCCAGCTGGTCGACATCCTTGATGATGGCGATGACTCTCCAAGGGTACTCACTATGACCGAGCTCTTCCACGACACTCGGGACGCTCGATTCAATAGCTAGTCTGACGGATTCGGCCATCATCAGAGCCTCTGAATCTCTGAGCTTATCAAGTATGGTTAGCGGCTCGTTTACTCTTCTAATGAGGTCTGCAACTGCTGCCTGAACGACATCACTTTCAGTGATTGAATCACTAATCGTGACGACATCTAGCTCACGATATCGAGTCTTTGGTGAACTGATGAAATCGGCTACTGCTCTCTGTGCGACTCTCTTGGGTATCAAATCTAGATGTGCGAGGATTGCTTCCAAAGACAGCCTATTCAATGGCCACTTTCTTGTTCTAGACTCCAAACACTCTATCACTGCATCTAGGAGTTCACGATGTTCGCGGAGGCATTGTGTCCTAAGAACATCTGCGACTAGTTCGGAAGGGTCAGGAACAGAGATCAAAGCGTACGCTATCGCATTCCTGACTGGCCTTGTGCATGCCAACCCCTCACCACCAAATGCACGGACTAAGGCCCAAGGCCTATGGGAAGACCTGATCGCCTCCGAGATTGCCTCCTGCATCTCAAGACTATTCCAGATACTTGACTCGTCCGCTATGGCCTCTATGGCCCTCTGCGGATTGATACTTGTCCGGATTACAGCCCCGATGGCTTTCTGAATTACGCTCTTCTCCAGAATGGCCTCCTTTGTCCTGAGCATCTTGAAGAGGGCCGATGGGCGTTTCTCAGACTTGATGAGCTCTCCTATCCCAATCTGAACTTGGGCATCTTCGACGAGCGCGCGTGTCTGAAGAACCTCCCTTACTACCACATATGGAGAAGTGTCCAATGCTACGACATCAGCTAATAATGAGAGCTTTCCAGACTCCATCTCTTCAATGCATTCAGCTATCAGTGATGAGAGAAGACCATTCGGCAGCCTCTGGCGCTCACGAATGCCCAAACGCAGTACTCTGAGCTGAAAGTCGCTTGACATCTTGGACCTTGATGACTCTTCTCTTTGCTTCTCCCAATCACTAACAAGGAGGTCCTGTCCTATCGCCTTTAGCTTCAGCTTGACGGACTGCAACCCTCCTATATCTGTCACCAAATGAGCGCCCAGCGCAGAGAGAATCTTGTATCCATAGCCGGTGAACCACAGGCTTCTGAGATCAACTATGTTGCCTAGGCGGTAGGCAGCTGCATTTTGTATCTCATTCTGTCTTTGATCTGCTATCAGAGGAATTAACACAGCTGCGGACGTGTCGAGCATCCTGTCAAGGTCGAACAGTAAGGTGGGCCCTCCACTCGCCACTTGATCTCGTATCAGCTCAACAACCCGTTGGCTGAACAGGCGACGGAGGTCCTCAAAGTCCTTAGGATCCTCAAAAGAACTCAATAGAGTTACCACGTCAACATCAATGCCGACTAGCTCTTCGACATCTAATGTGTTCATCAGGAATCTCTGACTCTCGAGACCTCCCCGATCGAATCTCTTTGAAAGTGCCTCAGCAAGTTCTCTGCGAATCTCTGACCATTCATGGGAAGGTACCAATCGCTCAAGAAGCGCTCTCAGCCGCTTTGCGTCTTCTCGTGATGACGCACGATCGATTCCCAAAGAACTCTCTGTGCGGATTGTTCTCACCTGTGGATGACTAGTCAAGTGGAATCCTGGTTAGCGAACCACTACATTCTCACAAGAGATGCTTCACATGTAAAGGATGTTCGGTTCTCGACAGTCTACTTCGGCTTGTATGCTGCAATCTTTGCACTAGCTGCAATTCCGAAGGAGGCGCTTTGAACGATCTCCACATCTTCGAAGCCCGAATCTCGAATGGCCTGCAGATAATCGTCGACATTGATTGCTCCTCCAAGGCATCCTGTGTAGGATGCGATGTCGTTGCGAATCTCATCAGTCAATGGTGCCTCCAACACAATGTCAGAAACCATCAGTCGTCCGCCTGGACGCAAAACCCTGAAAGCTTCCCTGAATACCTTGGACTTGTCTGGTGCCAAATTGATGACACAGTTACTGATTATGACATCTACTGAACTGTCATCCACCGGCAGGTCTTCTATATCTCCAAGACGAAACTCCACATTCTCCAGTCCCAGTTGCTCAGCACCAATCTCAGCCTTTTCAATCATCTCTGGGGTCATGTCCACACCAATTACTCGGCCAGTATTCCCCACCTTTCGTGCAGCATGAAACATATCCAGTCCTGCTCCACTTCCCAAGTCGAGGACAACCTCCCCCTCTTTTAGACTGGCAAGAGCCACGGGATTACCGCAACCCGCGAAGGACTCTACTGCCGATTCAGGCATATCCTTCACAGAATACCCTAGTGATTCAGCATATGAGGTTCTAACAGTTCCACTAGCCATCTCAGGTCCGCAGCAACTCTCGGCTGCACGCGGTTCGCAACAACTGGCTGCAGTGGGTTGTGCTACCTTGGCGTAGGTCTTCCTCACTTCTTCCTTGATCTCTTCATCCGACATTTCAGTGACTTTATTTGTTTCTGTCAACGTCTTCACCTTGTATTGGATGACCAATATTACTACTATCGGGCGTCCTACATATACACTTAAATGTATCGGATGTCCAATATTGAATGTGACAGACCAGAGTGAGAATGAGCTATGTTGTCCTCCGGACTGTTGTGACATGAGGGGCTTCCTGACGTTCCAGATTCTGTGGGAGCTAAGCAAGAGTCCAATGAATGGTCAGCAGATTGCTCAGCAGATCGCCAAGCGGCGTGGGACCAAGCCAACACCAGGTACAATCTACCCCGCACTCAAGGACCTGAAGGACAGAGGTCTGATTGAGGGCTCCAAGGAGGAAGGCGACCGACGACAGGTGGTCTATCGCCTGACAGAGGCTGGCGAAGAGGGCTTCGTTGATGCGGCGCGCTACTTCCACCAAGTCTTCGGTGACCTTGCCGATGAAGCAAAAGTCATTGTTATGAGAGTTGGCGACTGCGAATAATGCTGGCTAGTTCCACAGTCCTGAATGATCTTCTACTTCGTTGGAAGTTGTGACTAGATGGTCGATGGAGATATGCTTCACAGTTTTCTGAGAGATGCGATTGAACGCCACTTCCATGAAACCTCACCCCTGATAGGCCAGCTCAGCGACGACATTGTCTTGAGCAAACCTTTGAAGGAAGGGAGAGAGCTGGGTGAAATTGTACTTCACCTACTGCGGTCGACTGAGTACTACATGAGAGGACTGACTACAGAGATATGGGACCCTCTCCCCTACACAGTAGAATTCTACAGGTCTTCACAAGCAATCAGGACGCTCGCGAACGAAGTATTCGGACGTGCTGTAGATTATATGAACAAGATCACTCCGGATGGACTCCTTCAAGTCATCGACTCCTTCAATCATTCTGCTTCAGTCGCCGAGATCATCCTTGAGATGATTGAGCATAGTGTTCACCATCGTGGCCAGATTACAGTATACTACCGACTTCTAGGACTCGAACCACGTACAATTCCGTACAGCGTTTAGACTCCACGTGATTTACAGATTGACTACCTTTTTATCCTTCATTCTCTTTTCTGCTGCAGAAACCATCAGGTGAATATCTAGGGTTTCTTCTGGACGCACACAACTCACGTAGATTTGTCCGGAGTGATCGTATTGAGCAAGGGTGTTCAGAGAATATTCTCCCAGGTTTCCCACACTTACGAAGCTGTGAATCACGTTCTTACACTGGGACTCGACATTCTGTGGCGTAGACAGACCGCCAAGTTAGCAGCCAAGCATGGAGGTACCAGATGGCTAGAGGTGTGTAGCGGAACAGGTGAAACGTCCATCTACCTGAGCCGTATGGCTGGAGAGAACACCAAAGTGGTCGCTGCGGACTTCAGCGTTCCGATGCTCAGAACTGCAATAGGAAAACCAGAGGCACAAAGGCTCAGTCTTGCCTTGGCCGATGCCCTGAAGCTGCCTTTTCCAGACGAGTCGTTTGACCTCGTCGTGATCTCTTTTGCGACGCGAAATATCAACCTCAATCTCGAGAAACTGACGGAGGCATTCAGTGAGTTTCGTCGAGTTCTCAAGTCGGGAGGTATGTTCATCAACCTCGAAACAAGTCAGCCACCATCACGTCTAGTCAGATGGCTATTTCATCGCTACATACGTCTTCTGGTACGACCCGTTGGGCATCTAATATCCGGATCAAGGATTGGGTACGGCTATCTCTCCAACACCGTTCGTAATTTCTATGATGCTGAAACCCTCGGCGAGATTCTCCATAGTGTAGGGTTCAGCAGAATCGATTTCCACTACGTGGCTCTGGGACTGGCCGCAATCCACAGAGCTCTGAAATAGACCCCAACGACCTTCGTGATGCCATTTGCGACAACTTATCTAGTGGTCTGTGGGACAGATATGCTTGGATGCCAATGACTGCGCCACGATTTGACTACCAACACATTCTGACAGTTCTGATCATTTCTGCATTTGTCCTATCCTTGCCAGTCTACAGCCTGTCGCATTCCAGTTCCACGTTTCAACCCCCCTCCAACAATCTCAGTGTGATTCTGATGATTGGCGATGGCATGGGGTTTCAGCAAGTCAAGCTTGCAAGATGGGTAGAAGTCGGCAAGGACATGAACCTCACCATGGAAACGGGTCTGTTCAGCTGGTCAGCTACCACCTATAGCGCCAATAGCCCGATTACCGACTCTGCCGCTGCAGGCACTGCAATCTCCTCAGGAGTCAAGACCTACAACGGCATGATTGCGATGGACACCTTTGGCCTCCCAGTTCAGACCATCCTAGAGATTGCTCAATCTATGAACAAGGCCACCGGCGTCATCACAACGACGACCGTAAACCATGCTACTCCCGCGTCCTTCATGACCCACGTTATGAGCCGGACGGATTATTCAGAGATCACAAGGCAGATTGTCGAAGAGGCCGCTGTTGATGTCATCATGGGCGGGGGTAACTCCTCTTTCTCTTCTGGTCAGCTGGCGACTATGATGGCCAACGGCTATACATATGTACAGAATCGTGTCGAGTTCGAGCAAGTCACGTCCGGCAAGGTTCTGGGTCTCTTCTCCCACTCAGGGATGGACACTGAACAGACACGCAATCTCACAACCACTCCCTCGTTGGCTGAAATGACCAACAAATCGCTGGAGATTCTGTCGCAGGACTCTGATGGCTTCTTCCTCATGGTTGAAGGCGGCCAGATTGACTGGGGCTGCCACGACAACAACAAGACATATGCCGCGCTGGAAGCGATTGCCTTCAACAAAGCTGTCAATGCATCACTGAAGTATGTTCAGGAGCACAGCAACACGATACTCATCGTGACCGCGGACCATGAAACAGGAGGCCTTCTTGTAGTTAGTGACACACTTGGTGATGTCTTGCCTTCGGACTCGAATACTGAGGAGGAGAACCGAGCATTGAGAGTCTCTCGGTCAAAGAACATCTCTGTTTCGTGGACCACGAGAGGCCATACTGCTGCAGATGTGCCGCTGTTCCTATTCGGAGATGCCTTTGCCGGCCTGCCGCAGGCCAATCAAATCGATGACACGCAGATCTTCACAATGATGAGCAGCTACTTCTCTACTGGCGAAGTGTCTACAACCACAACGGATATGACAACCGTTACGACCGCAACCTCCACAACTGGAGAAACCACAACGACAATATCCCCACCCCCAGAAACCGAGCTTCTGGTAATTGTCGCGAGTTCTATACTGGTTGCTAGCATAGTTGTAGTGTTGATAGTCATGTTTCGAAGAAGGTAAGATTCCGAGCAGCTAGTAGTCCTCTGCTTCTTCTGGTCCCGTATGCATGGCTTGCAGCAAACGACAAGAAACAAATCCGAGCACATGGGAGTGACTCTGACATTCAGAGTGGTAAGTCGTCACAATCCACATTCTGGAAAAGGAAATTGAGCTCTGATCAGACAATCTATCGGAATGCCAGAAGACTCCGAAACAGTCCTTGTATTGCTGCTCTGCTCCCACCAGAAAAAAGAGAACAGGATGTGAAAGCAACACAGATGTTGCAGTCACAACCTTAGTTTCAATCTACTTCCAGAAGTGCCAACAGAACCGGAACGGAATCATGGCTATCTGGTAGTCAACGACACCAGCCTCGTGTATAGGACTGACAACCACGAAGATAGCATCCGGTTTGCCCCACTTGACGAATCGCAATCCGAACTCGAACTCGTCCCAGGTGTGAACGTCCTTCACAGAGTACTTGAGTCTTCCATGTTTCTCCCTGACCGAAACCAGAGTTACCATGAAGTCTGCTTCTGGTGGGGGTGGGAACCAAGGAGCAAGCTCCAGCGGCACACCACTGACAGTCACGCCGTCCACAATGTACCAGCCTTTATAGGTGAAAGCCCAGTCAGTCACGTATCGGAAGCCGATAAGGACTTCACCAGAATAGCCAGTGAGGTCGAAAGCAATTTCTATGAAGTCACCGCTCCAACCCGTCAGTCCTGGAAGGTTCTCCACAGCGTTTGGATGAGCAGCTGGGTCGTGGTCGTACGTAGTGTACTCATTCTCAAGTGATGTCCATGTCATGCCGTCGTCGGTCGATACCTGTACAAAGCCGTAGTCCCAATAGTCCTCGATGTCCCAATACGTAGTCATCACAAGGGTTGGATCACCAGGATCCACATTTGCCACTCCTGCAATGACTGTGTTCATCAGGTCATCAGCACCTGAGTACCACATACCGGAGTCAGGGAGGTATGTCCATTGCGGACCTGGATCCACATAGGCTGAATCGTCGCCATCAAACAAGAACAGCTTAGCGCGTCTCTTATTCACCTTTGTAATCTCTATGTAGTCGGTGCCGTATGGGCCTACCAATGATATGCCGGTATCGTATCCAAGAATGGTCACAGTCGTTCCAAAGCTTGAGCCCGACGTCCATGGGACATAGGGTCCTTCCACGGAGTACGTTCTAACAGGATCCGCGTCGGCGAGGTCAAGGGTCTTATAGTTGTACTTTCCATGTCCAGGTTTGTCTGAGTGGATCAGGTTAGCAATCCTCCAGTTGTGGAAGACCTTATCGAAGGTCATTCCGCCAAACCCTGTTTCAAGGCCGGGAATTCCGTTCACTGGTTGAGCCATGTAGTTGCTCCAATAGTCAGCTCCGAACTGGTCGTTAAGGTATATTGCGAATAACGCTGCTGCACCATAGTCCGCCAGGATGTTGCGGCCTCCCTGATCACCCCATTCTGTCAGTGAGTTGTCTGGAGTAGCCAGATAACTATTGATGTCACCCCATGGGACTCCATAGCCACAGAGGACCTCCGCGAACATCGAAGCGCCCTCGTTTATGAAGCTAGGATCGCCCGAGTGGTAGTCAGAGTGTATCAGGTGTTGATACTCATGAGCGATTACGGCCTCATATAGATAAGGACGTTGAACAAATATGCCGGGAAGCCATTCGGTTCCCTCCGGACCAATTCTATTCTCCCATTGCCAAGTATCAATGCTTATGATGTTCCTATCGTGGTACGCCTCGAGTGAACTCGAGAAGAAACCAGCTATGTAGTATGGGTAGAGTTCATCGTAGAAGTTGTCGTCTCTGAAGTTTGACACTAGGATGACGTTTCTCCCATCTTCATTGAAGTAGTATCCAGGTGGGAAGTATCCCCAATACTCCAACAATGACCAAGTCCCGTCGTGGAAGTCAGGAGTCCCAAAGTAGCCCGAGTCTGTTGGATAGATGTTCGAATCAAACTCAGCTAGCAGAAACTCAACTTCCGCCTGAGTGATCACTGGAGTGCCTCTTGAGTCGTCCGCAGGGAATCCACGCTCCTCGTAGACCTGCACCCAGATCTCCGTTGTGGCAGAGAACGCCCTAAGGCTGAAGTTGGTGAAGAAGTAGTACGCATAGTAGTCATCGAGTGACAGCCATTCCTTCCTGTCGTACTCCACAGCGTCATCCCCATCTCCTCCACCGTTAGTGATCACACCGTTATCCGGTTGTATGGGATAGTTAGCATCCCTGAGCCTTGGACCGGCATCTATCGGTTCATAGTCAGGAAGCTCAGCACTGACGCCTGCAGCGGATGGCACGAAAAACATTACTGTTGACATGCCAAACACTAGTAACAGAGCTAACAGTACTGTTGTTTTCTCTCTTCTCAATATTCTTCTCCTCCCGCACGTTCACTAGAAAAAGAGAACGTGCCAGATTGCACTGTGCGTTAATAACACACTACTTGATGCAGAGCCCCCATGGACAAATCCGCTATTTAAGTATTGGACCATTTCAGAATAAAACCAGTCATTTCAGAATTCGAAAATACCGGCTATTATTGGACGGTCGTTTCGGTGACAGTCCTGAAAAAGAAATCAGAGCTGTGAACCCTGCGTTCTTCCAGCGTTCACAGCTGTTCCGTTTCTATGGAACCTTTACTCTACTCAATCCAAAAACCACAATGACGCTTGTGCAAGAAGTCTACCTCGAAGGAGTAGTCAGCCAATCCGGCATCATGGATCGCGCTAACGACTAATACGACGTAGCCACGGTGTGGCGGAAATACCCACGTGGTTCCTTCTTCTGTCGCTGAATCAAGACTCAGGTCCCAGACGAAGATTGGATAGTACTCTCCACTGAACTTCATGTAGTAGACCAGCGAAACCTGGAAGTCTGCCTCTGGATAGACAGGCATAAGGTCCAGTGCCGTCCCGCTGATGCTGGCCTCACTGATATACCATCCTTCGTATAGGGTGGCCCAGTCAGTCACGTATCGGAATCCGAATAACACTGTCTGTCCTGCGTAGGCTGAAACGTCGAAGCTAATCGTTAGGAAGTCTCCACTCCAACCCGTAAGTCCTGGAAGGTTCGCCAGAACAGTCGGATGTGCATCAGGGTCATGGTCGAAAGTGGTGAATTCGTTCTCAAGTGACACCCATGTTTGACCTCCGTCTGTGGAAACTTGGACGAACCCGAAGTCCCAGTAGTCCTCGATGTCCAAGTAGGTCGTGAGCTCCAGTGTTGGATCATCTGGATCTACGAATCCCTCGCCGACTAACAACGTGTCTACTAGATTCAGAGCGCCGGAGTACCAACCGAGCTCTGTCATCGTCCAACCGTAGACTGCTCGATCATCGCCATCGAACTCAAGACTCTTGAACCATGGCTTCTGGAACTGCCACTTGGTAAGAGCGATATAGTCAGTTGCGTATGGACCAAGGTTCGTAACTCCTGTGTCGTATCCGAGAATACTCACAGTTGAACCGAAGTCCGAACCGAAAGTCGTCGGCACAGGTAGTTTCTCAATTTCATACACTCTGGCTGGTTCAGCATCTGCGCTGCCCAAGTCAAGTGTGTCGTAGTTGTACAACCCTCCACCTGGGAAGTCCGAATGTATCAGGTTTGCGAGTTTCCAGTTGTGGAAAACCTCGTCAAAGGTCAAGTCGTAGCCAAAGTGCGCCAGAGCCGCATTGATTCCCTCAATACCAGGAATACCTGCTCCCACGTAGTAGCTTAGAAACTCAGCTCCAAAGTGATCGCTCAGGTATATGGTCCAGAGTACCGCTGCTCCATAATCCGCGAGGACATTGATGCCTCCTTGGTCCTCCCAGTCGGTGAGTGAATTGTCCGGTGTGGCCAAGTAGCTGTTGATGTGACTCCATGGAATACCATAACCGCAGAGAACTTCGGCATACATTGAGCTGCCCTCATTCATGAAGGCTGCAGGATCGGCCTGATAGTCTCTATGGATGAGGTGTTGATACTCATGAGCGATCGTACCCTCGTAGGTGTAGGGTCGGGTGACCACCAACTCGGGACGGTCGTCAGGATACCACTGAGTTCCTTCGGCCCCAACTCTCTGATACCATGCCCAGTTGTCGATGTGGATCATGTTTCTCTACTAGTATCCTGAATATGTGGAGCTGAAGAAGCCGATCACATAGTAGGGATAGTTCGGGTCATAGTAGTTCTCGTCGCGATAGTTGAGGACTTTGATTATTGTTCTCTGAGGGTTGTCGGTCGCATTCAGCCAATCGTACGTGAAGGCCGGCAATCCGATTAACTCAAAGATGGTGCCTGTACCATCCCTGTCGTGTGGTACTCCAAAGAACTGAGTGAGTCTTTGATAGATTACTGAGTCGAACTCGTCTGCCAGATACTGACTCTGTTCATCAGTCACCTGCCACAGGTATGGGTCGTCATTTCTGGGATCCCCCTAAGGGAATGAGAGGTCATCCTGCACCCAGACCTCAGCGAACTCGGAAACTGCTCGGAGAGTCATCCATGGAGATCCCGAGATTGCTCCAATATACCAGTCATAGACAGTAGTCCCGACGGGTACCGCTGCGTCGTACTGATAGGTTCCTCCATAGGCCGTCTCAGCAGTAGATTCAGAGATCTCAGGCATATATGACTCTCCTGCCAATCCACTCTCAAGGTCTACACCTTTGTACTCGGGAAAATCAGCAGTCGCAGCAGCACCAAATGACACAAAAGCCACAGGGATGACGAGGCTCATTGTCAAGATTAGTGCTAACAGTACTGTTTTTTCTCTCAATATTCTTCTCCTCCCACACGTTCTCTGCAAGCAGAGGAAACGTGCAGCTCCCTAGGTGCTTGATCAGTGCACCATAGAGTATGAGGGGCGGGTAGTTACAAACCCTATACTTAAAGATGCAGAACACACAAAAGCGTAACAAAATGTCTGCTCTTTTGAAACAAACTGTAACCATCGATACCATTAGCCTCTATTCTGAGTTTGCCTCCTATTGGCCTTTCAATCTGGCATTTATGCTTGTCTTTCATTGCCGAAACGGACTGAGTGGCACCGACGTAGAAACGAATCATCCTCTTATGCAATCATCACCCATTTGTCGGTATGGCTCTTCCTCAGAAACGTGCATACCATATGGTATACGATACGTCATTTGAGGCCGCCCTAGATTATGTGTCGACTTCGGATTGGAATGGGGTCGTACCTGACTTTGGAGTCCCAGAGTTGTTACCCGAGAGAATCACTTTCTATGAGCGAATGCAGCTTCGACAGAGATCTCACGAGCTTGGTGTCGAGTGGTGTCTTCATGCTCCGGGTGATGATGTAAGCCTGTTCACAACGTATCCTCCCATTCGGCAAGCCATTCTTGAGTTCTTCAGGGACGTCATCGATTTTGCCCGGGATATCAGCAAGGTCCGAGCAAACATCGTGCTTCACGCTGGGGCTATCCCTTCCTTCAAACAGGCCGCACAGGTGAGCGACGAGTTCTTCGAGAGCAGGCGTGACCTGTATCTCTCAGTCCTCTGCGACAATCTATCCGACTTGATTGTACATTGTAGAGAGCATGTCAGCATAGTCCTTGAAAACCATGCTTGGACTCCCATTGTACGCGAGGCAATTGATCTAATGGTCCCCAAGGGACTGAAGCTGTGCCTTGACATCCCTAAGCTCTATGGTCCAAAGCTCCAAGCTGAAGACTGGGAAGCGTTCAAGAAACACAGGGATGCAATTGAGATAGTGCACGTCCACGGTCGTAATGATCTATATGGGTCGCATCAAATAGTTGGAAACGGGTCTATCAACTTCGAGCGCGCACTACGATTCTTGGCAGAACTACCTGAACCCGCTCTCTATGTCTTTGAGGTCAGACCTCGAGAAGCTGCTGAGAAGAGCTTGATGAATTTCGTAAGAATGACTGATAGTCTTGATCGTAGTCTGTAGCATCTAGCATGGCGTCAACTCCTGCGGCCATCATCACCTCATCTGCATGGCGATCATCATACTTCAGTCCGTTCTGAAGGCGACCGAACTCGACAAATCCCATTCTACGATATGCCTCAATTGCAGCTTGATTCCCGCCATCCGCACTGACTTGCAGGATTTCAGCGCCTCTCTCCTCGAAGTGCTCGGAGATCGCCCTAATCATTTGTCGAGCAATGCCTCTCCGTTGGAAGTCTGGATGAACAACTAACTGGACAAGTTCTATGCGATGACGGGATGCATGCCACTTCATCCTCACTCCTGTGCAGATTCCAACGACAACTTGGTTGCTCAGGGAGCAGACACTATAGACCTCGTCAGGACCCGGGGCCAGTAGGGTTACCCTCTGGCCATGAACAACTTCAGGAGGCACTCCCGTGAGGAGATGTTGTGCAATGCGTTTGGCAAGACGCTCTGAATACTCTACGGTTCTTATCCTATCATTATTCATTCAAATCAATTGGCTTAATGGCTGCATCCTAATATTTCTGAAGCATATGGTCTATTTCGGAAAAGTCAATACTCACCATGTGTTAGTTCATCTCAGTGAAGACCGTGAGAATTGGCCGAGGCATCATCGTGGCTGTAATCATTACCATAGTCATTGCCTCTGGTACAGCAGTCATTCTGCTTGGGGATTTCTTTGCGTTTCCTGAGCCTGTGCCGCCTCCTGATGACCCTCCTTCAATAGTTGTTGAGGAAATCACAGTAGACGACCTAGAGCTGGTTGCCTCTGCGTTCTTCTGGCAAGACTTCATGCCAATCGTTCCTGTAGAAGGACCTCCTTTCCATCTCGTCATACGTTTGAACGTCACAAACATAGGAAACTCTACGGTCTTTGGCCTCGATGTATTGCGTGTGACTGTCTACTTCAACAATCTTACACCACTACAGACTTTCGACATTGAACCAGGGCTTACCTGTTGCTTTGATGAATTCTCAGTGGCGCCTGGTGAAACTGAGTTCCTGGAGTTCACAAACAATCGGGAAACTATCTTTTCACCAGAGGTTGCAGAAGACACCGACCTTTTCGCACAAGTTCTATTCACTTGGGACCCAGATGGTCAAGCCATCCTCACCACGGCAACAGTTCCGCTTCAATACACGCACTAGCTCTCAAGGCGTCCTAAGGAAGAGGTATAGGAGTAGGAACACGATGAACATTACTAGACCTATGACTATCGCCACAATCTGTTTCCAAGACCTCACTTGCTTTCACAATCCTCCTTCTTCTCGAAGTACATCTCGTATCTCCTGAAAGGCTCTCAGCGTGCTCTCAGTAAGAATTCCCCGTCGACTCGGGTCGGAAATCTCACCTTCTTGAAGAGGGAGTGAACGTCCAAATGCGCGGAGTTCTCTAAGAATGAAATCTTTCAGTTCTTCATAGAACACAATGCCCTCAATGACCTCCTCAGAGCTTTGTCGCATCAAATACTTGAGAATGAGAGTGAGCACGCCTGTTGCCTGCATTCCTCCGGACTCACCTGCGGTTTCAATCTTCACGACCCCAATTCCAAAGCCGCGGTCGAATACCCCGACTCTACTCTTGACGTTGGTGATAGTCCGAAAAGGAACGTGGCGTTTAGTGATTGTGATCACTCCTTTCCTCTCGTAGATCTCCGGCATGGTATCTCCTTTCCAACCCACCACGGAGTATTCTATGCTATTCACCCACAGGTGCGTCCAGACCAGAGCCGGAATCAACCAGAAAGGCGTGATTAGCCAGTAGACCTGACTTCCTACCGCCCAACCTTCTTGCACAAACCACAGATTTAGAGGAATGAACTCGACGACAAATACAGTGATCAGCGGCGGACCAAAGAACGAGAACAAGAAGACCAAGTACAACGCGAACGAAGCCAGAATGAACTTCAGCCACCTCTTGTAGCGAAGTGCAGGGAGTGGCTTGAAGATTCTCCCGTTGTAGACATCCTCCATAGGGGGCCTGATGACTCGGCCGCTCTCTTTGGTCACGATTTTGCCACTCTCAGCTTCTGTCCCTTAACAGATCGCGAATCTCATTTAGCACACTCAGAATTTCATCTTCGATAGTACCGCCCACACGAATCACAGTTTCGTTCTCAGGTAAGACCACTTCAGTTCCGGTTACGTATGGGTCCTTGAACTTCCGTAGCTCTCGGAGGATGAAGTCCCTGAGTTCTTCATAGAACACAATACCCTCAAGCTTCTCCTCGGGGCCAATCGAAGTTGACCCGGACTGTCCGGCGGTTTCAATCTCGATGGTGCCAATACCAAACAATCTGTCAAAGGGCCCAGCTCTGCTGGAGATGTTTGTAATCGTTCTGAAAGGAACATGTTTCCGGGTGATGTTGATTATCCCCTTCTTCACGTAGATTTCTGGCATGGTCTGACCTGACTTAGCTATCACTGAATACTCAAAGGATGCAAGGTAGATTGGCACGGCAATGACAGCAGGAATGAACCATATGGCAGTCAGTATCCAATACCAGAAGTTCACAACTCCCCAGAACATGGCCTGCCATCCAGCATAGTCCGCGACGCCTCCGCCCACGCCGAACAACACGAAGATGATGTATCCGAGTCCCAACATGATTGCGGCCAGAATCAGCCAGATGCCTACAGCAGCAAGGATGCCAGTGAACCACATCTTGTTTCGAAACGCCTTTGAAGGCCTGAATACCTTGCCACTCTCAACATCTTCGATAGGTGGCCTAATCACGGTCCCATCTGATGTCATTTCTAGTCGCTCTTATCCTTTCTAAGCTCCTCAAGAACTTCTCGTATAGGAGCTACACTGTCACGTATCTGTCGAAGTGTGATTAGGATTTCGTCTTGCAGGCTGCCCTCAACCCCGGCAAAGGGAACATCGCCTGGCGCAATGACTTCTGTACCGGTCACATACTGCCCTGTGAACCTTCGCAACTCTCTAAGGACGAAGTCACGGACTGACTCGAAGATATGAAGCCCTTCGAGCTTCTCTTCTGGCTTTGCTCCTGCCTGAGCTCCACCAGAGAAGCCAGCCGTCTGAATCTCAACACTACCGATTCCGAATAGTCTGTCAAGCGGGCCGGCCTTGCTTGAGATGTTCGTAATTGTCCGGAAGGGCACATGCTTCTCTGTGACAGTGATTATCCCTTTTCGAACATAGATCTCAGGCATGGTTTCACCAGAATGAGCAATCACAGAGTACTCAAATCGCTTCACATAGAAGGGCCATATGACAATCGCTGGGACAAGCCAGAACGCGTTGATGACCCACCACCAGAAGTTGACTAGCATCCACCAGTTGTTGAAGTAGGCCACATATCCAGAGAATGGGATTCCTTCATCCATGACCATTACTATGTACGCTATTCCTAGCCAGCACAACATCACAAAAAGCCAGAGGCCAAAAGCAACGAGTATTGCTCCTAACCAGCCTTTATAGATGAAGGCCCTTGAAGGTTTGAAGACTTTACCACTCTTGATATCATCCATCGGTGGCCTAATCACTGTACCAGATTCCATCTCTATCGATTCCTCCCGTCAAGCTTGTCATCAATTCTCCTAAGGATATCACGCATTTCCCGCAGTGCCATCAGAATCTCGTCATCTAGTGTACCATCCATCCTGGGCACGGGTTCTTCAAAGGACATGGGGGACTCGGTTCCAGTCACATACGGGGTCCCTATCTGCCTCATGTGCTGAAGGATGTATGAACGTAGCTCCTCATAGAAGACGATCCCCTCAATCTTCTCCTCAGGCCCGTATTGAGTCGGCCCAGAATAACCTGCAGTTTCAATCTCGACGCTGCCAATACCAAACAGTCTATCAAAGGGGCCCGTCTTTGTGTTGATGTTTGTTATTGTCCTCAAGGGCACGTGCTTCTCCGTTATGTCAATTATCCCCTTTCTGACATATACCTCCGGCATGCTCTCGCCGGACTCTGCTCGTACAGAGTACCGTATCGATCTAATGTAGACAGTTATCGTAGTCAGCGCAATGACCAAGATTGGTAGTGTAATTGCCCAGTACCAGAAGTTGATTGGAGGCAGCCAATAGTCCAGAAACGACTGAGTCGTTCCTCCCAGGCCAAACGCCCCCATAATGTATGCGGAGAGCCAGAAAGTCCCGACCACTATGGTCCACAGAACCACCACGATGAACACGCTGAGAGACCACATCTTGTACCTGAACCGCGAGTCCGGTCTGAACAGTCTTCCACTGCTGACCTTCTCAAAAGGTGGCCTAATCACCTTCCCATTTCCATAATCTGTACGCATTTCTTATCCGCTCCCTTCTGATCTCTTATACTTTGGAGAAGGCTTTGCTGCGACTTTGTTGAAGATAGCTGTGGACTGTTGAGTCATGTAGAGTTCTTCTTCGTCAGGTCTGAGAGTTATGTCATACTCTTCCGTTATTGTGTCCAAGGTTTCCCTGCATTCCTCCTCCTTTGGACACTCAGGGCATAGCTTGCCGGCGTACGAGTCGTGCTTATACCAAACTATAATCCCGGCCTTCAGAGTGAACACGATATAGACCTGGGTATTAGCTTGGTAGTCAAACCCGATTAGTAGGCCCTTTTCATCAAGTACGCTCTCAACATCTAGTCGATGACTCTTCGCATGCTCACTCAGTGCCTTGCCGACCTTGCCCTTTGCCCTGTTGAGTACTCTCGAAACATACTGAGTGTCCTTCAGCTGGACAGACTGTATCCCCTCCCTCTCGGACTTACTATTGGAGCTCTCGAAGAGCGCGTAGACATAGGGAGGAGCCGCCTGGCCCTTCTCGTATTCACTAGCAATGTCACTGGTCGTCTTGCCCTGATGGTATTCCCACCAGACAACTGCTTCGTGAACCGAGAGTATCATCGTTAGTTATCCTCGCAGCATAAACCCAAACTCAGCTATAAAGGTTTCGGGTTAATCTTGCCTACGCTATTAGGAAGGTTTATATCAATAAGGTTATTGTTTCCCACACAGAAGTAAACAATCAAATGGTGAAAACATTGGCAAAAAACGATGTAACCATTCGAACTCAACGCTTGAACAAGACATTCGGGACAGTTCAAGCTGTTAGGAATCTAGACCTTGAGGTGACAGCGGGTAGCAGGTTCGGCTTTCTTGGTCCGAACGGTGCAGGAAAGACAACCACAGTCCGCATACTCTCAGGTCTACTGAAACAGACAAGTGGCTACGCAGAGGTGTGTGGCCTCGATGTCAGCAGAGATCGTGATGCCATAAAGGCAATCACTGGTCTACTCCCTGAAACCCCCGGACTATACTCCAAGCTCTCTGCTGTTGAGTTCCTTGAGTTTATTGGGGCCCTGAACGGCAGGAGCGGCGAGGCACTGAACAGACGAATCGACACTCTGCTTGGAATTCTGGGTCTTGAGGGAAGACAGGATGACCTTCTGGAGTCATATTCATCGGGAATGAAGCAGAAGGTGTTGGTATCATCTACTCTACTTCATGAACCCAAGCTGGTCTTCCTGGACGAGCCAACATCTCGGCTCGATCCAAGTGCAACTGCCATAATCAAGGACATGATTATGATTCTTGCAGAGGAAACTGAAACTACCTTCTTCATCTGTACTCACATGACAGGTTTTGCAGAAGATGTCTGTGATGTGATGGGAATCCTCAATGAAGGTGAGCTCGTCACCCGTGGTTCTCCCCAAGAGGTCATTGAGTCTGCCGGAGCAAGGAACCTGGAAGATGCCTATCTCAAGATAGTCGGTGGCAAGGTCGATCGCGAGGTCCTGTTGGCCTGGAGGTGAAGGAATGACTCGTAAGTGGTATCACATCGCAAAGGCGGAATACTACGTTCTGACTTCTGGCATGAGAAGGTACAGACGAGCTGTTACAGTTCTACTATACGCCCTAGCCATTGTATGGGCAGCCTACGTTGCTCCCATGATTATAGGTGGATTCCTGGGGCTGCTCATGCCCATGTCGACCATGCGTACTCTCCTGATGGTGATGTTTCCGGGGCTGATGCGCACGGTGATGCTTTTCCTGTGGGCATTGCTGTTACTGTTCCCACTATCATACGCGCTTCAGGAGATCAAGATCGGCCAGTGGGAGATATTCCTATCCAACAACGTGAAGACAAGAGACATTCTCACCGGGACATTCGTCGGCAAGATACCCATGTACGGGTTGATTGTGGTCCTTCTAGCCCCACTGTTAATCTCCCCATTCATGCTAGCCTTTGAGGTGTCATTTCTGGGTCAAGCACTAGTATACACAGTTATCGCACTAATGGTGCTGTCTACCATCTGGCTCTCCAACTTCATCACAGCAGTTGTTCAGGCCAGACTTGGAAACTCATCTCGAGGCAACGACATCGCCAAGGCAATCTCAGTAGTGATCGCAATAATCGTCATTGTGCCCATGTATGGTCTGATGTTCTTCCTTCCGCAGCTATCTGATGTGCTTGGAATGAACGCATTCCTACTGATGCCTTTCACCTGGCCTGCAGACTTGGTGAGCTGGACTGCAATCACATTCAACGGAATCGGTCTGACTGGTTCTCAGATACTGGCATTTGGAACAATTCTACAGCTGGACATGTTGACTAGCGCACTCCTAATGGCGGCATTCGGTCTAGCATGGGTGCCCATAGCAATTGGCGCTGCTGATAGAGTCTTCACCGTCAGTGCCGGTGTACGGACTGAAACGGTCACCACAGTAGGACGAGAAAACATCATCCTGCGGGGAATCCGGAGCATAAGCAGTGGTTCATTCGGTGCTCTGACTATCGTGAGTCTGAAGGACTTTGGCAGAAAGGCTCAGAACATCTCGAAGATCTTCTACGGGGTCGTACTGGCAGTGTTTCTTCCCGTAATCATGCAGCAGGTGGTCCTGGTGGAGGGAGGCGAATATGTTCTGATGGAAATCCTGCCCATGGTCAGCATAATGATTGGCATTGTTGGTGTGTTCCCGTTTGCAGGAACGGGCTTTCTGGAAAGCAAGGATCAGCTATGGATAATTCGGAGTGCACCGAAGGGCGCATCACGTTTCATGAGGGCGCGCTTGGCATCAGGTTTCCTTATGGCAATTCCATTGAGTCTGGCTCCAAGCATAGCGATTGGCATCATCTTCAACACAGGCCCTCTCATGATGTTGCAGCTATTCATCGTGTCCTATATCGTTGTCTGCGGCGCAGTGATGGTGAGTATGGGCATAACCGCTCAGAATCCGAACTATGAGGATACAAAGTCCTCAGCGCACCAGACCGTGCTCATGTCGGCAATGATGCTGACCCAGTTCACACTCATCGGCCCTCTCTTTGCGGCAATCTTCCTTGACATGGGGCTTGGCATCAATCTCTTTGCAGCCATGGAGAGCATCTTTGGCCTTGATGGTTTCATGGTTGTGGAGATGCTTCTCGGGCCGATAGCGCTCCTGCTTGTAGGCGCTTTGATGCTCAACTTGGGCATTAGGAGCCTGGGCAAGGTGGAGGTCTGATTGTGGTGAGCAACAGCGGTATCTCCATCCAGACTCTCGAGCTGAACAAGACCTTCGGTCCGGTTCATGCTGTCAGGCATCTCAACCTAGAAGTGTCCTCAGGAGGCCGCTTTGGCTTCCTGGGGCCTAACGGGGCAGGAAAAACGACGACAGTGCGCATACTTTCTGGGTTGATGAAGCCCACAAGTGGCACGGCAACGGTCCTCGGCATGGACATCGTATCTCAAGCGGGAGAGATCAAGTCAATGACTGGCCTCCTACCTGAAACCCCTGGCCTATACTCAAAGCTATCGGCAGTGGAGTTCCTTGACTTCATCGGGGCTCTCAATGGGCTTACGGGCGTGGTTCTGAGCAGGCGAATCGATAGCCTGCTCTCGATGCTAGGTCTGGAAGGTCGTCAAGATGACCTCCTAGACACATACTCCAGCGGAATGAAACAGAAGGTGCTTGTGGCTTCCACACTTCTCCACGAACCAAGACTTGTCTTCCTTGATGAGCCGACATCTCGGCTTGATCCAAGCGCCGGTGCTCTTGTGAAGGACCTAATCTTGGTGTTGGCAGAGGAAACTGAAACTACCTTCTTCATCTGCACGCACCAGACCTCCTTTGCAGAGGACGTCTGTGACGTAGTAGGCATTATCAACGACGGTACACTCGTAATTGTCGATTCTCCCGGCGGCATCGTGGAATCAACTGGAGCAGAAGACCTTGAGGATGCCTACCTCAAGATTGTTGGCGGTCAGGTAGACCGAAGTAAACTCTTGACATGGAGGTAGAAGCATTGAGGGGGAGGAGCTATCATGCAAGAAAGGCCGAGCGGTCAGTCATTGCCATCTGGTTCCGAAACCGGAGAAAGACCGGGAAACTAGTCACACCAGACTATAGGGCCATTGTGCGGAGGTGAACACCCTTGAAGGGGGCCTGGTACCACATAGCAAAGGCTGAGTTCCTAGTGCTGACGTCACGATTCCGTCGCAGACGTCGAATAATGCTTCTAGGTATCTTGGTATTCACTCTTGTCTGGGCCCTCTTCTTGGTCCCCTCTATCATGTCATACATCCTTGGGTGGATGGGTACCGAAGTCAATGCCTTGTTGATGATTGGACTCCCGGGATTCATGCGGTCCTTTGTTCTCTTCTTATGGGTCACCTTCCTCTTCTACCCCATCAGCTACGCACTGGAAGAGCTCAAGATTGGCCAATGGGAGATTATGCTGAGCAGCGACGTTAGCACTAGGGACATAATGACTGGCACATTTGTGGGCAAGATCCCTGTGTATGGCCTTGGAATCCTGTTCCTTACGTCTATCATCGTTTCTCCCTATGCCATAGTCTACCAAGTATCACTGGCTGGGCAGCTGCTCATGTATCTCACTCTGATTGGTGTTGCACTGAGTACACTCTGGTTCTCTAACTTGCTCTGCACTGCTATTCAGGCGAAGCTTGGTGAGTCTCCAAGAGGAAATGATGTCGCCAGAGCGCTATCAATGTTCGTCGGTCTGGTCACGCTCATACCATTGTATGGGATCATCTTCTTGGCAGAGCCGTTTTCCGAATTCATGGGGCTCGATATCTTCCTGATATTCCCCTTCACTTGGGGCGCGGACCTCGTTACCTGGGTGATTGTACTGTTTAATGGAATCGGCTTGAGTCCCTCTTCCATTGTTGCGTTTGAGTCAATCCTCGGGTTCGGACCGGCAGTGGACCTTGCTCTACTTGTAACATTCTCCATGTGTACAGTCACTGTTGCCTTGGTGACTGCTGACCGACTCTTCAGAATCGAGGCCGGAGCCCGAAGCGAGAGGGTGACCACTGTTGGAAAAGAGAATATAGTCCTCAGAGGCATGCGGCAACTGTTTCCTGGTTCTTTCGGGATACTAGTCGTTTCCGTCTTGAAGGACTTCACAAGGAAAGCCCAGAACACATCAAAGATTGCCTTTGGAGTCGTACTTGCTGTGGTCTTTCCCCTGATGCTAAATGTATCAGGTATCGGAGGAAACGACCCGGGGATTGTCGCATTCTATTCTGCCCTCACTGCAGGGGTGATGTTGGCCATGATTGGAGCTATGACATTCGGTGGAGTTGGATTCCTAGATTCAAAGGACCAACTATGGATGCTAAAGAGTGCCCCCAATGGGGTCACAAACTTCGTGAGAGCCAGAATAGTTGAATCCATGATGTTCGCTCTTCCAATGGCCTGGACTTCATCAACCTTCGTCTGCATGATGATTGGACTTCATGGCTTTGATGCACTGATGACACTCACAAATGCTTGTCTTGCGGTAACTGGTTCGATTCTCGTCAGTACTGGCATCACAGCCAACAATCCCAACTATGATGACCAGCAGAGCAAGACGTTCAAGGACAACACTGGGGCCTCAATGTTGGTCATCATGATAACGACACAATTAGCGATACCCATTGGACTCCTGACGGGGTTTCAAAGCCTAATCTTGATGATTCTTGGTCCCAGTGCAGTCATGATCTCACTGGGTAGCGTCTTCACAACTGTCGGCACAAGGAGGCTGGCAAGACCTGATTGATTATGGGAGTGATTTAGAATGAAAGTGAATTCGAGCTACAAAACAGCGGCGCTTGCTGTCATCATCTGTCTGACCGCTCTGCAACTCACAACACCAGCCATCGCACCAGATATTGTCACAACCGACCATGTTCATAGTCCCGCAATCGAGGGATATGGACACATTTCAGGAGTTCCCTACCAGTGGCAGGAAATCAATGGTTTCTGTCACTGGTCTGCCCTATCAATGGCTCTACAATACGCTGGTGCTCCGCTTGACCTCCGGAACCTCTTTGCAGCATCTGGTATCGGATTCTCAGCAGGATACATACGCTATGAGGAACTTGCGGTCTTCCTCCCCGGAGCCGCCTTGAGACAAATGGAACCGCTGCCCACTCTAGCAGACCTCTATGGCCTTGATATTGACATCTACTATGATGATGACTCGGGCTTCGGTAGTTTCTACGGTCCTGCGATGGACGCGTGGGGGTTGAACTATACAGACACCAATGGATGGACGGACACTATCAACTTGATACGAACGACCATAGATGAGGGATATCCAATTGTGGTATGGACCGACCCGTACTACCTACCTGCAATAGACTACGACATAGCTAGAGACCTTGGACTTCAATCAGAAGACACAGGCTCGGGACATGCTGTTCTACTTGTCGGATACAATGATACTGCAGGCACTGCGGAGGTCATGGATCCCGGAGTGGGCGCATTCGGTGAGTACTTTGGCTTTCCCGATGACGGCCGCTGGCATTACGAGGTCGACTATATCTCTTTGAAACATGCCATGAATCCGATAGGGTATGGATGCATAGTAGTGAGGCCAAACACAGGTCCTCCAGAGGACTTCGTATCCAGACTGGCCTCTTACATCTGTGAGAGACTCCGCGGCGACCGGGCCTCCTACGGCGAGGGTTTGGAGAACATTTTCTTCGCGAACTTCGGAGCCGACTCATTCAGAGGCCTTGCCTACGATCTCACACCAGATGAGATCGCCGCCTATCTTGATGACTTCAGTTCCAATGTTGAAGAAAGATACTACGGACTGATTGGAATTGGCATGCAGATGGAGGGCATGCTGGCCCTCCAATATCTCTCCTTCCGGGAGGGCCTCAAAGCTCTACCAGGAATACTCTCAGATCTTGATTTAGACGAGTTCCTAGAACGAGGACTCGAAGCTCTTCCTCACTTTGAAGTTCTCAGTGACAACTCAAGTCTCATTGAGATAGGCTACAGCGGCAATGCGACCATCGTTACGGAAACCTTCAGTCGAGTTGCAGAAGCCTATCGTGAGTCTGGAGACCTCAACGCTGCTCTCGCCGATTCTGATGAAGAGCTCAGCGAGATCAGAGGACATCTCATTGCCATTGCTGACTTATGGAATGCCGCAGCTAGTTCATTGGAGTCCGCACTCTTAGGAGCAATTGAACTGCCTCATTCAATGATTACGTCAGCAGGCGCAATCGTTGTCATCTCTCTAGCCGTCTTAGCACGTCGCAGGAGGTCGGGATAATGTCGTATGGCCTGTCGGCGAGTGCGCTCACAGTGCTCCAGAGTCTTGTCAGACATGGTCCTATGTCTCCGAAGGAGATTGGCCGGAAATCCAAGATTCCATCCCGGACTGTGACTGATGCACTACGTCGGCTCATGAAGAAACAACTGGTTATCAGAGTCCCCAATCTCATGAACATGCGTCTATGCCTCTACAGTCTTAATCTCGAAGTAGCCTGTAGAATGGTCAATGTGCATGGAACCGACTCAATGATTGGTGCACAGTTGACTTTGCTTCTGAGAAAGTAGCTTGATTCATAACCATGAGAAGAATGAGAACAGGGCATTACCAAGACCGTCATAACCCTTGAAAGGGAGATATCTGCCAGTCTTAGATGCACTTACCACATGGAGGCGATACCTTGGACACTGGTCTTCAGAATCGACATGCCGTTGTATCCGGAGCTTCCGGGGGAATTGGAATCGAGATTACTCGAGTCTTCCTTGAGGAGGATGCCAGAGTAACAGCGTCCTACAGGACTTCCAAGAGAGGGCTAGTTGACCTGCAGGAGAAATGGCCGGATGATTTGATTATCAGCCAGACTGACGTGTCCCAAGAGGATGAGGTAGAGCTACTCTTCCGCAACGCAAACGCTGCCTTTGGGAGGGTTGACATAATGGTGCCAAGCGCGGGCATTGTCAACCCCGAAAGAAAGGGCGTACAAGAAATGAGCCTTGAGCAATGGGAGAATACACTCTCTGTGAACCTGACAGGCACATTCCTCTGTGTCAAACACTTCTTTGCCAATCTTGAACGCCATCCCGGAGAATTCGCATCACTGGTCTTGATGGGCTCCACGGCAGGTTTCTTTGGAGAGGCATGGTATTGTGACTACGCGACTTCGAAAGCAGCACTCAATGGTCTCATGCTGAGTCTGAAGAACGAGATAGTTCATCTTGCACGTAAGGGTAGAGTAAACCTGGTGAACCCAGGATGGACTATCACTCCAATGGCAGATTACGCACTCAAAGACCATGAAAAGGTGAGAAGAATCCTTCAAACGATACCAATGCGCAAAGTCGCCTCGGCCGAGGACATTGCAAACACAGTACTCTACCTGTCTTCCGAACAACTCTCGGGCCACGTCAGCGGGCAGACAATCAACGTAGCCGGTGGAATGGAAGGTCGGGTACTTTTCAGCCATGATGAGATAGATCCATCTCGTTCGAGAGGCTAGAACTAATGAGTTCGTTTGATGAGATTGCATTGGCCTACAACAACTCGATTGACTGGGATGCGCGGCTCAAGCGAGAGATGCCGTTCTTGCTCGAAGGCATTCCCAAGTCAGGTCTGAGTCGCGTTCTCGATATGGCATGCGGAAGTGGCCGGCACTCAGTAGAGATGGCCGCGAATGGAATGGAAGTTGTTGGTTTTGACATCAGCCCAGTCATGATAGACTTCGCCAAGAGGCTAGCTAAGGAACGCGGCGTAGCTGTTGATTTCCGTGTAGCAGAAATGATGACTTTCCGCTCCGTGATTGAGGAACAGTTTGATGTAGTGATCTGCCTTGGAAACTCACTTGCGCTTTTGCCCAATAAGGAAACTCTCGAGAGTGTGGTTGAGGATGTCTACTCTTCTCTAAGCCCTCAGGGCATATTCATCATCCAAGTACTCAACTTCCAAGAGATCCTTCTCTCGGGCTTTCGGTTTTTCCCACTCAAGGGTGGAGTCACGAGCAGTGGCGAGGAAGTAATCTTCTCCAGATTGTACGAACACGGCAAGGGACCCCATTCGACTCTGGTTGCCTCCTCCTTTGTCAGGCAAGGCAAGGAGTGGGTCACAAGTATCTCTACTCAGCCCATCCTGCACACAAATCTGGAAGTTGTGAAGAGTATGTTGACCAAGGCTGGCTTTGGACGGACAGAGTTCTTCTCAGACTACAATCGAAGTCCCTTCAAACCGGAGAGTTCGAGGAATCTCGTGGTCAACGCAACACGAATGTAGAGAAACGAATAAGTGGATGCGGTCGTGCCTGCGAACCAAGAGAATTGCAACGAGGGATGAATCTGATCGACAAGGACTCGGTGTTGGACTCAGTGTTTAGTGCTCTGTCACACACCATCCGAAGACAGATCATCGTAATGATTGGCGACCAAGGGGCCGTTTCCTACACTGACTTGACTGAGCTAGATCTTGAGCCAGGGACGCTCTATTTTCATTTAGATCATCTGGCGAAGTCTGAAGAGCCTTTGTTGAAGCGTACAGGTAACAAGTTGTATGCGCTTACAGAACTGGGCCAGGCCGCATACGAAATCATTCTACAAGGCGAGGACCAGGCAGGTATGGCTATAAAGGATATAGAGCAATCTAGCACCAACCGAGCCATCATTGTTGACCTCACCGCGTTGAAGCCAATTGTAGTGCGAATTCAATCCGATCCCTGGCGATTCTTCTTTGAGACTGTAATATTCCTTGGTCTTTACGGTTACTTTGCCTCCGAGGTAGGACTTCTGCCCGTCTTCCTATTCTTCCTTCAGGGAGGGTTTGACGCCGGAGTCACTATCCTAGCAGCACTGGGATCTTGGATTTCTACCTACCTACTCGTTGAAGCACTCTCGGCTCCAATCCTTCGCAAACAAGGCCTTTCCAAGGGTCTATTCGCGTCAGTTCCCCTAGCGTTTGTGCCACACATTCTCGTAGAGATGATGTTCTACTTCATCCCATCCGTTGAGATACTCAGCGGGTGGCCCCTCACCATACTCTTGACCGCAATCATATGTTGGAGTATCCTCATTCTGACAGTAGCTGTCGCGAGGGCCAAGGCAGTGAGATACTCGAGGGCCGCGATTGTGACACTGGTTGTGATGAATCTTAATCTTCTACTCTTGGCCTTGATTAGCTCGGCTCCGATACCTTGAGTTGATGAAAATCACTTCGAGAGGTATCGAAGTCCGAATTCTATAGACGTGGAATAGAACTATTATATACATATTTGATGAGTCACATCTTGGTGACGTCTAAGATGTTCAACAAAGGAGTATTAGTCACGCTTGCTGCATTGGTGCTTCTTGTGTCAGCGCCTTTTGCAGTTGCACAGCCCCATCGCGGAATGCAACACCAGTACTCGATGGGAGTTGCCACCATCACAACAGGTGAGATTGGTGTGATGGTCAGCTCCAATGGTGAGGTCCCGCACTTTCGTTGGTGGAACGAAACTGACCCTGGTACTGACTACCACATAATGTTCCTCAGACTATTCGAGGCAAATGACACGAATGGCGATGGTATGTTCGTACCTGGTGAGGATCGGTTGGTTGGTGCCATGTTTGTGTTGCCTGTAGCAGGTTGGGAGTTCAATGGATTTGTGGAAGAGGAACAGAACGGTGTTGTCACGGCAATACACTTCAACTTCACAAGCACGGAAACCTACTCGCATCAAGGCGCTGGAATGACCACGACAATGCCTGGAATGCCAGGAATGCCCGGTCACATGAATCCAATGGTTGTTGAGATTCAAATCCGAGTACACTTCTACCTAGCAACTCCGGACCAATTCAAGTTCGACTTGCGCATCTCAGGATGGGAGTGGACATACAACGACTCAATCCTTGTCTTCCAGTTCACTGTGTCTGAATCCGAGCATAATCGTATTCAATCACCTCGGGAGGTGGACATCATTGAGCACGAAGGTAATAGGTTCACATTCGGGCATGGTTGGATGGAGTACGCTCAGAATGCTTTTGCCGGCAACGCGAGCCATCAGGTTCAAGTGCACGCCTCACATGGTGACGCATTGGGACCTCAGGAAGGTAAGTCAATCTACCTGGCATTCGAGAACTTCGGCAGTGATGACCTAGACTACGACCCAACGATTGGACTCTCTCAACTAGCGACAACTTGGACGTTCTTCGGAATAGACTACATTCAGTTGCTGGTACTAGCTGGAGGAGTCACTGCGGTTGCACTAGTAGTCATAGTCAGAGCCCGGCGTTAGTATCCTCAATCTCTGTCAGAATCATGACAACGTTCGGACCCGGAACGAAATCCCGGATCCGTCTTTCTTCATCTAACCTCGCAGAGGTTCAGGAACCTTCCAGAGGATTCTATGAAATCGCTCCACCAGAACTTCCGGCCAACTGCCCACAGACTTCAGCGTGAGGTCTGCTAGAAGTGTGACTGAGTCGTCAAGCTTGAGGTCGGTCAGATCTTGGCAATGAAAGAGAGCTGATATGTCAACCCTTCTAAATCGGTTACCCTGGAGTGCCAGCTCCGCAAGTTCCGGACAAGATCCAAGTGGAGTGAGATCGATTTCTTCCAACTGATTGTTGCTCAGTCTGAGGGACTGCAGTTTCTTACACTTACTCAACGGTGACAGGTCCACAGATGAGATCTTGTTATTCCGAATGCTGAGCTCTTCGAGGCCAGTGCACCAGATTAGAGGGAGCAAGTCTATTGATGCGATGTCACGCAGGTCCAGATTGACGTATGTTTCGCTGGCTCTGATCTCTAGACTCTTCTCAAGTCCGGTGCTTGTGACATACCTGATGTGGATCTCGGCCATTGAGAGCAGACCTCTCAGTAAGTCCTGGCACATGGCTGGAACGGCAACCAGACCACAGGCAGTTCCATCTCTTAAGAATTGCTTGTTCTGCATTGGAACTCTAGTCACTTTCACCGATGGGCTAAAGAGGAACGAAGATTCATGCGTCAACCATGAAAAGGAGGACAACGAACCATGAAGGAAGTTAGCAACCTCTGCACGTTCTCCATCGTAGCAAGGGACCCTACTAATGGAGACCTAGGAATCGTCGTGCAGTCGAAGTTTCCGGCCGTCGGAGCAATCGTGCCTTGGGCCGCGGCCGAGGTTGGAGCCGTTGCTACTCAGGCCTGGGCCAATTCGTCTTATGGTCCAAGAGGGCTAGAGTTAATGCTGGCTGGAAAGAGTGCCTCTGAAACACTGAAGGCACTTCTCAGCGATGACGAAAAGGCTGAGCATCGTCAGGTCGGGATTGTCGACGCCAAAGGACGTGCAGTTGCACACACGGGAAGCGAGTGCATGGAGTGGGCGGGTCACATAGTAGGTGATGGTTATGCATGCCAAGGAAACATCCTCGCAGGAGAAGCCGTTGTAAAGAACATGGCAGACGCGTACGAAGGAACAGACGGTGACTTGATAGACAGATTGCTTGCAAGTCTGAGGGCTGGGCAAGCGGCAGGCGGTGACAGGAGAGGAATGCAGTCTGCGGCCATTCTGGTTGTACGAGAGGCGGGCGGATACGAAGGCGGGAATGACAGATACGTTGACGTCAGGGTCGACGATCATCCGAGTCCAATTGAGGAGCTTGAACGCGTCTTCTCTCTCTATGACATGACACTCCTCAGTAGAGAGGATCCGAGTAGGCTTCTTCGAATAGAGGGCGACTTGGCCGTCAAGATTCAGGAAGCATTGAAGACACTGGGCTATCTTGATTCCGTGGACGATGCTTTCACCTCGAAGGCTGACGGAGCCCTTCAAGAATGGATCAACACCAACAACTTCGAGAACAAGATGCGTGATGACGGGACCATCTGGCAGAGTGTTCTGGACTGCATGCTCGACGAGGCCGGAAAGAGGGGATGAGATCTTGCAGTGGATATCGAGCACACGAATGATGACTGGCTCTGAACTCAATACAGATGGCATGCAACAAGACGACCGTTGCCAACATCTCGCAGTTCCGGCTCTTCCAGCGGACACCTATCAAATGCCTTGGGGCATCGAGGATGGAACCTGCAGCCACTGGGGGGATTGATCGGGCTTGGAATCTCCCCGCGAGGTATCGCCTCTGATTTCTTCACTTTCGGGTCTGGCACAGGGATGGCACTGATTAGGCCGACGGCGTATGGATGCAATGGATCCTCGTAGATGCTATCCTTGTCACCCACTTCGACTATCTTCCCAAGATACATGATGCCAATTCTGTCGCACACGTGTCTGGATGTCGCAAGGTCGTGAGAAATGAACAGATATGTCAGTCCGTACTCTTTCTTCAGATCCATCATCAGTTCCAGAATCTGCGCCTTTATTGAGACATCGACCATGGCAACGGGCTCATCAGTGACGACGAACTCAGGATTCAACACAATCGCTCTGCCAAAGACGACACGCTGCTTCTGACCACCGCTCAGCTGGTGTGGCAGTCTGTCAATAAAGGAACTCGCAGGTGAGAGTCCTACTCTATCCAGTACCTCTTCCACTCGCTCCTTCCTCTCATCAGGCGTGCCGATCTGTTGCAGCTTGAGTGCATCTCCAATAGCATCACCAATCTTTCGTCGAGGATTCAGAGAGGATGTGGGATCTTGAAAGGTGAACTGTATTCTCCTTCTCATGAGGCGAAGCTCCTTACCTCGAAGCTTCGCGATGTCCTTCCCATCGAACAAGATCTGACCCTCTGTTGGCTCGATGAGGCGTACACAGAGTCTCCCAGTCGTGGTCTTACCCGAACCACTCTCCCCCGCCAGGCCCAGGACTTCTCCCTTCTCCACGGCAAAGGAAACATCGTCCACTGCCCTCACATATTCCTTATCCTTTGAAACCAGCGAATCAAGGAAGCTCTTCTGTACTGGAAAGTACTTCTTGACGTCTTTCACCTCTATGATCTTCAAGGTTCAGCCTCCATTATACAGGTGACAAGCAACCACCCCGCCTGTCTTGCTCGGTATCAGAGGCGGTACTTCCACCTTACATATGTCCATGACATAGGGGCATCTTGGGTGAAACATGCAACCTGGTGGCGGGTCAACAAGGTCTGGTGGTGCACCTGGAATCCAGGATAGTTTCTTCTCAGGCTTCGTAACATCGGGAACGGCCTTCAGCAGCTCCTGAGTATATGGATGCAAGGGTTCCGCGAACAGCACATCCGTAGGTGCCAACTCCATCAGTCTTCCTGTATACATGATGGCTATGTCGTCCGCTGTCTGCGCCAGAACGCCAAGGTTGTGTGTTATTAGAATCATTGTGAGATTGAACTCATCCTTGAGTGCAGCCATCTCCTCTAGTATCTGAGCCTCGACGATGACATCCAGAGAGGTAGTTGGCTCATCCGAGATTAGGAGCTTTGGTCGCAGGGCCAGCCCCAGGCCTATCATCACTCTCTGTCTCATACCTCCAGAGAATTGGTGAGGATAATCGATTGTTCTTTCTGGAAGTATTCCCAGGCTATCAAGGATCTCTTGTGCTCTATCGATAGCAGCTTCTTTCTCGATGGTTGGATCGTGTGCCTTCATGAGCTGTGTGAAATGTTCACCTATACTCAACATCGGGTTGAGAGATGTCATCGGGTCTTGGAAGATGTAGGCAATCTCCTCTCCGCGGAGTCTCCTCATCTGATCCTCATTCAACTCCATGAGGTTTACGTTGCCTTTCTCGATAGAATGCTTATTGAACTGAATTTCCTCCTTGATGTTGAAGACAATGCTCCCTTTAACGATTCGACCAGGATGAGGAACAAGGCGCATTATCGAACGGCCCAGAGTGGATTTTCCACATCCCGATTCGCCCGCCAGACCCAAGGTCTTGTTCTCCTCTAGCGTTAGGAACACCTTGTCTACGGCACGTGCTGTGCCTCTACGTGTGACGTACTCCACTGTGAGGTCGTTTATTGAGAGAATGTCAGCCATGGGTCCTCACTCCTCCAGCTTGGGCGTAAGAAGCTCGTTGAGGCCCTCTCCCGCGAGGGTGAATCCAAGAGCAAGAATCACTATCATGACTCCTGGGAAGGTGATTACCCACCAGGCGCCCGTTATGTACTGGTGGGAACCAAACGTGAGATCCCAGCCCCAGTCTGGCACATTGACAGGCAATCCCAGACCGATGAAGGTCAGTCCTGCTGCCGTGAGGACCGCATCAGCGAAGTTGATTGACATCACCACAACAGCTGAGGGAAGTAGATTCGGCAGAATGTATCGGAAGATGATGTCTCGGTTTCTGGCCCCCATTACCACTGCCGCCTCAACGTACGGGAGTTCTTTGATGCTGAGCACTTGGCTCCGTACTACTCTGTAGTACGAGGGAATGTAGACAACAGCTATAGCCAGTGCCATGTTGACCACACCTGGTCCAAGCATCGCAGAGATGGCGATGGCAAGGACAAGGCCTGGAAACGCGAAGATACTGTCCATCACAATTCCTGTCCCTTTCTCCACGTTTCCCCCTCTGTATGTAGTGGCGAGTCCTAGTGGTACTCCAATCGAGAAACATACGGCCACTGACACGGCCGCAACCTGAAGCATGACTGCCCCGCCTGATACCGTTCGACTGAGTAGGTCTTGGCCCAGTGACGTCGTTCCCAGTGGATAATTCGGCGAGGGTGGTCCCAACAGTGGCCCAACGGTCAGTTGTCCGGGATTATACGGAACAATCCAGAGTGATATCGCAGTCATGTATAACACTGCGAAGACGATCAGGAAACCGGCCATTGTGATGAGGCCAGGAGTGCCTCTATCCTTGAGCATGGGATAGCCATCGTGCAGAACCAGCATTATCAGAAACATTACAAAGCCCCCTTCTAGGAGGGCTAGATAGAGTCCCAGACCGCCAATAGGGTCAAATATGACCGGCAGAGTGATCACTGCAATCAGTCCGAAGAGTATGAGAGGCAGGAGCGTCACCAATCGAGCAATCAGCTTTCTTTCTGATTCTATACCACTCCCAAGCCACCTACCCATCAAGACTAGAAGCCCTATTACGATTGTGATAATGACGACTTGAACTCCAACCCCACTGCCCGAGCTCGCGGCGAGCCCGATGAAGGATGAGATCAGGACTAGCGATCCCCCGACAATGACGATGAATCCAACCCACCACTTTCTCGATCGGTCCTTGAGAGTGTCCCGAACTCTTCCAACCCGGAAGAACATTCCACTTACTATCTTCTCGTTTTCCACAGCAAGTCCTCCTTAGAGCCTTATGCGCGGGTCTAGGTACGCATACAGTATGTCAACGAACAGCGTGACCAAGCTGACAAGAATCCCAAAGAAGACCACGGTGCCTTGGATGGCCGTATAGTCACGGTGGGCAATCCTCTGCACAAGGTACGTTCCAAGTCCGGGCCAGCTGAAGGTTGTTTCTGTAAGAATTGCTCCTGCCAACAGGGCGGCGAATTGTAGGCCGATCATAGTCAAGACTGGAAGAAACGCATTCTTGAGAGCGTAGCTGTATGTTACAGTGCCTTCTGACAGCCCTCGGGCCTTAGCCGCTACAACAAAGTCCATCCTGAGAGTTTCAAGCATGTTTGTACGCGTCAGTCGGATGAAGATGCCACATAGTACTGTACCCAGTGTAACTGCAGGCAACAACAAGTATCTGAACGAGATTATAAACGCCTCGAAGTTGCCCGTGAGAATGCTGTCAATAGTATAGAGGCCAGTTATCGTATCTGGCGGCGTATACCGTGGAGAGAAGCGGGTCCCGGTAGGCAGTATCCCGAGGTATATTGAGAAGATGAACTGGAGAATCATGCCCAGAAAGAAGACTGGAATCGCATAGGTCACGATTCCGAAAGTCCTGATCGTGTAGTCCTTCATAGTGTCATAGTTCTTTGAGGCTTGAACCCCAAGGGCGACTCCTAAAAGCACAGCAAAGAGCATCGAGTATATAGTCAGCTCGAGTGTTGCTGGGAACCTAGCAACGATATGAGAGCTGATTGGGCTGTAGTCCTGCATTGACAGTCCGAAATCTCCTTGAGGCAGTCCCACTAGGTAGTCAATGAACTGTTCGTGTATTGGTTTGTCCAGTCCCAGCCTTGTACGAAACGCTTCTAAGACCGCAGGATCTACATTCTTCTCGAAGTGCAGAAGGGCTGGATCACCTGGAATGACACGGATTATGACAAACACGAATGTGAGCAGAAGCATGATCATTGGAATCGTCATCAGTATACGGGTGACAATGTAGGACCTCAGGGACATCCGGATCACCTCTTGTCCTTTGGCATGAAGGACGGTACTAAGAGCCTGCTGGTGAAGCCAACTTAAGGTCTTCGAAATCGGTACTCACCCAGTGGTGAGGGTCTCTATATGCTCCGCCAAATGAAGAGGGCAAGTTAATGGAGCTCACTAGATGAGCTATTCTTGAAAAAAGAAGAGAGAGAAGCAGGCATTGAGCCTGCATTCTCAACAAGTCATGTGTTTATGGACCAGTCGTCGCTGCATCACCGAGGTAAAGGAGCCAGTGGCGCCATGTCACAGTGATGTCTAGCACAACACCATGGACGGTGGGCTTGGTCACCGCAGTCGTTGCACTCTGCCAGAGTGGAACTACAGAGGCCTCTTGGGCTTGCAGGTCCTGCAAAGCATAGTATGCAGCCTGCCTAGCAGCATCTGTAGTAGCAGCGCGCCCATCGTTCCAAAGGGCTGCTTGCTGTTCGCCTCCGCCTCCCACAGGGTAGGTCGCGTTGTAACCCATGTTGAGCCACGAGGCAAACGGCAAGAACTCGTAGTTGTCCGGATCTATGAAGTCCGGATACCAGCCGTAGATGAACACTTCCATGTCGCCCGCGTTCCTGTGGTCTCTGTATGAGGACCATTCGGCATTATTCAGGTTGACCTGAATGACTCCACTCGCTTCCAAGTCCTCCTCATAGACAAGCGCCTGTTCAGCACTCTGTGGGTAGTGCCCTGAGCTCTCATACCAGAATTCAATGACCAGCTTGTTAGTCGAGTTGTACCCGTATTTTGCAAGCTCGGTCTGAGTGAACGTGTAGTTTGCAGACCCGTGTACCTCGAAGGACGGCTTGTGGTATGCCATTCCAGCTGGAATCATGCTGAACAGTGGGGTGAACGTTCCAAGGAAGACAGTTTCTGTTACACGACTCCTGTTTAGAGCAGCAGTGATGGCCTGCCTGACTCCAGTTATGTTGTAGGGATATGTGGCCTGCTGGAAGCACATGTACTGGATCTGAGCACCAATACCATCCCAGACACGCACATTCGGATTGGCTCTGAATGACTCAATCTGTGGTGCAGTGAGCTGCCTGTATGCGATGTCAATCTCACCTGATGTCATCGCTGACGCCAATGCTGTATCGGACGCATACATGACGATAGTGATCTTGTCAGCCTTGGGCAGTCCCGCAGCAGCATTCCAATAGTCGGGGTTCTTCACCAAGACTATCCTTTCATCGGTTCCGCCAATTCTGGACCATTCTTCCAAGAGGAATGGACCTAGGCCTCCAGGATGACTTGTGCGGTTCTCACCCTGAGTGTAGGCCACTAGGGTAGCCTTAGGTGCATGTACTCTGTCGACCATGAAGGATGATTGTGCAGCCATCAATTGAAGGAATGGTGCAAAGGCGATGTTGAGTTCGAATCTAACCGTGAACTCGCCTGTGGCTGTCACGTTGTCGATGATGTCACCATAGCCCATGTTGAGCTGAGGTCCGTCCCCTTCATAGAGACCGTCACCAGTGAGGTTGCAGTTCCTTTCGAACGTGTATACGACATCGGTGGCGTTGAACTCTCTACCATCTTCGAATAACACACCCTCTCTAAGGGTGAAGTCCCATACTGTTCCTCCCGAGCTCGGTACCCAACTTAGGGCTAGAGCCGGGTTTATGTCATCGGCTCCTGCTTCAGAGCCGGGTTGTATTTCGACTAATCCTGAACTGAGAGATCCTATTATCTCCCAACCGAAGTAGTCATACGATTGGGCGATATCGAGACTAGACTCCACCGAGTCAGTTGTTCCCATGATGAGAACCTGCTCGACAGGGCCGCCTTCTGGCGGGATCATAAACATATAGTAGCCAACGGCTGCTCCCGCTATGATAACGATAATCACCACTATCGCGATTGTTTGGTTTCTTTCCACGAAGTTAACCTCCTGTGTCAACCCGCAAAAGCGTATTCTTCGCGAAGTTGTGCCGCAACCTATCTGTAGTTGTGTATATAAGTCGTGAGGACTCAGTAGTAGATTGAGGACCGGGCATTGCTAGGGAGTTACAACAACATAGTGTCAAGTTGCCGCAGTCTGTGGTAGTGGATTGTTGCTCCAGGCCAGAAAATGACCTGTTCTATGCACCTCTTCTACGAGTCCAGACTACGGTCCCGGCAATGACGACCGGCACGCAGATTCCAAGCGCCAGTAGCTCCAGAGGCACTCCAGCTGCAATTGGCACGTTGTCCACAACCACGTTGTCTATGCCCCCTATCATTTCCTGCCATGAACACGAAGTACTCCGACGTGTCAATGTCCGTGTCTACCACCTGAATGACAAGAGTGCCGTTAATCCAGACAGTTATCTGCCCACCTATCGTTCGAGCTATGTCGACATGTTTCCAACCAAAGTCACCGTCCTCACCATCATAGCTGGCAATCTTGGCCCAAGTGTAGAACGCTCCGGCTCCATCGGGAGCATTCTTGCGGGCCTCTAAAACGGGCTTGTATCCTGTCTGCGTTGATGCTTGAGTGGCGACAACACAGTAGAAGTACCAAGGCGTTTCCTCAGGGTGCGTACTCACAAAGAAGACCGTTGGGAGAATGTAACCGTGCCATCCCCAATCTATACCCCTACTGCCAAGTTTGTGTGCTCCAGATCAAAACTCCATGTGCCATCGGCGACTGTGCTCTCATGGTACGCAGATCCAGAGGCACTCGTTGTTCGCAAAGTACCCGCAGTGACCGAGCAGCTACTTGCTGTCCAACCATCGTGATTACCGTCATCGAAGTTGTCCGACCACACCTCTGCGCATTGCAGGGTTCTGCGGCGAATGACAGAAGTAGCAGTAGAAAGACAACTCCGAACTGAGGTGTCACGGTACCAAGTCTCTTGCTCACTAATCCTTTCACAATGATGACGTCCTGTTCATTGAAGCAAGGCTTCAACGTCATTCATATGAGACACGAAGATCGATTATCTACTCAAGGTATTCCATCGGTTCAGGAACAGCCGCAACAGTACGCCGACAGAGCATAGTTCGACACCTTCCAGTTTAGGAAGAGCTCAGTGGCGAAAGAACACAGATCCAGCGGAAGAATGATGGACCATCTCGGTAGCAGAGGCCTTTGAAGCCGCAGGAGCACAGGTGCTATAAGAAGCGACGTTACCTCACGCGACGTGCCAATTGACAGGGACTTCAGAACTACCTGGTCAGTTCAGACCCATCATGAAGCCCATCCCGTCTGGAGGGGGTCCAGCGAAACCGATGGCACGATTCACGGAGACGTTGTCGGGGTCCACATGGAGTCCTGCGTCAGCTGCATGAAATGCGTTGAGGCATGTCCTACAGACGTCTTCAATCGTTGGGCTACTGATGAGTGGGGTGAGGTTGTGGACCCAGCCCGCGAGGTCGATTGCATACTCTGCTTTGTCTGCGAACTACTGTGTCCATCAGATGCCATTCATGTCAAGAGAGAAGGTGGATCCGGTGACACCCTAGACTCTTTATTGCGGGGTGCATAGTGGTACAAGTCGTGAGGTTAGGATCGTGTTTGATGTATTATTGAGCGACAAAGAGAGGAAGGTTCGTGACGAAGTTCGAGCGTTTGTCCGTGACAAGGTGGATCGTGACCTTATCCTGAAGATGGACTCGAGGGAAAAGGAGTATCCATACGAGTTCGTCAAGGCGGCTGGGAAGGAGAATATTCTTGGCCTAAGATTCCCGAAGGAGTACGGCGGACGTGGTCTTGGGTGGGTATCTGAGATGGCCGCAATCGAAGAGATAGGCGTTCTGGGAATCTCACTCGGCTGCGCGTATTCGCTCCCCAGTATCATTGGAGAAGGAATCGACAAGTTCGGCACTGAGGAACAGAAACGCGGCTATCTTCTTCCAACACTAAAAGGTGACAGAATCGGAGGCGAGGGACTGACTGAACCGCGAAGTGGATCAGACTTCTTTGGAACCATAACCACTGCAGTTCGAGAGAAGGATAAGTTCGTCATCAATGGTGAGAAGCGCTTTGTTGCGGGAGGAGTGGGTGCTGACTACTTCCTAATCTATGCAAAGACTGCCCTCGAAGCCAAGCCTCACGAGTCTCTCAGCGCGTTTCTCGTGGACCGGAACCACGGAGTCCGCGTCGAGGAAGAGTATGAACTATTAGGATGTAGAGGGATGGGTGCCGCGAGGATCGTCATGGAGGATGTAGAGATTCCTGAGGACAATCTTCTGGGTGAGCTCAACAGCGGAAATGATGTCTTCAATGCGATGATGGTTCCAGAACGACTGACGTCTGCTGCGGGTTGCATAGGTATGGGAAGAGCCGCCCTTGAGATCGCTATTCGATATGCAAACAAGAGAGAAGCTTTTGGTCGACAAATCAGAAGGTTTGAGGGGATTAGTTTCAAAGTCGCCGATTGTACAATGGAGCTCGATGCGGCCCGAGGTCTTGCGTACCGGGCTGCAAAGGTTGCAGACACAGGCGCTTGGTGTAGGAAGGAGGTTTCCATGGCCAAGGCATTTTGCACCGAGGCGGGTTATAATGCAGTCCATGAGTCTATGCAGATTCTTGGCGGAATTGGGTACACGGATGTCTATCCAATCGAGCGGCTCTTTCGAGATGCAAGGCTCGCGACGATATGGACTGGGAGCAACGAAGTTCAAAGGCTCATAATTCAGAATGAAGTATTCAAGGAGGTCCTAGAAGAAGACCGGTCATTGAAGCGGGACATTGAGCTTGACACCCCTGGTGCTCACAAGACAGCCGAGAAAGTATTCAGCGAGGACCCGAAGAAGTACTATCCGAAGTCCAAATGACTGAGGCCTCAGGCAAAGCTTTATAGCAGCAAAACCGTTCACGATAGTTAAGAGGCTTAGACGATCGAGCCTTTTAGTAGTCTCATGGAGGAACAATGTAGTGGCAAGCCTAGTCTGTCCCAAGTGCGGCGAGAAGATCGCCGTTCCCATACATTGCGGCAAGGAAATGCACCAAGAGGGAGACCAACTAGTCTGTTGGATGGGTGCAACTTGTGGTAGTCAATCGGTGCCGGAGCACTGTGGAGAATACATGGAGTACAAGCCGTAGATTACCATCTGTCCCAGTGTACAATCTCAGAGAGTGGTCTTCTAGTAGAGGGAGTCTTCTCCTTCTCACGGTTTCTTTCATTTAGCTCTTCTATGTTTCCTTCATATCCAATGAAGATCACAGTTCCAATCCGATACTCCTCAGGAATTCCCGTTATCTCCTTCAGCTTCTTTTCACTCCAGCCTGCAGTGGGATGAGCCATCAGTCCGAGATGAAACGCCTGAAGAAGGATGTTCTCAGTAGTGAGACCGATGTCCATCATGAAATAGGGTAGTCCATGTGAAGAACATCCACCGTCCTCTCTTGCAGCGACGATGAGCATGATTGGAGCTCTCTTACACCATGAGTTACCTCGGCTCAAGGCTTCGTGTGCAGTTTCCAAGACGTTTCTGTCCTTCAAGACAATGAAGTTCCATGCTTGAGTGTTGCCACAGGATGGTGCTCTACGGCCTGCCTCTAGGATTGACTCTAACATATCATCAGGTACTGGCTCATCCGAATACGCCCGGCCACTTCTACGCCTTAATATCTCCCCAAGGATTAGCTCGGTCCTCGCGCTCAACGAAATGCACCTTATCGCAGCTACTTCTCGCAGAGTAAAACTGTTTTGATGGCCAAATCTGAAATGGTAAGTATTATGTGAGCTGACTTCATATTCATCCATCGAGTGGATTGAGTCTTGCTGCAGGCCATCACACCCTTTGATGCACTCATCTGGGGTCTTCCCGGTCTACTGATTGGGTTCGTTATCGGCTACTCTTTGGGAGGGTACAAGAGTTTCAGAGTTCGGGATCGTGCAATGCTAAGCATCGTCTTTGGACTCTTTGGAGGGGCCATCATCGCCTTTGCCTATGCAGGGTCTGGATTCTTTACAGATGTTGGGACTTTCGAGGTCATGCTTAGTATCTTCTCCACCTTTGGTGGGATTGCGCTGGGTGCAGCCTTGCACTGGGAGATGCCGCCGCCTCCTCCACCAAAGCGTCGCGTAGTTTTCGAGCTTGATGACGACGAGGAGTTTGATAGGGAGATAGAAGACGCATTCAAGAGCAAGTACTGAGAATGGACATGTCATGCCCGCCCTCTATTACAGACTCGATAATCATTAAAGTGACGCAGACTTAGCACGTTTCGATGCTTTGGCAATAGGAGGATAGTCTTGAATGAAGAAGACGCTACCACAGATTGCGCTCTTGCTGTTTCTAGCGTACACTCTGTGTGCGCCACTGATGTTACCGGTGCAGGCACAGACATGGACGGATGATGGGAATCTGTCCTTTCTACTTGAAGTGAATGGTATTTCTGCTGCAGACTCGAGTGAAACGAACCAGATTCCAGTAAACCTGACAGAAGGCATGACCATTGAGATCACAATAGATGTGGCTGCGAACATGACACTTCACTCGGGAATCCTCATGATGACCTACCTCGGAGTCCCAATCATCAACCAACCGTTCTCAATAGGTGCATCTGTGCCGTCAGGATACACAGCGAGTCTAATGAATGCGTCAGTCCCCCTGGCCTCACTAACCTATGGCGGAATTGATCTCTTGTCAGGCACGTTGCTTGGATCCTTCGGGCTCAACTACACGCTTGATGCGGACCCAGGCAACTATACCGCACTCAATCAGGATTTCATTATGCAACTTGGAGCCACGGGCTTCGGAGCAATACTCTCACTGAACGGGCTCCTTACACTAACGTTCACGATAATGGCTGTCTTCTCCCTCATTATGGCACTTGATGATTTCCAAGGGGGGATATTTGCTGCACGCAAGCTTCGAGGAGCAAAGAGCGCCTCAGACGTGGGGATCTTCCCACCAGCGGTCGTGCTAAGGAGAAGTCCAAAGAAACAAGCTGAAAAGGTAGGCAAAGAGGAGGTCGTGAAACGTGTCAGTGAGGCTGCTGGGAGCGCATGGGATCACAAGAGGTGTCCACAGTGTGGAAAGAAGTGGAAGAAGAACGCAGTGGAGTGTCAGAAGTGTGGCATTGATGTACCAAGCGCTGTGCGATACTTCTCGGATGACATTGCGGATTACGCTCCAAAAGCATTGAAAGTGGTCAAGCCAAAGAGCAAGGTGACAGTTGGCGTCTTCTCGAAGCGCCTCAAACTCAAGCCTGACAAAGGTGGCGCACTGGCCGCCGCACTGACAGATATGGACGTCTTCCAGACCAAGCGCGTCAAGGTGCCGCTGAAGAAGGTGGCTTTCTCAGGAATGACTCTGGCAGGATTCTACTGGAGCTGGATGCAGATTCTGAGTGGGGCTACTCCAACGCTCTTTGACACGCTTCTCCTTGCATCAGGCGGCCTCGTGATCTCAGTTATCATAGGTTACTTCCTGAACTGGCTTGCGCGAGTTCCAAAGCTAGGCTATGACCAATCCTAGTCTATCGGTTCCAGTATGGAGGAGTCGCCCAAGATTCCTCCACGAGGAACCTCACCGCACTCTCGAACTTCAAGACGCATGTGATTCAAATGAATCAAGAATCTGAACAAGGACCCTTCCATTGGGAGAATGATGAGGTTGAGGTCCATATACCCTTCAGTGCAGCGGGCGTAGGCACTACCATCATTCTCACCTCTAGATTCACTGGCAAGATTATGCTGTTGGATGTGGGTGATGGTGCGCTCAGGGATCTGCTTGAATGGGGCGGTACTCAACTCGTGCATGATCTTGACCTAGTATCAATCACTCACGGTCATTTTGATCACATGGGTGGAATTCATTCGCTCCTCGGCTTTTTACGCATGATGAAGAGGACAGAACAGTTGCACATTCTCCTACCAGAGGGCTGCAAAGAGGCAATAGATGCAATCAGAGGTTTTAGGAAGGCCTACAGCGACACTCTTCCTTTCAGTTTCTGGTATCATGAGCTGAAACCAGATTCAGAATTCGACACCGATTTCTTCAAGGTGAAAGGAATCCGAGTAGAGCATTACGGCATGGAGAATGCTGCAGAAGGAGATGTATTCATGCCAGCTCTGGGTTATAGGGTACGCGTTGGGGACACCATAATTGGTTACACCGGTGACACAAGACCTTGCCTTGGTGCCGAAACTGTGGCACGCGGCACAGACCTTGCTATCATAGAGGCCACCAGAAAAGAAACCCCTCAATCAGAGCGAAGGGTCCATCTTTCCAAGGATGAGGCTAGGCAAATCGGACAACTGGCCAAGGAGTATATCCTGATTCATAGGATTCCACAAGTCGATCGGTAGGGTCACTAAGAGCTCATGAGCGTTCTGATGAGATTCGCGCTTCACAGGATTCTCGCCCTAGCCAAACTCAGACTAGACCCTGAAGAATCCAAAGCACAGCCACTCCAAACAGAGCTGATATGGGAACAGTGACTACCCAGGAAATCAGGATTTCTTTCACTTGCGTCATCTGAACTGGTGTTTCTGACACCCAACCGACTGCAATCAACGCTGCCACTAGTACATGTGTTCCACTCAAGGGCAGTCCTAGAAGCGTACCCACAAACATCACAAGGGCTACTGATACACTTGCCGAGAGTGCCGATGATGGAGATAGAGTCACTACTTCTGTAGCTAGAGTCCTGATTACTTTCCGACCAATCACTATGAGGCCAATTGCCATACCGATTCCACCAACCAGTAATGGGATGATTATCGCTGGCACGACGGCGATTGCCACGTCAAATGTCCCTGCAAACTCTGGCAGCACTATCAAGGGTGCTATCGCATTGGCGACATCATTCCCTCCCCTGGCAAGTGACGTGATAATGAGAAAGACGGCAAGCCCGTAGGATGCGATTCTCTCCTGCCTCTCAAGAGCTGTGAACCCTTGTGCTCTCTTCTGAATGCGTCTTACGAATGCGAAGACAGCGGCGGCAATTAAGAATCCAATCACTGGAGAGATGATCCAACCTGCAAAGACCTCAAGGACTACAAGCCAGTCAATTGTTTGTAACCCCCAATCGGAATAGCCCGCGACTGGAGCGAATATTGCGACACCAATCACTGAACCCACGATACATTGAGTTGTGCTAATTGGCAGACCTTTTGTCGCTGATGCAATCAGTAGCCACATAGCCATTGAGATTAGGATGGCAAATACCATTCCAGTGGTGAGTGTCATTCCTCCTACTAGGTCTGACCCCACCTTTTCAGATACATTGCCCCCCATGGACACCGCTCCAAATACTGTGATCAAGGCTCCTATGGCTACAGCAGCCCGCACTGTGAACACCTGCGCCCCAACAGCAGGAGCCATGGCCTCATCATTGCTCCCTATTGCAAAGGCAACTAGAAAACTGATGATGAGCAGGGCTCCTAACAGGAGGGGGTCCATACCAAAAGGCCCTCCGTCTATGAGTACTTCACAGCGAGCGTTCGGATGAAATCGCCTGTTTCCTCAGCCCTAATGGCCACGCGAAGAATTCTCTCCGAGATGGCACGGAACAGACTTACTTCCTTCGGACTGAATCTCTCATCGTTGAAGAGCCTCTCTAGGAGCGCAAACTGGAGATCTCTCGCTTCCTCTCTGACTCTGTCAAGCTTGATAGTATACTCAACTGATTTCTTGAAGTCAGTAAAGAGATACTTCACTGCGTCTTGTAGAAGGTCAGTGCAAATCCAGCCTTTCTCGGCTATCTCATGTATCTCCTTGGGTGGCTCATACTTGCGGCCTATCAGCATCATTCTCACAGCTTCCTCTGCTGCGTCTATGACGCTGTCCATATGTATGACTAGTTCATGCCGCTCCTGAGTCTGCTGCGGAAGGTATGCCCGTTTAGAGAATATCTTCTCAAAGAGCTCGTCCTTCACGACGTCAGCCTCTCTCTCAAGGCTGATGATCTCCGACTCAAGGTCATCAAGGTTCTTCGTCTTTCCCTCATCCCAGTCGTCTGCACAGACGTTCAGCTTTGCACTCGCGGATTGAAGCGCCTTGCTGAGTCTTAGGAGAAGCTCATCTGCCTGCTTCTGCAGGTCCTTGTCTCCCAGTCCGAAAATCCTAGAGAACGTTCCCATTTTCTTTCACTCATGTTGAACCGTTTATCTCATATTCCTGAATTGAAAAGGAGCTAAGACTCCCACTTGGCCGCTCTTACAGTGGCAGGGCAAATAGACCTTCGCATTCTATGACTATGGTGACCCTTCGGGACTAATCACAGCACGGATTCGCATCAGTCCTGACCCGATGCTCTTCTGCTTTGTGATCTTGAAGCGGCCCAGTACCCCAGTCCGTACTACATGAGGGCCTCCGCACAGTTCCATGCTGAAGTCGCCTACTTTGTACACAGAAACCTCATCCCCGTATGTTTCTCTGAAGAATGCCAGAGCTCCCTGTTCAATCGCTTCATCGTAGGGCATGAACCTGTGTTCAACCTCCAGATCCTGCTCGATGACTTCATTCACCAAGTCTTCCACTTGTTGAACTTCTTCAGGAGTGAGTTTCCTCGGGAAGGTGAAGTCGAAGCGCAGTCGCTCCCTAGTAATGTTGCTTCCATTCTGACGAACCGAATCCCCAAGGACTATTCTGAGTGCCGCCTGTAGAAGATGAGTCGCAGTATGAAGCATTGTAATCTCTTCGCTGTGGTCAGCAAGGCCGCCCTTGAACTTCCCTTCTGTGGCAGTTCTTGAGATCTCTCGATGATGTTCGAATTGACGCCGAAACTCTTCCATATCTATCTCAATGCCATTCTCTTCGGCGAGATCCCTTGTCATCTCTAGAGGGAGGCCAAAGCTCGTGAAGAGCAAAAAGGCATCAGTGCCTGTTATGGAACCCGTTTCCTTCAGAATCCTGTCGAACTTGCCTAGAGCCTTCTTGAGAGTCTTCCTGAACTTGGTTTCCTCTGCTTCAAGGTTCTCATGAATGAAGTCGCGATTCCTTGTCACCTCATCGTAGACGTCCCTGTAGATGTCAATCACGATGTCTGCCAAGTCATTCATGAAACCCTTCCCAATACCCATCTTGTCTGCGCTCAGGATGGCCTTTCTCAGGAGTCTTCGTACTATGTACCCATGTTCGACATTTGAGGGAGCAATCTGTGCGTCATCAGCCATTATCATCACGGAAGCCTTCACGTGATCCGTGATTATCCGGACAAGTCTTACCTCTTCCTCGTCAAACTCGTCTTTCCCTGATAGCCGCTTTACACACTCAACGAGGGGCTGGAATCCTTCTGTTTCGTAGACACTGCCTACTCCTTGGAGCATGGCTGCAGTCCGTTCCATGCCCATTCCTGTGTCAACGTTCTTTCGGTCTAGTTTCTCGTATGTGCCGTCCTTCGTCCTGTTGTACTCCATGAAGACGTCATTCCAAATCTCCACAAAGTGCCCACAGTTGCAGCCGGGTTGGCAATCTGGACCGCACTTTGGTATCTCATCTACTTCAATGAACATCTCTGTGCTGGGTCCACAAGGGCCCACTTCTCCCGGGGGTCCCCACCAATTATCCTTCTTTGGCAGATAGTAGATGCGCTCCGCTGGTACACCAACACTCTTCCATACTTTAGCCGCTTCATCATCTCGTGGAGCGTCTCTATCCCCTTCAAATACTGTGACAGACAGTTTCTCTGGATCGAATCCAAGCCACTCCTTGGAGGTCAGGAACTCATAGCTCCAGGTTATTGCCTCTTCCTTCCAATAGTCTCCAAGACTCCAGTTTCCAAGCATCTCCAAGAACGTGAGGTGGGTAGTGTCACCAACCTCATCGATATCAGTGGTCCGAATGCATTTCTGACAGTTTGCGAGTCGAGTTCCTTGAGGATGCGGTTGGCCGAGTAGAAAAGGTACAAGCGGATGCATTCCTGCCATGGTGAACAAAACAGTCGGATCAGTTTCCGGAAGAAGCGATGACGAGCCTAATATTGCGTGATCCTTTTCCTTGAAGAACCGCAAGTATGTCTTCCGAAGCTCGTCAATACGCATACTCTTTCACCTCTCAGCAGGAGTGTTTCACGAGGGCTTTGCCTGTATCATTTTAACGCTTTTGCTGAAACACAGGAACTCAGACCAAGATGATACCTGATGGTGTCATTCTGTACCTTTTGAGCCTAGATGCCAGCCATGGATGTCTGTCACGCCAGTCGAGGAATCTGTCATTGCTGACCACATCAGCATTGTTGCGCTGGGCCATGCGAATTATGGTCAAGTCGTCATTGGTGCCCCTAGCGGCCTGAACGACCTTTCTGTTGTCTATCATCTGCTGTAGAGCTTCTGGGTCGTCAACCGAATGAATCAAGGCAGCTGAAACTACTATGATGGGTCTATATCCCGCTCTAGTCAGACTCCGGCTTGCGAGAATCAAGTTTGCCACCCTGGGATTTCCATTAGGTGCCAAATGATAGGCTACGTTGTTCCCATCAACTATCACAGTGGAGCTTCTCGAAATCTCTCGATGTGAACCATCAACCCTACGTCGTGCTCTACACTTTATGACATGATTATCCAATGCAGAACGATTGAACAACCTGTCGCAGTGTGGACAACGAGCACGCTTTGGCAATCTCATACCCCTGTTTCTTTGTGTGGCTGTCCCTACCAAACACCTAATTAGCATTCAGTTACAACTAGCTGTTCGGTGTCCTGTCTCCGTTGAGTTCTGTCCTCCCGGCGGCACAAGACGGGGGCGGGCACCACCCTCTTTCTAGACTAACATTCCTGCCAAGAGTAACCACCCAGTTCCAATACCAAGCATCAGGAGCCCAAGTGGAGCTCCTATCTTCGCAAATTCCCGCATTCTGATTGGCCTGCGCTCTTTCTCAGAGAGAGCCAATGCAAGAATGTTCGCCGGTGATCCAATTGGCAGTATGAAGCCACCAACGTTAACTGCGAAGATCAAGGCCACTGGCAGAAGGGGGCTCAGAGTAGCGAACTGTACCGCAATAGGTGACAGGACTGCGGAGATGGGGATATTGTCGATGACTGCTGAGAGCAATGCAGGCACCCACGTCATGAAAACTATCCCCAAGACATCGTTCCCTTGGATGAACGCCTGTATGCCTGCTCCCAGCATTTCGATCACCCCAGTGAGCTCGAGAGCTGCAATCAGCCCGAAGAGGCCGACCAGAAAGAATATCGTGCCCCAGTTCACCCGCTTCAAGATCTCGTCTACCCATTCGCGTGAAACTATCAGAAATGCAGCCGCCACAGTGATTGCAATCACAGCAGGCTCGAGTCCGTATGCGGGCCCGAGAGTGAAACCTATCACAAGCGTGAACATCGCGACAATGGATAGATAGAAGTCAGACCGAGAGCGAATCATATACTTCGAACTAATGCGCATCGTCTGTGAAACAAGATACTCCTCAGAGGGTTCAAGCTGATTCTCGAAGAACTTGAGCAGAAGTGGTACAGAAACTACGAAGAGAATGACAGAGAGCGGCATTAGAATCTCGAAGAGGAAGGCAGGATCCACAGATGCCTCGTCTGCCACAATGAGGTTGGACACTGCACCGACAACTGAAGGAATCGATGCGAAATTACTGGTAATCGCCTCTGAGATTAGGAACGGTCTGAAATCAATCTCAAGAGCCTTGCAGAGCTCAATCGTAAGTGGTGCCATTATCAGCATCGTAGAGGTGGTGTCAAAGAACAAGGAGATGATAAACACAAAACCGAGCAGAGCGACGAATAGGCGCTTCGTTTCGCCATGCGTGGGCCTAGTGAGTTCAATTGCGAGATACTGAAACATTCCCGAGGACGCAGCGATAGTGACGACAATGAACATGGCCGTCACAAATAGAATGGTCGCCCATTCAATCTCGTGCACGATTTGAGAGAAAGGCTCTATTGTCCCGGGTGTCCAGAGGATTATCCCGACTACTCCCATTCCCAACAATTCAGTAGCGGTTCTGTTCACTTTCTGGACGAGATGGCAATGTATGTGCCACCGAAGACGATCAGTACTACTGCAGCTACCACGTCCACTAGTGCATTTCTCCGTCTTGATAACTCGTCTGCTTGGGACGCTCTATAATGGGCCAATTAAGATGCCCCTGACTTCAACTCATCAGACGTGTTCCAAGCGTTCTTGTAAAACTCAGCCCCCTAGCAGAGCCAGTATTAACAGGAGATATCCGCTACCAATGATGAGATGAATCATGCCCAGTAATGTGCCAATCTTGATGAAATCTATGAATGGTATCGGATCATGTTCAATCTCAGACAGTCCTATTACAACCATATTGGCTGGAGACCCCAAAGGTGTGAAGATATAGCCGCCAATGTTCACTGCGAACACCAACGCCAGTGGAAGTACAGGGCTGACAGCGGCGTACTGCTGAGCAATCGGTGCTAGCACGGCTGATACTGGCAGGTTGTCCAAGAAGGCCGAGAGGATAGCAGGTATCCAGACAAGGAAGACTGTTGCAAAGGCCGAATTGTCGCCTATGATCTCGCCCACGAGAAGCGCTAGATCATTAATCAGGCCAGTGACTTCCAAGGCTACAACTAGACCAAAGAGGCCCACTAGGAAGAAGACAGTTGGCCATCCTATCCGGTTCAAGAACTCATTTGCTCTCTCATGCGCTATCAGGAGCATGATGGAAGCAACGATCAACGCAGTCATCGGGGGCACGAGTCCAAAGGTCGGGCCAAGTGCAAAGCCAATTACAAGAAACACAATGGCAACTATTGATACTTTGAAGTCCCAGCGGTCCTTTATCATTGTTTCAGGGTCGATTGAGAAAATCGCATCTACCCGATGCTCGTCTGATGTGCCGAATTTGCTTCCGTACCAACGGTGCAGTATCGGAAGGCTGACCAAGAACAGAATGATGGATAACGGCATGAATGCAACAAACAGGAATCCGACATCGAGGTCAGTCACACCTGCGATGACGAGATTTGGCACTGCGCCAACGATTGAGGGTATCGAGGAGAAGTTGCACACTATTGCCTCAGACACCAGAAAGGGCTTGAAGTCAATCTCGAGGGCCTTGCATATTTCGATTGTGAACGGAGCCGCTATTAGCATCGTTGAAACTGTATCAAAGAAGAGACTAATGCTGGCCACAATAACCAAGAAGGTTGTGAACAGAGCCTTGTGGTCCCCCGCACTGGGTGCAGCAATCCTGAGTGCAATGTACTGGAACAGGCCAGAGGCCGCAGAAACCGACACGATGACGCTCATGGCGATGACAAAGATGATGGTTGTCCAATCGATACCCACAATCAGGTGTTCAAAATCCTCGCCTCCCCCGAGCCCCATCTCAAGGCCAACCCATAGAACCACGCCAACAATGGCCAAGCCCAAGAGTGACATGGCGGTCCTGTTCACCTTCTCAGTACTGATTAGAACGTATGTTCCTACGAACACAATGAGGACAGGGATTTTGAGTTCGCTGAAGACCGCAGTCAAAACGAGTGCACAGATGGTCATCACCGCGACAAGGAGTGCGCCGATGACTTCCCATCCCGGCATCTTCATTGTTGTGCTCACACCATTCATGCTTCTACCTACTGAATGACTTCAGGAGGGCAACTGAGTAGGGTGTGTCTGGGTCCTGCTCATTAATGTGTCGTATCAGAGAGCCTATCTGGCATTTCTATATGGCATTCCCTCGCAGATATCTCCCTCGACAAAATCATGAACTTGAACCGTGTTGTCGACGAGCTCGATGTTGGCGACTGTGGCTTGAGCAAGCTCCGGAATCTCGTCGTCAGCTGGACGCCCGTAACCAAGTGGTACTGTAATCGAGGTTATGCCATCGAACGTCTTGTTCATTCTCACGTGGCTATGACCTGATATGGTTAGGACAACTCTCCCGTCGTTCAACAAGATATCGCCAGTGCTTGCCGCACCCATGAACGCGGAGAAGAAGTCCCAAGGAAGTCGATTCTTGTATAGAGTGAGGTCACGGAATGGAAGATGATGTGAAACGTAGACTACTCTGGAAACACTGTCTGGAAGTACAGAAAGGTCATACTCGAGCTTCTGGTTGAAAAGATCAGTGGCCTCCTTGTCCGTAAACTCCCAGTCGACGCAGAGCACATCGTACCACACACTCCCTCCATACTCCTTCTGCTCGTATGCATGTTCTGGGATGTCCATGTCTGTGCGTCTGAACGAGTAGTCATACCATCCCAAAGAACCGATGAAGGCGACATCCTCCTCGATGTGGGGGGCATCTGGAAGATGAAAGAACCCATTCTCTCTGCAAACGTCCCCTATGTACCTAGAATACTTCTCCAGTGACCCTAGTCCAATCTTCTCTTCGAACCAGATGTCGTGGTTGCCAGAAACAAACAGGTTAGCTGCATTTGGAATGTGGAGCTTAGATAGGGCATCAGAGAGAATGTCCAACTTGCTGCTCACGTCTCCCGCGATGACAAGGACATCTGGAGAAATCTCTTGAACACGATGATGAATCTCCTGAAGAAGGAACTCATCACCCTGGTCTGGATGAACGTGAAGATCGGAAAGAGCCGCAATCCTCATTCCTCATCACCACCTAGCAAGCAGTAATCTGCAGATGAGAGAGGAATTGACAATGCAGCCAGGTCATAAAAAACGTCTGCACAATCACATGGCTCCAAACATACCAAATGCTTGATATTGAGGACACTACAGGCCCTAGACCATCAAGCTGAGAGTGAAACCCATCATGACGAATCAAATCAAAGCGTTGGCACCTGCCGACGCAGACCTCTCTGAAATGAAGGTGGCAACAGACCAAACCGAGATCACAGACACTTATGCTCTCTACCTCGACGATGAGAGTCACTCCTTCGAAGGCCAGACAGACAAGATAGCATTCCCTGACTCAACGGAACAGGTAGCGGCAATCCTGAAGGAAGCTAATGAAGCCGGAACACCAGTCACAATTCAAGGTGGGAGAACTGGTCTCACCGGAGCGGCGGTCCCACTCGGCGGCATGACTTTAAACCTGGAGAAGATGACTGACTTGCTCTATATGGACTTCAGTACTAAAGATGGACTCTACTCTATATGCGCGCAGGCAGGAATGCTGCTAGAAGACATGGTCAGCGCAGTGACATCGAAGAGTCTTGATGCTTTAGAAGGCAAAGGAACGCCAGACCAAAAGAAGGCTCTTGAGAAGTTTCTTGCAGAATCGGACGGTTTCACATTTCCAATTGACCCCACCGAAATGAGTGCTTGGCTCGGTGGAATTGTGGCATGTAATGCCTCTGGCGCCAGGACCTTCAGGCATGGATCTGTGCGCGATTGGGTCTGTAGAGTTCAAGTGGTACTGATGAACGGAGACATCCTTGAGATCGAACGGGGGAAGGTGTTCGCGCAAGACGGGAAGTTCGAGATAACACTTAGCGACGGGAGTATGATTGAGGTTCCAATCCCTAGCTACAAGATGCCAAATACTAAGAATGCAGCCGGACTCTTCGCAAAGCCAGACATGGACCTTATTGATCTCTTCATTGGGTGTGAGGGAATCCTTGGAGCCATAACAGAGGTTGAACTTGGTCTCATCAAGATGCCAGATAACATTATGACCGTAATGGCATTCTTTCCCGGCGAAGAGGATGCTGTTAATTTCGTATATGACGTCAGAGCTCCCGACTCGCCTGTTCCTATGAATTTCATAGAGTATTTCGGTCCGAATGCAATAGAGATGATAAAGGAGAAGGCAGCCGCTTCAGGAATCAAGGTTCCAGCAATGTCGCCAGAAACCAAGGCCATAGTCTTCTTCGAGTTCTCGTACACGGATGAAACCATGGAGTCGATGGTCATGGGTCTTGAGGAGGCTCTCAACAAGAACAACACCTCCTCCGAGTCAAGCTGGGCAGGCATGGACAGGTCGGAACTCAAGAAGATGAAGACAGTTCGCCACTTCGTTCCTGAAACTGTGAATGCTCTGATTGCTCAGAGGAAGGCGGAGTACCACGAGGTCCATAAGATTGGTACAGACATGGCTGTTCCGGATGAGGCTCTACGTGACTATCTCAGATTCTACCGAGAAACCCTTGAAGCTCAAGGGATGGAATATGTCATCTTCGGCCATATTGGTGACAATCACCTTCACGTGAACATGCTTCCTCGGAACAACGAGGAGGTCCATCAAGGCATGGACAACTACATGCTCTTTGCAAAGAGGGCTGTAGAGATTGGCGGGACAGTCGCAGCCGAGCACGGGATAGGCAAGCTCAAGCGTGCATTCCTCGAGGTCATGTATGGTAAGAGAGGAATTCAAGAAATGCAGGCAGTGAAGCTCTCTTTGGATTCCAAGTGGCTTCTAAATCGTGGTAACATGATTGCTGTCCCTGAGGCTCTTAGCCAGGTGTAAGGTTCAAGCATTACTAGCAGCGTCCAAAAATCTACCAGGTTTCACCGTATTCAGTCCCAGTCTCCGAAGTTTAGAGAGATTGAGGCATAACAGACATATACCACGTGAACATCTACAGCAATCCGATGTCTGACGATTCAACCTAGAGGGATGTCATGACATTTCGTAAAGGGAGAGAGAGAGAAGAAGATGACACTGACAAAGAAACACAGACTACTCACAGTCTGCTTTCTGAGTATTTTTGTGATGACGTTAGGCTTTGTCCCAGGAATGGTTCAAGCCTATGACAATCCAGACCATTCCATTCCTGAAATCCAAGGCGATGGTTTTGTCAGTCCGTTCAAGAACCAGTATGTTGACACTTGGGGTGTTGTGACGGCAGTATACCAAGGCTACTACGAGAAGAGTGGCTTCTTTGTGCAAGATGTAGCGGGTGATGACAATCCTGACACCTCAGATGGTATCTTTGTGTGGAATTTCTGGAGTGACGTGAGTGTAGGCGATGAGGTCTGGCTATCAGGTAAGGTCGTGGAATACTATGGCCTGACTGAACTGTCTGGACCCTCAGTTACGGTACTGTCTTGGGACAATCCACTTCCTGACCCGGTTGAGCTCGACCCGCCACGCGACGACTATGCATCTGACGTCTACTATGAAGCACTGGAGGGAATGCTCGTTACAGTTGCATGCATGAGGGCGATTGCTGGCACTAACCAATATGGCGAGGCTGCCGGCGTTGTCGCAGACTCACACATGAAACGAGTCTTTCAGGATGACCCTGTGGGCACAGGTAACATAATCTTCACAGACGATGCGGGAGGATACGAAGTCGTTGCAAGGACGGGCAACTACATCAAGGATCTCGTTGGCCCCCTTGACTACACCTACGATGAATACAAGGTGCTGCCCAGCCCAGATGCACCACCAGAGGTCATACCCGAATGGTGGGCCGAATCTGATTGGGTGTGGCCGCTCGGATTGAGGTTTGGCCTCACTGTTGCCACCTATAACATGTACAACCTCTTCGACGAGTTCGATGACCCGGACAAGCATGATCCGCCTCCACCCCTTTGGGAGGTCGAGCTGCAGCTCACAAAGCATGCTCTAGCTATCCACGACCTTCTTAGAATGCCTGATCTAATCGCAGTACAAGAGGTGGAGAACATCGAGATCCTCGAGAGACTAGCGAACACTCCGCCAATCGACGGAGTATACGGAGTAGTACTCATTGAAGGGCCGTACTACCGGGCCGTTGACGTTGCTCTACTCTATAAGCTGGATCGTGTGGAGGTTGTGAGTGCTGAGGCGCGGCAGACGTGCACGGACTTGGATGATGGCTACGGGCCTGGAACGGACCCCAACTTCCCATGTCCTGAGGGCTATAATCCGCTCTTTTCACGACCACCTCTGGTGGTTCATCTCAGGACCAAGGCCAAGTGCAGTTGGTGGAACAGATGGCACAGGCATAGATCTGGCACAGACCTATGGCTAATCATCAACCACTTCAAGTCGAAGTCGGTATACGGTCCCACGTATGCTGACACAGAACCCCGCCGTATTCAGCAGGCTGAGTGGGTAGGAGCACTGGTCGATGAGATTCAGGATAGTCACCGACGCGCAAAGGTCATAGTGATTGGCGATCTCAACTCGTTCACCAATGAGGCTCCATTGAAGGTGTTGAAGACTGGTGGACTGAAGAACCTAGTCCTCCGCGTTCCCAAGTATAGTCGGTACACCTACATCTACCGTGGAGTTTCCGAGGTCCTTGATCACATACTGATCACACCCTCACTAAGGGGGTCGTTCCTGAGGTCAAGGATTGTTCACTTCAATGTGGACTTCCCGGAGTCTCTCTGGAGTGGAGATTCAACTACTGGAGTGCGGAGCTCGGACCACGAGGTGCTTATGGCCTCATTCTGGCTACCCTAGAATTTGGACAATAGAGTCGAGGACCAGGCGGGCAGTGGGATTTCCCTGCTGCCCCTCTGGTATCCTTTTCTTTTTGATGTGATTGACGCTGGACTATACAACATGTTCCAAGTCTTCACTCAGAGGACCATATGGCGAACCCGTTCTTCAACGTGCCTGATCTTGGAGCAAAGGTCCGGTTCCTCTTCACACAGTCTTCTGATATCCCTCACCCCAAGATCAATCCAATGTTGAGCAAAGGCAGACTCAAGGTCTTCCACTCTACCTTCCTTGCAGCTGGATATGCCCTCCCTAAGATCAAGGATTAGTCTATTCTCATCCAATTTCCTGATTCTCACTCTGGCCCAGAAATCACACATTCTCCCTCTGCATGGTCCGTGTATCATCACACAATAGGCCATTCAAACTCAGCTCGCCGATGCGCCGGCCGAGCTGGAATCATATCTTAAGGATTGCCTTGTGATCATAACATCTATTGACTGGAACGGATGATTCTACATGAGGGGCATTTTTCACTGAATGGAGTACCTACGATCAGTAGTCCCCAGTCGAGGGCCTTTCATTAGACCTGCAATAGCTGTCTTGCAGAAGAGATAACAACAAGTCGGCAGTATTCCCGATATTGGCAATCATAGTAAAGGAAGGTTCGTCCAAGAATGACAGAAAGGTCAAAGGCCTCGGCCTATGGGGGTGCAGGCTGGTCACCACGGGAGGAATCTCTGCGTGATGAAATCGGAGTTGTCTGGGGTCAGTGCGGAGTCGAATCAGAGTGGGCTCCGCTCAAGTCAGTCATATTACATTGTCCAGGCCAAGAGATGGATGACATCACGGAACCTAACAGAGTTCAGATGTTGGAAGTTCCCGACTACGACATAGTCCGTGAACAACATGATGCCTTGGCAGATGCCTATAGGGATGTTGGAGTATCAGTGTTCTATGCAGAACCGCCCGAAACACCTCCTTCCAATCTTATGTTCATGGCCGATCTTCTATTCATGACACCTGAAGGTGTGATCCTTTCGCGTCCAGCTTCAACTGTCCGTGCCGGCGAAGAGAGATTTGTGGCACGAAGACTGGCAGAGCTTGGGATTCCGATTCTGCTCAGTGTCAGGGGGACTGGAACATTCGAGGGAGCCGATGCAGCATGGATAGATCCGGAAACAGTACTGATTGGCGTAGGGCTCCGCACCAACAAAGAGGGTGCATCTCAGGTAGCCGGTCTTCTTCATGAGATGGATGTGGAGGCCATTCCTGTTGATCTGGCCCATGGAGCTATGCACCTGATGGGCAGCCTGCGATTCCCGGGTCGCGACTTAGCTGTTTGCAGATCCGGTAGAACTCCTTACACCGCGATGAACGCATTACGCGAAAGAGGTTACTCACTAGTCTTTGCCCCAGATGAAGAGGAGGCAGCAAAGGGAATGGCTCTGAACTTTGTGACCCTAGGCCCCGGTCGAATCCTCATGGCAGCCGGAAATCCTACATCTCAGTCCTTTTATGGGGATGTAGGAATCAAGTGTAAGACCGTCGAAACCAGTGAGCTCGCAAAGGCAGCAGGAGGAATCGGCTGTCTGACCGGGATTCTAGAACGAGAAAAACGAGAGTGACAGATTCTGCATCACGTTGCTGACGTTAGAAACTCTTCGGAAGACGGTGTATTGACGATGGTTTTACATCGAAGATGATTCTATATGACTGAAGAACTTCCTCTTGAGAGTTTGAGAAGAACTCAGAGGCCTGAGCTCTTGCCATGCAAGACGACTGCCGAGCTCTCGCCTCTTGATGAGATGATTGGGCAAGAGAGAGCACTGAAGGCAATGACATTCGGCTTGGGTATTGGTGAACATGGTTTCAACATTTTCGCTGCGGGACAACCGGGTACTGGCAAGACGACAACCGTGACAGGATTCCTTGAAGAGAAGGCCAAAGACGAACCAGCACCTTCAGACTGGTGCTACGTCCACAACTTCCAGAGTTCATCTGAACCTCACGCAATCGAACTTGCGCAAGGGATGGCCAGGGAGTTTCAGAAGGACATGAGTGAATTACTGGAGAACGCCCGGAAGGTCCTTCCAGAAGTATTCGAGAGTGAAGAATACATCACCAAAAGAGAGGCTGTTCTAAGATCTGCACAGACAACTCGAGACACGCTTTTCTCTCAGATTAACAAGATCGCCCAGAAGAAGGGATTCGTTCTCCAAAGCTCCCCGAGTGGACTATTGATTGTTCCCTTGGTAGAGGGTCAACCTCTCAGTGATGAGGACATGAGATCACTGAGCCCGGAGGCAATCCAAGAGATCTCCAAGGAACGAGATGAACTGAACATCGACCTGCGAAACGCAATGAGAGAACTTCGGAAGATTGACAAAACGGTCAAGTCTGAGTTGGATCGCTTGAACCAAGAATCTGCACTCTACGCTATTGACCACTTTGTGACGGATCTGAAAGAGAAGTTCTCAGACAACAAAGAGGTTGTACAGCACATCGATGCAGTTGAGAAGGACATCCTTGAGAACATCTCGCAGTTTCTGGAGGCTCCCGATGCTCCTCCTCCTTCTCGCGAGGGTGTTGTGGCGAAGGAACAGTTCTTCAAGAAGTATGAAGTGAATATTCTAGTTGACAATCAGGGTCTAAGCGGGGCACCTGTTATCTCAGAGCTGAATCCAACCTATCTGAACCTTTTTGGCAGAGTAGAGAAAGAGGCCAGATTCGGTGTTCTCATGACTGACTTCACCATGATTCAACCGGGCAGCCTTCACAGAGCAAATGGTGGGTATTTGATGATTCCTGCAGAGGACCTCTTGCGTACCCCCATGGCACGGGAAGGACTCAAGAGAGCACTGAAGAACGGCGAAATTGTCATTGAGGACATACCCCTGTCCTCCGGCATCATATCAACCAGGGGCCTGAAACCAGAACCAATCAAGTTGAGGGTCAAAGATGTGTTGATTGGCAGTGCATCAATCTATGAACTCCTCTACACTCGGGATGAGGACTTCAAAGAACTGTTCAAGGTCAAGGCTCACTTCGACACGACGATGGAACGAAATGATGAGAACATATTCAAGTATGCATCAGCAATGGCCTCAGTGTGTGGGAAAGAGGGTTTGAAACACCTAGATGCCGATGCCATCTCAAAGGTCGTTGAGCACAGCTCACGTCTTGCTGACGACCAGAACAAGTTGTCTACGAAATTCGCAGAGGTGGCTGACATTGTGCGCGAGGCTACATTCTATGCAGAGAATGACGACTCTGAATATGTCAAAGGTAGTCACGTGAAGAAGGCCATCGAGGAGAAGGTGTACAGGTCTAACCTGATTCAAGAGAAGATTCAGGAGATGATCGAACGAGGAACTATTCTCATTGCCACTGAAGGTGAGAAGATTGGGCAGATCAATGGACTTACTGTCATGACATTTGGCGATATCAGATTCGGTGGTCCTTCAAGGGTCACGGCTAGTGTTGGTGTCGGAAGACATGGAATCGTTGATGTTGCAAGAGAATCGAACCTGGGCGGACCTATCCATACTAAGGGAGTCATGATACTTGGTGGCTACCTCTCCAAGACTTATGCCCATGACAAGCCTCTAGGGCTCTCAGCGCGCCTAGTCTTTGAACAGAGCTACTCTGGCGTCGATGGTGACAGTGCCTCTAGCACTGAGCTGTACGCTATTCTCTCAGTCCTTTCGGGACTTCCAATCAAGCAGTGCTATGCAGTCACGGGTTCAGTCAACCAGAACGGTGATGTCCAACCAATTGGCGGAGTCAATGAGAAGATTGAGGGATACTTCGAGGTCTGTAAGGCAAAGGGTCTAACCGGCGAACAAGGAGTCATCATTCCGAGAAGCAATATTCAGAATCTGATGCTCAAGGAAGAGGTCGTTGAGGCAGTCGAGTCCGACAAATTTCATATCTTTGCTGTGGAAACAATCGATGAAGGAATCGAGATTCTCACAGGTGTCAAGGCTGGACAACGGAATCCCGACGGAACCTTTGAAGAGGGAACCGTTAGTTACATGGTCAACGAGCGCCTTCGAGAGATGGCTGAAACTCTGAAGGAGTACGGAGAGTATCGGTAGACTCAATCAAGTGGCGTGTCTATTATCAAAACGGAGCAGTCTGGACGAGGACTGCGCGGCGAGCTCTCACCTAGCCCGTACATTTCTGGGGCTTTCCATTCACCCTTGCTCTTCAGATACTCTGCCCTCTCTCCCTCGTCATGAAGCGCGGCTATGGCACCCATGTTTTCGCCGTCCTCACTCCATAGAGGATAGACGTACTCGTATAGAACTCTACCCGCAAAGTTGACCCTGCCCTCATACTCTTTCAGCTCACCGATTCTCATCTACCCAATCATCTTCAGGACTTCAGCCTCCAATCTCTCTGGATGGCAAAGAAGAATCGAGGTCCCATTTCTGCTTTCCATGATCCTGTTGGAGCGTTTCTCCTGCCATTCGGTTGAAGACGACAATGCGGTCATCAGGATCAATCATGACAACTCCCACATTGATGGAGTCAAGAAGGGTCTCTGGGTTCTTCGCATTGAGTTTCAACTTGTGTCGCCTCCTTCCAGATTGCTTCGTTTCTCAATGCAATCCGACACATAGTCCTGTCGGTGAATACTCGCTGCGTAGCGGCATTTCTGAAGTTACTAACCCTCATACCGAGAATGTATCTGTGACAACACAGTCACATATGCTTAAATCATAATTTAGAAAGCGAAGGAGCTGTAAAAAGGGGTGATTGAACCTTGATGAGTAATGAACGCCTGACAGAGGAGCTCAAGTACATCAAGCTGACGAAGAGCCAGAGCATTGTGCTTGATCTTTTGCGAAAGCGAGGCAGAAATGGTGTGACTCCAAAGGAACTCATGGAAGAGGTGTCTTTTGCACCAAGGACTGTCAGGTACGCCCTAAGAAAGCTGCTCAAGAACAATCTGGTCAGACGTATACCATGTCTAATGGACATGAGGCAATTCATCTACATTCCCGCGTAGCCGCATGGTGAAACGAAGTCTTAGGTGATGCGAATCTCTATTTCTTCAGCGGTGCCGCCTCTCTCGGCAAACAGCACCTTCCCATGTGCCTTGACGAGCTCCGAATAGACGTCAATAGGTCTGTCGACTCTCGCTAGAATCTCGGCGTTATAGGCACAGATGGCGGTCATCGGAATGTCAAGGATAGTGTGCAACGCTTTCTCGTACTCTATCAACTCCTCGACCAACGAATGTTCCATGAAGCAGCCCATCTCGCCGGTGACTCTCATGCCCTTGAAACCATTGGAGATAGCCTCTTCGTAGAGCCTTCCCCAAGAGTCCATGACGTCTTCTATACTAAAGTGACCATCACGTATGTAGATGTCAGTATAGTTGATCACATTCAGAGCTCCAGCCTTCTCCCACTTGTTCAATTCCAGACCAAAATCCCTCATTGCATCTCTAATCTGGCGTGGTGACTCTTCGTAACAGACGTACGTGGCGGCCTCACCGTTCTCCAGACCTTGCTTGATGTAGTTGAATAGCGTGTAGTGCTTCGCACTCGAAGAATCATAGACAAGGATTGCATGGTCTCTGGGTTTCAGTCGGCTAAGGATGCGGTCCATTCTCTCAGAAGATGACCACCTAAACGATTCCCAGTCCTGAGCACTCTCAAGTTGATCCTGGAAGTTGCTTCTGATTAGTGCCACCAGATTACTATCGTCTGTCCAAAGAGACTTACTGTCTGAGAAAGTTCCTCTGGCTGATGTAGTGAGCATTGCTTCACTACCATCAAAGAGTATGTAACGACCGGGGAGGTCATCGACATACTTGAGAATGAAGGAGCCTTCAGGCAGGTGTTTCTGAAAGCTATTCGGTATCAGACTCTCATCGTCCGGACACTCAGTGAGTATCCTCAAACTGACATTTCTCTTATGCGCCTTCTCCAAATCGTCAGAATATTGCATGATGAATCGTATGATGTTGTCACTGGAATCCACCACTTCTATCTCATTCTCAGTGCCATTAATCAGAGACGTAATCCTAGTTGTGACAGCATCCTTCTCAGATACCAGTATGAAATGAGAATCATGCTCCTCTGGTTCAATCATGAAACTCTCTTCTTGGAGGCTATCGAGAAGGACTTTCTTCCTCACAATCAATTCAGATTTCTCTCTCTCTGCCTCCTCTTCCTTTCTCTTGATTAGCATCGTCAGGGCATCTTCCATTGGAAGAGCTCTCACCTTGACTGGCCTGCCAAGCACTCTATCAATCAATCCGGCGTTCTCGAGTTTGGGGAGAGTCCTATAGACCTCTTCTCTTCTAATGTTCGTCACTTTCGAGATTCTGCTCGCCGAGGTCAGGCCAAGCCTGACAGCAGCAAGGTAGACCTTGGCCTCATAGGGCGTTAGCCCAAAGTCAGATAGAATCTTAGCGCTATCATCAAGCTCCAACAGTAATCATCCTCCTTGTGCACGGAATGACGGAGAGTCGTTGTACAAAAGCCCATTTCACGGTTTTGGCCAGGGTGATGGAACGGTTTCAGAAACGTGGTACGCAGAGGATTGCATCCGGCACTTCCCGGCGACAAAGAAATCGTTCAATGTCACCGCCAACGGTTATTAATCGTAGTTACAGTTTGAAACCGAAATCCATGACGAAGCCAACGATACGACTACATCGTCTTCTCTCTTGGTAGCTCGCTCTAGTGTCCGCACTGACGATCTTTACAGGGTATAGCCAGGGGACTGGGTGGTTTCAGGACAGGCATCTTCTCTCCCTAGTCCATCGGCTCTTCGAGATAGTCTTTCTCTCAGTTCTCATTCTTCATGTCGGCATCACATTGAGATTCTATGGGTTCAACTGGCGTAAGAATGTCGAAAAGGTCAAGACCCGAAGGGCTACATCAGTTCATGCTCTTAGAATCATTCAAAGGCTTTCAGCTATTTTGATTGTTCTCTTCCTAATCTCTATGGTTCTTCCTGGGCTCAATGGTTACGAGGTCTTTGCCCAAGTCCTTGAAGATGTAGTACCCTTCGAGTTTCATCGAGTCTTTGACGTCCTCCTTGTGAGTGCAATCATCATTCATGTGGCAGTCGGTATCAGGTTCCTTATGATGCGAAGAAGGATGAAGGGCCCTCTGGTCGGGGTGATTGTTGCTGGTCTGGCCATCTCTCTGCTCTTCAGCACTGTGTACTTGGATGTGGCCAGAGATACCAACCCATTTCCGGGAGGTCCTGTCACCGTACCTACGAATGGCTATACTCCGGATGCACGGGTGACCATTGGAGCATCGACTTACGGGTTCGACTCGACTCAAGTGACGACAGTCAGACTGGACATATTCAGACCTGGCAAGTTCTCGGTGTTTGATGTTCTTGTCCATCTCGCCAATCGAAGTGTTGTTGAGCTGGAGTACCATTTTGATGAATCGATGAACACTCATGTCATCGACACTCTAGAGGGCGAATCCAACTGGTGGTACGGAGTAATCTACAGCGGTGGGTGGTTCGAGATGAATGCCTTTCGCATGGACCACTACCCCTGGAATGAGGGAACAGAGCTTCGGTTCATGCCTGAAATCCCATCTCGCATCGACATGATATACTCGGTATTCAGAAACGAAGTGGCAAGACTCAATGACAACAACGGTCAGGCAATCATACCAGAGGTGTTCATCAGCAGTGAACAAGTCGAGATCTATGGCCGAGATGTTGTTGTGACTGCCCGCAATCTCAGGAACGATACATTTCAGGATGGCGTGGTCACTGCCATAGATGTGATCATGTCGCTTGCTGACCAAGGAGTGCTCACCTATGAGCTCCAGTGGTATGATTCAATTGGTGACGCAGATGTGGTTAGGAGCTACTGGGTGGAGGCCATAAACGGTCACAAGTCCTTTGCCGTTTGTGGTTGGGTATATGAATCCGGTTCGCGGGAGTTCTCAAGATTCTTTGGGAATCATATTCATCTGCCGTCAGACGTCAGGGTGATGAACTCGCCAGAATACGTTGAGTGGTTCTGAATATGTGTATGATTGACCGCAAAAGATGTATGAAGCGGCTGGCCTGGATGCTTCTGCCCCTTTCCAGCAGTTGATTAACCCAAAATGAGAGTGTAGAGCATGGAAGTTGCTACATTTGGAGCCGGTTGTTTCTGGTGTGTAGAAGCAGCATTCCAGCAACTGAAAGGAGTAGAATCTGTAGTATCAGGATATTCAGGTGGGCATGTTGAGAATCCAAGCTACAAACAGGTCACCACAGGCAGAACTGGTCATGCAGAAGTCTGCCGGATCGAGTATGACCCAGAGCAAATAAGCTACGACGAGCTACTCGAGGCGTTCTTCGAGATTCACGATCCCACAACACCGAACCGCCAAGGCAACGATGTAGGTCCCCAGTATCGTTCGGTAATCTTCTTCCACGATGAGGAACAAAGAAAGGCAGCTGAACGGGCCAAGAAGAGTGTCGATGAAAGTGGTGTTTGGGATAACCCAGTTGTGACGGAGATTGTCCCTTTCACCAAGTTCTTCCAAGCTGAAGACTACCACCAAGACTACTTCCGTCGCAATCCAAACCAACGATACTGTCAGCTGGTCATAAAGCCCAAACTAGACAAGTTCGAGCGAGTCTTCAAGCTGAAGCTCAGAGATTAGAAGAAAGAAAGTCCTTACCGAGAGCATGAATCAGATGGCTAATGTCCACATGCGGTTCTATGACTTGAGTTTCCTGAAGTCCTTCGCTATTCGAAACGCATCTCCAAGCTTTTCACCCAGTGCCCAATATGTCGGTCGTTTTTCAGCTCCGGTGTATATGACAGGATTCATCTTCTTCATGTCTGGTTTGTTATCGGTCATATTCTCTTCATCAACATAAGATGTCACGGCATCTCCAAGAACCATGAAGTGATCTGGAAACTCGATTATCTCCTTCACCTCAAGTTCCATGTTGAGAATACACTCCTCAATCATTGGAGCCTCTGTTTCACCATAGAATATCTTGAACAATGCAGACTTGTCCACTTCTCTTCCTGAGTTGGTCCCTATGTAGTTAGCTAGTTGGCCAAGATGTTCGCCAAGATGTTGAATGCAGTCAAGGAATACTTTCGGCTCATGCGTATTAGAAGAGAGGACTCGGAGCTCTCTCATTCGGCAGTGGCTCGTATGGCTCAGGACGTGCCATTCGGTACTGCTAGGACGTGGGTTTCAGGAAGAAGGACTCCAGAATTGATCAACCAAGTGGTCGAGAATGAGGTCATGAGAAGGAAGCTAGAATCGAAACAACCAACTAGAGCACTCGAGAATCTTATCGATTCCTCAACAGTCTTTCGTGCTCTTCGTTCAATTAGAAACCGAAAACGGCACAGTGTGGGAAGGATGGCCAGGGCTCTAGAGCATCTTCTTGCCAGAACTCCTATTCAACGAGTTGCCTTCGCTCACTTGAAACCCTACAACTACAATCATGGTCCAAGATGGCTGCTAGATGTACGAAAGTCGATACAAGCAAATCGTAAGCAGATAGAAGAGAAACTGAACAAGAATCTTGGGCTGGATGTAAACCCTGATGAGGAGATGCGGATAGCCGTCGTGGGATCGCTTCTCTACTTTTGGCGCAAAGACACTCGCAAATTCAACTATCTCAACCTGTTCGCGGATGAGCTCTTCTTCTTCGGCAAGAGAGAGAGAAAGCCAATTACTCGCGAAGGACGTAACTTTCTTGGCCTCAATGGGGATTATGACCTCAGCAACGTCGTAAGACAGCTAGCTGACTATCAAGAGAAGGTAACAGGTCGAGAAGGGCGAATCATCTCCGATTTCACTCCGAACTCAGCTCATTTGCGAGGAAGAACGCTTCAGCTGCTGATGGACGCACAAGGGAAGTCGCTCAAAGACGTCGAGTCTGGAATAACTCGATTGGGTCAAGGGAGGCAGATTGTCAGACCAAAGTTCCTCATAGAAGTGGATTTCATCACATTGATGGCGAGGCTTTTTGCAATCGTTGCTTCCGATGGGAGCATCGAATCTGGTCACCGTATATTCTACTATGAAAACGATGCCACTCGCCGCACCATTGTGAGATCGATGCTGCAGCGAATTGGAGAAGTTGCAACTCCAATTATACGCAACAGAAACAAGTCGGAGGGTGGTTTTCACGTTCCGAATATCATTGGGCGTCTTTTGGCCAGACTAGGAATGACCGTCGGGGACAAGGTTCTGCAAGGAGTCCGACTACCGGATTGGATTAAATATGGCTCTTCTCGGGTTCAGTTAGCGTATCTTTGTGAGCTAGTTCCTGAAGAAGGCTCAGTCGCAGTGGATGCAAAGGACTATGCAAGAATCACTTGGAGTCGTTCTGTAGTTCTTCATGATCCTTTGAAGGCTGACAAATACAGATTCGTGTCAAGACTGACAGGTAGTCAAGTTGACTTCATTAAGAAGCATGGGAAACCTACTGAGCGTAGATACGGAAGGGACGCTGTTGAGGGCCGATTTCGTGAGTTGTCTATTACCATGCTAGAGAGCTTGATGGAATCTGAGGACTCAGCAGACGCTAAGGCTGCGAAAGAGTTGGACTATATTGTTCGTACCAATCCCTCAGGCTTTGTTGAGGACGAGAAACAACTCTGTTTGGCCAATGGTATTATGACTAAGGAACAGGACCCTTCATACATCAGCTACTCTGAGCAGACAGGTCGAGTTTCAGTGAAATGGACTACGGCAACTAGTAGTCAAGAGGATGTTGCTATGTGGGGGATTCAAGCACCTCCCAACGACAAGAGAAAGCGAAGAATACTGGAGAAGTGGATGAAGGCTCATCCCCGTAGAGTGAAGGAAGCCCGAAATAAGATTGAGCAAACGCAAAAGTGGCTGGAATTGACTAAATCGCCTGAATTGGAAGCTGAAGATTCTGGGTAGAAAAAAAGAGGTGAAGAGGCATAGTTGTCTGCCTCTTCTACTCTTTGACTAGGTTCCCTCGGCGTAAGCCTTTGCGTAGGCCTCCTGCTCTGGGGTCCATTTGTCTATCTTTATACCCATGGTTTCTAGTTTTGCCAAGGCAGTCTGCTGATCAAGTTCCTTCGGAAACTCATACACGGCTGGTTTGAGGTCCTTCCCATGCTTGGTCAACCAGATCATTGCATTCAGCTGGCCTGCAAAGCTGAGGTCCATCACCTTTCCATCTAGAGAGCAGCGAATGCTCTTCTGACACTGGGGTGACCTTCCGCAGCGACCAGATTGACAAGCCTACCTTCTCCGAGAAGGTACACAATTCTGCCATCCTTCAATGTATACTCATCCAAAGAAGGTCGAACCCTTCTCTTCCCAGTGCTAAGCTTGGCAAGGTCTGGCTCATTGATCTCAACATTGTAATGTCCAGCATTTCCCAGAATTGCTCCATCCTTCATCTCTTTGATATGAGTACCAGTGATGATGTCCTTCATACCAGTGGCAGTCAGAAACAGGTCGCCTTCACGTGCAGCATCATTCATAGGCATAACCCTGAAACCATCCATTCGAGCCTGTAGTCCGCGAATTGGATCAACTTCAGTGACAATCACATTTGCACCCAGTCCTCTTGCACGCTCCGCCATTCCGCGACCACAGAACCCGTAGCCACCGATGACTACGGTCTTACCAGCAATCAGAATCGCAGAAGCTCTCATTACACCATCGAAAACGCTCTGTCCGGTACCGTATACGTTGTCGAACAAGTGTTTGGTGTCTGCATCATTGACGGCCATGATTGGGTACTTCAGGGCACTATCTTCAGCCATTGCTCGGACACGAATCACCCCAGTTGTGGTTTCTTCAGAACCTCCATAGAGATTGGGTATCAACTCTTGGTGCTTGTTGTGTAACGTAAAAATCAGATCCGCTCCGTCATCAAGCGTCAACGTTGGCTCAGTCTTGAGGGTCTGTTCAATGCACCAGTAGTATTCCTCGGTGTTCAGATTGTGCCAGGCATACACCGGAACATCATTGGCGGCAAGTCCTGCAGCCACTTTGTCGTTCGTCGACAGTGGATTGCAGCCAGACCAGGCCACTTCAGCTCCGACCTCTCGAAGAGTTTCCACGAGTACAGCTGTTTCCTTTGTCACATGGAGACAGCCAGCAATCTTCATACCCTTGAGTGGCTTTGTCTTGGAGTACTTCTTCCTGAGATGTATAAGCACAGGCATGTGTTTCTCCGCATAGTCGATTAGCATCCTGCCTTCTTCGGCAAGCCCAATGTCCTTTACCTTGTAATCGGCCATTGTCATCACACGAATCGACTGACCAATACTGTTTATATGAATCCTACATCATGTTTCGGAATCAGATGCACTAGTGGGCTGTGCATGCCGTGCAATCCATTACAGAGAGCGAGCAGAAGCTTCTGAAAAGGCTGCTTCGTGATTCTAGAGAGAGTCTTGCCAGTCTTGCTGAGCAATTAGGGAAAGGCCGCAACTGGGTCGCTCGTGCCATTCGACGGCTAGTTCAAAACGAGGTCATTCAAGCGTACGTGACTGTATTTGATCCTGCTCGGGTCTTCCCTGAGAAGAGTACAATGCTACTCATTAAGACCAATCCTAGAGAGCTTGCGGTGAGTAGAGGGCTTCTGCAGATACCGGAGCTTGAATCCTTGGACGGAATCTCGGGAGAACACTCTCTCCTTGGACTTTTCCGGTTTCGTGGGGAGGGCCAGTTCGAAGATTTCCTTGATGACGTTGACGGGGTTGTGGCAAAGTCAGGAGCCGAGAAGTATCAGCTTGTGCAGGTGCTGACGACGTACAAGACGCACGGGTTCATCCTGAAGAGAGAGAAGGCCCGTCCAGAACCAGTGTCGGCCAAGGACTGGGAGCTGATGAAGACACTCTATAGGTATGCTCCGAATGAGGACAATCCATTCCCTCTTGCCCAGAGCGAGGTTGGAAAGCGGATGACTCCGACCCTCAGTCAGCCAGCAGTATCAAAAGCCATGAGAAGGCTCAAGAGCCGAGGTGCAATCGCAGGCTACTCCGTAGACATTCAGTTCAGGCATATCGGGCTCCCAATCAAGTTCTTCCTCCAAATCAAGTCAAGACACGGCACCATTTCTCCAACTGCACTAAGAATCAGCGAGATGGAGGAGGTATGGGATCTACATCGTACAAGCGAGGAATACAATCTGTTTGCCACTGTCCGTACAGAGAGCGTCGAAGGCTACAATCAATTCCTTCGCCGACTTTACGCAAATGAGAGCATTGTGGACACCCAGTCACAGATCTCCCTGGAGGAGTGGTTTGTGCCAGTTGAGAGATCAGGATAATGGTCTAGGCCATTGAACACGTCAGGTGTCGCCCATCCAGATCTTCTTCCAGAGGTCATCGCTCAGGGATTTGAGCAGGATCAACAGTCCAGCAATCCCCATTATCACATTCAGTATGAGATTTGCCACTTCAAATCCATAGAGAACGAAGAGGAAGCCGACAACTTGGCCGGGATTGACCCAAGGCCACAGTACAGGATTGTAAGGGTGCATTGGGATGTCAAGTATCAGATGGAGAACTGCACCGATCATACATGAGAGCACAAGAGCTGGGGTGAGTCTGCAGGCCTCTTTAAGTTGGTTTCTATCGACCTTGAATATGGTGGAGATGATAGGGGCATATAGGAATCTGGTAATTAGGACAGCCGCCAAGGTTCCAAGAGTCCCAACGCCCAACAGACTGTGAAGCACTAGGTGGTCGGGAAGACTAGGAAATAGGAACCACATGATGGGCACTTCAAGGTCTGGAATGAACGAACCGACAACAAGACCGGGCAGAGAGAGTCGCTTGCTTGATTTCGAGAGGGCGAAACCAACTGGATAGTGTAGAGGGGTGACAGGCAATGTTATCCGAAACTCTCGGTGAAGCACCCCTTTTCAATACTCTTAAAGACCATGAGTTGTACTGACGCCTCTGGTGCACAATATGGGCCTCTATGAGTTTGAAGGCATGACGCCGACAATCAATCCGAAAGCATACATATCTCCTCGAGCATCAGTGATTGGAAACGTGGATATAGGAGAGGATTGTAGCATCTGGGAGTCTGCAGTTCTTAGGGGGGATTTCAATAAGATCACCATCGGTCGGGGGTCGTCTGTGCAGGACAACTGCACGGTTCACGTCACTCCCTTCAACCCGACTACAATCGGGGACTACGTCACAGTTGGCCACAACAGCGTGCTTCACGCTTGTGAGATAGGTGACCGGACTGCCATCGGAATGGGGGCAGTTGTTCTCACAGGTGCCAAGATTGGAAACGACTGTGTCATAGGAGCAGCATCAGTGGTCACAGAGAATACCATCATCCCTGACAACAGCTTGGTTCTTGGCATGCCCGGCAAGGTAGTCAAAGAGGTTTCGGACAGGATGAAAGAGGCCTTCATGATGGGCGCAGAACTTTATGTCGAACTCGGACGCAGGCACAAGGAGTCACCTGTAGGAAGAGAGTAGTGGAGTCACTACTCCACCTCTGGAACGGCACTACTTCCTGTCCGTTAGTAGACCTTCAGCAGCTTGTATCCCTGGAACGCGGAGTACAAGACAAGTGCGTATACTGCTAGCTTCTGCATTGCCGCTGTTCCGAAACCTGGAACCAAGACGTATGTGTAACAGATGATAGCCACGATGATCCCGATTAGAGCGTAGACATTCTCGTAGTCCTTGTTGATCAATATCGCAATCGAGTATATTATGATCGCTGAAGAAAACAACAGGAAGAAGTAGATGGTCGAAAAACCATGCTGTGCAGGGAATACGTCACCCGCAAAGATACCAACCCCCGCCAGAAGGGGTCCAGCAATGAGTCCCAGTACTGTTCCAAGCCAACCGAGTGCTCTCAACGGAGTCGTTTCCGTGAAGAGGGTACGTAGAGAAACCCAGAATGGCATTGAGAGTGCTCCAGCGAGTGTGGTAGCTGTCGCAAACATGAACCAGTTCAGAGGCGTAGGAATCCCTCGAGTGACAGACAGGCCCAACGAGCTGAATGAGTTCTCTAGGAAGGAGTATCCCTCAGGATAGAATATCATGATTCCAAAGGTGATGATCACAAACTGAATGCCCGCGAAAATGCCGCACCATGCTCCGATTCTCTTCCAATTCAATCCTTTCACCACACCTTAGGTGCAATCAAACAGTAACCCCAACACCTGCGGCTCGCCCCTAATAAACTCGAGGCACAAGACGAGTCAGCCCTTCTGAGCATCCCCGTCAAGTCTAAATGATAGAATGACGAGTGATACACCAGGAGAAAGAAGGTTGAAGACCAGCCGTCGTTTCACACTTATCGTCTTGGCATTGATCATGACCGTACTGTTCGTTGCCAGCTCGGTAGCTGCTCAGACCAGCCTTATACCTAACGAGGTCAAAGAGGGCGAGTTCATCTGGGGAAGGGAAGACTCGTTCTATGCACCTAACGACTACTCTGTGACTCTCACAGCGGGACACTGGACGGTGGTTGCGAGCACCTCTGTTCTCTCAGACTCGGAGCTCAATGTAACAGTTGCACGCGACAGTGCATTCACTGACATCATTGCAGAGAGCGGCAGTGGTTGGGGTCATTTCCCTTCAGCGGACTTTGACCTGAGTACAGGTGAAACGATCTACATCAGAGTGCAAGAGAACTCGGTCTATGGCGACACAAGTGGGTCCTACGACATTGGAGTTTACGATGACGCCCATGGACCTCCGAATGGTGGCTTCTTTCCAGGATTCGATATCTGGGGCTGGATCATGCCCTTCATTCTGATTCCATTTGTATTCGTATTCTGCGTCCTGATCATCGTCTTCAGCTCATTGAGAAGACGTGGCAGACTCCCTATGCGTATGGCACGACGGTTCAGAGGACGACAGCTTCGAAGAATGCGACACTTCACCATGGACGTCCCAGACTACGCAATCCCTGATGAGCATCGTGGACAGCAGCGGACAGATGGGACTGAGATCAGAACAGTTCGTGTGCCACAGAAGTGCCCGAACTGTGCGGCCTCATTGTTTCCGGACTCCCTTGATTGGGTGGGTCCTCTAGAGGCAGAATGCAAGTACTGTGGGGCCTCAGTCAGAGCAACATTCGAGAGGGTCTAGACTCACGCCATCCCTCTCTTCTTTAGCTCCTCATCTCTGAGGACTCTCCGAAGAACCTTGCCAACCTGGCTCAGGGGTAACGAGTCTACTATGTCAACCTCTCTAGGTCTCTTGTAGCCTGTCATCTTGTCGCGGGCCCACTCGATGAATTCCTCAGATGTGGCCTCCTCGCCATCCTTCAATACGACATATGCCTTTACGAACTCGTTGCTGGGGTCGTCCTTCCTGGGAATCCCCACAGCAGCAGCCATCTTCACCTTTGGGTGCTCGAAGAAGACATCTTCAATCTCTCTCGGATACGCTTTCAGGCCGCCGACTATGATCATCTGTTTTTTTCTGTCACTGATGTAGGTGTATCCATCCTCGTCCATATGTCCGATGTCACCGGTGAGGAAGAAGCGCTTTCCGGAGATCTCTCGTATCACGTTTGCAGTTTCTTCGGGTTTCTTCCAGTAACCCTTCATCACTTGGGGTCCGGAGAGGGCAATCTCGCCAGTTTCACCAATGGGCAATTCCTTTGTCCCGGTTTCTGTATCGACTATTCTGCAATCCGTGTCAGATATCGGGAGCCCAATCGACCCGAACTTGCGATTGCGTCTGTTCATTGGATTTGTGTGAGTCACGGGAGAGGTTTCTGTCAGGCCATACCCCTCAAACAGTAGTGTTCCAGTCACTTCCTCCCAGTTCTTCGCCAGTTCTGGTGGGAGTGGAGCAGCACCAGAGGTGCAGATTGTGATTGAAGTCAGGTCGTACTTACCAACATCTGGATGGGTGACAATTGCTGCGTACAGCGCAGGCACACAATTCAAGACGGTTCCCCTGTTATCATGTAGTTCCCTGAGAAGGTCCGTCAGTGGTGGCTTTCCTGCTCTTGGGTCCGGAACGCACACAAGTTGGCCAGCATGCCAAGTTGCCATCAGGAGAGTCACTGTAAGACCATAGCTGTGGTACCATGGGACTGCTCCCACATAGACCTCTTCTCCATACCTCACACCTCCCGGATTGTCAACATCTTCAGCTTCTAGGTACACCCATTCAGTGATCTGTAGGACATTTGACACTAGATTGGTGTGTGATAGTTCTGCCCCCTTTGGAGTTCCTGTTGTGCCTCCGGTGTAGATGAGAATGGCTGTGTCTTCCGGGTCAATTGTGAGATCTGGTGCCTTCGGCTCATATTGATCAATTATGTCCTCGTAGAAGAAGGTCTTGTCGTCCTCGTAGTAGGGACTCTTAGGGATCCTTCCCAGCAAGCCTCCGAGAATCGCCTTGACCCCTGGGAGGAATGACTTGACACTACATACAACAACTGTTTCGACGGAGGTATCCTTAGTGGCTTCATAGCATGTTGGCGTAAACACAGGATGGTCCAGCGCGAAGATTGCAACGGCATCTGTATCCGTCAACTGATACCTCAATTCACTTGCCTTGTACATTGGATTGCACGTGACTACCTTAGCTCCAGCCTTGAGAGCCCCAAAGAACGCTGGAGGAAAATGAGGTACATTGGGAAGGAACAATGCTACGCGATCGCCCTTTTTGACTCCTCGGCTGACCAAGAAGTTGGCGATCCGGTCTGCAGACTCTCGAACCTCTGAATAAGTATTGGACTTACCCGAGAACACCGTATACGGGAGTTCGCCGCTTTCTTCTGCTGTTCTGTCCAGCATCGCGAACAGAGGCTCTTTGGGGTACTCCAACGTCCTACGTGCATGCTCCGGCCATCTTGGTCCACTCTGCCAATACATCTCATCCATAGTTTCATCCACACCTCAAATACTAGGCTAGACTAGTCGCCTATTATGGCCTAGGTGACTCATATCTGTTGGGGAAAAAGGATGGGGCGGGGGAAGATCCCCCTTCTTTGCTACTTACCCATTTTCTTCAGTTCTGCCTCACGCAATTCTCTTCTCAGAACCTTGCCTACTGAAGTCAAGGGCAGCGAGTCGACAAAGACGACCTCCTTTGGCCTCTTGTAGCCTGCCATCTTCTCCTTTGACCACTTGATGAACTCCTCCTCAGTGGCGGTTTCGCCAGCTTTGAGGACAACGTAGGCCTTCACGTACTCATCGGTCGTTCCATCATCCTTTGGGAGTCCTATGACCGCGGCCATAGCAACCTTAGGATGCTCAAAAAGGGTGTCCTCGATCTCCCTTGGATATGCCTTCAGACCGGAAACATTGATCATGTCCTTCTTGCGGTCCGATATGTAGAAGAAGCCCTCTTCGTCCATGTGGCCAATATCGCCTGTCAGGAAGTAACGTCGACCCTTGATTTTTCTCATGACCACCTTGGTTTCATCTGGTTTGTTCCAGTAACCGGGCATCACTTGAGGTCCCGAAATGGCAATCTCACCGGTCTCACCCTGTTTCAGTTCCTTCTTCCCAGTTTCCATGTCGACGACTGTCAAGTACGTGTCTGATATGGGAAGACCAATCGAACCGAACTTGCGAGTGGCCACCAAAGATGGGTTGGCTGTCGCGAGCGGTGCGGTTTCAGTAAGTCCGTAGCCCTCAAACAGCGTCGCGCTAGTACTGGCCTCAAAGGCTCTGGCCAGTTCCGGTGGAAGTGGAGCTGCGCCAGAACCACATGCCTTGATACTACAGAGGTCGTACTTGCCGAGCTCTGGATGGTTCACAATTCCTGCGTAGAGAGCAGGGACACAATGTAGTATGGTGCCCTTGTACTTCTCAATGTCTGAGAGTAGATCAGACATTGGGGGCTTTCCAGATCTTGGGTCAGGTATACAGATTAGACTCCCTGGCAAATCGTAGGAGGCAACCATTGTCAGTGTGAGACCATAGCTGTGATACCATGGAAGGGCACCAACATACACCTCGCCAAGGGGCTTGAGTTTCTCTGGAGCACCACCACCTTCAGGTATCATTTGAGTCCACTCGTCAATCTGCTTGACGTTTGCATACAGATTCTTGTGTGTGAGCATAGCACCCTTCGGAGTGCCTGTGGTTCCTCCTGTGTACAGGATGAGTGCCAGGTCCTTGTCAGAATCTATTGTGACCTCTGGCGCCTTGGCCTCAAACTCGGTCATGATGTCGTCATAGAAGATAGAATCCTCTTCATAGTACGGACTCTTTGGAATCCTGCCAAGCAGACCTCCAATTATCCCCACCGCCCTAGGAACTTGAGATTTCGTACCGCAAACGACTACGGTATCCACGTCAGTCCCTTTGACTGCCTCATATGTTGTAGGTGTGAACGTGGGGTGGTCCATACAGAAGACTGCTTTCACCCCGGCATCTTTCAGCTGGAAGTTCAACTCACCTGCCTTATACTGCGGATTGCAGGTGACTACTGTCGCTCCTGTCTTCAGGATTCCAAAGAAGATCGGAGGATACTGAGGTAGGTTAGGCAGAAAGATTGCAACGCGGTCGCCCTTACCAACCCCGCGGGTAGTCAAGAAGTTGGCAATCTTGTTCGCATCATCCCTGACTTGCGCAAAGGTCCGAGTGACGCCTCTAAAAATCGTAGACGTCGCATCGCCATAATTGTCTGCTGCCCTGTCCAGTATTGCATAGAGCGGCTCATCAGGATACTCTATTGATTTCTTTACGGTTTCTGGCCACTTGTGTTTGTGCCAGAGCATTTCATCCATGGATATTTCCTCTCCATTACTCTCTTCATTCGTTCATCCACCGCACTAGGCCAGAAGCCGTGCAGTTGGCATAGACGTCTTTTTACGGCAACACTGCTTGATATTCCTTCTGTTTGCTCGATTCTTGCTCAACTTGGCTTCAAGATGCCCACTTTCACCATACTCATGCTATGCGTGCTTCCAGCACAACAAATAAGAAAGCGAACGAGAGAGATTCGATACTATTCGTTCGTCCTCAACAAAGAGAGTTGAGGGGTGTCTGCTTGAGCTATCCACAGGTAATTGAACAATCCAATCAGGTGCTCAGAGAGCTTGTAGACGCTGGAGAGCGAGTCCTCGGCTACATATATCCTCACTTCCCTCTGGAGATTGTGTTGGCACATGGACTGACGCCCTCACTTGTCCGTACGAGTCCATCAATCGTTGGTGCATACGAGGCAAGTCTTCAGACATTCTCTTGCGCGCTCACTCGAAACCTCTTCAGCCAGAGGGTCAATGATAGTCTACCTCAGCTGGCAGGGATTGTATTCCCGGGGAATACCTGTGATGCTCTGCAGAATGTTGGAGATGTCTGGCGATTACGGTTTCCTGGGGATAGTGTGTTTCGGCTTACGTACCCTGCAGGAAAGCCAAAGGAGTCCGCTGTTCAGTTCCTTGCGGAAGAGATTAGGACTCTATCCAGGACGCTTTCAGCCAACTATGGCACCACGTTCTCCGAGGACGCCTTCAAAGATGCAGCCACTCTGATTCGGAGAATCAGAGATGGTCTTCAATTACTCTATGCAACAAGACTCATCCAACCCAGCCTTGTTTCTCGTGATACTCTGTATGAGCTCGTTGGCGATCTCTTGACCTCCCCGACCAATACTGGGTTAGATAGGATTGAAAGGGAACTGGCCGCCGCATCTGCGAGCATTGAGGAGGGACTTTCGGGTGCTCCAGAGAAGCTCAAGAACGCACTTCTCAGCCAGAATCTTGAAGGTCTAACGGTACAATTCGAGGACACTCGCCCAAGAATCGCTGTCATCGGAGGAATGATTGAGCCAAGCACAATTGCCGGACTTGTCAACGGTGTTCAGGGATTCACCGATTCGGCGCTTGTACTTGACTTGCTCTCATTTGGCTTCAAGACAGTCTTCGCACCACCAGTCAGTACGCGGGGCGACCCGTTTGACAATGCGGCACGTTCAATACTTGGAGCTCCGGGTGAGCCAACGCAGGAAGGTCTTCCAGAACGCACAGCCTTTCTAAGGGCAATCTTGACCAAGCTATCGATTCATGGACTGATCATATGTGAGCAGTCATTCTGCGATCCAGATGAGTTTGAGGCCCCCTCACTTGAAAGAGCAGCTAAGGAAGTGGGTGTCGCAACTGTGAAGCTACCTATCGACCCAGAATTGTCAGATCGTGCTAGACTTGAGGGTCGCATACAGACATTTATTGAAACGCTCGAGAGCAAATGAAGGAGTAAGAGTAATGTCAGCAGATAAGCCGTACCGGCGATTGGAAACCCAAGCATTGCTGCAGCAGATTGCATTCCGCCATGGACTTGAGGCAGCAGCGGCGAGTGAGGATGGCAAGCTAGCCTGGGTGACCTCAGGCTTCCCCGTTGAGATTCCGCTTGCAATGGGAGTCTTTCCTACATATCCTGAACAAGCGGGAGCTATCATTGGTGCACAGAAGATAGGACCGGACGTATGCGGGTATGCTGAGGACCTCGGATACTCTCAGGAGCTCTGCTCTTATGCTCGAGCAAGCATTGGGTCAACCGACAGACCCGATGAAGTTCCTATGGGGACACTCCCCACTCCCCAAGCACTCTTGGCCTGTAACAACATCTGCGGAACAGTTCTCAAATGGTATGACGCAATCTCAGAGATGACTGGAGCCCCTGTCTTCCTTCTTGACACACCTCCTCTAGATGAGGAACAGCAGCCGCATCATAGAGCCTACGTTCGTAAAGGCGTTGATCGTCTGGTGGAGTTCCTGGGGAAGACATTCAACACAACACTTGAGGACGACAAGTTTCGGGAGGTGGCCGATCTATCAAGCAAGGCTACAAACCTCTGGATCGGGTCTCTGAAGGCCTGTCGGAACAAACCAAGTCCACTGAACTGCGCAGATCGATTTCTGACTATGGCACCCGTGGTTTCAAGTCGTGGTCTAAAGCAATGCACTGAGTTCTACGAGGCACTGCTTGCCGAGGTCGAAGACCGTGTGAAACAGGGCATCGGTGCGATTCGTGAAGAGAAGGTGCGTCTCCTATGGGACAACATTCCCCCATGGTTCATTCTTCGGTTCTTCAACAGGCTAGCGGAGCGAGGAGTCGTATTTCCTGCGGACACTTACACACATGCATGGTCTGGCGCAATCCAGGGGGCGGACACGGATTCGTACCTTGATGGAGCAGTCGAGATCTATTCTAATGTCTACCTGAATAAGGGCCTTGAAGCAAAGGTCGACAAAATGAGCGAACTGATCAAGGAGTATGACCTAGACGGATTCATGATGTTCTCTGTGCGCTCCTGCAAGCGATACTCCTTAGGCCAGCTTGTGTCCAAAGAGATAGTCACTGAGAGAACTGGAGTGCCTGGTGTCGTCATCGAAGGCGATATGGTGGACAGTCGACTCTTCAACGAGGCCCAGATTCGGACACGCGTGGATGCGCTACTTGAAATGTTTGTATAGGGTGAACCCGGATTGACTGAGAAGACATATGGGATTGGCCTCGACGTGGGCTCCACGACAACCAAAGGTGTCATGCTCGACTCTGAAGGTCGAATCCTGTCAACTCATCTCATAAACACTGGTGCCTCTGCATCCAAAGCTGTTCAACGCGTGTTGGACCATCTCTCTTCAGAGTCTGGACAAGGTCTGAATGGGTGTCACATCATCGCAACAGGCTATGGGCGCAACATTGTCGAAATCGCTTACAAGACCGTCACAGAGATAACTTGTCACAGTGTTGGAGTTCATTCGCTAAACCCTGAGATTCGTCTTCTCATTGACGTGGGTGGTCAAGACTCCAAGGTCATACGAGTGGGGCCCATGGGTCGTCCTGAGGATTTTTCGATTTCGGACAAATGCAGTGCCGGCACAGGTAGGTTTCTTGAAGTCATGGCTCGTGTACTCGAAATATCCATTGACGAACTAGGTCCGTTGGCTCTAGAGTCCAAATCTCCTTGTACAATCAGCAGCACATGCACTGTGTTTGCAGAGAGTGAGGTCATCGGTCGAATTGGCTCCGGCGAGTCAGCAGCTGATATTGCGGCCGGTGTGCATGTGGCCATGGCTGCCAAGATCGCGAGCCTGTCCAAGAGTGTAGGTACAGCTAGACCAATCTGCATCACTGGCGGGGTTTCTCTAAACCCTGCATTCCGCCATTACCTTGGAGAACAGTTGGAGGCCGAGCTTTGGATGCCGGAAGAACCACAACTGACAGGAGCTCTTGGCGCAGCTACAATCGCCCTGCAAGAGCAGGATGCGTGATCCAGTCATCATTTCAGTTTGGTCAGGAAGGTTTCTCCGTAGTTCTCAAACTCCTTCCCATCTCTGGCCACTTCTAGTCCCATCCGTACCTCATCATCCGATATCTTTCGAATGTAGGACCTCCATCTGGTATTGTCAGACTGTTCAGGAGTGGGTTCGGATATGATGTCAAAACGAATCTCAGTGTCGCTGCTTTCGTACTCTACCTCGTTGTTCACAAACCCGTATGAGAAGAAAGTCTTCCTGAGAAACCGCTTATTTCTACTGTCGTAGAACATTAGGGCCATGCTCTGATTCTCTAGTTTCCCTTCCCTGCGCGCCTCATGTATAGACATTAGATATCGAGCGTTCATCTCCAATGTGAATATGTTGGACGTTTCTATAACCCCTTCTCCGCCAAACTGGTCCTTGGAGTATCCCTTCCATTCGCCAACAAGGAAATGCCAGGTGTCCAGTGGTGTTGATATCATATCACAAAGTGGAACTCGTGGAGAAATAAGATTGGCGGATTGGTTTCACTTCTGAGCGGACAGAGCCTTCTTACCAGCCTTCATCCCAAGCTCTAGTGCTTTCAGATTCAGTTCTGCAAAGCGCGGCCATCGCTCTTTGATTCTCTTCTTCAGTCCCCTCACCGACAGCATCTTTGTGATTGCGGTGAATGCCCCAATCATCACAACATTGGTCGTCTGCTTATTGCCGACATCTTTGTCTGCGATGTGGGTAGCGGGAATTCTGTAGACCTTGACTCCCTCAGGAAGGTCACCCTCGATCTCGACGAGATCTTCGTCCACGATCAGTACACCATTCTCTTTGAGGCCTTCAACGTACTCCAAAAAGGCAGCTCTGCTCATTGCGATGAAGACGTCGGGTGCCAAGACCTTCGGATAATCGACTTCTTCGTCGCTAATCACTAGCTCGCTCTTACTGGCACCTCCACGTGCCTCAGGACCATACGACTGAGTCTGAACGACGTGCTTCTTGTCAACCAAAGAGGCAGTCTCCCCCATTACGACGGCCATTGTCACAATTCCCTGGCCGCCGAAACCACCAATTCTGACCTCGTATCTACCTGACTCGTAGTCACTCAAGTTGTTCACTCCTTGAGCTTCTTCTGCATCTCCTTCAGGACCGCAGTGTACTCCGGCTTCTCAATGTTGACAAATTCTCCGCAGACGATTCTGTTATCATAGTCCAACTCTGCTTCGTGAGGAGGCAGGCCATTCTGAATGTCAGAAACGCGTAAGAGATGAAGATGCATATCAAGGCCGTCTCCGAGCCTGTTCATTCGACCATATTCGACTGGGCATGCGCCAACAATCTCAATGAACGAGAATCCGTCCTTCTTGATGCCCCTCTCGATAGACTTCGTTGCTCGACGTGCCTGAACGGCGGTCCAACGAGAGACGTATGTGGCCCCTGATGACGCTGCGAGCTGCACTAGGTTGAATGGATGTTCTGGATTACCAAGGGGCCGCGGACTGGTCTGTGAGTAGGCTTCGTGCTCGGTTGTGGGACCGAACTGTCCACCCGTCATACCATAGTTAAAGTTGTTTAAACAAATGACAGTCATATTGATGTTTCTGCGACAGGCGTGAATGAGATGATTGCCACCGATTGCAGCAATGTCTCCGTCACCACTGACCACAATGACTTCCAGTTCTGGGTTGGCAATCTTCACGCCCTCTGCAAAGGCTATCGCGCGCCCATGCGTGGTGTGATAGGTGCCAGTCTTGAAGTAGCCTGAGATGCGTCCAGTACATCCGATTCCTGAAACAATTACAACCTTGGAGAAGTCTAGCTCCAGATTGTCTATTGCGTGTGCGATCATCTGCGTGACCACGCCGAGGGAGCAACCTGGACACCAGATGAAAGGCTGTCTATCTGTTCGGATGTATCTCTGCATTGGATGCCTGAGAACTGGTTGTGATTCGGTCATGACAAGGCCACAGTTGGGTTCTCGTGACCTTGATGATAAAAGAGTTGTTGATGAGGACACCTCAATTTGACGCCTGAGAGACCATATTGTACACAAGAAGTCACTACCTTTCCCCGAAGAATGCTAATATTCTTTCTAAACAAGAGATTTGGACGAGTGGGCATAGTTGACGAGTACTGGTCATGCCATCGAGGCCATCCTGATAACGGACAAGACAGGCAGTACCAGATTCTACATGCAGCTTGACCCACGTGCATTCGGAATGGATCCTGCGCAAGCATCTATCTTCTTCGCTGCTCTCGATATGTTCTCCGACGAGGTCTTTGAAGAGAGCGAGCCTGTGTTTCATCTTGACTATGGGCCTCGAATATTCACTGTCCTAAAGGGAGTGGAAACCAATCTAATTGCTGTAGGTGCCAAACGCCTGAGTCTAGAGGTCATGGACGTTTTGGACTCGCTGCTGGCAGAATTTGAGCTCGAGTGGCTTCCAGCCGCCAAGTCCATTGAGCCCGGTTCGTTTCTCGAAGACGTATACTTTGAGTCGTTCGGGGAGAGTGTCATGAAAAATCTCTCTCTCGAAGATCTTCCGGACTCATGGATACCATACTTCACCATCAACCCGGAAACGATGACGACGACCAGTGGCCCAATCATACCATTCATCGACGGGTCAAGAAGCGTGAAAGAGATCAGAGAAGTCAGTGGGATTTCCCAGAGTGAGATGTTGATGGAAGCATCTAGGCTGTGGGCGCACAGAGTAATCCGATTCCGTAACATGCTCAGCTTTGACGACTTTGTAGGAGCAAAGACACCTTTCCTGCGATATATCCAGGCAGACTCCCAAGAAACAGAGGAACTACGAAGTCTGCATCCCGAGATGGCAGAAGTCCTGCCCCGCTTGGCCGGGCTCATGGACGGACGACGAACAATCCGAGAAATGGTCGCTGAGCTTGGGGAATCATATGACGAACGCCAGGTGCTGAGGGTGTTGGACCATCTACTCGAGAATGACGTCATCGAGGCACTGTCCTCCGAGAAACGGCGCATTCTTCTTGTCAAGGAGGCCCTGGAGATTTCGCTTCGTGTGGCGGAGGACATCAACCGAGCACAGTCTATACAGGCTATGAGGTCCGTTGTGAACAGGAGTGTCACTCCTGAAACCCTGGGTCAACTTCGTTTCGTAGACGACAGATGGTCAGTCGACTTTGACTTCAAACTTCTTGAAGGTCTGAGTCATCGAAGACTTATGCTGCTCTATGGCGAATGGATGAAGATACTGGCACAGTTTGTTGCAGTCTTGGATCGAGAGAATCTGTACGTATTCATTGCTATCATAACAGAGGAGTTTCACGAACGCATAGTCAACCGTTATGCTCCGCGTGACTTGAGAGGGCTCGAAGAGTTCTCGTTTTGGCTGGAGCAATTGAGTACCGAGATACTGTCCCAACCCCGTGCCATCAGAACCGGTTCACTTGAGCCTACAGGCGAGGATGGTCCAGAAGAGTTGGCGTACATTCTCGTGACCAGAGGACAGGTCATCCACGGGCAGGAACGCATCTCTAGGATCTGCACCACCGCCGGTGTTCCATTGACCGACGTTCCTCCTGACTTCTGGACAGGCTGGCAAAAGGCAGAGAGTATTGAGAAACTTCTCGCAGAGTACGCGAAGCTAGGTTATGCAGCCAGGCTGACTCTATTGATTCTCTCAAGACAACTGCGAGTATCATTGCCAAAGGAAGCCTACTAAATCAACTCACACTTTCTGGTCGCGAATCTAGGCAAATCTATCTGAACAACCATTATCTAAGTCGTCGTCTCATAGATACGCGCAAATCCACGAGTTGGTACAGAATGAGTCCGACCTATCTCTTCAAGGTAGTCACAGTAGGCTCTGCGTCAGTCGGAAAGACTAGTCTAATTATTCGTTATTCCACAGGAGCCTTCCGTGAACATTATTCTCCAACACTCGGAACTGGATTCGCATACAAGAAGATGAGGCTAGGCGACAACATAGTGAACCTACAGATCTGGGACCTCGGTTCGCAAGACTTCCTCGAGCGGGTTAGGGGCAACTACTACAGCGGAACGCAAGGTGTCATCATTATGTATGACGTTACATCTTGGGAGTCCCTGAATGATGTGCCCGAATGGAAGAAAGAGGTTGATCGGAATGTGGACGAATACAAAGCACTCCTCGTTGGAAACAAGACAGATCTGGTCGTGGAGAGGGTCGTATCCGAGGAAGAGGGTCTGAACATGGCCGAAAAGTTCGGTATGGACTACATCGAAACTTCAGTCAGACTAGACAAGAACGTGAACCAAGCTTTCGCAAAGATTGGCAAGAGCATCAGTGAATGGCTCTTCTGACAACACATTCAGTCTTTGGGGGTCTTTTTGAGGGCGACTACTGGACAGAGCCCTGGTTGGTTCATTATGTACCAGACAATCACTATCGAGAATATCACAGGCCCTATTGGTGTGCTTTTGTCACTATTTGCCGGTTTCTATCTGCTGGCATTCTGGATCCGCCAGGAGGGTCGCCTCTATACTGACATGCCACTTATGTTCGGTGTCACATTGATTGCTGCAGCCCTCAATCTGCTAGTCCAATCACTCACCACGCTTGGCGTGGTCCTAGACACAATGGAAACGCTGAGGATCCGAGCTCTGTTGATAGGAGGGGCGGTCATCCCCATGGTGGTCATGCTCCTCATTATCTGGGTCAGAAGGCTTGCCAAGTTTCATCCTCACATGATCTCGCTTACAATACTCTACTGGACAGGGGTTTCATTTCTTGCTCCTACTGAGCCACTAGTCCTAGGCCTCCTAATTCCCTTGCTCTTCGTGGTTTCGATTGCTATGATGGCCACATTCGCTGTGACTTGGAAGACTGGACGCCTAACTGAGGTCAGAAGTGACCTCATACTTCTGGCAATGGTCTTCATCTTCATAAGCCAGGGCGCCAGATTGGCACTTTCGGCGGCAGGTTGGGCATTCGTGTCCGATACGTTGAACATTCTCTCTGCAGCCACACTCTCAATCGGACTCACAATCAACTCCCTTAGAACGTCGGACGTGTCAAGACCCGTCGCAACTCATCCAATGTCAAGCTGAGCTCGCAAATTGCATTTCGGCCAGGTCTACTAGATTGACTGAAAGAAACTGGCTGAGAGCCTCTTTAGACTCTCCCAACGCAAGACTAAACAGGTTTGATCTCTCTAATCTTCTCTAGGATCTCATGTGGCAATTGTGGCATTCCAGCAGGCTTTGCCATCAGATGGATCTTCGTTGGCGCTGCGGCGGCCTTGATCATGTAGTACATCTGTCCAAGATTCTGCTCGGCCACAATGATATGGTCGACCTGGGAGGCCACTCGTGCGACTTGCTCTTCAGGGAACGGCCATACCGTCTTCAACCTCAGCATTCCTACCTTGATTCCCTCCTCGCGAGCATCCTTGATTGCCCGTTTCGCACTTCGAGAAGGCGTGCCATATGCAACGATGGCAATCTTCGCGTCGTCAAGCATGAACTCTTCAACATCAATGATCTTGTCTGCATTCTTCAGAATCTTGTCATTCAGTCTAGTGATTAGTTCTATCTGGATATCCTCCTTGTCACTTGGATATCCCCTTTCATCATGAGTCAGACCCGTAGCATAGAACTGATACTTTGAGCCAAGGAGGGCCATTGGTGGCACAAGATCATCGTCTGGTTTGAATGGGAGATACTCCGAAGGATCAACCGTCGGCAGCTTTCTGTATTCGAGATTCAGGTCCTTTTCGCTCGGAATGACCAGCCGTTCACGCATGTGCCCGACAGTTTCGTCTGCAAGCACAAAGACCGGAGTCCTATATCTCTCAGAAAGGTTGAATGCCTGTACGGTCTGATCAAACATCTCTTGAACAGAAGCAGGCGTCAGTGCGATTATCTGGTAGTCACCATGACTACCCCATTTTGGTTGCATGACGTCGCCCTGTTGCCCCTTTGTTGGTTGACCAGTACTTGGACCACCACGCATGATGTTGACCAGCACCAACGGGGTTTCAGTCATTACAGCAAGTCCGATCGCTTCGAGCATCAGACTCACTCCAGGGCCAGATGTGGCCGTCATCGATTTTGTTCCAGTCCAAGAAGCCCCAATCACGCTGGTTATGGAGGCAATCTCATCCTCATACTGAACATATGCCCCCCCGACCTCAGGCATTCTCATTGACATCCATTCGGCTATTTCGGTGGCCGGAGTGATAGGGTATCCTCCAAAGTACCGACATCCGGCACTTAGAGCGCCCTCAGCGCAGGCAATATCGCCCATCGTGAACATTACACGCTTGGGCATCTAGTCCTTCTCCTCTGCTTCTTCTTCAAACTCAGGAATCACTGTTCCCTCTTCCATGGCTCCGGCTTCGTATGCTTTTCGGGCTTCATCTTTGTCAGCCAAGAATATCGCCATGTCCGGACAGATCCTCTCACAGAATTCACAGTTGACGCACGCGTCAATATCGCATGCAGTGACGGGATGATACCCTTTGCGGTTATACTTGGACATATCGAGGCAGAGCACTTTCTTTGGGCAGAACTCGACACAAAGACTGCACTGTTTGCATTGTTCCTCAAGAATTACGAGCACCTTCTGTCGTGTCCGTGGAGGCTTTGGGGTTATAGGCTTTCGAGCGGTTGCCATCAATGCATACTCCTAAAACACTGACAAAGGTCTAACGGAAGAGGACTATCGACTCTGAGGCTTGTAGGAGACAACTTTTGTCTGCCTTGAGCATGGGCGAAACGTCGAGCTATATGAGCCTTACCTTGAGGGACTCGGGACAGATCTCGTTTCTCCCAGCATCTTGTTCAACAAAGGCTGAGTGTCTACAACATTCTTGTGGAGTCCGAGGTCTTTGGGATCCAGTCCTAGGGCCAGCCCTAATAGTTGGGTGTAGTAGAGCACCGGGATCTGATATCTTTCCTCGTTGATCTCCTTGTTGAGTTGTGGCTGAGATAGTTCAAACTGGAGATGACAAAATGAGCAGACATTGATGATGCAGTCGATTCCCGCGGCACTCATGTTGTCAAGCTTCTCTCTTGCGAAATCCACACTCATAGCCATTTGGCTTGCCTTCACGCCACCTCCTGCTCCGCAGCACATGTCCTTGTCCTTGTAATTGACACTCAAGGCCCCGGTAGCTTCCACAAGCTCATCAAGAAACGTGTGGTTCTGCGTCCGTTCCCAAGGTCTGTTCTTACTCGGTTTCAGTAGATGACAGCCATAGTGGACAGCAACTCTAAGTCCGGTAAGCGGGCGCGTGACTAGCTCCTTGATTGTTGAGGGCCCTATGGAATGGATGACCTCAATCACGTGCTTTGCGTCAACATCCGCCCTGAATCTCAGTTTCATCCCCTTGAAGACCTTTCGGACTCTTCTGAGCTTCTCGGGGCTATCATGCATCTCTGCTAGCGCATCCTTGAATGTACCGTAACAGCCGTTACAACCAGTGATGATGTCATTACCCGCATTCTCCGCAAGTGCAAGGTTTCTGGCCGCTAGAGCCAACCATGTCGGCTCGTCAAATGATCTTATCACCCCAGGAGCGGGGCAACAACTTGCGCCGTCGAGGTCCTCCAACTCAATACCAAGCTCAGGCATCACTACCCTGATGCTCTTCTCCAGGTTCGGAAAGCGGTTGGGCATGACGCAGCCAAGGAATAATGAGTACTTCTGAGCAACAGCCATCTCATGCCTCCTCCTTGGCTTCACCCTCGACAAGGGTTCTAAACCCAGTCCTTTCCATTATCTTCTTGACATCCTCCAGCGCTTTCTCGTTAGAGTGGGTAGTTGGAGGAAGTTCTTGAAGCCCTAGGTCCTTCCGCATCTTGTGATTCACTCTATCAATTGGGACTGCATGACCCGTAGTGAGCAGCTTTTGTGATGTCTTCCGATGCTGAGGAAGCATGAAACCCTCCTCAACAGCCATGTTTCTCAGGATGACAATTGCTTCAGTGACTTTAATTTGGCGAGGACACCTCTCAAGGCAGGCGAAACAGGTTGTACACAGCCAGAGATCCGGACTTGAAACAACCTCTTCTTTGAGCCCAAGCACAGCCTTTCGAATGATCTCCCGTGTCCTGAAAGCAGTTCTCCGTCCACTTGGGCACACGGCAGAGCATGTCCCACACTGGATGCAAGTTCGTATTCTATCAACACCGGCATCTACAAGTTTGTCTGCAAAATGGGGATCTATGTCATCGGTGTCTATTGTTTCCCAAGTGGTGGGGTCCTCCATGAAATCATCTCTGGATGCTTCGGGCAACA
>JBHIAE010000003.1:0-119378 GCA_046758445.1 Candidatus Thorarchaeota archaeon | reverse complement strand
CTCTGGATATCGACATCAGTCAGTGGTCTGAATCCAAACTCAGGCGTAGAACGGACCGACTTGACCACTTTGTTGGACTCGCTCATCTCGACTCCAGAGCCCACGAACTCGAACGGGTTCAGTGAGATGAGCTTTAGCTGAAAAACGGAGTCAGGCCCTACAACCAGCATCTCTCCTCGAGGAGTGTTCATCACTCTCCAGCCCCTCGGCTCCTTCTCATATCGCTCGAGAATGCGAGGAACAATTTCCTCAGCTGGTTCTATCTTTGTCACCTTGATTCAATAGCATACTCGCATCTAAACTGATAACAATGTTGCTGTGGGTGGCATCTGTGTAGATGTCGGAAGGAGGGCTCACGGCCGCATGACCAGTGCCTCTCCAAGCGCAGGCTCCGTTTCTACTGATCCACGGATTAGTTTGCCCTTGGAGCCGAGAGTCGTCATGATCTCGGTCATGATACGGTCGATCTCCTTCGTCTGTTCATCCCAGCCCTTGGATGAGTCAAGTAGATCGTTGTAGTCTAGAATATGCTTGAATGTGAGTGCTATTCCGTTCATTCTCACGCCCAGGGCCGTGAGGGTCACCCTTCTCAGCCGCTTCTGATCGTCTAGGAACGGGCTGTGGAAGTACTCAGGCAAGTAGACTACAACAGCTGCACGTTTCGCCAGCAGCTCAAAGTCTGAGTAATCATCAATCACTACTGGGGGAAGAAACGCAGGATTCTCGTTGCTCATCAATCTCAACTCGTTTTCTGATGCAGGCACCCCCCGTCCCCTTGGCTTCCACTGGAGGCGAGGAACGGTATGCCTTGGGCTAGGCCTCCCGGCCAGCATACAATATGTATATTTAATTCCTTATAAATATATCTCTTTATTTCTTTTATTCGCGCATTGTTTCATGTAATGATACTGGAACACGTGTTCCAACAGCATTTGGAATGCTCCAATACACAGAAGACCAACTAGACTAATCATTGAAGGACTCGCAAACCTTCCGTAGTCTTTTGATGTGCTGTGCTTTGATATATGCAAAATACTCGAACAGGGCACTCACGACTTCCGACTTGGCCCGAGCCGCTATTGAAAGATAGAAGCCATAAGCTTTCAGGCTGCGTTCGAGGGTTTCGTTGCAGATTGTCCATCTCTGAAACTGAAGACTTGCTGAGAATGGTGACGCAAACTCAAAGGGGTCCTCATTTGGTTCCTCCCAGAATGCTTTGATCTCCTTGCTCCCCGCTACCGCCTCAATCACACCCGCAACCATCATGTGTTCAATCTTCTCGATTAGTTCTTCCTCAGACTCCTCAAGGACCAGTAGCAGCGCCCTCGCCTCCGGAATACGAGTCTGATCCAGGGCTCGCTGATAGTACTCCAAGTCATTCAGTGCAGTGGCCAGGGCAAGGTTCAGCATATGCCGAACAGGATCCTTTCTCTCGCTCATTCCCCGTTTCTAGGCATACAATCCAGAAGAAATCAGTTTCTATTCTATTCATTTTCATTGTGATAAGAGAATGGAGAGAAGTGATGCGCGTCTACTCATTCTTTTGGTACTTCTTCGGGTCAGAGAGGTATTCGCTAATCAGACTATGTTCCTCTTGCGTCATTAGGTCAGCAACCAGTGAAAGTCCTTCCTCAACGAAGCCAATTAGGGAATGCAATTTGAGGTTGAACTCTCCTGCGCGTTCCTTTGCCCCTTGTTCCCGGTCGATGACCACCGCTACATGGTCGCAGCTAACATTTCTTACATTTCGTCGTACAACCTCGGCCAATATCTGAGCACGTGCAACGAGCTTGCTCTCCATTCGGGTGACCAGGTCATCAACAATACACAGTGAGTCCCCGTCCTCTATGACGCCTTCTAACATCGAATGTTGGCCATACTCCTGGATTGCCCGTTGAAGTTCATCCTCAGTCCTGGCTCCAACCATCTTCCGAGTGTGGCAGGCGGGAAGTCCAGACTCTATTGCGATTGCTGTGGCTATCGGTACCCCTGCAAATGCTACCCCGACAATCTTGTTGACCTCGGGGGCCTCATCTTCAAGCAGCCGGGACATCGCTTTGCCGACCTTTGAGAGAGTTTCCGGAAAGGAGCTTAGTAGTCGGAGTTGGATGTAGAAAGGACTCCATAGCCCCGAGATCAGTGTCCATCCTTCCCCCCTATCCCGAAGGGACGTCAGTAGCATCCGCTTCTGATAGATCTCATGCATTATCTGTTTCTTGAGACTCGCAAGGTCCTCAGACATATTTACGCCCACCGCCTTGGTCAATGCATTCATAATACTACTACCAGTTATGAATTGCGGATGACGGGATAATTGGAAGGAATGTGGCTTCATTGAGTTCTAATGAGTTGGCACAATGGCTTCTTGACCATGCGGGGCCAGTAATCCGTTTTCGTACAGTTGTCGAGCTCATTGAGGAGCAGGATGTGAACAAGGTCAGCCAAGCCTTGGACGACTTTCTTGAGAGTAAGATTGTAATGACATGGTTGGAGAGATTAAATCCGAGTTTTGAGATGAAAGAGATACATTCAAGCAGTCCCGCGGCCTTTGAGAATGTCATGGGGAAGCTTGGACAGCTCGGAATGCGTGCAGGACTACAACCATTTGATGGCATGACTCTCCCGTTCAGAGTCTGGCTATCAGAGGGGATTGAGCCCGAGATTGGACATCCGTTTAGGGTCTTTCTTAGAACAATCGTCGCCTCTTTCTTGGCTTATACTGGCTATCACGATACAAGACCCGTGCACGATGTCTTGGTCAAGCGATTGAACTTGATCCACTCATTTGCGGAGAGTCAGATTCTTGAGAAAGTCTACGTAGACGAGAAGGAGTTCTCAATCCCAGAGTCCATGAGGCGCCACAAACTCGTCAATCCGGAGTTATATTTCGGTCAGAAGCTGATTCTTCCCTGGGTGCACGATCTTCGCGCCTTTGCCAGTTCCAAGGAGATACTGCAGAGTCCAGAAATGAAAGATAAGGCCGAGAGAATCGCAGAACTGGTGCTAAGTCCAGAATACCAACAGCTTCAGCCTGGCTATGGCTTGATGAAACATGGTAGCAGATACTACGTGATTGGATGGAGCGTCCATCTTCCGAACTACTTTGTATCGCCTCAAGAAGAAACCAAACCAGACCTCTTGCTTGCTCTAGAGATGATGGCACCCTTCGAAGCCACGAAACAAAGTGATTGGTTCAGACGCGTAATAGACTTCTTGGAATCACATCGCACTAGGCGTGACACTTATTTGTTCCCCAAATCATGGATGACCGAGAAGAAGACCGGTTACTGGACAAACGGTGCCTATATGGCTCTAGAGGAGAATCGACGACGAGATCTCGCGCTTGAGTGCGAATCGACTTTCAGATTGTTGAAGATCAAGCAGCTGGCGGGGCTACGCTAAGCTGGGTGATTCATCTTTCAAGCTACACAAGGATTCAGACGGAAGACTACTTGCAAAGATGATTCTAGAACTGGATGCAATTACACCTTCTCTAGCGTCGTATACAACAGAAAGCGAGTTTGATTACTGTAAACCTGAATCATGTTTCGCTTTTGCCAGTGAGAATCAAGGAGAGAAGTCTGTTTCTGTACACAAGTAGTGTGAATGGAATTGACAGTCCAAGAGCAAAGACGAAACGTATGGGCCAGAAGAGTGCGAATGAGGTGGCATAGTCTGTTGCTGAGAATCCGAACAGACTTACAATAAGAGGAACTAGATAGAAGAAGATGGGATGAACTTCATAGATGACCTGAGAGCCCACTCCAAGAAATTGCATCTTTCTGCTAACTATGGAGTACTCTGAGAGGCTCGATAGCATGAAGATGAAGATCGTTCCAAAGGTGCCAGTGACTATGAATAACCATCCATTTGTGCCAAGCCAATCATCAGCGTTACTAATGAAGCCATTATACTGAGATGCAGGTATTAAGAAGACAAACAGAAACACGAGGATTGCTCCATCGCGTATTCTTGAGTCTGTGTGCCAGGACTTCAGACCCCTATACCTTCTAATCTCATGGCCAATGATGCAAAATGCTGCGGCTAGTAGCACACTGTTCAATCGCCAAGGGACGAGAATTGGAGAGAAAACATCAGTTATCCAAAAAGCAAGAAACGGGAAAAGAGCAACAAGTGGCCATTTTACTCTTGGGTCATAGGTGTGCGTCACCGACTCAATTGCAACGAAGATTAGCAATCCAAAGTATAGAACAGGCAGGAACCACAAGTAGGTAGGTTGACCAGGTGGTCCCGCCCCATAGAGAAGCCAGAAGACTAAATCAATGGGCGTAAGATAGGTATCAATTGAACCTTCCAGTGGAACGAATAGGAGCATCATAATGATGTAAATAGCGAAATACGGAATCAAGAGCTGGCCTCCACGGGAGATAGCATAATTCCTGAGACTTTCGCGATGTTTTTCCCCATTGTATGTCAGGCCGGCTAGGATAAAGTACAGTGGCATGACAAAACTAGTTACAAACGCAATCACTGACCACTGAATTGCATTGTCCTGCCACGGTATCATGGAATGGGGTAGAATCACAAAGATTATTCCGGCGCCTTTTGAGATGTCAATCCATTCCAGCCTCTTGCTCGTGACCTGTTCAGTCAGTGCTTAGCAGCTCCATCTGGACTTACGTGGAAAATGCGTAATGCTAGGCCCTTGATAAGCTTTTTAACGCTCACCATCGCGATGTGCTTCGACGCGCTCGTTGTCTAGGGGCTATGATGGATCCCTGCCAATGCGCGGGGGTTTATCCCTCGGAACCGTAGAACGGATCCGGCCCGGGTTCGAATCCCGGCGAGCGCACCATCTCCTTTTCCAGCAAATACTGCTCTATCCTAGTTCGTAACCCTCCAACTTGAGCTGTGAGTACTGCCAATATCACATGAATTAGCACAGAATCACGAATTGGCTTCTCACTGAAGATCTGCATGGGGCTTTATCGCGGATTTTCAGCCCAGTAAGTATCGGCTCTTCGGCTACATTGACTCCCTTAGAAACTCAAGAAGGTCCGAGTTCATCTTAGAAACATGTCTTCCTAACCAGACAATATGTCCTACATTTTCAATTCTGTGCAACTTCGCATTTGGTATTGAATTGGCTGAAAACTCAGCATTTGAAAATGAAACATCTGTGTCAACTGTTCCATGAACGACCAATGTAGGACACATGATTTCTTCCAAGTTCTCAAAAGATACTCGTTCTAGTTGTTCGAGGTCATTGTTAAGCCCCACCATCCTTGAACTCATCGGGCATGTAGTGCGGATGAATCTCTTAAACCACAAAACCTGTTCGGAGATGGACAGCACTTGCTTCACATAGTCATTCAAATCATCGGAATCCAGACCAACAGTTTCCTTGGAACTCATCTTCAGCGACAAGGACGGCCAACGTCTGGTCAGGATATCAAATATCCACACTCCTATGTCGACCATTGAATCTGAGAGGAATATCTTAGCCATAGTCGACTCCATCTGACTCTCACTTACAATGTATTCTTGGCTGACGGCTGCCATTAGAATTAGTGCTTTGACCCGCGTTGGATGACACAAGGCAAGCTGTAGAGCTATGGGTCCTCCCGCGGAAGCACCAAGAACTGCAACCTCTGATATCCCCAAACTCACCAGTAATGCTTCAACAGCATCAGCCTGTTCTTCAAAGGTCACTCCTGTAGTGAGTGGTGTTCGAAGATATCCTGGTCTGGAGATAGATAGAACCGAGAACCCTCCTTCATTCCACATCTCATAATCAAGTAGACCCTGGTCATATCCACCAGGACCTCCGTGAAGGAATAGTATGACCGGACCAGTACCTTTGAGAGCGTACTCGATCTCCCCAGCTGATGTTACTGCGATTTCGCTGTTGCGCTCTAGTATCGAAGATAAACTTCGTTTCCAACGTCTGAAAGTCAATATTGTCCAGATCAGTAGCAAGAATAGGACAACTAGGGATATCTCGAACAACATACTCTGAAAACTCGGCTCCCTCTATTTCATTCTTTGTGACAGATCTCAGCCTATTGCAGTGTCCATACGCCAACCTTCCCAGTTCCTGCAGAAGCAATGGACTGACCGTCTGGACTCCAATCGAGTCCGAGGGCGGGACCTTTGAGTCCTGTGAGGGTCGTGATTTCCTGATTCTCGCGCCACAATCGTACCGTTGAATCAAAAGATGAGGATGCCAAAATGTCTCCTTGAGGTCTCCATTTCAGCTGGTAAATGCTACTAGTGTGTCCTTTCAGGACTGCTATTGAGGCCCCCTCGCGATTCCACAGTCTGATATCAGCGTCTTTGAAACCACCTCCAGAGGCCAGAGTCCGCCCATCAGGACTCCATGTTAGACCGAAGACACGGTCTTTGTGTCCCTCCAGGAGAGCATGCTCCTTGCCGCCCTTCCAGAGACGAACGTTGAAATCATAAGCGCTTGAAGCTAGCAGCTTGGAATCAATCTCTGGATGCCAGGCCACCCGTGCCAAGGCCTTCGTGTGACCCTCTAGCACAGCTTCGACAGTTCCATCTCGATTCCAGAGTCGGACTGTGGAGTCTGCTGAGCCTGATGCCAGCAGTTTGCTATTGGGACTCCAGGACAGACTCGTGACAGCACCAGTGTGTCCCACCATTTTGGTTAGAGGCTTTTCACCCCTCCAAAGCAAGACTGACTTATCTCCAGAACATGACGCCAATATCTCAGAATCGGGACTCCATGCCACTTGATAGATAGGGCCTGTATGTCCCTTCAGGACTGCTTCTTCCTTGTCTTGTTTCCATAGGATTATCGTGTTATCCCTAGCACCAGTGGCGAGAAACTCTCCGTTCGGACTCCAAGCGATTGATGATACAGCCTTGGAATGTTTCCCTAGAACAGCGGTCAGTTCTCCAGATTCATACAGTTGGACCGCGCCGTTGGATAGGCCAACCGTAAGAACTCCTTCAGAAGACCAGCTCAACATAGCAGTTTCCTTCTTGCCCAATTCGATGAGATTGCGTTCATACTCCAATACGACCACTCCCTTGGCAGCATGACTTGTTCAGGTCTTCAATAAGATGGATTATCAATCTATGCCAATGTCACATTAGCAGGGCAGAACAATACGGACTGTTCGTGGACATCACGAACGGCTCTGATTATGGTACCTATGCATGTGAATTAAAAGCCAATCAGTTGGAATCAGTGATTATGTCAAGGAGATACGAGTCTTGAAACGGGTGCTCTTCCTTTGCACTGGTAACTCGGCTCGGAGTCAGATATCAGAGGCCTTGCTCAGACTACTCGGCGGTGATGACTATGAGGCTTACAGTGCAGGTACTTCTCCGGGTAGTGCGGTCAATCCATTCGCAGTCAATGTCTTGAAACAACGTGGTGCAGATACGGCCAGTCTCTACACGAAGAGTCTTGACAGATTCAAAGGCGAAGAGTTCGATCTCGTTGTAACCGTCTGCGACAGTGCCAAGAGAGAGTGCCCCGTCTTCCCAGGTGCGAAGGTCATGGATCACTGGTCACTTGCCGACCCCGCGGCCTTTGCGGGCACGTATGAAGAAACGCTAACCAAGTTCATAGAAACTAGAGATGAGATAGAACATAGAATTAGGGATTTCCTAATGAGAGGAAGACTATACAATGATCCTGCAGGTTCACTTCATCTCTAGTCACGGCTGAGATGTTTCTAGTCTATAATGTTTCCTCAACCCAGGCAAACTTCCTCTGCAAGGTCTTTGGATACACCTTCCGCCAGGGATACTCAACCTTGCGGCACCACTTGTAGACTATCTTTGGATGAACATACGACTTGAGAGACGTACCCAGATTCCAGATACGGCAGTCCCTAGCCAGTGTAAAGTCTGTTTCTATCTTCTTCTTCGCAAGCTTTGCCTTCTTGACACGCTCAGCAGCAGTCTTCACAATCTTCTCAACACGAGTGACTCGGGCAGCAGACTTCTCTCTGAGCTCTGCAAGTGACTGCTGTTTCTTCTCCAATGATGCTCTGCTCTTGTTGTACCTCGTTCTTGCAACGGCAAGGCCACTCTCGGCCTTGTCCAGACGCTCTCTGGTTCGTTCTATGCGGGCCCGTGCATCTTCCATGCGTTGCTTCTTGGTAGTCTTACCCCTACGCCTGCTCGTTCGGGTTCGTCGCCTCTTTTCCCGTGCATTGTCCCAAGTGATCTTCGCACGATTACGTTTCTCACGCCAAGCTGCAACTGATTGCTTGTTCCTCTCAACAATCTCCTTCTGTTTCGAAACAGTTGCCTGACGCTTTTGGAAACTGTCTTTCTCTTTCTTCTTGATTGTCCTTAGTCGCTTTTTCTTTTCCCTGAGAACAGACTCAGCCCTCTTGATTCGTTCATCCGCCTTCTTGATTCTCTCCTGGTAACGTTCGGTAGTGCGAGGCCAGCCCTTTGGGGCCTGCTTGGTGTGGTTCATCACTCTTGCGACCTCTAGGTTAGCCCGTTTGACAGCCTCCTTCTTCACAAAGTCCGGGTCAGCACGTCTTGTCTTTCTCTTTGCGAGCTCATCCTGCATTGTCAACGTGGCATGGAAGGTTCTGAAGACCTTTGCGGTCAGATTCTTGTCGACCTCGCTCAAGAAACGGTTGACGTGACCACTCCCTATGCTTGGGAAGATTTGTGCTGGTTTCTTGGAATCAGAGTGGGTCGTCCTACGCCTTCTTGACTCGTAGGACTCGACTCTTTCAAGTGCGTTCTCGTAGAGCTCGTGGAGCGTGTCGTACACGTCGGATGGTAATTCAATTTCCTTATGCCATGCAACACTGTCCTTGCCTAGAAAGTCGAAGACAACTGAAGCCCTCCTGAAGGTCAGATGCTCTACCCTTAGAGTGGTTGCACCAACAGTGTCAGCCTCATCTGGATCTTTCTCGTCACCCACCCTAAGGTTCAACATATCTATCAGGTAACATGCTGTTGCAAGCATCCTTCTCCTGGGCTTCTCGGAATGAATGCCGTCCATTATGTGTGCCCGAATAGAATCTAGATTCTTGGCCACTTTCATAGCGGTGTCAAACTTCGCAGCCTCACGCGCCTGCTTGATGGGGGTGCTGTCGTGAAGCCAGATGTACTTCGTGCTGTTGGTAAGCTCATCAGTCCATTTGGCAATCCACATACTATCAGATGCCCATTCAATCTTGGCCCAGTCCCCCTCCGGAATCTCCGCATCAGGGCTCAGATTCAGAGTGATATCTTTCTCCTTCGCACCTTGCTTCCATCGGCCCCTGAGAGGGTGTTGTCCCCGACCCATGAATATTCCCGATGGCTCTGTCTGATAGTTGCCAAGTTCCATTCTTTCTCCGTCGACATAGGCGTAGCCAAACTCCTCTTTCAGGCGTTCACGTTCAGCCTTTCTCGCCTCTCTTGCCGCTTTCTTCTCCTCCTTGGTCATGGATTCCTTGGCAGCTCTCTCTTCTTCAACGAAGTCTATTATCGAAGAGAAGTTGACTTCCTCAAGATCCAGGCGAGGTCTTACCTTCAAAGCTTTACTGAAATCAGTCATGAAGTTCTTTATGAAGACGGGATCCTCAACATGTGGGGTTCCAAGTTTCCTCACCCAAGCAAAAGCCATCTCCTCTTGGAGCCCGTTGAGGATTGTTCGTTCACCCCGGACAGCTATCTCAAAGCGTTGTGGTTCTGGGGGTTTGAGAACTATGATGCCATTATGTTCTAAGGACTCCATCTGAATGCCTCTTCATTTGGCAGATTGGAAATAGAAGGCTAGTCCACTTTGCGCGGTTCTTGCAGCCCGGTGTCGAGAGCGGGATTGAGCCAACAAAAGGATTGTGTTGAAGGAGTCCTCCGCAGCGATTAGTTTAAATCAACACCAGTTGGTTTGCGCCCTAGAACCCAAGACCTTTGCTCGATTCTCATATGCGGCCATAGTCTAGGGGTTATGATCCGAGCCTTCCAAGCTCGTAACCCGGGTTCGAATCCCGGTGGCCGCACCATCTCTCTAGTGTTCAAATCGTCTGCGTACCACGTTGATTCTCCAAGAGTAGGTCCATAGAATCTCTGCGCACACATGCCAGGCCATCATTACGTCTTTGTCAAGCTCGATATGAGATTTGAATAAGGTCTTGATGTCCTGAGAAAGATCACCATGGGGGAAAGCTCCAATTCCAACTATCAACGGGATTGATGCGTCTGTGGGCATGATTGCGCTCAGACCATCAATCGTTGTTCGCTTTCCGCCCTCAGTACAGAGAATTGAGATCTCGCTGTCTTCTGGACTCTTCAGATTGGAAACTAGCTCTTGGAGTGTGAGTGACCTCACCATCAGAAGTGGCTCTCCCTCCAAGGGCACTCTTCCATGTTGGATGAGTTGCTCAACGAGTCCTACGAACCGGTCGTAGTTGCGTGGAAGTCGCACGTTCGGATTCACATCGATTATCCGTCCGCCTTGAAGATGGAGATTGACGGTGAGCAATCCTGCTTTGCATAGCGGGGTTTCCAACAGAGACAAGAGACATAGATATGAAATGTCAGGCCTACCTCGTCTTTCGCCATTGTCGAGCTTTGTCATGGCACGACCATGATGTGTCTGGTCAAGGAGTATCTCGGTCGGTCCTTTGCCGCGCCTTCCTGCATGTTTCTGGACTTGCTTTGAGGAGGATATCTCAGGTGGAACCAGCTCTATTGCAGAGTCTAAGAGAATCACGTGGAGCATAGTTATGACCAAATGCCTCGAACGATTTAAGATGTATTGAATTGCCTTCGAAGGAGAGGCTTTCTTGTGGGGAAGAGAAGAGCAACTCGTGGAGAAACTCGGCGTTTAGCTGCATCGAGAATCGAAGCGCTATGGATACAGGCATCACAGCTCGCCAAAATCAGTCCTGAGAGTGCTCGACGCCGAGTTGAGATAGCCAGAAGAGTTGCTCAGAGAGCCAGAATGAAGATACCCCGACATGTCAGGAGAAGAGTCTGCCGTGTGTGCGGGAATGTGCTCGTGCCAGGAGAGAACTGTCGAGTTCGAATGCGTCATAATAGAGCCAGACACCTCTCAGTCACCTGTTTCGACTGTGGAAACACTACGAGATACTACGTCGGATAGGTATGTTAAAGAGCAGACCCCATAGGCCAGAGTTGATTCGAGATGACACGTAAGACCAAGCCAGATCCCATCAGACTGGGCATTGCATGGCAGGATTCTGCGATGATGCAGATAGGGAAGGGAGGGATTTCTGATGGTCTTGTCAAGGAAGCAAAGAGACTGCTCAATAAGCACAAGTACATCAAGGTCCGGCTTCTCCGATCGGCCATGACAGAAGGTGGTTCCAGAGAAGAAACCTTTCAGATGCTATGTAGTGATACTGGAGCTCAACTCGCGGGAATTCGCGGAAACACAGCAGTTCTCTATCGACTATGAGGCCTCAATAGCGAGCGACCCATGAAAATCCTTTTATGCTGACTCATTTTGACGAGGGCAGCCTTCTGAGGTAGGCCATCAGCTTAGTCTATGTACGGTGACCTCCTCAAACGGTATGGTGAATCCTTGTATGCCGACAACCTATGATATCCCACCCAGCGTCTTGATACGACGGATTGCACAAGACCTTAGGTCTCGAGAGGAGATAAGTGCCCCAGACTGGGCGAGTCTCGTAAAGACAGGTGCGCACAAGGAAAGAGCACCAGACGACCCCGACTGGTGGTATATGAGATGTGCAAGTATCCTAAGAAAGATCTATCTCAAGGGACCCATTGGAACAGAGCGGTTACGTATTCAATATGGTGGGAGAAAGAGACGTGGAACCAAGCCAAACAAGTTCCACAAAGGAAGTGGGTCGATTGTGAGGACTGCTCTGCAGCAGCTTGAGAGAGCGGGCTTCATCAAGAAGCGCGGGAACAAGGGCAGAGAGATGACTAACATAGGTAGATCATACATGGATAAGCTATCAACCGGACTGAGGAAGGAGCTTGCGAAGGCCATACCCGAGTTGGAGAACTACTAGGAGACTTCCGATGAGATAGGTGAGTACTTTGAGTGACGATGAGCTTGAAGAGATCCGCCAGAGGAAACGTGCGGCTCTGAGAGACCAAGCACTTGAAGACCAAGCGAGAGAACAGCAGATTGCTGAAGCTCAGGCTCAGAAGGAGGCCATTCTCAGGCAGATTCTCACTCCCGAGGCTCGCTCGCGGCTCACAAATGTCAGAATGGTCAAACCTCAACTGGCGGAACAGATAGAAGCTCAACTCATCCAGTTGGCAAGTGCAGGGCGTCTAAGAGCTCGAGTCACAGATGAGCAACTTAAGTCGCTCCTTCAACAGATGCAAGAGAAAGAGCGTGATACTAAGATCTCGTTCAGGTAATGCTGCAATAGGTGAAATCAATGGCTAGAAACAAACCTCTCGCAAAGAAACTCAGGATGGCAAGGGCACTCAAGAGCAACTCTTCCGTGCCGACCTGGGTAGTGGTGAAGACAGGAGGAACGGTGCGAAGAACACCCAAGCAGCGGAAGTGGCGTGAAACGAAGCTGAAGCCATAGTAAGGTGTGCCTAGATGAGCAAGAAGAAGAAAGCCAAAGATGCAAAGGAAGAGCTTGCTGAACTCGAGGAGATTGAAGAAGTCGAGGAAGAAATCGAGGAGGAAGCAGAGGCACCAGCCGAGGAGAAGAAACCAGAGCCCGAGGAAGTAGCTCCAGCCGAGGTCGTTCCTGAGGAGGAGATCATCGACGAGCGAATCTATACGGTACCTCTGCGAAAGGCGTACTGGACTGGGAGTAGACTTCGCAGGTCCAACAGAGCTGTAAGAATCCTAAGGCAGTTTGTAGAACGCCATATGAAACCTGAAGAGCTTGTGATTCAGCCCGAGGTCAATGAGAGAATCTGGTCTAGGGGCATTCAGAAGCCTCCACGCAGAATACGGATTAGGGCAACGAAGAACTCGGACAACCTCGTCCGTGTATACCTTGCAGAGGCGTAGCTAATCATGATCGCCCGATACGATTTCGAGGGCGATTCAAATGTCGGAGCCTTCGGAATTGCCACCGATAGGTACGTGTTTGTATCACCCAATATGTCGGAAGACTCACTGGATACACTTGAACGTGTCTTCAATCTCCCGTTAGTCCAATCTACTGTTGCCACATTGGATGCTGTAGGACTTGTGTCCATAGCCAACTCCAATGGGATACTTGTTCCATACACGGCCAGTGATGATGAGCTGGCAGCGCTACGCGAGTATTCTGATATTCTTGTCGACTGGATAGACAACAAGATGACTGCGCTCGGAAATATCGTCCTTGCGAATGACAAAGGTGCTATATGTCATCCAGACTTTGACGAGAAAGCGCGGAAGAAGATTGCTGACGTTCTCGATGTTGAGGTCGTCCCAGGAACGGTTGCAAGACTGCCCACTGTTGGCTCGAATACTGTGGTCACCAATCGGGGGGCTGTTGTACATCCCATGGCAACGAATGATGAGATTGACCAGATATCACAGTTGTTAAAAGTGCATGTCGAAGTTGGCACAGTAAACAGAGGAAGTCCGTATACGAGCCTAGGTGTGTTAGCCAATCTGGACAGCATGATTGCAGGCTCAGAAACGACTGGAGTGGAACTTGCTCATATTAGCCAAGTACTTGGCTTCGTCTAAACAAGAGGTGACCTTCAGATGAGTTCGAGAGTATGGCGAGCGACTGGAGAATACAAGAAGAACAAGAGAGCATTCACTTTCTCAAAGGAGATGATTGCACTCAAAGAATCACACGTCAGAGAACGAATCTATTCGGACCTCGGAAGCCGTCATCGAGTGAAGAGACGTGAGATCGAGATTAGGACTGTTGAGGAGATCAAGCCTGAGGAGGCAACTGACTTGGAGCTCAGGAAGATCCTCGGTGTGGAGAGCGATATCTAATGGCAGAAGAGCAAAGAAACCTTCTCCAGAAGTTATACGTGGAACAGCATCTGACAGATTCCAACATCAATGTGCTTCGACAGCAGATAGAGGTGACTCAGGTTCTTCTGGGCCGTTATCAAACCGGTCTGATGGTACTCAAGGAACTAGAGGACAAGGAAGACGGTGAGGAGATGCTCATGAACGTGGGCGGAAGCGTATTTGCCCAGGCGAAACTCGTGAATCCAAAAGAGGTGACTAGAGCTCTCGGAAGTGGTGTTAGAATAGAACAGACTCTTGAGGAGGCAACAAAGGGAGTCGAACAGGCTGTGGAGAGCCTCGGAAAACAGTATGAAGCACTTGTGTCGGAGCATGAGAAGATGGTGAATCGCTCAGCCATCTTGGAAGCCCAGATGAAGCAGATTGCTGAGCAAATCCAGGCTCAGGGGGCACAATAGATTGTTCGAGAAGCTCCGGGGTGCTGTCGATTCTGCGGTCACGAAGGCAACGACAAAGGAACTGAACGAGAAGAATCTGGCTGATGCTGTCTGGGACCTTCAGATGGTACTGATTCAAAACGATGTGGCTGTAGAGGTGGCAGAACATATCTGCAATCTCACCAAAGAGAAGCTAATCGGCTCAAGAGCAGGCCGGCTGGAGAATACTGGCAAGTTGTTCAGAACAGCAATCTACGAGTCAATTCTTGAAGTATTGACACCGGAGCAGCCACTTGACCCGATAGAGTTCGCTTCGGCAAAGAAGGCTAAAGGCGAGCCAACTGTCATTCTCTTTGTAGGTGTAAACGGGACAGGAAAGACCACAACCTTGGCGAAGATGGCCAGCTTCTTCAAGAAGAAGGGCTTCTCAGTAGTCATCGCGGCTGGCGACACATTCCGTGCGGGAAGCATTGAACAGCTTGAGCGACATGCAAGCAGCCTCGGCGTCAGAGTGATCAAACAGCAGTATGGCTCTGATGCTGCTGCAGTCTCGTATGACGCTGTTGCTCATGCTCGCGCCAAGCATATCGACGTCGTGTTGATAGATACTGCCGGAAGAATGCAGAGCAACAAGAACCTGATTGCGGAAATGCAGAAGATTGCGAGAGTCACAGAACCAGACCTGAAGATCTTCGTGGGAGATGCTCTAGCAGGCAACGATGCTCTTTCGCAGGCTAAGGAGTTCAATGATGCCATAGGTATTGATGGAGCCATTTTGACAAAGGTTGATGCAGACCCTTCAGGAGGGGCGGCTCTGTCAGTTGCATTTGTCACTGGACGACCTGTGATATATGTAGGAGTCGGGCAGCGCTACGAAGACCTTCAGATCTTCGAACCAGAGTGGTTTGCCCAACGGCTTGTGGCTGGCCAGTAACGAGGGTGGGCAGTTTTATTACGAGGGTCAATAAGAGGGCCCTACGTCTATTCCGTCAGCAGAGGTAACAAGTGTGAGGTTCAAAGGTAAGCACTTCATTGATCTTTCGGAGTTCAAGAGAGACGAACTGAGAGAGTTTCTTGACAAGGCACATGATTTGAAACGAATGCAGAAAAGTGGGGAGCCTCACGAGGTTCTTGAAGGCAAGTCAATGGCAATGATATTCATGAAGTCCTCCACACGTACACGAGTTTCGTTCGAGGTCGGTATGACCCAGTTGGGAGGCCATGCATTATACCTTCAGCCGACTGGTACACAGCTCGGAAGAGGAGAGACCATCGGTGACACGGCGAAGGTTCTCAGCAGATACTGCGATGTAATAATGGCGCGTGTATTTGGTCACAATGAGGTCGTTGAGCTGGCAGAGAATGCAACGGTACCTGTGGTAAATGGTCTCTCGGACTTCAATCATCCTTGTCAAATAATGGCAGACATGATGACCATTGAAGAGCACAAAGGTGGATTGGAGGGACTGAAGATAGCTTACGTCGGCGACTCGAACAATGTAAGCAACTCAATCATGCAAGGTTGCACGATAATGGGAATGGACGTCACAATTGGATCACCCAAAGGCTATACTCCCTCCGACGAGATCACAAAGAAGGCAGATGCCCTCAGCAAGACCCACAAGACCACAGTTGAAGTAGTGAGTGATCCCACGGCGGCGGTAAAGGGCGCTGATGTGATCTACACAGATACCTTCTTCAGCATGGGTCAGGAACGGTCCAAGGAGAAGGAGGATGCTCTGATGCCATTCCAAATCAACAGATCTCTTCTTGGAAAGGCAAAAGACGACGCAATAGTCATGCACTGTTTGCCAGCACACCGTGACGAAGAGCTTACTAGCGATATAATGGACGACCCGACTCACAGTGTTGTGTTTGACCAGGCAGAGAATCGTCTGCATGCTCAGAAGGGTATACTTGCACTCATAGTCTAAGGGGCAGTTGAATTGATTCAAGAGATCATTGCCATAGGCAGAATCAATGTTGATATTGCTATGGACGTCGCCAAGCTTCCGGCACGAAATGATCATGTAGTCAGTGATACTGGATTCGTTTCCATCGGTGGGTCTGCGTCAAACTTTGCTTCTCAGTCTGCACGTCTGGGTGTCAAGACAGGGATCTTTGCCTGTGTTGGCGACGACCTCTATGGACAGGAGGCCCTGAAGGAGCTCTCCAATGCTGGAGTGGATACAAGCTGCATCTTGGTGTTGGACAAGCAGCCAACAGGACTATTCTTTGTTGCTCAGCAGCCAGATGGAAAACGACTTGTCGTCGCTGAGCCGGGCGCAAACAGGTTTCTCGAGAAACACCTTCTGGATGAAGAATATGTTGCTCGCGCAAAAACAGTCCATGTTGCGGGCGGATTTCCGATGATGGCTGCTAGAGCGCTCGAGATAGCCACAACGAACGGGATGATATTCTCCTTTGATCCGGGGAGAGCTGCCAGCGGAATGGACATGAAGAGTTTCTTGCGCCAGACTGACCTTCTGTTTGTGAATCAGGGGGAACTCAAGGACTATTTCAAGATCAGCCCAACTGAGAAGGCCCTCAAGTCGTTTGCGAAAACAATTCCTGGCATAGTTGTTGTGAAGAAGGGGAAAGAGGGTGCAGCAGCAACAGACGGATTCGAATACTTCACATCTCCGGTGTTCGAGGTTGAGGCAGTCGACACACTTGGAGCAGGCGATGCGTTTGCTGCCGGATTCGTCAATGCATGGACTCGATCAGAGAACATTGAGATGGCTCTTCACGTTGGCAACGCAGTAGCAGCCCTAACCATAACCCAGAGAGGAGCGCAGAATGGCCAGCCAACGCTGGAAAAGACATCAAGACTGTTGAAGAAGCACGGGGTATCAATTGCGCCAATTCTCAAGACGTTCAGGAAGCGTAAACGCAGAAAGAAGCAAGCGAAGTAGGTAATACGCTGGTAGTATTCCGGTTTTTGTTAGCAGAACACTCCGATATTGACATAGAACCAAAGGTGAGAGTGAGCTAATGCATCCTTTGCTTGAAGAGGTCCTCCGCAAACAATCGGACACCAAACGTGACCCTGGTAGTGCCAGACAGTCAAAGAAACGTCGAATTGCAGCAACAACAGATGATGAACTAGCGGACCTGCTCGAGTCCGTCACAGCCAGGATTCTGGTCGTAGGCGTTGGTGGTGCAGGTAATAATGCAGTGACACGCATAATGGAGGTTGGAGTAGAGGGCGCAGAAACCCTCGCAGCCAATACAGATGCGCAGGACCTATACTTCTGCAACTCAATTCACAAGTTGCTCTTAGGAAAGGAAACCTGTGGTGGTCTGGGAGCAGGTAACGACCCTGATGTTGGAGAGGCGGCCGCGCTAGAAACCTATGATGTGATAAAAGATGTAATTCGGGGGGACTTGGTCTTCATAACTGCCGGAATGGGAGGCGGCACGGGCACTGGTGCAGCACCATTGATTGCAAAAGCCGCGAAAGAGAATGGTTCACTTACCGTTGCAATTGTGTGCTTGCCGTTTGAGGTTGAGGGAGAAACTCGTAGAAGAAATGCGACTCGCGGCCTTACCGCTCTGATGGAACACGTAGACACTTTGATAGCTATTCCGAATGAGAAGCTTCTGGAGATTGCTCCTGATCTTTCAATGCCTGAGGCATTTATGGTGGCGGACGAAGTCCTCGTGAGGGCTGTAAAGGGGATTGCTGAACTGATATCGAAGCCTGGTCTTGTGAACCTAGACTTCGCAGACGTGCGTACCACTATGAAAAACGGCGGTGTTTCGATAATCGCACTAGGAGAAGCTCAGGGAGAGAACCGGGCAGAAGAGGCAGTCATAAACGCGCTAAGGAACCCTCTGATTGACGTATCAATTGAGAACGCTAGGAATATTCTGGTGAACGTCAGTGGTAGTACGGACCTCCAGCTAGCTGAGGCCAAACACGTTGTCGAACTTGTTACTGAGCAGGTCAATCCAGGTGCTGAGATAATCTATGGTGCATTGATATCACAGGAACTGGAAGACCGACTTCGCGTTACAATCATAGCATCTGGGGTCAACTCACCGTACATATTCGACAAAACAGACCGTGTCACACCGCTAGCAGATGACCTAAAGACTGACCTAGGTCTACCGCGGCTAGAGAGTGCATCCTTGGGCCTTCAGGAAAGTTTAAAGGAACACTGAAACTGAGAGCAGTCGATTCTGAGATTGCTGATGCATTCTAGAACAAGGATGTGAGAACGACTTGGGTATTGGTGACTTCATCAGAGAGAGCAGACGGATACTGAAGCTTGCCACAAAACCCGCCAGAAAAGAACTCTGGCTTAGCTTGAGAATCACCATTCTAGGAATGATCCTTGTTGGAATGCTCAGCTACATAATCCAAATAGTCATGTCCCTAATCACAGCCGACTGGGGCACGCAGCCAACAAGCTAGAGAACCATCGTACGACTTTGAAGGCTGCCGGGCCAGCTTGACAATCTAGGGACACCTCTGTCCTCCACCGTGCTGCACTTCGGCCTTTTGGTTTCGAAGAAAGAAGAGATGTGGGTTCTTGCTAAGAACCCACACTTAATCTGCTACGCATATTGGTATGCTATCGAGTTTACATCCACGTATAGTGAACCACTGGTCTGGTACGCATCCTGAATGTGTGAACTTCCAAAGAGACTGAACTTTATCAAGATTCCAATGGAGATGGTTTCTCCTTGAGTCACAGCCTCATTGGGAGTCCTCTTCTCGCTTGTCGTGTGGGAAACATCAGTGATATGTCCTTCCCACGTCCACCAACCACCATAGTGGCAGTCTGTTCGTCGAAACGGTCCGCTTTTCACTCCGCCGTGGTTCCATGGGTACAGTTCGTGTCCTGGTTCACACCAGTAGTACCAAGCTATCCATTCTGCCTTGCTTAGCATGTGTAGAGCGCTGATGTGGCCTCGAAGATGCCAATCGACCCCAATCTCTATCTTCCCACTTTGAGAAGGGGTGACTCTGATGTAGATTGTAGCATAAGCGTGGCAATGGGATGGATCAAGCTTATAGCCCTCACAATAAATGAGTCCCCCGTAGGAGCCCCCTGATGCTGTAAGCGTTGTGTATGCCCATGGGTGGGGATTGTTGACAGCACCGTAGTAGGTAGTCGCCACAGCGAACTGCGGCACTGCAAAAAGAACCAGTATGGAAATCACTAAACCGATATACACCTTACTTTGCATTGGCCTCAATATTCTCAACTCCCCTGTTGAGCATCTATACTTTTAGTCGTTTAGTATATATCTCTTCCCGTCGTCTTAGTGTTGATTCTCTCTTGGTTTCGATTTGTTAGAACATTCTAGGAATGATTCATCCCCCGAAACAAAGCCTGAAAAACGAGAGCGCGTCGGGCGATACACCTACTGCTGGAGCTGACGCTCAAGCTAACACCAAGCGTGATAATGCAGATAGAAGTCAAAAGAGGGGCCAGTGAGGAGTCCAATGACTCGTCCATAGGAAAGATATGAAATGCGAGCATGCTTGTCAGATAGAATCTCCCAATCCACCCATTATCTCACTCCACAATTCTTTTAACCACACCATTCCGCATAACGGACTGCACGCCAAGTGCACAAGCATGGACCGCTAAATCAGCCCGGCTATGACCTCGATCTCGGCAGCCATACGGAAGAATCGCCTTCTTTGTCGGCGAATTTTGGTTGCTGCAGTAATCTAACAAGAAAACGAGAGAACTTTCGGACGATTATGCGACACGCAAGACTAATCTCTGAATCAAGGGGGCTTCCAACTTGGAACAAAGAAGCAGCATCTATGCAGTCAGGACCACAATAGGCCAAGAACGCGGTGTAACCGATTTGATCACAACCGCCGTAATTGGTGAAACAGATGTCTGGGAGTGTCCATTCTGCTCGGAACAATTCTCCTCAAGAGAGGCTACAGAAGAGCACATGGATAATTGTAAGAAGAAACGAAAGAAGACAGGAGAACCCAAGCTTGTTTCTCAGAATCAGCTGCTTGGACGCGTCAAGGCAATCCTTGTCCCTGAGACCCTTCGTGGCTATGTATTCTTGGAAACTCTGGAGTTCAGAGATGTAGAAATCGCCATCTCCGGCGTCCCTCATGTGCGAGGGCGCGTGGGCGGAAAGGTGAGCTTTGAGGAGATAGACAAGTTCTTGGTTCCCAAGCCCGCGGCAGAAGGCATATCCATGGGAGATGTCGTGGAGATCATCTCGGGTCCTTTCAAGGGCGAGCGTGCTAAGGTAGCCAGGGTAGACGCAGCTAAGGAAGAACTCATCCTCGAATTGCTCGATAGTCCTCACACAATCCCAATCAGAGTGCATGCAGACTTTGCCAAGATTGTTGAGAAGGCTCATAGAGAAGAGGCCGAGGCTGAAGAGACTCCTCAGGATGAGGAGTTTGATGATGATGAGTTGGACGACGACTCTTTCTGGGCGCACGACTGAGGCCCTGGATCAATCCCCAGCATCTTGCGCCAAATTCTCTTTCCTCTCTCATCCAAGTCCTCAACAACAGTCTGGATTATCTCGACAGCTCTAATTGCGAACTCCTGCTGCCGCTCTTCATCTTCCTCATCGAGTTCCGAGGCCTCTGTATGGTCATCCTCAGATTGATTCATCTCTGGTCGAGTCCTAGACTCCTCACACTCCAAAAGCCTTAAAACACTCTGCCCGTGGGGACTTCCAACTCCTTAATCAGACATGGACGCGAGACGTCGTGTCAGGGGTGAAAGAAGTGACTATGAATGCAGTAGACCTTGCTGGACAGAGTGCTGATTGTGCCAGCAGGTCGTCACTAGTAGGCGTGTCCGCAGATATGCCGAGAGCACTGCATCAGGAGTTGAAGCAAGTTTGAGTGAAACAAAACCCATAGTAGTTGACGCAATGGTAGAGGGCGGCAAAGCGTCAGGAGGACCACCGATAGGACCAGCTCTTGGTCCAACTGGTGTCAACATCTTTCAGGTAGTCACAAAGATCAATGAGGTGACCCAGCCATTCGTGGGACTGAAGGTTCCAGTCAAGATCACTGTGAATCCTTTAGACAAGACCTTCGAAGTTGAAGTTGGGACTCCACCGACAAGTGCCCTGATCCTCAAGGAGATAGGTCAGCCGAAGGGTTCGGGGGAGCCAAAAACAGAGATCATAGGCAACCTCACCATTGACCAGTTGAAGACCATCGCCAAGGGAAAATCGGCCGATCTCTCGGCACTTACCCTGAAGGGTGCGGTACTAATTGTATCAGGAACCTGTGTTTCGATGGGAGTGACAATCGAGGAGAAGTCGGCAAAGGAGTTTCAGAACGATGTCCGGGAAGGCGTCTGGGACACTCAACTGGATGAACCGCTCAGGGAGGCCTAGTCGATGTCATTCAAGATTGAACCAATCGAAGCAGCCGTGGCAGAGGCAAGGGCCAAGGGAAAGAAGAGAAAGATCAAGTTCAAACAGAGCTTTGACATGGCAGTCAACTTCAGGAAGAAGGAACTGGATGTTTCCAAGCCTGAGAATAGATTGAATCAGGAGCTTGTACTTCCCAACGCAATGTATCCTGCTACGAAAGTCTGTGCGTTTGGCGATGGTGAGTTTGCTGAGAAGGCACAGGCGGCCGGTGTTCAGAGAATTGTTTCGAAGGAAGAGATTCCAAAGCTGGGCGATGAGAAGAAGGAGCGAAAGGCACTCGCCAAGGGCTTCGACTTCTTCATAGCCGCTGTAGATGCGATGCCTCTAGTCGGTCGCTACCTAGGTCAGGCACTCGGACCGAGAGGTAAGATGCCAAGACCATTTCCGCCTCAAGCAGACTTGGGCCCCGTTGTTGACCAATATCAACGAACAGTACGCGTAAGGATGAGAAACACACCGACATTCCATGTCAAAGTGGGTCATGTCAAGATGAGTGACAGAGAGATAGCTGACAATATTGCTGAGGTCCTCAGTTTTGTGGACAGCAAAGGCCTGATTGATCGTGTGGGGAGTGTTCTAGTCAAGAATACAATGGGACCGTCAATTGCAGTGCCAATGGAGAGAGGATGAAGATGTCAGTATATGAGAAGAAGATTCCACAATGGAAGCTCGATGCCGTGGTGGAACTGGCTTCGCAGATCGACGGTAGCCAGATGATAGGTCTCGTAAATGTGGAAGGTGTTGGCGCCAAGCAACTGGCAGGAATCAGAGAGAGTCTCAGAGGCTCTGCTATGATTAAGATGGCTCGAAACACGCTCATGATAAGAGCCCTTGAGTATGCAAAGAAGAAGGGCGTCAAACAGCTAACCGAATATGTCGGCGGTCCCGTTGCGTTCATCTTCAGCAATCAAGATCCCTACGTACTGACCAAGTTCCTGAGTGAAAACAAGGCGGCAGCTCCAGCTAAAGGTGGTCAGACTGCACCAAAAGATATCATTGTTCCATCGATGAACACCGGTGTTGCTCCAGGCCCCTTCATAAGTGAGTTGGCTGGACTCAAGATTCCGTCCCGTGTGAAAGGCGGGGTCATACACATAATCGAGGACACTGTAGCTGTGAAGGCCGGTGATGTCATATCAAATGCAATGGCTCAGATGCTTACGCGGCTGGGAATTGAACCAATGGAGCTTCAGTTGAAGCTTATTGCAGCCTTTGCTGATGGTTCTGTGATAACATCTGAAGGTCTAGAAATCGATTTGGGCGGTCTATTAGAACAGATCTTCGTAGGTCATCAGTTTGCAGTGAACCTCTCAATCAACACAGGTTTCCCAACCGAAGACACTATTTCAATAATCGTAGCAAAAGCCAACATTGAAGCTAGAAGTCTAGCTCTTGATGTCGGTTTCTTTGAGCCAGATCTGCTCGGAGAGTTCTTGGCCAAGGCAAGTGCGGAGTCATTCGCAATAGTAGCAGCAGTCTCCGAGAAAGATCCAGAAGCAATACCCTCGGAAGTCCTCAGCCAGGTTCAGCCTATTGTTGCAACTGAATCTGCGGCAACCACCACAGATGTATCAGAACAGCAGGACGAGCCAGAGGAAGAAGAGGGAGAAGAAGAAGTTGCAGGCCTTGGTGGCCTGTTCGAATAGACACTAGCGAGGTAGAAACAAATGGAGTATGTATATTCAGCTCTTCTGCTCCACAAAGCAGGCCAGAAGGTCAACGCCAAGAATATAGAAGCCGTGCTCACCGCAGCAGGTGTGAAGGCTGACAAGGGAAGAGTCAAGGCACTTCTTGCGGCCCTGAAGGGCGTGGACATTGATGAGGCTTTGAAGGGTGCAGCAATGCCTGTTGCAGTTGCTGCAGCACCCGCAGCTGGCGGCGCTGCTCAGGCAGCACCTGCCGCTAAGGAGAAGAAGAAAAAGAAGAAGGAAGAAGAGAAAGAGGAGGAAGAGGTGGCCGGTCTCGGAAGCCTCTTCGGCTAAAGTGGACTCAAAGCATTTAGTCCATCCCTCATTCGGGAGAACGGACGGGTCGCGAGCCCGTCCGCTCACCACTGTTTCTCCAATAACTGACCCACACAAACATATGCCGCCAGTTACAGAGCATGTCCTGTGAAGATTGTCTATCATCCATTAATGAAGGAGTCTTATGACGGCACTCCGGCGGGAGCTCCTGGACGACTGGACACAGCCGTGGAGATTCTTGGGAAGCACCCTGACTATCAGTTCGTTGAGCCTGTCCCAGCAACAGAAGAACAGATTTTGCGATCACATGGGGCCGACCATCTTGAGAGGATAAAGAGAAACAGCGGATTCTCAAGCAGGAATCTATTGTACGAGATGTCAGCACTCGCCGCAGGGGGAGCGATTCTGACAGCAGAGATTGCTATTGAGGGTCAACCTGCTTTTGGGTTGATTCGCCCACCGGGACACCACGCATCCTGGGATAGCTCTTGGGGCTTCTGTTACTTCAATAATGTAGCTGTTTCTCTACTCCATCTAAGAGCGACCGGGCGCATACAGTCGGCCTTCATCCTCGACTTTGACCTTCATACCGGTGACGGCAACATCAACATCCTAGGACATGACAAGGATTTCGTGATTCACAACCCACGGGGTCACGGTGACGAGGACTACCTGGCAGACGTGAAGAGGGCACTCGATGCAAGTCCTGATAGCGACATCATTGTTGCCTCAGCCGGGTTTGACCAGTATATAGACGACTGGGGGTCTAATCTCTCGACTGGCGCTTTCAAGAGAATTGGAGAGCTCATGCATGATTTCGCTATGGAGAGATGTGAGGGTCGTCGTTATGGGCTGCTAGAGGGAGGATATAACTTCCAAGATCTCGGGAAGAACATCTTGGCCTTCTGTGATGGTCTGGAGAAACGACAACCATAGACTTCCTCGCGCTTGGGCTCGTGCCCTGTCTGTAGTTCTTCAGGACCTTAAATTGCACATGTAGAATGATATAGCGGTGAGACGCGTGCAACACGTCCAGCTACTGAGTCCTTTGACCGATTTTGTGAACATGATAACCACGTATCTTGCAGAGATCTGGGACTTTCTCATCTTCATTGGCAGGTTGTCAGGTGTGATAGTTGTCCTCGTCGGTGCAATACTCTGGTTCACAGAAGTCAATATGAAGAGAGGCAGAAGCTTGGTCTTTAGTGGAATTCTACTCTCAATTGTAGTCCAGTACTTTGTAATGTATCCGCCTTCTTTTGTAATCTGAACGGGTGACAGCCCCGGTTTCACACACACCCCCAGGTTCGGGAGCTCTGGCGAGTTCCCGGGCCATCACATACATCCTTGCGTCTGAACCAAGAGTCCGGGCGGAAAGCTTTATGTCAGAACAGAATTGACCCAAATGTGAATGGGCCCGTTGCCTAGCCTGGATAAGGCGCTAGCCTTCTAAGTTAGAGATCGCCGGTTCAAATCCGGCCGGGCCCGCCATGCGACTCATTCTAAGACAACGTAACTTCCAGAAACTAGTCCTCGAAATCCAGAGTGCGTTTGAACCATTCTGGTAAGTGTGTGTCAAGATATGTTTCAAGCTCACGTGCGCTATCAGGGGGCGAAACCGCCTTTATCCGTGCCGCCCGCTTGGAACCTATCCCTGGTACAGCCCTCCATTGTGCCAGAGAGGCCCTTCTAACCTTGAATGGATAAGGTAATGCTCTGAGAGACCTTGGGCCATGATCAACGACGAAGACATTGGTCACTGCACCGGGGCTTCGCCCATCTGGCATGTAGCATAGTAGCGGGTAGGTCCCTAAGGGACGCAAGAGGTGATTGTTCCCTCTCTGCTCCTCGAGAAATGCAGAGCGAATGACAGTGCCATAGGGAGCTACACGTTTCATCATCTCAACGTCTATTGTTTCCCTTACCCTCTTCTTATGTTGGAAGAACTCGTGTTTCTTTATGACCTTCCATGTTTCGCTCCCGACTCGAGTTCCAGCGAAGCCAATCACCTGCCTGATGTTTATCCTGCGCACGATGAGATTCTCTTCAACTAGACGCTCAAGAAACGAGATGTTGTGCTCAAGTGTTCTATTGCTCTCTCCAGGAAGGCCATACAGAAGATTGATTCCTGGCAGAAGATGAGGTAGCTCCCATGAAGACCGTTGACCTCCAATCTCATTAAGGAGGCGGACTGCATCCATCACCTCTTCCTCGTTAGCCTTCAGGTTATTCCGTCTGGCCACTTCGGGATCCAATGACTCCACTCCAAACGCTGCCACGTCTCCAGTAGTGTGATGTTTGACGATTGTCTTGGCCACTTCTCTACTCTCATTTGGATGGTGAGCTATAGTGCCAGGGTTCACATTGTCTATGTGGAGGACCTGCACCTGTGACGCAACTGAGCGTATCTTTCTGAACAGACCATTAATGGCGGCCGGGTTGGGCTTCGGAAACTCTTCGTCACCTATCTCTTTGGATCCGTAGGTGAACAGGTCTGCCTGATTGCCGATGCGAAATGCTCTGACACCTTGACGATAGAGAGCCTCGACTTCCTTCGCAATGTCAGACTCTTTCCTCTGCTTCGGCTGCCCGTAGAGTGGTTCAGTGCAGAATGAACAGCCGCCTGTGATATATCGGGGACAGCCCCTGTACGTTTCAATCTCACATATCATGTACCCTCGCTTGTATCCCGGATGCTGCGGTATCAACTGTGCTCCACGCACTGAATACTCCTGGACATCTTCCAAGATTTCTCTCTCCGCGGCAATGTCCACTGCGGAGATGTCGCCGTCCGCCTTCATGATGTCAGCCAAGACCACCTCAGAATCACCGGACACGATGTAGTCAAACGGCGGGGAGAGGATTTCCGAGCTGAGAGCCAGACGCCCACCTTCAAGACCACAACCGAATCGTGCCCAGGGTCCAACAAGCAGCTTGGGAACGTCCTCAATCCTTGAATCTGAGAATAGACGCTTCGCCTCCCTGACTGATATCGGAGTGCCGCCGAGGTACTTACCAGGCACGATCATTCCAGCAATCAAGAGTAGCATGTCTGCGTCTGCCCACTTATGCTGAGGATCTCTCATCTTGCGAAGTTCATCTATGGTCTGGTAGAGGACCTCTGTTCTCGGAGACTCTGTCCAAATTGCACCAGCTATGTATCTTGGGTAGGGACTGATGTAGGGCGGAACACCTAGACATGTGGGCTCATCTACATAGCCATCAACAATCACTACCCTGTCCAGCTCATTCCCACTCCCTGAAGTTGTCATAGCCCTTCGGCGGGATCTCAACATACCCTTCTGAAGTTTCTAATTGTACACCTTCGCCCTCTCGAGCATGTCCTATTCTCCAGAGAGGAGTGTGTGTCTTTCGCGCAACCCCTAGCGCATCGTCCCAGCGGTCATGCGGGATAGTTAGCACAAGAATGAACTCCTCTCCGCCTTCCAATACCAACTTCCTTTCTTGGACATCGATGTCTTTGGCAAAGTGGGTCACATCTTCAGCGATAGGTAAGTGTTCTATCAGGAAGGAGAGCTTGCTATGTGCCGCCATAGTGTTTAGTGTAATCGCGAGACCATCGCTACTGTCCATGGATGAGGTGACCGCCCTTTTCTTGACAAGCGCAGAAACAAATCCATGGTGGATGTCAGGTTTGTATGCAGCACCAAGCGCCCTGCTCTTGAGGTTGTCCTCTGCCTTCCTTCCGTTCAGAAGGATCTCAAAGGCCACAGAAGTCAGGCCGAACTTTCCAGTGACTGCTACTATGTCACCGCTTCTGGCACCGCCCCTTGCTATGATTCCATCTGGGTTAGCTAATCCGATGGCAACTCCTGTAAGTATGACATCATTGGAGGATCCAACATCACCACCGATGAAAGGGACGCGGGATTTCAAGCAGTATTGAGAGAAGCCACGCATCAATTCTTGGGCTGCAACTGCCTCAAAGTCCTGCGGAACACAGAGAGACAACATCGTAGCAACAGGTGATGCCCCCTTAGCAATCAAGTCACTCAATGCCATCACTGCTGTCTTTCGTCCCACCTGCGCCTCTGTCATTCCCGGAAGCCAATCAGTCTTCCCGACAAGGGTGTCAACATTGATCACGAGACTCTTGTCATCAGTAAATGGAATGTCTGAGGCATCATCGTCAAAACCTAGCCGTGCCCCATCTATCTCACCAACAAGATCACGAATGCTCCTTAGAAACTGACGTTCTCCCATTTCACCCATTGTCATTCGGAGACCTCCGGTGCAAGTCGATTTCTGTTCATGATAAACTTTTATTAACGCTCACGAGCGGACTCCGCGTGAAACATGCCCCGGTGGCCAAGCGGCTACGGCGATTGCCTCGTAAGCAATAGATCGCGGGTTCGAAAGCTGAAACATTCTTGCGATGCCGAAAATCCCGCCCGGGGCTCCATTTCTTCCTTGCGTTAGGCTAGTTGAAAGTAGCTAGAGAGTCAAGCGAAAACTTGCAGGCAATGCAAAGCTAGCTTGTAGTCCCTTCACTTGCTGGTAGCGACTACTCCTCTATGTAGGATGGCACATAGAGTGTCATTGATCTTCTTCCAGTCGAACGGCTTACTGGTAACGAGTCTGTAGAGTGACAGCCCGTTTGAAGCTCCTACTAGTATGGCTGCCACGCTCTCGGGATCTATGTCTTGCTCGAACTCCCCGGTCTGTATACCCTCCTCAACAATCTCAGCTATAAACCTAAGTGCTCTATCAAACTGTTCTTCCATCTTAGATCTCCAAGACTTCTGCCTTGAGATTTGTAGTTGAATCTCGAAAGAGAGCCGACATTCCTCGTCTGAGATTCTGGACATGTTGTCAGTCTCAGCCTTCAAGATCTTCTCCAGTTTTGTCCAGGCAGAATCATCAGGAGAGAACTGGGACCTCATAGCTTCCAAGCTCGCGCCAGTCTGCCTATCAAGTACAGCCAAGAATAGCTGTTCCTTACTCTCAAAATGACCGTATATTGCGCCCTTGCTATAGCCACTCTCTTTGACAATATCATCCATAGAGGTTCCATGGTACCCCTTGTTTCCAAAGAGAGTTTCCGCTGCACTCACTATTGTATCCAATATGAGCTTCTTCTTCTCGGCAGTTACTTTCGGTGTCAACTTTGCGCACACATCTCTCTAGGTCCTTCTAATGAAACCGACTGGTTAGTTTCCAATAAGTGTTTCGATTTGTGAGCCTACAGGGAATCCTGGAACATCGGTGTAGTCAAGATCACTGACTTCGAAGTGTGCTGCCTTCAATGGTTTTGATGTCCTACGTCAGGGGAAAGACTTATTAATAAAACCGACTGGTTAGTTTCATAAGTAATTCAAAACCGACTGGTCGGTTTATATCACTATGTAAGGACTGTTACGGAAATGATACTTGAAACAGAACTCGAACAGGAACTTCAGGCTCACGAGATCACGTATGCTGCTGGCGAGTCAGTCGACCTAGCTGCAGGTGTGCTGTCAACATCTCAACAGCCCGATGCTGAGAAGAAGCATCTGATGAAGGACTTCATGAAGATACTTGGAGGGCAGGCATTCTCCCTTGTGGGTAGTGCACTTGTGCAGTTTGCACTCGTCTGGTGGCTGACCTTGACCACAGGCAGCGCCACTGTGCTTGCAATCGGTACAATTATTGCTCTCCTACCTCAGATCATAGCCAGCCCTGTTGCTGGAGTCCTAGTCGACCGTTGGAATCGACGTAAGGTGATGATCCTTTCAGATGGGGTTGCAGCCTTCATGGTCATTCTATTGGCTGTTCTCTTTGCAATGGGGTCTGCTCAGATAGTACATGTCTACATAGTAATGGCGATTCGTTCTGCCATCGGAGTGTTTCAGTGGCCTGCACTGCAAGCTTCAGTTTCACTGATGGTGCCAGACGAACATCTTTCCAGAGCCAATGGTCTGTATCAGACTCTCTCTGGTCTGGCTCAGATCGCTGCCCCTCCCCTCGGCGCTCTGTTGCTTGTGATTCTACCAATTCAGACTATATTGATGATAGATGTTGGAACTGCAGCTATGGCAATAGTGCCTTTGTTATTGATTAGGATTCCTCAACCAATGAAAGAACTCTCGGTAGAAGAGAGCTCTTCTAGTCTGCAGACTGACATTAAACAAGGGGTTGGCTTCTTGCTGGGGTGGAAAGGTGGCCAGTTCACCCTATTCGCCCTTATGATCATTAACATGATTCTGATTCCTGCTACTACGTTGATACCCATTTTGGCCCTGATTCATTTCAGCGGCGGGCCATTTGAGCTAGCCTGGCTTCAGTCAGCCATGGGAGTCGGCATGATATTGGGCGGTGTAACTTTGAGCATGTGGGGTGGCTTCAAGCGTCGCATGGTCACGGTAGTCTGGGCTGTGGTTATCGCAGGTGTGGCGATTCTCGTTGTTGGTTTGACTCCAAGCAGCTTCTTCTCAATGGCTGTTGGTGGACTGCTTCTTGCAGGAATCATGATTCCGATGGCCTCCGGGTCGCTAATGGCCATACTGCAGGCAGTAGTACCGCCGGATATGCAGGGGCGTGTCTTCTCAGTCATAGTCAGTCTATCACCACTGATGGCACCCATTGGCCTTGCTCTGGCTGGTCCGGTGGCAGACGCCCTAGGCGCATCTACCTGGTTTCTGATCAGCGGAGTCGGAATAATCCTGATTGGGCTGGTAGGACGCTTCATCCCCACGATTATGCAAATGGAGGAAGTTGTGAATTCAGAGAGGACGATTGAGAGCCTTTCTTTGTAGAATCTAAAAGGGTTAGGGGAGATGAGCTCTCTCGAGTTCATCTCTTCTTGTGCCTCTACCTTTAGCAATCATTCTGAGAGGATGAGCTAGAGGTAGAAGACCTTGGTCCATGCGCATACCCTCGTCTCATCCGGACGTTTCCATTATTCTATCAACAGGACAGTTTCGTATTCTGGACTCAAGTATTATAGGAGGGGGCTACTACTCCGAAAGCTGTGACCAACATGACTAGAGCAACATATCCTGATTTCATCAAAGGCCTCCCGAAAGTCAAGCACTCTATGAAGGGGGTCGAGGGGTGGCTGGCGCAAGGAACGACCTTCCAGATTGCTTTCTTTGAGATTGAGTCTACGGCAAGAGTGCCTCCTCACAGCCACGCGGCCCAGTTCGGAGTGGTGATAGAAGGCGAATTGACTCTCACAATAGGCGACGAAACTCGAGTCTACAGGAAGGGCGACACGTACACGATTCCCGAAGGCGTAGTTCATCACGCAGTGCCCAACTCGTTCGTGCTTGCAATGGACTTCTTTGCAGAATCGGACAGATATGAAGCAGAGTAGCCATTGTATGTCCGACAGCTTTAAGAGGTTCACAACAGCAACCACGATTCGATTGACCACTTACTCACGCGGAGGTTGCCAAGCCTGGCCAAAGGCGCTAGGTTGAGGGCCTAGTCTCGTAGGAGTTCGCGAGTTCAAATCTCGCCCTCCGCACCAACTTGTTTTTCAGATGGATGAGCATTCTGACAGAAGACAGTATTCACAGAGAAAGAGGCCTATGCAATGAGTCTGCAAGAGAGATTCGAGGAAGAGATGCGTGAGATCTGTGAAGAGTACTACAATTTGCTTCAACAGAAGAATGCCATCGAAGACCAGCTGGAAACACTTCATGATTACCTCGAAGCTACCATGCGTAAGTACGACAGAGAGGAATATGATGATCCAAGTGTGCCAGTCAAAGTGGACAAGATAGTGTACACGAGTGAGCGTATGAGAAAGGGTGCCAAAGACAAGCTTAGAGAGATGTTGACATCTGAACAGTGGTCGGATATCTACAGAGAAAAAGAGGTAGTGAGTATTCGAGTTACACCACGTGAGAATTGAGTCCTCTCACGAGCATCTTGTGAAGTGACTCATGTCTGAATCTCAGTATCCGCGAGTGTCTTTCACCTCCCTTGGAAATAGGTTCTTCCGGACTCGGGGCCAAATTGATAAGACCTCCCAATTCGGCCGACGGACAGCCGTAGTGTTATAAGCATGTCAAGTCAGCAGTCCAAGGATTGTGAAATGACGGAATCAGGAAGAAGCACAGAAGTTGCGTTTCAGGGCGAACCAGGTGCATATAGTGAGAGTGCAGTCTACAGTTTCTTCGGACCGAGTGCTCAACCTAGACCCTGCAAACGGTTTTCCGACGTCTTCAGAGAAGTGAGTTCCGATGCCACTGAGTATGGTATAGTTCCCATAGAGAACTCGATTGAAGGTAGCGTCAGTCAGGTATACGATTTGTTTCTACTGTATGATCTGAATGTGTGTGGCGAGATAGTTCTGAGAATCTCTCACTGCCTCATAGCGGACCCCGGTACAACGATTGAAGGAGTAAGAGTGGTCTACTCACATCCTCAGGCGCTTGGACAGTGTCGGGACTTCCTAGAACGTCAGGGTTTCGACTTAGTGTCTACCTATGATACTGCTGGAAGTGTGAAGATGATTAAGGAGGAGCAACTGAGAGATGCTGCTGCAGTCGCAAGCGAGAGAGCTGCTGAGATCTATGGAATGAAGATACTGGCTGAGGATATCGCAGACAACCGGAACAACTACACTCGCTTCTTTGTGCTGTCCAAGGTAAAGCCGACTCCTACTGAGAACGATAAGACATCAGTGATCTTCTCAACCAAGCATGTTCCTGGTGCACTCTATGAGTCGTTGGGAGAATTGGCCACCAGAGGAATAAACTTGACCAAGATTGAATCCAGGCCCACCCGACAGCATCCATGGGAGTATAACTTCTACTTGGACTTTGAAGGGCACCAAAACGAGAAGAGATGTTCAGAGGCACTTGAGGGCCTGAGAGCTAAGTCAGTCTTTGTCAAGGTCTTGGGCTCTTACCCAAAGGCTATCGGACGGTCCGACGAGAGTAACAAGTGAGATCACCTCTGATGTTATGTGACATTTCTCGTATTTACAGGACCCACCCGTACCACGGGAAAGAAGAGCCGAGGCTTCAAGGGTGGGTCCTTCTTGGGAGGTGTCTACAGGGGAATGAAGTTTCACAATTAGCAGGCACTAGTTGGTGTGGTGGGTCTTTCTCCTCTAGTGGGAGCAGAGAGGGTGACAGGGACGTAGACCTAAGACCAGTGCCATGAGGAAACCTCGAAGTTTCATGCAGACTGTATTCTGAAAATGAGTGTTGTCTTCGGAATATAAGGCCCTAGTGCAGTGCAGGGTCAGAGCGACTTGTGCCAAATGCGAAAATCATGTCAAATCCGGAATGTATCATTGGTGATCCCTTCACGAGCGACGAAGAATAATCTATAAAGCGGGTTTCTAATGAGACGCTTGCCTGAGGAGTGGATTGCCACGACAACGCTAAGGATAGGAATCATCGGCACAGGAAACATGGGAAGAATCCATGCCCGAGTCCTGAGTGGCATGCATACACTTGCAGGAGTTGCAGATACAGACTTCGAGAAGGCAGAAGAAGTAGCGCGGCTGTATGAGGTAGAGGCATATGATGATTATCAATCAATGATTGACCAAGCGAGTCTGGACGGAGTGGTGGTATCTACACCCACGGAAACCCACGCAAGCATTGTGGAGAGGATCGCCAGTGACAACACGGGAATCCGAGGGATGCTCATCGAGAAACCCATGGCAAGAACTGCAAAAGACGCACAGAGGGTGGCTAAGCTTCTTAGAGAGAAGTGTATAGTGGCACTTGTAGGTCACTCTGAGATCTACAATCCGGTAGTGGAACGAACACTGAAGCTCATTCGAAACGGTGCAGTCGGCACACCTCAGAGTGTAATTCATGACAGGCGGGGATTCGTGTCACCAACGAGGATAGAATCTCTAGGTGATGTCTTCGAAGACATAGGCGTTCACGATTTCGACATCATGAGACGGATAAGCCATGGGCCTGCCAAACTGTACGCTCAGTGCAGCATGAAGAACGAGGTAATGAACGCTGGGACTGTGATGGTCAGGTTTGAAAGCGGAGTTGAACACTTTTTCCATCTATCAAGACAATATGTCGGTAGGAAGCGGAGCATGGATGTATCAGGAACAAAGGGCACTTTGACACTCGATTTGTTCGGCCAGATAATCAAGATTCAAGACTTGGATCAAGCGCCTTCAGCCGATGGTAGGACTCTGAGCCTGCCAGAACGAGGTGCTACTATCAAGGTCTATGGAGAGCCCCTACAGCAAGTGGTCAGCGACTTCCTTCATTGTATTGAAACTGGAGATACCCCCAAAGTGGGCCTTGATGATGGTATAGCAGCTCTTGAGATTGTAGAGGCTTCAAGGAAGAGTGCTCTGTCAGGCAAGGTAATCGATATCATGATTCAGTCGGGACATGTCTGAGCAATCAAGTGGGTCCTCTGGGCAGAAGTCACCTCCACATTCACGTAGGTCCCGTATTCCAAGTCCTCAAGAACAACAACCGGTTTGTAGGCGAAGTTTCTGCACACAACTCCGCCCTTTGAACCGGGCTCTGTCACAAGTACCGGGCCGGACCATCCAATCCATGACTCATTATGCTGTGTTGTCATTTCTGACACAAGGCCTGATAGTTTCCGACTTCGTTCTTTCTTGACAGAGGTGTCGACCTTTTCATTGGACCTCGATGCTCGGGTTCCGGGTCGGTCCCCGTATTTCGAGATGTTGACTACGCTCGGTTTCACTCTCTCCAGAAGAGCAATGGTGGACTCAAAGTCCACTTCTGTTTCACCGGGGAATCCCACAATGATATCAGTAGCTATTGTTGCCTTTGGGAGCCTCCTGGTCACCTTATTGACAATTGCGGTCCATTCCTTGACAGTATACTGTCGCTCCATTCTATCCAGAACATGATCGCTTCCGGATTGTAGAGGAATGTGGAAGAACTTGAAGTAATGATTGGACGCCATGATTTCAGTTAGGTCTTCTATTGAATCGATTACCAGATTGGGGTTGAACATTCCAAGTCGGAACATGTGAAGGCCTTCAATGAGATCAAGTGTAGTCAATAGGTCAGGCAGTGTTTCTCCCGTGTCATGCCCAAAGACACCGGCATCTTGCGAGGTCAATCTTATCTCTCGATAGCCAAGGTGAACGCATCTATCTACGACACGACTTATCTCAGAAATGCTATGGCTCCGCACATCCCCTCTAGCAAAACGGACTGCACAATAGGCACAGCTGCCTAGGCAGCCTTCACAAACCGGAACCGTACAGATTACGCTGCTCGGTGGGCCCTCGAAGAAGCTAAGTTTTGAGCCCAAGTCAGATTCTAAGTGAATGATTCCGCGTTCACCACGCAACACTTGTTCTACTATTGGACCCATTGACTCAATCGATTGAGGACCAAGAAGTGCTGCAAAGTCCGGTATTGCACTCTTGACTCGATTGATGGAGATGCGTGGAAGACATCCAGCAATCACTACTGGTGCTGACTGCCGAGATAGCTTCTCAAGTCTGTGTATGATACGGTCCTCGGTGGGTTCCTTGACTCCACAGGAGTTCAGTATGACGAGATTGGCATTCTCAATCTTGTCAACTCGTTCTGCTCCCAGAGTACTGAGATGTCCCACAATGATATCAGAATCAGACTTGTTCAGGGAACAACCGTATGTTTCAAGGTAGAAGCGACCATGCTCCAATCTCTTATCTATCCCCCTTGGACATGTGGTAGAACAACTACCTCGTCATTCTCACGCACTGGTGTGTCTTCTCCTTCGAGTGTCGCCACATCCCTCTTGTTCAACATCACTATCAGATTGCCGCTTATGCGATTGCCGTCCAATACCAGACGCCTGACTTCATCTCCTCCGATCTCGACAATCCTATCGATGACCTGCCTGACAGTGGAGTTGTCAGGAACGTCTATGTCGACTACCTGACTATTGAGAGCCCGGCGGATGGGGCCGAAGGACTTGAGACTCACGCGCACATAAAGGACCCTGAGGGGCCTACTCAGTTGAGTTATTCAGCGTTTTGATACTGCGAAATGACCTCTTCGGTCAACTCGTCTACTATCTGAATTACCTGCTCTATCTCCTCAGAAGTAGCTGCGTCATAGTGTATTCCTACAGTGACAACCACTGGCTTCTCTAAGGACTTGCATACCTTCTCGGCAGTGGAGTTTGCAACCACATAGTCTTTGTGACCTGGAAGCGTGAGACTGTTGACGCTTATAGTTGTCGCGTTTCTATAGTGACTCTTTGTGGGGTAGGCAACAGAGACTCCACCAATGTGGTGTTCATCACCCCCATAGATTGCGACAAGCAAGTCATTGCCTATGGTTTCAGTATGGATGAAGATCTTGTGGCGGCCAGCCTGTTTCTCAAACATCATCTACATCAACCTCGGGTCTTCTTTCAGCACTATTGTCACGGTTCTGCAGTTCAACTCTATCTGTCCTTGCTCTGCTTTTGAAACATGCGCCATGACAAAGTCAGTGTTCTTGGATGTGCAGCTCGGTACTCATCCAAGCGCCTCACGGCTGTCATATGTGGAGCATCCATGACTCTCTCTGGAGTCTCGTGTGCCTCTTTTGATATCTGTTTCAAGGCGGAGATGAAGAAGTCAAGATCCTGCTTGGACTCGGTTTCCGTAGGCTCTATCATGAGAGCCTCAGGTACTATCAGCGGGAAGTAGATAGTAGGAGCGTGCACTCCAAAGTCAAGAAGCCGTTTCGCCACATTCATGGCTGTGACGCCCGTCTTCTCCTTGAGCTCTTCGACCGAAATGACACACTCGTGCATTCGAGGAGCATCCTTTGAGAAAGGAAGTGTAAAACCAGGAATCTTAGCTACGTGGTGAGCTACGTAATTGGCGTTGAGTACAGCGTTCTTGGCAACGTTTCGAATTCCCTCGCTTCCGAGTGAGTAGAGGTATGAGTATGCCCTGACAAGTATCCCGAAGTTGCCATAGAATCCGTGTACTCTGCCTATTGACCTTGGAAAGTCGTGGTTGAAATCAAATGTGCCTTCCTCGGTCTTTGCTATCCTAGGCACAGGAAGGAACTCTTCTAGCATTTCCTTTACCCCAATTGCTCCCGCTCCCGGACCACCTCCGCCATGCGGGGTGGAGAATGACTTGTGTAGATTCATGTGTACAACATCGAACCCCATGTCGCCGGGTCTTGTGATGCCCATTATCGCGTTAAGATTGGCGCCATCATAGTACAGTAGACCACCTGCTTCATGAATGATTCCTGCAGTTTCTTCGATGTCCTTCTCGAACACCCCAATTGTGTTAGGGTTAGTCAGCATCAAACCAGCAGTCTTTGGGCCTGCTGCAGCTTTCAACGCCTCTAGGTCTACAAGACCGTCAGGGCTTGAAGGTAGTACTACCACCTTGTAGCCAACCATGGCTGCAGATGCAGGGTTTGTTCCATGTGCTGAATCCGGTATTAGCATCTCATTACGCTGCTCACACTCTTGTGTGATATTCTTGTGATACTCCCGGATTACCATCACTCCTGTATACTCGCCCTGAGCCCCAGCTGCAGGTTGGAGCGTCACGGCATCCATGCCGGTTATCTCGGCCAGCCAATGCTCAAGCTCCCACATCAGTTCCAATGCACCCTGACATGTCGACACATCTTGTAGTGGATGTAGCCAAGAGAATCCACTAAGGCCGGCAGCCAAGTCATTGACAACAGGATTGTACTTCATAGTGCAGCTGCCAAGAGGGTATGTGCCTGATGAAACTGAGAAGTTCATTTGCGACAGACGAGTGAAATGACGTATGACTTGGAGTTCGGAAACCTCAGGGAGGGAAGGGGGTCGAGTTCGGATCATCTCTGAGGGTAACATCGACTTCATGGAACCAGCGACACTCTTGATCTCTTTGTCAGCTTCTCGAAGCGTGAAGCTTGTCCTTCCTGGAACAGATACTTCGAACAAGAGAGGTTCTTTCCATCTTGCTTGACGATACCCAATCATCAGGCGTCACCTCCTTCTGCTACGATCTCCTCAACAGCAGTTACGAGCTCGTCTATGACTTCCTTGGAATGAAGCTCAGTCACGCAGAGAAGCATTGATTCTCCCAGTTCTGGAAAATCGTGAGTCAGAATCTTCCCTCCATGGAGATCGCGCTTGAGAAGGCCCTCATGGACTCTCTGAGCAGATATGCCACCCTCGAACTTGACGACAAATTCCTTCCAGAAAGACGAGCTGAGGGCAGGAGCATGCACGTTCGGAATTGCATCCAAGCTCTGGGCCGCATAGTGGGAGTTGTAGGCAAGAGTTTCGCCCAGACTCTCAATACCCTTTGGTCCTAAGACCGACGTATATACTGCAGCAGTAACTGCGACCAACGCTTGGTTGGAACAGATGTTGCTAGTTGCCTTCTCCCTCCGAATGTGTTGCTCGCGTGGACTCAGGGTCAATACAAAACCGCGTTCGTGTGGCTCATCCGTTGTCCTCGTCATGCCTACAAGACGGCCTGGCAGTTGTCGGATGATCTTCATCTCCCCAATGCAACCGAAGACGCCCAAGAGAGGACCTCCAAATGACATCGGCGTACCTAGGAACTGGCCCTCACCTACGACTATGTCTGCACCATAGTTACCAGGAGGCCGCATTATGCCAAGAGACAGAATGTCAACTCCTGCTACTAGCAAAGCACCACTTTCATGCACTAACTTGTCAATCGTGTCTATCTGAGACTCTATGAAACCAAGAAAGCTTGGATTCTCAAGGTACACTCCTGCAACATGGTCATTCAGGCGTGTTTCAAGGTCGGAAATGGACATCAGACCAGTTTCTCGGCCATATTCAACTTGCTCTAGCTCAATGCCGAGGGGCTGGGTGTATGTGTTTATGACTTGCCAGTGAGAGGGGTTCATTGTACTTGGAACCAGAAACCTCGTGCGCTTCTTGACCCGGGCACTCATCAGAATAGCTTCAGCAAGAGCGCTGGCATGGTCATACATACTGCTGTTAACCACATCTACTTCAAGCAGCTCTGCCATTAGGCTCTGATACTCAAACAACGTCTGGAGCATTCCCTGACTAATCTCAGGTTGGTAGCTGGTATAGGATGTGACAAACTCCGAGCGCCCGGCCAAAGCAGGTACCACTGAAGGAATGAAGTGCATGCCTGCTCCAGCGCCGAGAAACATCCTTCCATCATCTGCAGACTTGTTCCTCCCGGCAAGATCCTGGACTCTCTTGATAACTTCACGCTCGGTATGTGACTCTGGAAGGTCCAGATCATCTTTCAGCCTGAACTTCTTGGGAATGTTAGAGAACAGCTCCTCCAGGTCTTTCTTTCCGATCGATTCAAGCATTTCTTGTTCAAAGTCTTCTGTCATTGGAAGCCAAGGATGAGAGTTGTCCATTGGAAATATCACCTGTCCGTTGCGCTGCTAGAGGTCCAACCAAATGCCAAAAGAGGCTTTCCCTCGACTTAGAACCGCAGTAGACATCTCGAATGCTTTTTATTGGTGTCCACCTGAGTACCCTGTACACAGGAGTTGTGCATGCTTGAAGCCCTGGTTGATGGACATACTTGTCTGCCCGATGAAAGACTGCAGGAGTGAGCTCCATCTCGATGTTTATGAGAGCCACACCGGACAAGCAGAGGGAAAGGACTTCGAGGAGATTGATGAGGCGCTCATAACTTGTCAGAGGTGCAATCGCTGGTATCCTGTGATTAGTGGAATACCTTGCATGCTTCCCGATGATCTTAGAATGACGGGAAGACAGAGAAAGGCTGAGGACGATTTCCTGAAGAGGTGGCGTGACCGTATACCCTCCGAAATCCTTGAAAAGGGAGTTCCCTTCGGTCTGACGTCGGAAAGCTGAAAACGCTTGCCTCCTTGGTTTGACAAACATAGCCCCGTGGTGTAGCGGTCAATCATGGCGGGTTTTGGCCCCGTCGACCCAGGTTCGAGTCCTGGCGGGGCTACCAGATTTTCCTGTTTTCTCATCCTTATCAGGTTCAGAAGGCTGCAACGGAAACATATATGAAATAGAGGCTTATTAGAGAGTATGCAGACGAAGAGGCGAAGTGGAGCTCTAGAGTGGAGAACAATATGGCCAGTACTGATTCAAAGGTTTCAGAGAGTCTTGCACATTGGCTACCTCTAGCAATCATGGATTCCAGCCCAAACTTCAAAGTAGAGGGTAGAAAACGGCTTCAGAAACTTGTCTTTTTGGGGGAAGTAGAGGGACACCTAGGAGAGCACTTCAGATTTGAACGATGTCACTATGGACCATATTCTTCTACTTTGCAGGAAACTCTCGACCACTTGAAGATTCAAGGATATGTCAAGGAATCCAAGACCGAGATTGATGGACTGAGTCCTCGTCGTGACTACACAATGACAGCCCTTGGACGCAATCGTGTGAAGGAATTGGAAGATAAGCATTCTCTGAGCAAACTCCGAGAGAGACTTACCAAAGCTCTTGAGAAGTTCTTGGAAATGCCAATTAGTGGGATTCTAGATCATGTCTATGGTAACTATACACCACCTGAATTCTATGAAATGGAAATCCTCAATGAAAAGTCAAGCACCCTAGAGAAGAGTCTGAAACGTTATTCTTCATTCTGGGGTGCACTTGAAGAGGAACACTATCCACTTTCAGTGTTCATTCTGGCAATATATGATCAGATAGCTTTCGCTCTTGATTCGCTACAGGACTTGGAACCTCTTGATGCCCATATCGTTTGTGGCGCGGCTTTTGACCTCATCGGTGCCTCAAAAGATCTCCTGCATCAAGTGGAGATGTATGGGTGCGGAAGTGAAGAGGAAAGACCTTCAGGTGTACAAGCTGCTCTTGAGGAGATTCGTGACATTATGACGTATTTCGAGTCCTTCAACGAGTCAAGAGGGGTTCTGGTCAGATTAGATGATGTCGTAATATCAGACCACACAACCAATAGAGAACGGAAAGCATTAAGGAGAAGAATGAAGAAAAAGCTGCAGAAGCTTCTCTAGGTGTGGTAGGTGGCCAAAAGGAGAATCGTTCTTGATGCAGACGCCATAGTTGCACTCAGAGCGTCAGCTAGGAATCACTACCTCTCAGAGAGAAGAAGTCTTCCTGGTAGAAGCTTGTATCAATGGGTACGTATGGATGAGAGACATAAGGAAGGTCAATCTCTTAGAAGGTACCTGCTCAGGAAAGAGAAAGACGGATGGGATATCTGCGCGCCTCATGGTGCTCGAACTATTGCAGATAATGCGTTCAGGAATGTAGTTGATGAGGCATCACGATTGAAGAAAGGCTCTGGCATAGCTAGAAGCAAATTGCTGAACCGACCACATCGGAAGAACCTGTACTCGAATGCGAGCAATTGTGCTGTCATCAATTCGAGAAAACAGAAGGAAACAAGAAATGAGATTATTGAGGTCTTCAAACGCTGGAATACTCCAGAAACCCGAAACTGCATCAAAAAACGTGGAAAAAGGCGAAAACGCCTGACGCCGGAACCTGAGGATTATGATAGGCTCACCGAGGCCCTTCTGAATCGAGAAGAAGGGCAAGTGAGAGTCGCCTTTGTGACGGGAGACATGCACTTCATCTGTCATGCTGAAACTATCAAGACTGACTACAGAGTTGAAGTGGTCAACTTCCGTTCTCTTACCTAAGCCTTTACAGGAGATTCGCGGCGACCCAGGTTCGAGTCCTGGCGGGGCTACCAACTACTTCTCCTTCACGCTGATCGCATCAGGCGAGTCTTCAAGATGGACTCTGAACAGTCTTTTGACTTGAGTCAGCACAAGACGACTGCCATTTACCAGAACATCGATGCCGATGTGGTCTCTTAGTCCTGAAGTCGATATCTTCTTCTCCAGAACTGCCTGAACTTGGAAGACTCCTGCTGGGTTATCCATTGCAACCGTTATCCTAAGCGGAGTGTCTTCTCCCTTTTCGAGGATTATCTCGTGGATAGCCATGGCGCTAACAGAGTGTATGTCGACCTTGCCCTTCTGGAATGGAATAATCGTTCGACCCTTGGTGAGGTCACATCCGTCGCCAAGCTTTGTGATTCCCGCCTCAAAAGTTAAACACTGCGTGTCATCATCATGGGCATAGATTCCATGGAGAATGAAGCTCATGATGTCAGTTGCCTTGGCGGGGTCATCATAGATCTCGGTCAGCTTTGGCTCTAATATCGGGATGGCCAATGCCAATGAGGCCTGCGGATGCTCGTTCCTATGGACCACCATGCCCATGTCGTGGATGTACGTGGAGGCTAATACGACAAGGCGAGCGTCATCTGTATCACCGATGCCTTCAGCAACTACGTTGGGTTGAAATGTTTCATCCAAGATGTCGAATATCCTTAGGGCGTTCCAAGTCGCCACCTCGGCATGTACCGGCCCATGATCAGTATAGCCAAGCCTAGAAACCGCCATCCTATTCGCTGTTCGGAGATAAGACTGCACCTTCGGAGACCCTGCAAGATACTGATACATCTGCAGTGCCTTCGTATTGGGGCTGAGCAAATCACGAGCGCTGACTTCATCACGATTCAGGAACTTATTCATATCTACGCCCCCAAGGGGGAAATTCACTTGCGATTGTGTTTGATAAGACTTGCTAAAGATGCCATCGAGTACCTAGATCTCACCGGCTTCCTCCTGAATTGAGAGCAGGATTCGATCGATAGCTGTCGTGGCCTTCTGGATAGTCTTCAGGTAGTCCTGACGAGACCTCTCAAAAGCCACACGACTGATTCTCTGCTTCTTCTTTCGTAAGAGCAACTGACGAAGACCCGCCTTGGCACCCTCAATCCTTTCATTCTGAAGCTCGATCTGGGAGATCATGTCCCTATACCTTGTACCGTACCCGCCAAGATCATTCTTGAGTGAGGGCAGCTCAGAGTCAATCTGTTCAAGCTGCGACTTTATGTCACGCTCACGTATCATGAACTCTCTCTTCTTGACCTTACCTCTTCTTCTTGCGGCCTCGAGCTTTTCCAGATCCATGCTAAGGGCAGTCTTCTTAGAGTAGAGATTAGCAAAGTCCTTGAGCAGATTGGGTGGTGCACCAACCTGCCGCTTGTCAGCTGTCGGCATCTCACCATCTTCCAGGTCCTCTGGCCTGAGGCCAGTATCGACTCCTTTGTAGGCGATGTATGCGAGGGCAATGAGACCCACTATGAGAGCAAAGGCTAGAGGTCGCACAAAGACGATTGGTGATGGCCGATAGAGAATCTGGATTTCCGCCGGATTGTACTCGGAAGTGTTGGCGAACTGGTATCGGAGGGTCGTATCAAACACACCATATAGAAGCCTGTAGCTGCCATAGGCCTCAAATGTATCCACAGAATAGGGCAGGACTAGGTCGACTGTGTGTGATAGTGCAACAATTTCCTGAACGCTGCCCATGGGTAGCTTCAAGAGATTGGCGCCTTCTGCAAGCTGCTCATATTCACTGATTGGAACCAAGTAGTCGATGTTGAACTCGTAAGAGTATCCTTCCCGTAGCTGTTCACCGAACCGGTCACCCAGCAGATCGATCTCAACAACTCTTGAAACATTCCACTCCCCGGAAAGAGAGAACTGCGATTTGGCCAAAATGCCAACTCGGTCAAAGATTCTTACCCCTGTGGAATACGCAGGCAGGATAAAGGAAACCTTGTCCTCAGGAGTCCCAAATGGCCCAATATTGTGCAACCAGATGGTTTCGCTAAATGATAGCCAGCCCCATGGATCAACGGTCACAGTTGTAGTGCGGTCTGCTACAATGAATGGAGAGAAGGACCGAAAAGCGGTTGCGAACTCCTCTATGGCAAACGGAGCCAGATTGTCCATTGTTGTATCAGGACTTTCGTAATTTGGTGCGAGAGAGTCACCTGTTCTGAGGATCAGGCGAAAGGAGGCACTGGTTATCGGATAGGGAAGAACCGGGTACTTCAAGAACTTCAAGTCGAATTCTTTGGTGTCTGAGTCCGTCATGACATCGAGACCGTGCATTCGCATGGTGGCGGTGAAATCATAGGTCTGTCCATAGTCTACAGGTTCATAGAGATGCAGTCGCCAATGCATCATGCCTCCTTGGTCCTGAAGTCTGGTGACCTTAATCTCATTACCCTGAGAGTCCACTGCCGTAAGGGAGAGGACATTGTACACGTATTCCAGTGGAAGGAATACTTCCAGTGCTCCAATGGCCGCTGAACCATTATTGGTGATTGTATATCGATCATTCACCTGTGCAGTGTGATACCCTTCGGTCCTATAGGCTCTTTCCACATCAAGCTTCATACCAAGATATGGAGTGTATGGACGTGTGATTGTTACATTGACATAAATCACTCTGCTCGAATTTGACGGATCCGTTCCGCTAAACCAAACAGTGTGCGGACCCTCGGCGTAGCCTGAAAGATCTACACGGTATTCCCAAAGGCCGGATATGAAATCGAACTCCATCTCCGTCCAGTTCTCATTGTCAACTCTGTAGTCCACTCTTCTAACAAAGGTGTTGTCTGTGACATTTACCTTGAACTCGTCCACCCAGACTAGTGGGTCTACTGAGGTTGGACTCTCGACCAACAATGTTGGTGCAGCATTGGGTTCGAACTGCATCATTATGGGACCAGACCAGTAAGTATACTGCACAGGCAACTCGCCGAAGTCTTCTGTGTTGCTGTACAAGAATACGAATGGATACACTTGGTCGGTACCATTTAGAATCGATATATCCTCGGGATCTCCACTGATCATTTGGAGTACATACTCAAGCTGAGTCGTTTCCCCGTCATCAGTGGCATTCGCAGACAGTATTCGACTCTGATCACCATCCGGGAGATGTTGAAGTGTGCCGACACCTCTCTGGTCGCTGAACACCACCTGGCTTGATCTGGCAGGATTGCTCGTATTGCTTCTTAGGACTGATGCGCCTCTCTTTAGCCTGGTTAGTGTAGTTGTGTACTCTAGATCCAGACCATAGAGTTGATGTGTGGGGTCAAAGGCATAGGCCTCTTCGGCGGGGATGATGAAATGGCGCACTTCACCTAGTCGCATGCCACCGCCCGCGAGAACCATGTTTCTGTACATGGCAAGTGCAGGCATTACAGAGAATGGATCATCCATATCGTCTGTAGGAAAGTCGCCCTCTTGTAATAGACTGCCATTGCGGCTTGTCAATACATAGTGGACTGTTCCAGCGTCGTCATCTCTGGCCCTCCAGTAATCCTCATGCGGTGTACCTGGAGCATAACCGAATAGAAGATCACTCTGATTCAGCCCGGCCACAGTGAACCTATCGGTGTAGTTCTGCCATCCGACTGCAATCCAACCCGAAGTAGGGGCGGATAGTCCTAGGAAGAGTGTGGTGCCATTATGTTCAAGATAGGCCGTAATGCCAGTCACGGGATCCGTGAAGTTTATTGCATATTCAAATGGATCGATTATGCCATCAGCGGCCCCGTAGTGCTTATCCACATATGGAACTGTGAGATTGCTTGTGGAATCTGCCATGGTCGACTGCTGCGTTATGTCGTATGCCACTTCAGAGTCCCAGTGTGCTGCCAATGGAACCGCTGTCATAGCACTGCCTACGAGAAACAACGCCAGTATTGCGAATGTCGCTATTCGTCTATGCAGCAGGCTCAATACGAATCACCGTGAATCGCTGGGGTTCGCGATAAGATATGCTCTAGTCTGACCGCGAACGATGCGGTCGAACCTCTGGATTCGTTAAATAGGTTTCGTAGGTTGAAAGCATGCACGAAGCGGCATACATCCAAAAAGTGTTAAACAGGGTGATTGTGAAACGCTCAATAGGAGAATAGAAACGATTGCTAGCTATTCTGATTGCCATAGTACTTGCGTTTCTAATCGTGGTGCTAGTACTTCCATCTATGATAGAAACCCTGAAACAGAAGGGGTTTGTAGGCATTGATGTCCACAAGAAGGATAGGCCAGAGGTTGCAAAGGGCGGAGGCATCGTGGTTCTCTTCGCAATTGTCACCTCTCTTCTGATTGTGATTGGGCTAACAACGTTCCAGGCCCAAGACATTGTGAACCCCGGACTCTTGGCGGCAATGGTTTCTATTCTAATGGCAGCGATAATAGGACTCCTAGACGATAGCCTAGATTTCAGGAATCGAACCAAGATAGCCCTCCCGATGATAGCATCAATACCAATGATAGTGATGCAAGTTGGCACGACAACCATGTCAATCCCTTTCTTAGGCACGGTTGACCTGGGAATTCTCTACCCGCTTGTAATTGTGCCACTGATGATGACGTTCATCATTGACTCTACCAACATGTATGGAGGGATGAATGGTCTAGAGGCCGGCCTCTCGGCAGTAAACTCCTCAGCAGCAGTTCTGTATGTGGTGTTGCTGCCGCTCACAGCAGGTGTCGCCATTCCCCAGACCCAGGTAGATGCTGGGGTTGTTGCCGGAGCGCTAATGGGTGCATCAATCGGGTTTCTATTGTTCAATAGATATCCAGCAAGGATTCTGCCGGGTGACGTCGGGAGGTTGCCTATGGGAGCAGCAATAGCTGCTGCATTGATACTCGGCAATATGGACAGACTTGCAGTCCTCCTGTATCTGCCCTTCGGGCTGAACTTTCTGCTCTACATCTTTTACAAGGTACGCATCAACCGCACCCGTGGTGAGTACAGGAAGTTCGCAGGACCAAGAGAAGACGGTACTTTGGAGGTTGCGGGACCGTACACAATCTACTGGATATTACCCCACCTCTCAAAGAACGTGACAGAGAAGAAGAACGTGAATCTGTTGGTGTTACTTCAGGCGGTTATTGCGTATGGGGCCGTTGCTCTTCTTTTGGTGTTTCAGCTGCTTGGTCTCTGAATTACGCCAGCTTGTCTGACAAATAGGTGTCGACAACGTAGTCCATTCCGTGTCTACTGAAGGCTTGCTGCTCCGCTTTCTTTTGAAGCCGCCGAAACTGCTTGATGTGTTCCTGCCATTCTCTGTTGGAATAGCGAACATCCCGAGCTAGCTCGTCCAAGCGTTTGAGATCCGCATCGGTCATGGGTTCTGAAGGCAGTGCGTGTTCAACTATGTCATTTGGAGTCACACCAATCCATTTAGCAGAGGGAATCGTCAGTCCCTTTACATGAGCGGAATTTGCGCTGCCGCTGATTACCACCTGTGCAATGTGCATTCCCCAAGGGTCTCCATCGGTAAATATGAAGACAGGAAGACCGAGATCTTCGTGGATTCTTCTCATCAGGGCCCGGGTGGATCTCGGAGGTTGTCCTCCCAACTGCACCAGTACAGCTTTGTATCTTTCCCATGCCATGGTTTCTATCAACCGAGAGAACATGCCACCTGATTCTACGGCCAGTATGACCTCCGCATCCGTTCTCAGAGGCTGAGCGGTCGTGAGAGCGCGGCCCACAGGTAGACCATCTGGACTCATTGTAAGATCCACTTGTTTGCCCTCATAGCCGGGAACGGTATACTGCATTGTCATGCTTCCGAAGATCGATGAGTGCTCCTCAGGAAATATGCCAAGAGCCTCCCTCGACAGACCAGTCAAGCACTCAAGGTCAACGATCGTTCTATCTGATTCTGTCTGATTGCTGAACTCCACACCAAATGCCTCACTTGAGTAGTATAGGTCTCGAAGTGAGCTGGTACGTTTTGCCTGAAGAAGCTGCTTGGCGAAATGAGCAACCCAGACGAGTTGTGCAAAACTCCGAACGTGTTTGAGATTGCTGGAGTCACGCTTCACTTGGGAACTCCCAAGGATGAACTGGTCGAGATTAGGGTCATAGAGGATATTTGTGGTCCCTCTGTCGGGTAGATTCAGAGTCGGAAACTCGCCTCGTTGGATTGCATTGACTATCTCCCTCCCCACAGTTGTTAGAATGTCTACTCCGCTTCTCTCAGACATCATCACTCGCCTCGAAAAGGATCTTCACCATCTTGGCGGTAGAAGGGACTGTTTCCGATTCTGCCAGGGCTGATCCATACTTAGCCACCAATCGAAACAATTCGGAGAACTCCCTAATCCTCTTGGTGTCCCGTAGGGAACGATTGTGTTTCTTGATGGATTTGCTCAGAGAACGTCCCAGTCTGCGGTAGACCGCCAGAGCCGCTTCTTCAATCTGAGATGTCTGGGCGATAGCCTGCTTTCCTGCTGCCTTGTATGGTACCTTCGTGGAGAAGAAGTGGATGAATAATGCAACGGGTTTCGGGCCTGTTCTACCGTACCTCGACCAGTTGACCTGTCTTAGCACCTTGGACAGGATGTCCTCGCTTGCGTCATAAAGAAGAGGCACACGATTGGCGAATCGGTAGAGCGTTGGTATGTCTGCCGAGGGAAAATCATCACCCAATGCCACTACTCCCTCAATTCCAAAGGCGTTGCCGCCCCATTCACAAGTCGCACTGTGTGTATAGCTAAGCATTTTCGTATTGAAGGTAGCTGCCACCGACTTGAGAAAAGCATCCTTCCCGATGGGACTCAGACTCTTACCACTAGGACTACTAAAACCGTCGAATCTACGAAGTCCCGCACCTAGTCGAGAGATGTCTTCGCGTTCCATCGTCTTAACTTGAATGCTTTGGTCCATTGCTAGAAACCCGAGGAGTCGGGTTGCAGTTCTAGTTCCCAATTGCTGAAAGGAATCAATCAAGAAGTCCCGAAGCCCCTTAGGCCTGCTACTCTCAATGAGTCGGCGAAGCAGCTCCAGATCTGCGGCCCTAGGGTGCGGTCTAGTTGGGACTGGCATTTCAGGGACTGTGTCGACAAACCCGCCCATGACCTTGCTTGATGAATCGTCGATCACGAGTGCGATCTGAGCATGCGGGGATACCACAGTCGTCAGTCTAAGATACTCCTCTACTCTCTCCTGAGCGCGCTTCAAGTCACCTCTTAACTTGACAGTCACGGTGGTGCCTTGCTCCCTCCTTCTCAATACTTCTTTATTTTCGACAATGGGAGTGTTTCTTTCGACGTCAATGAGAATTCGGAAGATCATACCCGGACCTTCCGTTGTTCGAGTGTGAACCGAAACAGGTTCATCAGTTGTGATCTGTCCATGGAGGATAGCCATTGTGACCCCTAGACCAAAAGTACCACGCTTCTGTTTATGCCCGAACTTGCTACCATAGAGAACTCGACCAAAGGCCTCCGGAACGTGCGCATATGGAACTCCTGCTCCATTGTCGGAAACACTCACTGTGAGTATATTGGATCGATGGGACTGAATACAGACCCGTATTCTCGGGAGTTGTTGAGCATCTTCGCAGGCATCTAGGCTGTTCTCAACTAGCTCTCTGACTGTTGAGTACACTGACTGGGTAGGATTTCCAAAGCCTGCCATCTGACGATTTCTATAGAAGAACTCTGCCGGTGAGATTCCTCGAAAGTCTTCTTCTGACTTGTGAGTCCTGTTCATCTTAGCCAATTAAGAGAATGAGGAATTGGGATTATTAGAGGAGGTATTACAATTCCTCTAGGTTCAGAGGTCAGTGTCCTCCCACAGCTCCGCTTCAAGGCGACTCATCTGTCTTCGAGCTCTCTCAAGCATTGAATAGACTGCACTGTGAGGTGCTCCTCCAATTAGCATGTCGACGGCTCTATGTGCATACTGGAGACCAGGATCAAAACCAATCAGTGAAACTGTCCTTCCATATACGGATATCTTGGTCTCGGTCGTCTGCTCAATTGCTCTTCTTGTTCTGCCATTCTCTCCAATGATTCTGCCTGCAACTCGTTTCAGCTGGTTGGGTGAAGACCCAACAATCTCCCTGAGCGAGATGATTACGAGTCGTGCATCTTCATCAATGAGGGAGAGGGCGTTCTTAGGACTAAAGCCACGAGCCATGGCTCGAACAATGTCACGAGCCTTCCATGCCAAAACAGGATCTTCAGTGTCTTCTGGACTCCTAATAGTCACAACACCTTCAGGGTCTACCTCAATCTTGGTGTTTGTCAGTTGCTCTACTTTCTTCCTGACTCTGCCGTTGCGCCCAACGATGACGCCTACTCTTTCTGCAGGAACTCTGACGGTCTCTTGGAAATGCATCTATTCTTCACCAGAGGACAATATGTGTTCGGCAATCTCTTCAGGATTCGCCGGCTCCACTCCTAGCTTCCGGAAGAAGCTTGCTAGGTTCTGGATGTCACGAATCAGATACCGTTTAGCGTTGTCATGGGTCGTGAGTACGGCCTGAGAAACGTCAATTATCACAGGTCCCTTGAACCACAGTACGTTATACTCACTCAGGTCAGCGTGAACAAGGCCTGCCTTGTTGTAACCAATCTGAACCATCTCAATGAGTTGATTGAAGACTTTCACGGGTGACGGCACCTCTACTGTCTTCATGAGAGGCGCAGCAGCAGTCTTTGCATCACCTATGAACTCCATGACCAGTACATTTCGGTCGACGGCTATTGGCTTGGGAACGCGTACTCCCGCATCATGATATCGTGTGAGATTCTTGTATTCTTTGAGTGTCCACTGAGGTATCAGTGCTCTACTTCGCCTCTTGATACGTCTGAATCTTGGATCACCCACGATGTACTCGAGCATGAAGTCAGTTTCTGCAGTAGAAACCCGATAGATTTTGATTGCTACCGGCTGTCCATCAAGGTCTTCTCCTCGATAGACATTTGCCTCTTTCCCTGTGCTGATGGTGCCATGTACTGCATTGATGACTCCTTTGTTTAGTAGCCTGTAGAGTGCTTTGAGCGTCGGCGGGTCAATCACGCCCTCAACAACCTTGAACTCATCTGAGTCCTTCCGCCGCTTCATCTTACGGCGGTCGAGCTCAGAGAGAATCCGCTCATGCTCTCTGTCCAGTCGTTTCAACTCAGGGTGCCTTCCTTCGAGAAGCACTTATGCCTCGTATCAAGTCGTCCACTGACTACTCAGAAAAAGGTTGGCCTAGAACATCTTCAAGATGCCTTTCTTTTGGAGCCAGTCAGTTTCGTTTTGGCGATAACGCCAAACAACGTCTCCCTTCAAATCAGACTGAAACTCCCAAGGTACTATCAGTACTGTGTCACCGACACGCATCCACACCCTCTTCTTCATGCGGCCAGGTATTCTTCCTATTCGAATCTCGCCGTCCTCACATCTAACTCTGACCCTGTCAAAGCCAAGCATCTGTATTATGATGCCAAACATCTCTCCCTCATCTCGCTTGGGCGTTCTAACACGAACTAGCTCTTCAGTTGGCGGACCCTGGTGTCGGCGCTTACCTCGTCGGGGCAACTAATTCCTCCGTTTATGACCCATTCGGCCTGGGCATTAGCAGAGTGTGACTTGGGAGCGCATTTAAGCGTAGCTCTTTGTTTCAGGCACTTAGAGGGGCATTCGCCCTGGTAACTAAGGAAGGGGATAGATGTTGTCTTCGAGCAAGACCGCGAAGATTGTTTCGCCTCCACCTATCTCCTGAGAGAGGGCATTGTCATCAATCTCAAACATCTCGTAGGTTTCGGAGTCCATAATCTGAATGGGCTGACCATAGGCTCTCGAAACAACCATGAACTGTCGTTTTGTAGACTCAGGAGAGATGAAATCTAGTGTTCTCCATTTGGAACTCTTTGTGTTGATTGTGAAGCTCTGTAGGGCCGTCAGGTCAAAGCAGGTGAGTCCACTCTTGCCCATTGACATAACCTGGCAAGGAACGTCACCGACCCGGACAAAATCACCTACAGTGAATCTCTGCAGTCTAATGAGAATGGTGATTCGATACTTCCGCTTGCCGCCACGATCTTGTCCAATTAGCTTATAGTTCTCTTTCCGCTGGGCAAGGTATTTTGATTCGAGCTCATCAGCAATTCGGCGGCACAGATGTTCAGAGCCTATCTTGAAATCAAGTCCATGTTTGTCTTTGCTTGTTTCTGAAACGTATGCCTTGGCGTCTTTCCCATACTCAGCGACGGTCATATCAGTGAGGACGGACATTATCTGTTCTTCTTCAGGTTCACTTATTTGGCGGCCATCGGCGCGCACCTGGAGAATCGCCTCGTGATACCCGCCGCTCATCATTGAGCAGGTGTCACACGTGCCATTCTTCATCCTGACTTCTACGCGGTAGCTCTCGGTGTGATTAGGAATTGACTCATGGGACTTCCCGGATGCAGAAACAGTGATGTGAAGTACTCTGTCTAGCCTTTTCTCCTCAGTGAAGTCAACTTGAACGTGGTCCTTGAAACGTTGTACCTCATGGTCCAACGCTATACGGACCTGATACAGATTCGTCTGGATCGAGTCCGGCAGGACCTCGGTGATTGGCGTCCAACCCCCCGGAGTCTTCACCGCGTCGCACCTCCTGCAAGAATAGAGAGTAAGTGGAGACTGTATCTGAATGAGCGGATGTGCCTTCTCGTAGCAGTTGGCGCAGAGACCTTCCACTACGGCCTTTTCTCCACACTCATAACAGGGGGCTTTCAATTTCATCAACAGTTCCAATCTTCACGATTTGCTTAAAACGTGGTTGGATTATGCGCTTTTCCTGAGCAGTCAGACTCTCTATTTGTCTAGAGTCTTACCCATTGTGCATGTGGATGACCCTCAATGTAGCCTACAGCCTGCTCATGTACAAAACCGGCACTGATCGCGGTTTCCACGCTTGTCGACCCAACCATATTGGCAATAGTGGCTCTGTTGAGATGTTCCACACAGGTCGTAACGTCTACAAGCTCTTCTCCGTAGAAATCCTTTGACACCTTGAACTTCACTTTTCCTTCCACCAGTGTCTTTCCTAGGAGACCTTCGTCACACATAGCAACGAGATAGTGTCCATCATGAGTTTCACGAACTCGCAAGTACACACTGACCAACTACTTGGCCCCCTATATTGGCCTTACAGAAGTGCGAGCACCGCAGGCCTGACATACGAGATAGTATGCGTTTCCTTCCTTTGCCATGCTTGTGTCAGGACGAGTACAAACAGGACAGATCACGTAGGACTCGACATAGCGACTCAATACAGCATCAACTTGTTCTGAAGTGAACTTGCCGTTGAATATCGCATTGCTACCCTCAATGTTCCCGGCAGTAGCTAATTGTCCGGCAATGTACTTCAACACTTCTTTCCCAGGTCGATTCAGGATACTGATTGTTTCTTGGAAGTTCTGCCAGAAACTCCTGTTGCCCTGAACCATGAGCTGCACGCCAGGGACGTTGAATCGCTCTCCGGACCGCTTGAACGCGTCTTCGGGAACTTGAGATCTTGCTCTGTCCAATAGGCTATCGTAGTCGTCCATATGTCAACCCACTCCATATTCGCTATTAAGCTGTCGTTCGGTGAACGGTTCCGATTCAATCATGCATCAGCCGGCCTGTAAACACCGACACTGACCTCCAGTATCTTCCCTTGCCCCTGCAAATCCAGTACCTTCAACTGGATATCGGTGCGATCATGGCCGCGTTCCTCAAAGAATCCAACTATGTCATCAATGGGAACACCATCTTTGTCTGCGTGGTTCTCGATAAATTGCATTATCTGCTTGTAGATCTTGCCTGCAACCTTTACTCCTCCGGACTTCTCCTTGTCTGCCGGCTTCGGTGGAGGCGGCTCAGGGAGGAAGTCTTCCAAGTCGGAAGTCACAGAGGAACTGACTCCGCTCCTTGTAAGCATGGCAATGTATCGCTCCAGCTGATGGACGGACAAGTAGTTCGGATCGTCGAGCTCGCGCACAATCTCCGGTACGAGGTAGACCTCTCCTTCGTACTCCCGTACCTTACCGATAATCAGTGTTAGAATGTTCTGCTCAACCTTCTCTAGGGAGCTGGCCTCTCCGCCCCACGCCTTCGCCCTTATTGTTTCCGTTCCATCATCTATTGTAATGCTGGCGAAACCCTGCCCCGAGTATTGATCTACAATGAATCCCACGAGAGCAACTCTTCTGAGCTCGACCCCGTGTGGAGAAACGACATGAGGCCCGTTTACATTCTGGTACGTTCCGTTGATTATGTCAGCTATTGACGCACGAACTGCCGTTATTCTCTCTTGCATGCGTGTGCTTCACCTGCTACACTAGTCCTGTTTCTGCTTTGGTATTTATCATTCTCGGAGTCTGAATCCAACAGTCTACTCAGAAGAAATCCGTAAGAGAGCTCTGCTGTGTGGACCCTCTGACCTCTTTGAGCGCTGTACGAAGTCGCTCTAGTGATTTCTCGACTCTATTCCGACTGAAATCGTGTTCCGAACAGAGTATTCGTCTTAGGTCCTCATTTTGTGGTTCAGACCACTTAGGTTCCTGAAGTTCAATCCTTGGAGGATCCAAGAAGATCTCTCTGATTTCAGGATAGGGGAAATCAAGTGTGATTCCTCTCTCAGCCTCCACATTCTCCAAACTGCCATACTTCTTGATCCACTTCAATGCTGTCTTGGCACCAACACCCTCCAACTTCTCGTTGTAGTCAGTTCCAACAAGAATTGCAATATCTATGAGCTGCTCTCTCGTTATACCCATTAGCTTCAGGTTCAAGTCCAAATCGATGATTTCAGGGTGTATCGTCTTATAGGTCTTCGAACGGGATACCCTACGACGCCCTGATATTGACAGATTACGAATCATTCGCGGGCAATTGTAGAGCAGCGAGTCATTGTCTTGGCTCGCACTGGCCCACACGGTGTTAGATCGAGTCATCTGCGCGGCGAGAGCTTCGCCCTCAGAGGGGGCCTGAACCACCGGAATCCCTAGGGCAGTCAAGAGCTTCTTGCTGTCCTCGACCATTGGTGTGGTCAGTCTTGAGCTGGCCTGGGCTGCCTTTCTAGCGTCTTCAATTCTCCCTTCCTCTTTTGCACGTACCCATTCCTTTCTTGCAGCCTCGCGAAACTCCTTCCTGCGTTCGACTTCTGCAGCCTTCAAGGTGGGTGCTTCGCCGTCAAACACGTAGACAGGATTTATTCCGTGCTCGAGAAGGTTTAGATTCCTGTAGAAGAGCCCGGAAAGATGACTGGTGACACGTCCCTTGTTGTCTTTTAGGGGAGTACCGTCAGGCTGTCTAATACTAGCAAGGAAAGCATAGATGGTGTTGAAAGCATCGATGGCGATTGCACGACCGCTAAGTTCTCGCAGGGTTATCACATCTGCGTTCATTATGTCACCCAGTTTGGTGCCCATGAATTCCTCTCCTGACTGATGTCTATATCAATTCCCTAATCCTTGCATATATGAATTGAGCATCACTGATTGGTTCTGGTCACAATTGGGAAGACTGTCGGAATGTACGCTTCGGCAGGTTTATAATAACGCAGAAAGGGGCCCAATGAAACGCATCCCTTGAGAAATACTTCTGGTGGTAACTTGTCTAACATGAGAGCAATTAGATGTACATCATGTCACCGCTCAATCTCTCCACAGGAGGACAGCGTGAAGTTCCAGTGTCCGTCTTGTGGCGACTTGATGATATGGCGGTGCGAGGTCTGTAGACGTTTCTCTGTCAAATACACCTGCCCCAACTGTGCTTTTGAGGGGCCTTGATTGTCTAGGGAGCTGATGGGTGATGGCAAGAGTGGTTGTTACGTTGAAAGTTATGCCAGAAGATGTTGACGTGGATCTAGATGACTTGCTTGAGCGCATCAAGGCGGTCATACCAGAGGATACTGATGTCCGAGCAACCGAGATAACTCCAATAGCGTTCGGCCTCAAAGCACTTCGGATGAATGTCGCTCGCGATGAGTCGTTGGGTGGCACTGATGACATTGAGGATGCGATATGCACCCTTGAAGGTGTTTCACAAGTAGAGGTAGAACGAGTTTCACGGATGTAGGAACCGCGCCCTACGACGTAAGTTCATATTGAACCAGTAAGGGGTTAAAGAACAGAACTCAGGGTTTATAACAACATACTTGAGGCAATCACTTGAAATCAACAATCGCTTACTGGGAGATTATCTCGGTGTAGAAATACCCTCTCATGGAAGCCAGAGTATGGGAAGCTTGGTGTTGCTGGCGGGTTGCCGAAGACCCACCCCGTTTCTGGATTATCACCATACAAGAACCGGAGGTTGTTGTTGAGCAATGGTCGAAATAGTTCTGAAGGTAACAGAGGCCGAACACAGAGACATTGGCAGGTTCATTGTACGAATCGATGCCATGTCTATGGAAAAGCTTGGAGTCAGAACTGGAGATATAATCCAAATCAAAGGGAAGCGAGTCACAGCTGCAATTGCCTGGCCAGCATATCAGGGAGACAAGGGACGAGAGATCATCCGCATGGATGGTAGAATACGCAGGAACGCTGGCGTGAGTCTCAGTGAGAAAGTGACTGTCTGTCGGGCAAATGAGGAGCCTGCACGCAACATCACTCTTGCACCGACTTCTGTGCCAATTCGGCCTGAGCCACGCTTTGAGGAGTTCGTCAAGAGAAAACTCCTGAACTGTCCAGTTACTCTAAACGACACAGTATTCATTCCCATTCTCGGGAGAGCGATTCCATTCAAGGTCACATCAGTCAAACCTGCAGGTACTGTTGTGGTTCAGCATTCTAGTATGTTATCTATTGCCGAAAAACCGACTGGTGACGTAATTGGCGCTGCACAGGTGACGTATGAAGAGATCGGGGGTCTTGCTGATGCAATTCAACGAATCCGTGAGATGGTTGAGCTGCCAATGAGGCATCCCGAGATATTCAAGCGTTTGGGTATTGATCCTCCGCGCGGACTTATTCTCCATGGACCACCAGGAACAGGCAAGACATTGCTTGCAAAGGCTGTCGCTTCTGAGTCGGAGGCCAATTTCGTTCACATAAATGGTCCGGAGATCATGTCCAAGTTCTATGGCGAGTCTGAACAGAAACTCAGGAAGATCTTTGAAGAGGCAGAGGAGAACGCGCCGAGTATAATCTTCATCGATGAGCTAGATGCCATTGCGCCAAAGCGAGAGGACGTTCAGGGAGAAGTCGAACGCCGTGTAGTGGCGCAGCTTCTTGCAACAATGGACGGCCTAAAGGCTCGAGGCCAAGTAATAGTGATTGGTGCCACCAACAGAATCAATGCTCTAGATCCCGCTCTACGACGTCCAGGAAGATTCGACCGCGAGATTGAGATTGGAGTGCCGGACGAGACCGGGCGGCTGGAGGTACTGCATATTCACTCGAGGGGAATGCCTCTTACCTCTGAAGGTGATAACAAAGTGGACCTTCAGAACCTTGCGAGGATAACGCACGGCTTTGTGGGCGCAGACCTGAATGCGCTTTGTAGAGAGGCAGCCATGAAGGCACTGAGAAGATACCTGCCTCAGATAAACCTCGAAGAGGAAGAGATACCTCCGGAAGTCCTTGACCAATTGGAGGTCAACAACCCTGACTTCCTTGGGGCGCTGAGAGAGATACAGCCCTCTGCCGTGAGGGAGGTGTTCATTGAAGTACCTAACGTCCATTGGACTGATGTAGGCGGCCTACTTGAGGTGAAACAGGAACTCATTGAGGTAGTCGAGTGGCCGTTGAAGAAACCAAAGTCATTCACCCGAATCGGAATTTCGCCTCCAAAAGGCGTTCTTATCTGGGGTCCACCGGGATGCGGAAAGACACTCCTTGCCAGGGCTGTGGCAACTGAGAGTGAGGCCAACTTCATCAGTGTGAAGGGCCCGGAGCTGCTTTCCAAGTGGGTCGGAGAAAGTGAGAAGGCCATTAGAGAGGTGTTCAGAAAGGCAAGAACTGCCGCTCCTGCAATAATCTTCTTCGACGAGATTGACGCGATTGCTCCAACTAGAGGCCGGAGTAGCGGTGACAGTCATGTCACAGAGAGAGTAATCAGTCAGCTCCTCACCGAGATGGATGGACTCGAATCAATGAAGGACATAATCGTCCTCGCCGCAACAAACCGACCCGACTTGATTGACAGAGCTCTGCTGAGGACTGGGAGATTCGACCGATTTGTCTATGTAAGAGCTCCAGATGCCAAGAGTAGGAAGGAGATCTTCCATATCTACACAGATGGCATGCCACTTGACTCAGACGTTTCGATAGGTGCGCTGGTAGATCAAACTGAAGGATATGTTGGTGGGGATATTGAAGCCGTCTGTCGTGAGGCGGGCATGCGTGCCCTTCGCGAGGACTTGGATGCTAATCTTGTTTCTTGGAGGCACTTCGAGTCTGCACTGGCCGCCATCCACGCTTCGGTGACGCCAGAAGATATCGAACGATTTGAGAAGATAGAGAGGGAGATGCGCAGATCCACTCAAGCTATGGAGACCACACCTCCAGGATACATATGAACGTCAGGATGTGGTATTGATGACATCGTGGAGTGTGCTACCACTCAGAAATGTAATCGTTCAAATACTCAAGAAACGGCGAGGGGTCATTCTCGACGATGAGCTGACAAGAGCGCTGAAGAAGGAGTTGGGCGACGAGCCGAGCGACGCAGAACTCAACCAGGCGTTGATGCAGCTTGAAATCAACGGTCTGGTCCATGTCAGCCAGATTACTAAGACTAAGCGTCGGATTGAGGTCATAAAGGAAGGCACCGAGTTCCTTGCCGTCGACGAGGACTAGTTTGACTGAGGGGTTATTCATGGCAGGTAAGCGCGTGCTGGCTGCTGGGAAGTTTGACATCCTTCATCTTGGACACATCGCATACCTCGAACAAGCCAGAGAGCTGGTTGGTGATGGAGGGGAACTTGTCGTCGTGGTCGCGCTCGACAAGACTGTCGAGAAGGAAAGAGGCGCGCCCCCAGTATTCCCAGCAGAACAAAGACGACGAATTGTTGAATCTTTGAAGATGGTGGACAGAGCGGTCCTAGGGTACGATACCACCGACCACACCTCTATCGTAGTGGACATTGACCCCGACATCATTGCGCTCGGGTATGATCAACAGACTGACATGGATGCCTTGGAGAGGCTTTTCACAGATGTTGGGATGAGTACTAAGATAGTCAGACTTGAGAAACGAGATGCAGATGGACTCTGTTCCTCTACGCTCATTAGACGACGGATAATCGACTACTATCGTGAGAATGGAACAGCCCGCATCTAAACTACATCACTAGCTCGCCGCGTGCGATGGCCTCTCGAATCTTCTGAGCTCTTCTCTCTCTGCGTTTGAAAGTCCATCGCCATATACCAAATGATACTGCAGCTGACAATACCAATAGGAATAGACCCAGAAGGGTGTACCATCCGAGTGGAAAGTGTATCAAGAAGTCAGGCAGGGGTCCAGAGATGAAGTAAGGCCAGTTACAGAGTATCCCAAAAGCATAGACGAAGCCCACAACTGTGAGCTGTTTTAGATAGCCAATGGCATGTTCGTCTTCCTTGAATAGGAATATCATAGGACCCAGCCAGAAGAGATACCAGGGCATGACCCACCTGAACACGAAGAGAATCGCAGGAAGCATATAGATGTAGAGAGGGAACAGTAACTTCAGCTTCGTGTGCCATGATGCCTCCATTAAATCAGCTCTGAGAGGCAGGTAAGGCCGAAACGTGAATAGCATGAATGTCACGTATATGACGACTGGAATCAGAGCTGGAGGCCACATATAGAAAGTGACAGGATCGCTGTTGATATCTGGTGTTGCTAGGAAAAGTCCAGGAAACATCGGGTTGACGATGTAGGAGCTGTACTCTGTTGTATTCAGGAAATGCGACAACAGAGTGCTGAAGTCTGCTCCTAGGAAGAGAAACGGAATTACGGTTATAAATGTTGAAGCAAGGAACCAGATAATCGAAAGAGGAGCTGTGATGAATAGGATTGGAAGAGCAACGACCGAGTATATCTTAGTCTGCACTGATAGACCTAAGGCAAACATCGCCTTTCCATGTTGTTTCTCCTTGTTCAGCACTAGTGCCAGAAGAAGCAGGCAATCTACAATGGGCTCGAGCTTGCCGCCTCCCGCGGACATTATCAGGCCGTAGACGAAGTAACCGCCGAACAACATCCGTGCCCAATTCTTGTTGAATATGCGCTCTCCTAGCAGAATAGCTACCAAGACGAGATTCAGGTTAAATACCAGCGTCAGAATGAAGTTCAACCATAGCGGCTGTAAACCTCCCTGTCCTGGGAATAACCAAGCAGCTATAGCAAAGAAGATCAGGCCGAACACTGGATACTCGTACGTAACATTACCTAGATATTCTGGCAGCGTGTAATTCTCAGGATGGTATCCCAGAGCTTCAGCGACTTCGTCATCAGTCATGTCATAGACGTTGAAGCCGAATCTCCAGAAGGCCTCCCCGTACATCTCATTCCGATTACGGTCGCGTTCAATTACCAGGAAGTTGGCAAATGGAATTGCTATCATGGAGATAACCAGACTCAGCACGAGGTACCTGCGGAATCGCCATATCGTGATTGAGATCGCGCTGAGCATCTTCTTGGCCGCCTTGGCTGTCACTAGTTTGGAGTCACGGAGGCCCCCGTTGGGGCTCTGTAATTAAGCTTTTGTCAAAGAAACTGTACTCACTATATAACGACTCGCAATACGTCAGTCCAAGTATATGGGACAAGGCCACTGATCGCACTTGAGACAGTTGGTGCACTTCGCTTCATCAACAGCTATCATGCCTTCATTCAGGTTCAGAGCATCCTGTTCGCACTGGGGCACACAGGTTCCACATGCCTGACAGAACAAAGAACGTTTCACCGCGCGCTCTGCCTGCCTCGCCAACTGATCAACCTCCAAATTTGAATTTCCGCGAATAACCAAAGAACCTGAACTAAACAGTGAAATCGTGTTCTCTCCAGACTTTGTCCTCAGAGCACCCAGCTCCTGAGATACCTTGGTCTTCCCAAAGATGGGCGCCAGCTTTGACACTCTGTCGAGATCAATGCCTGCTGAGAATTGCCCCTCGAAGCTAAAGCCCGACTCCACACAGGGAGAAACCCCCTTTACAGCAGTCAGATCTAGGCCTTCTTTACGCCCGGGACTATCTGCTTCTATCTCTAGGCCGAGGCTGTCAATCATACCAAGCTGCCCTGGAGGCAGCCGCTTCCATCTCCAGAAACCCATGTCAACCCACTCTTCAGGAAGGCCAAGTTTCTGGGCCCACCTGTTCAGCTCTTCTCGCCATCTTGTGTGAAGTTCGGGGTGAGTTTCACCAAGGCTTTCAATCTCTGCGAGCGGGGATGAAGGACACAGATAGCACCCCATCCTGTGATAGCCCTTGTTGTACATTATGTTGAAGGGCTCCTTCTCTCTGAAGATGTACAGCCAGACCTCGAGAGCGTTCCAGTTCTGGATTGGGTTGGCAGAGGTCTGCCCAGGCACCCATGGATTGTGTGATACTCGACGTTCTACAGAACGCTGGAATGACTCCAGCTTTCTTTGACCCATGAAGGTGAGTGTGCTGCCATCCAATTCCTCGCTTATGGATAGTGCAGCAGGTCCCAGTTTCAGTATCTTGCAGCACCAACGAAAGTCTCTGGCAGGAGGACCAAAAGAACCGATAGACTCCCAGAATTTGTGCCCTGCCTTCTGTCCAACTACAATCGTTTCGTGCCGCTCAGCAAACTCACTCACATATTGAACTGTTTCAGGTAGCTCCAAGCCAGTGTCCATGAAGAACAAAGGGGGGCTCCGACCAAGAGCCTTCTCTACTAGTAAGTATGTAGCAAGAGAATCCTTCCCACCACTGAAGCCCACTACCACAGGTAGACTTCTCTTCTCAATGGTGCGCCTGATGAAAGTGACTGCTTCTTCCTCAATGCGGTCAATCTCCCTTGCGTTGGCATTTACTGCTTCATCCCAAGTCGCATTCTTCGGGTTTATGGCGGGTGGCCGGGGATTGTCCACCTCTCTGATCTTGATTGCATAGCCCTTGGGTTCTGCTGCAATCTGCTCTCCGCTCATCCGAGCTGTCCCAACACCTATCACGCTGCCATTACTGTCAGTAACCCATACCTCGTCACCTACCTCAATGTCGGAGTCGCATCCAGCAATACCCGGAACCATCAGGTTCGCACCCTTCTTTAGATACTGCAGAACGTCATCGTAACAACTAACCCATTTCTGTCTGCTCGACTGTCCAATCCTTCTCCCACCCTCAAGTGTCAGTAAGAAAGTGTAATCATGCTTAGGGACTTCATATCGCAGTCTGCCAATAATGTAGCCATCAATCACGATTTCGAACATCGCATCTAGCGAGGGAATCTTGTTCATTACTATGGTCTTGCCAGCAGGTAGAAGATCCTTGCCCACCCCTTCGCCGAATTGCGTGTCAATTGTCTTGATTGCATAGTTGAGATGGCCCTCCATGGCCGGGTATGGGTCGCCGGGAGGAGAGATTCCGACTCTCCTAGGAATGCTGCCACATGTGCTACATTCTGTTTTTGCAGGCGTCGGTACGTTACAGGAATCACACCAAAAGAGCCTGATTTCCGCAAGATAGGGCGCGTGAGACCTTCTGAACTTCTTACGCCGACCTGTGTTTCGAGCCAGTAGAACACAACTCCATTTTGCTAAACCATTAGTCAACTGACAAGATTGAGACTCTTGAGACGTTTCTTGGTAGGACGGCCGTCTTGGTCCCAGTTTCTGAGTCTGTAGTATTCCGTGAGCATCTCATTCATGTGGACAACACGGTTCCGCGAATTGCCTTCAGGAAGAGGCGAGAGGAACCTCGGTGGCAGTTGGTCATCCTTAGCTGTCAGACCCTCACGATTGTTGAAGAGACGTTCAATGTTCCAGATGCGCTCCCCTATCTTCAGGATGTCCCGCCCGCTTGTTGAGAGACCTGTGGCAGCAGCCAACATCTCGGCATAGTCATCGACAGTCCATGCGAAGTTGGTGAATCGGCACAGGACCATTGAGTCCATGGCCGCAGAGAGGTTCTGGTATAGAATCACAAGGTCAGCCTTACCTTCAGGTCTATCGCGGTCAACCCGCACAGGACTGCCCAGTATCTCCGGGCCAATTAGGTAGGACCGTAGGTGGCAGCCTCCTCTATTGGAGGTGCCATAGCCAAGAGCATGTCCTTGTGCACCGCGAGGATCATAGGCTGGAATCTCAAGTCCCTTCACATGCATTGCGAGCTCCGGAGCACCATACCTGGATGCGAACGCTCGACTACCCTCTCCAAGCTCTCCGCCAAGCCCGCGAGCGTGAGCCATGTCTTGAATCAGTTCAATGATGCCCTCCGTGTTTCCGAAATGGAGCGGTGCATCAAGATTGCCCTTCTGCACCAGTTCCATGGCACAGCCTATTGTGCTCCCCGCTGAGATTGTATCAATCCCCAAGAGGTTACAGTGGTGATTCACTGCCGCAATCCATTCTAGGTCGTTTATGCCGCACTGCGGACCAAACGCCCATATTGTTTCGTATTCAGGACCTCCGACTTCTCTGCCCTCTGCCCGACTGATTCGTCCACAACCTATGGGACAACCAAAGCAATTGTAGGTTCGAACAGAGAGCCTCTCAAGTAGCTTCTCTCCTGACACTCCTACCGCGTCATTGAATGTCCCCTCTTGGAAGTTGTAGGTCGGCAACATACCAAACTCATTGGCGACATTCACTAGCACTGCTGTTCCATATATGGGGAGCGACTTGTCAGTAACAGAGTTCTTCTTAATCAGTCGACGAGCCCTCTTGACAGCCTCTTTCAGTCGGTCGGGTTCATTGACACCAACTTGCCTTGTGCCTCTTACAACGACCGCCTTAAGGTTCTTCGACCCCATCACGGCGCCGACACCCCCACGTCCCGCCGCTCTGTGTTTGTCTGTCATAATGGCGGCGAGGTTGATACGGTTCTCTCCCGCGGGTCCAATGCAAGCTACCTGAGCCTTTGAGTCGGTCTCCTTCAAGAGCTGATCTGTGGTCTCCTCGACATTCCTGCCCCAAACTTTCGAAGCATCCCTGAGCTCCATCTCATCGTTATCGATCCAGAGATACACAGGTGACGATGAGGCACCGTGGAAGACTACTGCAGCAAAGCCTGCTCGGCGCAATTGAGCACCAAGGTAACCTCCAGCATGTGAATCAAATATGGTGCCCGTGAGAGGTGACTTCGTGACAACTACGAATCTACCGGCGGTGGGTACAGTAGTGGCGGTGAGAGGACCTACAGCGAAGATCAGCCAATTTGCTGGCGAAAGCGGGTCAGTCTTCGGGGCAAGATTGTCATATAGAAGTTTTACACCCAGTCCACGGCCTCCCAGGTACTCGAAATAAAGGTCAGATGAGATGGACTCTCTGTTTATCTTCCCCTTTGTCAATGAAACACTGAGAATCTCTGCATCAGAATATGGTTGCGGTGACTCTGTCAATCATCTCCCCTCCTAGTCATTAAACACATTCTCATCTCGGTCAGGACAGATCAAGCACCGCTGTTTGTACCAGACATACACTTCCTTGGGCTGCTTAGCGAGATTTGCCTGACGACTTGGACAGTCCCAGCAGGGTCTATCCGGTTGCATCCAAGAGTCGCTATACTGGGCCCATCGGTAGTCTTCAACAATTGCAATACCTGCGCTTGTGCCTAGTCGATCGGCCCCGGCCTCGATCATCTTGATTGCATCCTTGAAGGTTCGAATCCCACCGGCGGCTTTGACGCCCATATCTTCGCCAACGGTTTCCCGCATCAGACGAACGTCGTATGGTGTAGCGCCCATCGGACCAAATCCAGTAGAGGTCTTTACGAAGTCTGCCCCGGCTTCCTTTGAGAGAAGACATCCCTTACGCTTCTGATCATCAGTCAGAAGACCTGTTTCCAGAATTACCTTAACATGAGCATCTCCTGATGCGGCAACTACTGCCTCAATGTCGCTCTTGACGAGCTCATAGTTCTCGTCGCGAAGGGCGCCGACGTTGACTACCATGTCTACCTCATGAGCACCCGACCGAACAGCCTCTCTTGTTTCTACAGCCTTCACCTCTGATAGATTGGCACCTAGAGGAAAGCCAATCACACAACACACCTTGATTTGAGTGTCCTTCAACAATTCATAGGCATATGCGACGTGAACTGGATTAATACAGACAGATGCGAATCCGAAAGTGATTGCCTCTTCGGAGAGTTGCTGGATCTTGCTCCTTTTGGTTTCTGGCTTGAGACGCGTATGGTCAATCATACTTGCCAAGTCTTCGACTGACAGGTCCATCAATTTGACACCAAAAACGGAATGCCTTCCTGACCGCTATTAACTCTTCTATGGGACCAGTCCTCTGAAAATCCGGATTTAGCCTGCTCCAAGGTAGGACTTTATGTCATCGAGGACTTCTTTCTGCAGACGGATGACGTCATGAACCTCAATCTCTTCTGCTTCCTTGACGGTCGAGTTGAGTTGAACCACCGTCCCCACCGTTTCAACTTTGGCGAAGTCTACAGGGAACTCGACCTCCGCCCCCTTCACTATCAGTTCTGAACGGGTGGGATGCAGAGCAATTCGTATGCTCCTCACAATGCCGATTCTTCGTGCTCTACTGTCAAGGACTTCCTTGCCCAGCAGTCTACCGGGCATGCTGAGTTCATAGAGCTCAGCTTCTATGCTTGGCAATGCCTCGCCGGCTGTCATCGCGTCTAACTCCTAATCATGTTCAAGTGGTAGGAGCCTTTTTACAGTGAGTATTATCAGAAGACAGACAAAGTAGCCATGGTGTGGGATTTGATTTGAAGACTGCCTATGTCGATGCGCCAGGAGTGCGAAAGGAGAGCATTGACTACAGAAAGTATCAGGTCAGTCTTTCTGAGGTGGCTTCAAAGGAAAGCACCATGATTGTATTGAGTACTGGACTTGGGAAGACAGTTATAGCGGCACTTGTGGCGGCCAGACTTCTTACAGAACGGCCGGAGTCCAAAATCTTATTCCTGGCGCCATCTCGCCCACTGGTTGACCAACAGGCCCGATTCTTGAGAAGGGTATTGGACATTGATCCAGACCAAGTAGTCTGCATGACTGGTCAAGATCCGCCAGATACCCGACCTGGCATGTGGTCCGAGTCTAGGGTTCTGGTGATGACTCCTCAGGCTTTGCAAAATGACCTTGTACAAAGACGGTACAGTCTGAGTCAGGTCTCACTTATTGTCTATGATGAGGCCCATCGAGGTGTGGGGAACTACGCCTACACCTTCATAGCCGAGCTCTATGAGAAACAGGGAGAGAGTCCCCTTTCCCTGGGGCTGACCGCCTCACCTGGGCATCAGGCAGACCATATCAAGACTGTTTGCACGAACCTCCGCTTGGATAGAGTGGAAGTGCGCAACGAGCAGAGTCCAGATGTTCGTGAGTATGCGGTTTCGATTGCGACTGACATGCACTATCTCGTCTTGCCTTCAGAAGTCGAGGTTCTGAAAGACATCCTTTACGGCCTTCTTGAGGATTACAAGAGGCCAATTCTGGACCATGGTTTCTCACTTCCAGACAGCCGCCGTCTAAGCCGCAAGGAGATACTTCGTGTTCAGCAGCAGGTCCGAAGGGAGATAGGAACTTACACAAAGCCACCACGAGGTCTCTATCTAGTCATTCGAAACCTCACGGCTGCCCTTCGAATCGTGCACTTGATTGAGTTTATCGGTACTCAGGGACTCACACCAACACACCGCTACATTCAGGGAATCTACGAAGAGGTCCGCAACAAGAAGAGCTCCAAGGGCGTCAAGGATCTCATATCCAGAGCCGAGTTTCAGCAGTTTGAGAGCCTACTGCAAGCCCTCATAGAGAGGGGACACCGTCATCCGAAAGCGGATGCCATTCTGGAGCTCGTTAACGAGCAACTCTCAGTGGATCTAGACTCTCGAATTCTTGTCTTCACTAGATTCCGTGACACAGCGGCAGAAGTCGTCGAAACCCTTGAGCAATTGAAACACGCAAGGGTCAGTCGTTTTGTGGGGCAGAGTTCCAGAGGGCGAGATAAAGGGTTCAGTCAGAAGAAGCAGGTCGAAGTACTGGAAAGGTTTCGAAACAACGAGTTCAACGTACTAGTCGCTACACAGGTAGGCGAGGAGGGTCTTGACATCCCTGAGTGTAACTTGGTGGTGTTCTATGACTGCGTGCCGTCCGTTGTCCCTTACATCCAGCGGCGAGGAAGAACAGGACGAAAGACACCGGGTCGTGTGGTGATATTCGTTGCTCGAGGAACGCATGATGAGTTCTATCATTGGAGTGTGGTGAGAAAATTGAAGAAGATGCCATCGGCCCTCAAGGAGGCTGAGAAAGACTCAGAGGAAGAGCAGATGAGTCTTGAGGATTTTGTTGAGGAGGAAGTGGACACAGAAGTCGCGGCCATTCCACCGAGAAAGAGAGAACCCAAGGTAGATGATCGGATCCGTATGATTGTTGACTCCAGAGAGCTTCCAACAGCGGTCCCGCGTGAGCTAACGCGTCTTGATGTCGAGCTGTCCGGAGAGAGCCTCGAAATAGGTGACTACATCGTATCCGAGGAGGTGGCTGTTGAAAGGAAAGAAACCGGTGATTTCATACAGTCCTTGATTGATGGGCGACTCTTTGTACAACTGACCTCTCTACGTTCCGCGTATCGTCGTCCTGTGCTCATAATCGAGGGAGAACAACTCATCGGCTTGAGGGCCGTCAGTCCTGCTTCCTTATATGGTGCACTTGCGTCGATAGCCATCCGCATTCAGATTCCAATCCTGTGGACACGGAATGCAACTGAAACCGCCAACGTACTCTATCGCCTAGCACATCTCGAGCAGGTTGGTGCCAAGCGCCCGTTGCGGACACGAACAGGGGAAACCAGGATAGGTGACGCTGAAACACTCGAGTACATTCTGTCCGGATTCCCAGGCATTGACACAGTGACTTCACGGGCAATGTTGACAGAGCTCGGTTCTCTGGAGAAAATCTTCTCTGCTGAGGAGAAAGAGCTGCGAAGAGTGAAGGGTGTGGGACCCAAGATAGCCGGGAGAATAAGGCGTCTGTTGACTACACGATATCCGTTCCATCGTGAAGACAGTAGTTGAGATCAGTCAAAGGCTGGTAGACCTTTGGGTTTTCATTGTCGCTGTCTAGGTAGGCCTTTCTGAAGGCATAGAGGAATGCAAGAAAGACCGAAGGTTAAATCAGTTCTCACAAGACAATCCAATGTGAGAGCGACCATGCCAAGAACGCGTGACGACCTTTCAGATGATGAAATCGATGCACTCCTCAATGCATTGAACTCAGTTGAAACAAGAGGAAAGGCAACCATGGAGCTCTACAAAGCGGGCATCTACAGCTCCCGGGAGTTCCTAGGCAAGCTTCTGGAGTTCACTGAGATTCTTGAAAACTCTGACATCGATGGGCGAGATATTGCGGAGATGCAATTCGATGTCACTCTAATCCTAGAGGCAGTTGAAGATCTACTTGAAGAAGACGTCGGCAACCATATCCCTTTGCTGGGAAAGGCGCTTAACAGTGAATTGCTTAGGGATTGGCCCGAGTATACTATTCATGAAACAATCTTGAGAGGCTTCAATGAGATTGACGTGCGGCAGGTGCTGGACCCAGTGGTGAAGTTCATTTGTGGGCTGAAATGGACAGCTGAAGACGTCATAAGACCAGAAGACATGTACATCATGCATACGTCATTAGAGGCTCTTGATCTGGCGACGCGTATTGCCCATAGATACAACTATTCTGAGTTGGGCGAGCGCCTACGTTATTTCCTCGAGGCACGTGACGTGTGGCATCCTTTCATACTAGGAAATCGAATTGGAGATTGGGCACTTGACCGTCTTGTTGAGATAGAAGGAATCGGATGCATAGAAGACCTAATCCCGAGAGTTTACGGCCAAGCCGAGTCTTCCCTTGGTCCGGAACTTGATGGGCTGGTCTGTAGCAAAGTCGTTGACTTTGGGGTGGAGGCAATCCCTTGGCTGCTACCACACATAGACACTACCTCTGGTCGCATGCGATGGCGGTCTTTGATGGACTCTCTTCCAGTGTTGACCTCTCAGAGGTGTTCTACGAGCATTTGACCAAGAATCTTGGCTCACTAAAGAGCGTCCAGCTTACAACAATCAAGGACATGGTGGAGCTCTCGAGTCGGACCTCCACACAACGAGCAGCCTACATTCTCTTCATGTTCCTTTCCTCAGAGCATCTTTACGACGAGAAAGACATAGCCTATGTCGACTTCAAAGTTCAAGATAAGGACTTGATTTCTGCCTTGATGATTGAGAATGATGCCGTGTTAAGAGGTGCGACCCGGTTCATGCTGTACTATCCCGAGAGAGGGACTGTGAAGTCCTCGCTCACCGCCGTTGCTCTCTGTTTCTCACCTGAATCTGGAAGGACCTGGACCACGAGTAGCAAGACTGCCGTCGGCAACATCAGCACCATGATCTACGAGAAAGGGAGTGAAGGCTTGTCAGAGGTGGTGACTGCTCTGTCATCTTCCCACTGGGAAACCCGGGCGGCTGCGATATTGGTTTTGGCCACCGTATGGGTGATGGATGGTGGAGAGGATCAATTGAGGGGTCTGGGCGTTCAGGATCTGCTACTCTCATTCTTCAGAAACCTCGGCTTCTCAAAGGGATGGCCCTATCTCATTCCTGACCAGTGGGTGACGATGGCGGAGTCGATGGCGAAGGATATGAAGTGAAGAAGAACACCGGACTCAGCATGATATAGAGACAGCGAACGAGAAACCTTTACTTCAGGCTGAACACTATGAGCGTGTGGATTGACCGATATCCATCTGTATGCATTTGCTAGTAGACTCTCGGATTCTCGCCCAAGCCGTCTAGGTATGCCTTTCTGAATCTAGCAGTGAGGCTCTGGCTTAGCTCCTGATAACGCCGGAAATCGGAATCGCTGAGTTGTGCAATGCCAAGGATTCTCAGGAGTATGGAGTAGACACCAGGGTCAAGAGCAGACACACTCTTGAGGATCAACTTTGCCTCTTCTTGGCTCTTCTTCCAGAGCCGGTCTCGCTCGACGAAGTCGTGGGCGATCTGTTGTATCTCTTCCTCATCCTCGAGGACGAATCCTAGCTCTCGCATCGTTCCAACAAGATCGAGAGTCATGTCAATTCCATTGACCGTTCTCTCAGGGAGACCATCCATGTCGCTGGTCGCTATGAACACGTTCTCAGCTGTGGCTCTCCACAACTTTGTCATTATGTGACTATCGCCATTTCCAGCTGGTTCAAAGCCTTCTTGCGTTATCAGACCGGCCTTCTCCAGCTCTTTCAGGTGATAGCGGACGGTCTGAGGCTTCAATTCCCTGTCTGGATCTGTGGTCTCCAAAAAATCGCATATCTCTGATGTTGACATCCGTTTGGACCTAAGTGCGTGAAGTATCCGTCGACGATTCTCATCATTCAGGGCACGAACGACGGCCGCGGTTTCCTCCTCGCCTGTCACGATCTTTATTGTTTCCATCTCTCCAAACTCCGGGTCAGGTATTGCAAGGTCGCACCGTCTTTGAGTTTCTCGATAGGGTTCTTCGTCTTGGAAGCGACCTGCAGAAGTCATCGGATTTCGTTGTACATCGACCCTTGAAACGGGATGTGTTTCTAGGCCTATAAGAGTCTATTATCGTAAATCGACGCTCATAGGCCTTTATTTGGTTAAGCGGGTACGTATATCCATTGCCTCATATCTTGAAGACAGGGTACTCTCTTGATCAATTTCTTCTTGAGCAGCTTTCTGAGGGCGTATCTCACGGTCCTCGGAGCGAAGGAAACCTTGTCCAGGAGCTGCTTGGGAGTAACGCCGCCCTTGCCGCTGGTACGGAGGATATCTAGCACGATCATCTGGCTCTTGGTGAGCTTCAGATCCTTAAGCTCCTCCTTCAGTTGCTCATCTGACATCATTCGGTTATTCACCTACTTTCGTTCGTTCTGTCTGAAGCAGGCAGAGTTCTCGAAACTTGCTTCAAACGATAGTATATCTATCAAAAATGAAGTATATTAATGTATCGCAGCCTAGGATGGAGTGTCGCAGTCCGTCACCGCGCTACTTGTTGCACTCAAAACTCCTCACACAATGCCCGACAAACTCTATAACGAAGTATAACATCGAGATGCTCGACCCACCATGAAGAAGGCTGCTCTACTCGCTGCTGGCGAATCAACTCGAATGATGCCCCTATCAGCCTATGTTCCGAAACATCTACTGCCCGTGGCTGGAAGACCGCTCATATTCCACACTCTGGATGGTCTCAAAGAAGCTGGGATACGGGAGACCCTTGTTGTCTATGGATATCATGGAGAACAGCTCCGAGAAGCCATCGACTCAGAGGACTGGGGAAAGATGAGTGTTTCATATGTTCTTCAGGCTGAGAGAAAGGGAACAGCTCACGCAGCGGGTCATGCAAGGGACTTTGCTGGCGACGACTCGGTGCTTCTGATGAATGGTGATGTGATGGTGGGCCCCGGTACGTTCACGGGGCTGATAGACTATCACAAGAAGAGTGATCATGACCTCACTCTCTCTGTTTTCCCAATCGAGGACCCTACTGCCTATGGTGTTGTAGCCGTGGAAGATGGAAGAGCAACCAACCTGATTGAGAAGCCAACTGAAGAACAGCTGGTGAGTAATCTGGTCAATGCTGGAATCTATGCAGCAGGAAAGGAACTTTGGGAGGCCATTGATAAGACTGAGTTGTCATCTCGAGGCGAGTACGAGATAACTGAATCGATAATGAAGATCATCAGTGAAAGGAGCGTGGGAGCATATACCATACCTTCATGGTGGCTCGAGATTGGGAAACCCTGGGACCTTCTCGTAGCAAATGAACGGATACAGGCTGACATGAAGGGTGAGATATCCGGCGTCGTAGAAGATGGTGCAGTGCTCAAGGGAAAGGTCACCGTAAAGCCCGGAGCGATAGTAAAGAGTGGAGCATACATTGAGGGGCCGGTGTACATTGGCGAGAATTCTGTGGTCGGTCCGAACTGCTATCTTCGACCTCACTCTTGCCTAGTCAGGGGCGTCAAGGTGGGCAATGGTTGCGAGATCAAGAACTCATTGGTCATGGAGGGGGCTAGTATCGGGCATCTCTCGTATGTTGGGGACTCGGTGATTGGGAAGAAGGTCAACTTCGGAGCAGGCACTATTACCGCAAATCTCAGACACGATGATAGACCAGTTAGAGTAATGGTGAAGGGCAAGCTGGTCGACTCTGGTCGGAGGAAACTTGGAGCAATCATTGGAGACAACGTCAAGACTGGCATAGGGACTCTTCTCGCGCCAGGAGTTGTTCTACATCAAGAGTCGCGAACAGGAATCGGTGTGATTGTGGAGAAGGACGTGGCACCTGGGAAACTTCTACGGGTCACACAGAAACAGTCAGAAACAGATTAGAGAGAATAGGAATAACGTGGCAAACGAGATTAAGAAATGAAAACCAGGAATGGGGAGAGTTGTCCAAGACCCAGTTCAGAGAACATAACATCGTTGTAAAGGACCTCCGAGCAATTGAGGTCCAAGTTGGATATGGCTATCCGTCCACTTACAGGGTTGGAATGACATCACTTGCCACACACCTCTTCTACGAGGGCTTGAACAGGAGGAATGACACTTCTTGTGAGAGATACTTCAGGTATGATGTGCCATCTCCAGCACTCTCTCTGGAAACAGCACGTCCACTCAAGGACAATCATGTTGTGGCCTTCTCGTTGACTTGGGAGGAGGACATCGTCAACCTATTGCAGATGCTAGAACAGGGTCGGATTGAAACCATAGCCGAAAACAGAGGCGCTGATAGTCCAATAGTGCTGGTCGGAGGGCCAGCCGTCAGTGCAAATCCTGAGCCCTATGTAGACTTTGTGGATGCATTTGTGATTGGGGATGGCGACCTTGTTATTCATGATATTGTGGATTCTATTCGGGACGCCTCCTCTAGGTCAGAGGTAATAGCCGATTTGGCTGAGATTCCAGGAGTATATGTCCCGTCTGAATCACAATCCTCAGTCACAAGACTCACAATAGATAGTCTTGAGGAGCTGTTCCATCCCACTGACCAGATTGTTCCAGATGTGCCAGAGGGCGCGAAACTGGAACCGGTGTTTGGAAAGTCCTTCCTGGTTGAAGTCACCCGAGGGTGTGGTCACTCTTGCAGGTTCTGTCTGGTCGGTCACATCTGTCGACCTCGCAGGGTCAGGTCGCTGGAACGTTTACAGGAGATTGTCACTAAGGGACTCGAAAACACACCTGTCCGAAAGGTTTCACTGATAGGGTCATCCCTTGGGGACCTAGATGGCCTAGAGGATCTTGCTGCATGGATTGTCGAGCAGAATGTTGAGCTCTCAGCCCCATCCCTCAGAGCAGACTCGGTCACTTCCCGGATGCTCAAGTCATTTGTGAAGGGAGGTCAGCGAACACTCACTATCGCTCCCGAGGCTGGCTCCTCCCGTCTTAGGAAGGCCATGGGCAAAGGACTGAATGAGGATGACATTCAGAGAGCTGTCAGTCTGGCCGTGGAAGCTGGATACAAGGCACTGAAACTCTACTTCATAATTGGACTTCCCGATGAGTCGGATGACGATCTGAAGGACATTGTGAAGATGGTCAAACATCTTGCAAATGCTTCAGGTATCAAAGTGACAGCTAGTGTCAATCCGTTTGTGCCTAAAGCTCAAACTAGATGGGAACGTGAGAGCCAACCCGTGGTTCAAGAGCTTAGAAACAAGCTCAAATTGATTGAGAACGGGCTGCGAAATGTGCCACGGACTGAGGTTGAAGGGACTGACCCCAGAAGTGCACGAATTCAAGCAGCATTGTCAGTCGGCGATCGTTCAATCGGAGAGGTGATTCAATTAGCAGCGAGGTATGGAGGATTCGGTGGATGGAGAAGAGCAGAAAAGGAAACAGGCGTTCGCTTCCTATCTTTGGCAAATGACTCTGAGCGTCTGAAAGGGGAGCTATCATGGTCGTTTTTGAGGGCTTGAGATGACTCCAGCCGTCTTGGCTAAGGTTATAAATGAAAATCCTAGAGAAGTCTTGGATTACATGCCAGGTCTGGTCGCGGTGCAGGCAGTCTGGTGATCTATGATGTCACGAGAAGAGTTCGATGATGCATATCCTGCATTGAGCGATGAGCTGGAAGCAGGACGCACCAAGACCCACAAGATAGATGGTGTCCGCACGATGTCTGAGGAACCTGACCAACCCAAAGCTCATCAGACCTTTGTCCCGGATATTGTGGACTATATTCGGCGATGCGATACTCTCTCCCAGGCTATCGAGATTGTAGACTATATGATGGGACGTGGGGAGATTAGTCGCACGGAAGCACGGGACATCAAGGCTCAGTTGAAGACAGACGGCCTTCGAAGTTTTGGTGCGAAGAAGGAGAAGGACCATTACCTGCACCACGGGCTCGAGCCAGAATGAATTGCGAATGAACTATATGTGCCTAGTGGTGTTTTGGACTATGCCGACTTGTAAACGCCCCTTTCACTTGCCCACGAGATTGTTTCAGGGTCACATCGTTTCAGTTCACGCTCAGGGAACTCGCTGAGGAGGTTCCATCCGAGATCCAACGTATGTTCGAAGGAGCGATCCTCGAACTCATCTTGGCTTATGAACTCCTGCTCAAAACGATCGGCAAATTTGAGGTACTTCTGGTCGCGATCAGTTAGGGCCTCAGAACCGACGACGGCCACTAGGTCCCTCAGATCTATTCCTTCAGAGTAACCGTAGTAGAGTTGTGCTTGGACTTCCTTGTGGTCGAAGCGGGTCATACCCTCACCAATACCTTCCTTCATAAGTCTGCTGAGGGATGGTCCCGGGTCGATAGGTGGATAGACACCTCGCCTATGGAGTGCTCTGCTCAGAGGAAGCTGACCCTCAGTGATATAACCGGTCAGGTCAGGTATCGGATGGGTCATGTCATCCTGAGGCATTGAGAGAATTGGCATCTGCGTAATTGTTCCGTTTCTCCCGTGTATTCTTCCGGCACGCTCATAGATTAGACTAAGGTCTGTGTACAGGTACCCCGGATAGCCACGACGTCCAGGAACCTCGGACCTTGCCGCACTTATCTCTCGAAGTGCCTCCGCATAGTTCGTCATGTCTGTCAATACGACAAGAACGTGCATTTCGGACTCGTAGGCCAGATATTCAGCTGCTGTCAGCGCGGCTCTTGGAGTGATGATTCGCTCAATCGCCGGGTCGTTGGCCAGATTCAAGAACATGGTTGTATGCTCTAGAGCTCCGGTTTCTTCGAAGGACTTCATGAAGTATTGTGATTCTGTGGCCGTAATGCCCATCGCAGCAAACACTATGGCAAAATCGCCTTCTTCACCAGGAATCTTGGACTGTCTCACAATCTGTGCTGCAATCCGGTTATGTGGTAGACCGGAGCCGGAGAAGATTGGTAGCTTCTGTCCTCGAACAAGTGTGTTCAGACCGTCAATTACAGACAGTCCTGTCTGAATGGGCTGACGGGGGTACTGTCTTGCATACGGATTGATGGGGGACCCGTAGATGTCCCAGTGGTCCTCTGCCGTAAGAACAGGACCACTATCTAGAGGGTTGCCTGAACCATCAAGAACGCGACCCAGAATCTCGCTAGAAACAGGAAGCCTCAGAGTATCTCCCGTGAAACGAACAGCAGTAACGTCGGTATCGAGACCACTTGTTCCTTCAAAGACCTGAATCACTGCTCTTCCACGGCCTGTTTCAAGAACAGTGCCGGTGAGGAGGTTTCCATTCGGAGCACGGATTTTGACAACCTCGTTGTAACCAACGTCATGTGTGTTCTCCACAACAAGAAGAGGCCCGCTAACATCGGACACTGTGCGATAGGCAACTGAGGACTTAGACATTGTGAAATCCGCCTATGGTCATCCTTTCGAGTTTCGTTCGCCTCGGTACACTGCTGCTCGTTTTAAGACTTCCCGTCTGGTGTTCGTCTGCTAGAGCCAGGCGGCTATGTGAAAGAAGCTTAGTATGGGAATCAATAGCAATCCTCGGACAACTAACGACTGTCCTTTCGTCTTCAAGTCACCAGCGAGGGGAGTGAAATACATGATTGCACCCGCAAGGATGGCAACAGCAACTATGATGTCGCCAAGAGTCACCAGAACATCTATCAGCTCCGCATCTGTCATCCCGAAAAGCCCGAACCATGCGCCAGTTGCATCTTCGAGGGTCGGCGGTGTCACACCAGCTAGATCTGCGAGAATGCCAAGCAAATAGGGCCCTGCTATATACATCGCCACTCCAAAGACGACTAGTGTCTTCGCTAGACCATCACTTAGCCCTGTCACATAGATCATGAACCCTACAAGCACAAGTATCAGATATCCTCGAATGACGAGTGCGAAGAAGACATTCAGAATTAGGTCTGCGGCTTCCATCCATGGTGGAAAGGCAGGTATGTCGAAGGGGGTCTGCAGTATCAGGGGGACCATTGACACGACCATTGAGTCCACGTCAGGTTGTTAATCTGGTGCAATTTAACCACCACTCACTCAAACTCGCGCCTCAAAGCTGCAAAGTCCGCAGCCATGGCCTCTCTTAGCTTCGGAAATCGTAGCGCTGCTGCGGGGTGGTATGTAATGAGGAACTTCCGGTCTTCTATCTCATACATTCTACCGTGTGCCTCTGAGATCTTCCAAGGACCGATTATGGATGAAACGGCTACACCTCCAAGAAGCACGACTACATCTGGATTCACAATACGTATCTGGCGCTCCAGATATGGTCTACAGGCCTCGATCTCGCTCTTTCTTGGAGCACGGTTTCTCGGTGGTCGTGACTTCAGAACTGACGTGATGAATACTTCATTTCTTGACAGTCCAATCTCAGCAATCAAATCTGTCAGGAAACCTCCAGAACGCCCCACAAACGGCCTTCCGGATTCATCCTCCTTAACACCGGGCGCTTCGCCGATGAACATCACGGTGGCGTTGAGGGGGCCTTCTCCAGGCACTGCGTTTCTCCGGGTGGCATTTAGCGGACACCTTGTGCACTTGAGAATCTCTTCATGAAGCTCTGCTAGTTCCTGTTCTCGACTCATGTCTTGAGTTATGTGGGACTACAGACCAATAAACACCACTGCTGTATACTGGACAGACGGCTCTTACTGGTATCATTCAGCGATTTCTGATATCACCATGCCAGAGTCAGCTAGTTCTTTGTACAGCGACTGGAACTCTGTTTCCGTCTTCTTCTCGATGGTGTCCATCGTTGACTCATAACTATCCCAGGGCGTAATCTTCATTCGAGCAATGTTGTCGAGGACGCTGAACTCTAGAATCCTCCTGACTTGTACGCCCAAGCTCACAGCTTCAGCCATCTTCTCTGTAAACTTGATAATCAAGCGTAGCATGCGGTACGTCTTTCCAATGGGACAGAATGTATCAATCTCATGAAGTGCGCTCTGAGTAAGGAAGTCCTCCTTGATCATTCTAGCGGCCTCTAGAGTTGCGCGCTCTGACTCAGGAAGTGCGTCTGGACCTACAAGCTGCACAATCTCTCTGAGTTCTTGGTCCTTCTGAAGTAGTGCCATGGCATCCCGTACTAGCTCGGGCCAGTCATCTCCAAGGTTCTCTCTGTGCCACGGTTCGAGAGTTGGATGATACAGGGAGTAACTCGTCAGTGAATTAATGGCCGGGAAGAATCTCCGTGCCGCCAGGTCCTTGTCCAGAGCCCAGAACACCTTTACGATCCGGAGCGTGGCCTGAGTCACCGGTTCAGAGAAGTCGCCTCCAGGAGGTGAAACCGCACCACAGATAGTGATTGAGCCGAGCCGCTCTTCTGAGCCCAACGTTCTCACTCTTCCACCTCGCTCATAAAACTGAGCAAGTCTGGAACCAAGGTAGGCAGGATATCCTTCCTCAGACGGCAATTGACCCAGCCGGCCGGAGATTTCCCGAAGGGCTTCGGCCCACCGTGAAGTTGAGTCTGCCATCAGAGCCACATCAAAACCCTGGTCTCTGAAGTATTCAGCAAGCGTCACAGCCACGTAGATGGATGCTTCACGAGCTGCGACAGGCATGTTTGATGTGTTGGCAATCAGCACTGTGCGTTCCATGAGCGGACGGCCACTCTTAGGGTCTTTGAGGTGTGGCCACTCCTCAAGCGCCTCGGTCATCTCATTGCCACGTTCTCCACAACCAACGTATACGACTACTTGTGCATCGGCCCATTTGGCAAACTGATGAAGCGCGACTGTCTTGCCAGTTCCAAAGCCTCCAGGTATGGCGCCAGTGCCACCCTTTGCCTGAGGCATGAACGTATCAATGACCCGTTGGCCAGTAATAAGAGGCGTGTCCATGGGCACTCGGGCTTTGAAAAGTCGGCCAATACGAACTGGTGTTCTCTGAAGCATCATGACGTCGTGGATATCGCCGTAGCTGTTCTTCACCTTGCAGATTGTTTCAAGAACTGTGTATTCCCCGGGAGGTACTACTTCTACGACCTCGCCCTCGATTTCCACTGGCATGAGGATTCGGGACGTTATAATGCCAGTTTCTGGGACCTCGCCGACTATGTCTCCAGGCTCGACCTTGTCCCCAACCTTGATCGAGGGTTTGAACTCCCACTTTTTCTCCTTGTTGATTCCCTCTACGGTAAGACCCCTCGAGATGAAGTCCCCAGACATCTCTCGGAGCTCGGGGAGAGGACGTTGAATTCCATCGTAAATAGAACCGAGAAGGCCAGGACCTAGCTCAACAGATAGGGAGTCACCAGTTGGGACAACTGGCTCCCCGGGAGTCAGACCAGAAGTTTCCTCGTAGACCTGTACGGTACAGGTGCCTTCCCCGACCTCAATCACTTCTCCGATTAGCTGTTGTTCGCCCACTCGCACAACTTCATACATTCGAACAGAAGTCAGTCCTTCGCATCGAACAACGGGTCCAGCAATGCTCTCTATTCCTCCGGTTTCCTGAGTCATCTTTGTTCACTCCATCAATGTAACGTCAGACCTTAATCTCGATACCTACAGCTTTTCGAATGAGCTCCCGTAGAACTTCGTCGTAAGCCCCGGTTGTTCCGTTTCTGTCGGGAATCAGCAGGACCACTGGAACTGGAGCCTCAGAGAGCTCAAGGATCGTGTCTTCCACAGTTTTGGCAAGGGGTTCTGTGATGAGAATGAGTCCCGTGTCGGGGTTTCTGAAGAACCTAGTCAGCGACTTGACTGTTTCCTCTGGAGAGCTCGGGACTGAACAGTCCTTCACTCCAACCATCTGGAAGCCAGTGACCGTATCTCGGTCCCCAATTACAACAATCTTGTTGCCGACCATATGTTGTTTCACGTCACTTTGACTCTGGAGGCTCAAACCTCGATTCTGGTTGGAGCCTGCTTCAAGTGTCCATCAAATTAAGGTTTTCATTCGACCTCTCTGCTCTGAACTGCTCATGTTCACTCAGCGAACTGGGCAACAATGTCCTCTTCATCAACAAGAGTCCAGCAGTATAAGCATTTGAGAGTGGTAGGAGTTCGAGCAACGACCTCATACTTCGGTGCGATTGGCTCTCGTTCTTTGTTTGTAACGCACCGCTGGTTTGGACAGATGATGACATCAGTGATTGTGTCGGGAAGCTTTACCCGTGTCTTCTTCGTTACCTTGCCAGATTTGATGAGATTCAGTGTCGCATCCGGTGCCACAAGTGCAATTCGAGCTACCTCATGATCCTCAAGAGAACGATTCTCAAGCTTCACTATGTCTTTGCGGCCAATCTTCGAACTTGAGATATTCATCGCCAGAGTGATGATGTTGTCCTCCCTCCCTGTGATTCCTAGAATCTGGAGGACTTCAAGTGCATGTCCGGCTCGTATGTGGTCGATGACGGTCCCGTCTGATATCTTCACGACCCGAATGCCTTCGTACTTCTTCCTCTTGCTCATCTATATCATCTGGGAGTTGCCTGTCAGGCCGTTCCGTTTTATTCCTTCCCGTTGCTTAAACTTCAATCGCTGTATCTCAAGGCGAAGGTTGATATGGAGAACTCCCAGACGGCACCCAGCAAGACGGTGAATCGAATTGGTCTTGGAAGGTCTAGGAAAGGCACTCAACTCTGCTCTGAAGAGATTATTCGGTGCGAGCGTAATAGATGAAGAGCTTGTAAAGGAGCTTACAAAGGACATTCAACGTGCGTTATTGGTGGCCGACGTGGACGTCAATCTTGTAATGGCCATAACAGAGAGAGTGGAAGAACAAGCGCTTGATGAGTCGCTGCCCAGAGGCATCTCTAGGCGAGAACATATAGTCAAAGTCGTCTGGGACACGCTTGCACACTTCTTGGGTGAAACGACCGTTCCACTTGAAATCAAACCAGGGAAGCCCAATCTTTTGATGATGGTTGGAATTCAGGGCTCCGGGAAGACAACGACCATCGGGAAGCTGGCTCGATACTACCAGAAGAGAGGCATCAAGACTGGTGTCATCTGTGCTGACAATTTCCGTCCAGGTGCCTACAGCCAACTCAAACAGTTGGCCGAGCGTTCCAATGTGCCCTTCTGGGGCGACGAGGATGAAAAAGACGCTGTCAAGTTGGCGAAGAAAGGCGTTAGTGACATGAAGAAGAAGGGCATCGAGCTTATTCTTCTCGACACCTCGGGAAGACATCGCGAGGAAACTGGCCTCATAAAGGAAATGCGGGACATCTCCAAGGCCGTGAAGCCCCAAGAGATTGTGCTCGTGGTTGATGGAACTCTTGGTCAACAAGCTGGAACGCAGGCTGCAGCATTCAGGAAGGCCACAGACATCGGGTCTATAATTGTAACAAAGCTTGACGGAAGTGCAAAAGGAGGAGGAGCACTGTCTGCAGTGGCTGCAACCGGTGCTCCTGTCAAGTTCATTGGAATTGGCGAATCAATGGATGCAGTCGAACCCTTCAATCCAACGCGGTTCGCCGGCCGATTGTTGGGCATGTCAGACATAAAGGGCCTCATTGAGAAGGTCAGAGAGGCACAGATTGAGGTCGATGAAGATGCCACTATGCGTTTCATGAAGGGGCAGTTCTCACTGAATGACATGATGGCACAGCTTAGACAACTGAAGAAGATGGGACCGATTGGGAAGGTCATGGAGATGTTAGGCCTTCAGTACAAGCTCCCGGATGAGATGGCGCAGATTCAGGAAGAGAACATGAAGCGCTGGGAAGTCATTATGAGTTCGATGACCAAGAGCGAGCTCGACAATCCGAAGACCATCAAGTCTTCCAGGATTCAACGCATTGCTCGAGGCTCAGGAACAAGCCGTCGTGACGTGCGCGATCTACTAAAGCAACACCAACAGATGCAGAAGATGATGAAGCAGTTTGGGAAGCAGCGTCGAGGCAGACGTGGTGGAATCCCTGGGCTACCGGGACTTCCAGGAACATAGTCGTTTCGCTGAGAGTGCCCACGATGTCATATCGTCGGTTCTTGCTCCTTTTCAACCAGTTTCCAATAGAAGAGAGTCAGGTGAAGGCTGGAAACAATGTTTGGCAGGTCATTGTTGCATGTCGATGTATCAATGTAGGACTATTCATCTCTGGTGACTTGCGAAGGAATGTAGAAGTTAGTATTGCCTATGGGGACTCTAGGGACCTTCAGGTGATAACATTCCCGGGTGCTACGCTAAAGCGTGTTTCCCCGGATGAACGTTCAATCTCCTTCTTCCTGCTAAAGGCAGCCCGGGCCTTGGAGAGTCTATCTCTTGGTGAATCAAGGAAGATGGACAATGGAATAGAGATTAGAAGAGTAGACCTGATGGATTTGTTGGCGCTCTGGCCCGAGTCTGATATCTACCTTGCAGCTGACGACATTGACCAAGGTCAAGAGCAAACTAGTGCCTTGTCAGGGCTGTTTGTGTACGCTGTGGAGCAAGGAGAGATGATGGAAGACCTCTCAGGTCGGCCGCCCATCTATTTGCCTAGACCGACCCATCCTGAACGCTTTATTCTGGACATCAACTTCGCCGCCGATAGAGCATAGATGGAACAAGAAGAAACCTTCGTGAACTGTCACTGACCTTGGTCAGTGGCTTCCTGCTTCATCCCCTCCCTCTGGGACGGGTCTACAGGCACTTCCCCCGGTACCCGGGGTGTAACTGTTTGTAGTCCTATTTGCTTGATATTCATAGCTGCATTGGCATCTCTATCATGGGAACTCCCGCATTCCGGACAAGCCCACTCACGATCTGATAGTGTGAGGCTGTTGTTTCTGTGGCCACACGTGCTGCAGACTTTTGATGTGGGCTCGAAGCGTCCCACTGTCATGAGAGTCGTTCCCATCCACTTTGACTTGTACTCTAATATTCGTAGGAAGGACGACCATGCAACATCGGATATGCTTCGAGCGAGTAGACGATTCCTTATCATTCCTGATACATTCAGACTCTCTACTGCGATGCCTTGGTTCTCGCGCACCAATCTTGTGGAGAGCTTATGTTGGAAGTCAAGGCGTTGGTTTCGGACTCTCTCATGAAGACGAGCAACTCGCAATCTCTCTGTTTCATGGTTCTTTGAGCCCTACTGTTTCCGACCGAGTCTTCGCTGGAGTATTCTCAACCGTTGAATTGACCTCTCGAGATGTCGGGGGTTTTCGATTTTCTCTCCAGTCGACAGAGTAGCATAGCTAAGGAAACCAAGGTCCATGCCAACTGTGTTTCCCGAATGAATCCGTGACTTCTGAGGAAGGTCATCGTCTGTGTCGACTACAATGTGAATGAAGTACTTTCTTGTGCTTGTCATTGTGACTGTAGCACACTTGACCTGTCCTTCAAACTGACGATGGAGGACTGCTTTCAAACGTCCAATCTTAGGAAGTTTCACTCTGTTCTTTGACGGTTCCACCTGGAAAAACTGAGGGATGTCAAAGGACTGTCGAAGGATTCTCTTAGATTTGAATCGTGGGAAACCAGGCGTTTCTCCATTCTCCAATCTCCGAAAGAAATGTCTAAAGGCTAGGTCGACACGCCTGACAGCCTGCTGCAGTGATTGAGAGTATGCTTCCTTGAGCCAGGTTTCCTCAGTTTTGAGCTTTCGGAGCATCTTATTCAGGTCAAACCAGGATAGGGATCTCTTTCCATCCTCGTAGACTGTCACCTTTTGCTCCAATGCCCAATTGTATACAAACCTACAGGCATCGACGTTCTTGCGAATCAGGTTTCGTTGACGTTTATTCGGGTACAATCGATACACGTAGGTTCTCAGCATATTGTGATGTGGTTGTTGAGCGTATATATCCACAACGCGCAAGAAGAATCAATCACACATTCGCTGATGTTTGTGGTCCTTTTGAAAACCTTCATAATGACAGTCTTCAGAAGGGACAACGAAACAGAAACCTAGTATGTGGATGTAGCCCGCTTTGCCGACCAATGTATCTCCTGAGTTCGACAAACAGAGACAAATCTACGAGGACACCGAAGACTTGGCGCAGCGGATCGTGGAATTGGAGAAACTGCTCTCCTTAGCTCCAAGACATAAGGGTGCAGAACGCATGGTTGGCGACTATAGGAAGAAGCTTGCTCAGCTGAAGGCAAAGCTTGAGAAACAGAAGGAGCAGGAACGAACTCGCAGCAGAGCAAGAGCCTCCGAGGAGGGTGTGATACGCAAGGAGGGTGCGGGGCAGGTCTGTCTCATTGGTGTAACAAACAGTGGAAAATCGACCTTGATCAACGCAGTGACTAATGCAGAGTTTGATGTTGGCGACTATCCCTTCACGACTGCAATTCCGACACCAGCAATGCTGACTTTGGAAGACATCAACATTCAACTGGTTGAGATTCCAGGACTGTTCGAAGGGAGTCATGAGGCCGGAATAGGGAGGCAGGCATTAGCAGTCGCACGTACCACTGATTGTATCGCACTTGTCATCGATCTGTCGCAAGACATCGACTCCCAGATGGGTGTCATACTCGGTGAATTGGATAGCACGAGAATCCGATTGAACAGAGAGCAGAGCGCAGTCAGAATTGAGCGAGTTGGTCTTGGCGGCCATATGATCTACGGTGCGCAGCACTATCAGGGTGATATAGAAGAGGTCCGCGAGTATCTGAGAGCGAGTAGGGTATCCAACATCATTGTACGTTTCCAAAGACCTGCAACGCTAAAACATCTCATGGACGCCATGGATGCCAGCGTGGCCTATGTGCGCGCCCTAATAATAGCCACAAAGGGCGATGTCCCAGGTTCTGAGGGGCGATTTGAGGAACTTGAAAAGAAGTATGGAGAACGTTTCGACATCATCCCAGTTTCCGCAGAGAGAGGGGAAAACTTGGACGGAATGATGTGGGCTCTGTACGGTCATCTTGACATCCTTAGAGTCTACACCAAGATTCCCGGAAAGAAACAAGAGGACAAACCCATCGTCTTGCCTGAGGGCTCTGTTGTCGAGGATGCTGCGGCCAAGGTTCACAAAGAGCTGTTTGTGGAGAAGTTTCGGGCCGCAGTGATATATCGTCAACACGACAAGGTAAAGCGCAGGCAGGTCGGACTCAACTATCCGCTTCAAGATGGAGATGTGCTTCAGCTTATGCACAGGTAGATCTCGTAGGTGGTCATGTTGAGCGAGCTGTCGAACCTCACGGTAGTCCTAGTAGAGCCGAGAAATCCAGGAAACGTCGGTTTCGCAGCGAGAGTTCTGGCCAATTTCGGCGTGAACGCCCTTAGAATCGTGGGAGAGGATTCCCGAAACGACGAACACGCTCGAATGTTCTCTGTACGTGCATTTGAGATTCTGGAGTCAGCAGGAGTCTTTACAGATCTTGAGTCAGCTCTAGGGGATATGCATGCATCATGGGCTGCTACAGCAAGAGTGGGTCGGAATCACAGTGTAACAAGGGCTGCTGTGCCGCTCCAAGAACTCCCTGATCCGCGTTCTGTGTCTGGCCGTGTAGCACTAGTATTTGGAAGAGAAGATGCTGGATTGACAAATCAGGAGGTTTCTCTCTGCGACCTCGTATTCACAATACCGGTGTCCAAAGGATATCCGAGCTTAAACCTCAGCCATGCTGTTGCTGTTACACTGTACGAGCTATTCAGGAAGTTCGCACCTGTGGAGCCTCCAGAGGCTACTGAAGCCAAACCAGCCACTCGAGAGGAAAGAGAGATTGTCTACAAGTTCTTCGATGAGGTCGTAGATGAGCTAGATATCAAGGATTACAGAAAGCCGATTGCTAGGCAGGTCTTCAGAAATCTTCTGGGCAGGGCGTATATGACCGGACGTGAAGTGGCGACACTCACGGGAGTCGTAAGAAAGCTGAGAAACTTGATGAAGAGAAATATCGAGGACTAGGCGCCATAGCCAAGCTTCTTTTTCAGCTCAGGGTCTATCCTATCGAAATTCACCTTGCAGGGTGTGGGCATCTTGGGCGCAGCCTTCTTCAGTGCCCTCATTGCCTGTTTGATGTTCTCTTTGTTGGTCCGAATGGTGATAAGCGCTTGATTAGGCCTCACTCTGGCTGCCACACCGATGACCTTGCCGAATGCCTTTCTCATGCCGTCCTGAACACGGTCCGCACCCGCTCCGGATATCATCTTGTTCTCTCGGAGGTAATGGTATGGCTTTACTCGGATTCTCAGGTGGTAGTTCTTCCGGCCAACTGTCTTGGTCATATGCCGATTAGAGGCAATTCGGGCTGCTTCCAGGGCCTGATGTCGAATCTGGCACCTCTCAAGTCCGACTAGAGAGAGCTCCACATCAAACTCACCGCCAGCGTTGCCCATGTCAAAGCTGACTATCCGGCTGGCTGGCTGACGATGAATGTACCGACGTCTTACGAATGGCGGCCTATCCGCCTCGCGATAGCAATGACCTGGTCGCTTTCCCATTTTGCTCACCTGACTGGTCGATGGCCTAACATGTGGCCAGATTCACCCGAGAGCCCTTTGCAACGAATAAAAGGATTATGGCATGGGTTCTCCAACACTTTGTGTCGCAGTCACTCTTCCCATTGATTCCCACACTTCCTGCAGTAATAGACAAAGCGAGCCCTGATGCCAAAGGCCCCATGATACATCTCCCTACTAATCTCCGTGCTCTTACACACAGGACATTTCAATCTGCTTTCCATGGGTATACGACCACTCTCTTTTCGTAGTTCTGCTTGAACTCTTCCTTCGGAATACCTCAACTAGGACCACTTCACAGGCTCCAAGCCCCATTCTCTAAGAGCTCTGCAAAGCTCCCCTACATGATGAGCAGTGTGACGAAGACAATATACTAGTTTCTCAAAGATGGAGTCAACCCAATAGAAGCCATCGACTTCAAAGAACTCCTCATCCCTCATCGCTTTCAGTATATCTGACAGCTTCTGGCGGACCTCCAGCATATGGGAATTCACTAGTTTCTTGTTCAGCTTTGGTAGAACGTCTTTCTCTATATTCGTATCAGGGCTCCACTCAAATCCAGCTCTTGCCCCCCACTTCATGGCATCTGGATCGCTACCAAGATAGAACTGGACGGCCTCGATGGTATGGTAGACGTTGTAAGAGTAGAACCACGCCCCCACTCCTGCGTGCCATCTCTCGTCTGGGACAGCTGCAATTGCAGCTTGGAGCATATTCAGGCTTCCTGTGTATTGTGCTTCCAGGGCCTTAGCTATGATGTTGCCAGACTGCTTGGCATTCATGACAGGTCACATTTGTATGAGGGTTACCCTCTCTCAAATGCCTTCCGTCCTACATTCAGCTTCTCGAACAGAGCTCTAACTAGGAATTTAATGAGAGAACTCTGAAGTATAGAATCAGTGGTTCATCCCCTTAGTATTGCCTGTACCTACTTCTCACTCTTCACTCTCGGATCAGAAACAACCTGAATTGGGTTTCCTTCGGTATCCTCGATATCAAAGTATGACACCATGTCTGGAATGTCCACAATGTCACTTGCTTCAACGCCCTTGGTCCCAAAGTAGTTCTTTGTCACGTCAAGGTCTTCTACTACAAGCGTCAGAGTCCCTGAACCACGGTCTATCTCGCCTTCACGCTTGAGGTTTAGGCCCACTCTTGCGCCGCCAACTGGCAGGGCGAACTCTACCCACCCGGCTTCCTCACCGCCGTCCCAGGTCTTCTCAAATCCCAGAACTTCCTCGTAGAACTTCTTGGCTCTATTGAAGTCCTTCACATCATACTGGAAGTACACCTGGTCTTTCTTGTATGGCACTGGATATTTGTCTGTCATTCGAATCATCCTCTCGATATACGAATTAACATTTGTTAACCAGGTGTCAAGATAAGTGTTCGGTAACGTCATTGGGTCCAAAATGGGTGCCGTCCAAATGCAATGATTGATAGCCCACCGTTATTCAGTATGATTGTAGACCGTCGTGTAACCAATGACGGAGGAGAGTGACTGACATTTCGAGAAGCAGTGGCAGACTCGCAGCTGGTGCGCTGATGTTCATCATCGGAGCTGCAATCTTCCTTGATGATCTCCATCACTTCGTTCCCGGAACAGAGTGGCTCCATTGGCTACCTGACTTCCAGCCCATAGTCATTTCTGGCTTTCACTTGGACCATCTCTACTTGGGTGCATTGCTGGCTCTGATCGGACTGATTGTGATTGCACGTTCGTAGACTATTCCGAGTGAGCCTTGGCAGAGAACGTGCCAATTCCCAGACTACTCATCGTGCATTCAGAGCACCAATCACCATCAACGGAAAGATAATGGTGGCATCTCCGATTACGGTCTCAAACTTGGCCCCTGTCTGCACCTTCTGCCAGGAGACTCCCTCAACAAGGGGGGCACCGCTCAGACTGCCGCCCTCAGGTCGGTCGAGGGTGACTTGAACAGCCATGTCGAGACCACCCCGGAGAATCGTGGACCCCATAGTGAAGTGCTTAGTGAGCCCCCCTCCCAGCATTATGGCCCCCGTCCTCTTTGTCTCAGTCACAAGTTCTCCAAGGATTCTCAAATCCTTCACAAAGTCGAGGCTGAAGCGTTTCATTGTGCTGTAGGTGTACAGATGAAGCCCCAGCATCGAGTCCATTAGGCCAGGCGAGATTATGGGGACACTGTTCCGGGCCGCCTGGAATACTATTGACCCCTCGTCAGTCAAGGTGTGTCCAAGCTGTGTGAGGAACTCGCTAGGCGCCAGACTAGTCATGTTCTCCTCGGGCATAGCGTCAAGAAAGACATAGATTCTCTTCTCAAGGGTTTCGAAGTCCTTCTCTTCAGCATAGATGTCGGCGATTCGGCCCATGCCTGCCTCTCTCAGTTGTTGATCGTCGCTTTCACTGGGAACCCGATAGTGGGCGCCGCCATAAGCCTCCACTAAGTCATGTACGACATTTGCGCCGCTGGTGACTATTGCGTTCACTTTCCCCAGTTTGACTAGATGACTAATGAGCTTCCGTAAGCCACCCGGAACCATAGGACCTGAGAGTGACAGAAACTTGAAACAATCCGGGTCGTTGAACATACGTGTGACAATGGAGGTAGCTCTTCCTAGTCTGCCTGCCCCAAGGACTCCGACGTCTTCCATGGCCTCCAAGAGGCCATGAATGGTGTCTTGGCTGGTTGGATCTAAGTGACGAACACGTTTCACTACGGCCACCAACATCGGGAGCCTTTGGTACTGAGATAAGTCATTCTGTGGGAATAAGAAAGAACGCGGGCCCAGGTTCTCGACCGGGAGGGCTTGACCGGGACCCGCGTTGCCCAAAACGAATCGAGTATGAATATAGTGCGTTCATGCGTGGTTCAGCCTTTCGGGCCGCGGTAATAGGTTTCAAAGAACTGATGAAGTATAGAGAGAGAAGCGAAAGTATTGCGTTTGCGCGCAGTTCAATAGCCTTTAAATCTCCAGAGCAGTGCTCTACACCTATGCAGAGTGTTGTCCAGGTGTATTCGTTCGTGGTGATTATAAACGCGCTCTTTCTACAGGGCGTACTGCTATTCATCGTGCGCCGAGGACGAAACCAATACCTCAATGACATCACACACTTTCGTCCGCCTAAGTCGTTTCTTTCGCGGTACTACTCTTGGCGAATAGCTCAGCTTCGAAATGTCCTGATAGAAACAGTACTCTTTCAGGTGATTCTTGTTGGGTCAATAATCGGCATCCTTCTTTTCTCTGAGATCCTCTACTTGCTGACACCTCTGATGCCCTACGTGTTGTTTGTAGCAATACTCTCTCTTGTGAGCTCTCTCCAAATGTCCTGGCGTGTCAAGGAGATTATCGAACGTGAACGAATTGTCATCAGCAGGTTCAAGGACGCAGATGACAAGGTTGGACTTGCTCAGCAGATGGTGGAGGATCTTTATCAGGCGGGGGCATACGCCGACGGGCGAGCCTGGTTCGCACTGTTCAAGATCACGCTCCGCCAAGACACAATTGGATGGTCAGTAAGAGATGTGCTAGTCGAGAAGAGCAGGATGATTGCAGACCGTCTACAGACTCACATATCTGAAGCAACAGAGATAGACAGACCCAGCAAGGGCCCAGAGATTGAATAGGCGCAGACGAGAAGGGATGTTCAGTAACTCTTATATGACATCCCAAAGGCGTGAACGAGAATCCCACTGGAGGAAACCATAGTGCCCAAAACCGAGGTCAAGAAAGGTCTGAAGGGCGTTGTTACAAGTTATCGGAGAGGGAAACACCTGCAGAACCCGAACCAAGTGCTCCTCTTGTTTGACAACATCAAGACAAGGGCAGAAGCAGCAACTCTCGTTGGCAGAAAGGTGCGCTGGTCCTCGGAAACTGGACGCGAGTTCCTCGGAAAGGTTCTTGGCCCTCACGGTAATGGCGGAGCTGTTCGCGCGAAGTTCCGAACGAATCTCCCAGGCCAAGCCATAGGAACTCCTGTAGTACTCCTATAGGTGGGGTACTAAGTTTTATCAGATAATCAACTGATGCAGACAAGGCTCCGATGATGCAATTGGCTATCTGAGGACAGCAATGTCCAGCGACGAGTCATAGTTAGACTGAGGAGCCTCCACCGTGGACACGTCTGTATATCACAGAGATCTGAAGACTTTCTGGAAGGAGATCTTAGATGCTTGAGTGGCTTCTTTACTATGTGTCATATTGGCTGGCCGGTCTGACACTCAAGCTCGGTGACGACCTGCTTGATGAGCTTGGCAGGCCCAATCTAGCAGCAGCACCTCTCGCTCTGTCAGGACTACTTTTCGGATTGATTATGACTGTTTCTGAATTGGATTTAGTGTTATTGACAGCGATAGTGATTGGTGTTCTCCTGTCTGGCAAGGTGAACCGACCACAGTTTCTCGTGGGATTCCTAATGATCGGCGTCGTCTTGATTGTGATTGGAGTGCCAGTCATAACGAGATGGTTTGAATGGCTCGCACTTCTGACAGTTCTACTATTGACTGCAATTATCGATGAGCGAGGAAATGACTGGGCAGAAGGAGGGAATAGTCCTTGGGTGGCGGCCTTCTTTCGCTACAGATTTGCCCTTAAGCTGGCAGTCCTGCTTCTCGCCCTTGTGTGGCCAGATTTCCTACCAAGTGCAGTAGGACTATGGTTCTTTGACTTGGGCTACGAAACCATAGCTCGGGCTGTTCGCATGATGCCTACATGAACATCTGATAGGCAAGACTACAACATATGTCGCTAAAGACGGGCTCTAACCCACGTTCCTTGGCAAAATCAACGCCTGCCTGACTTATGTAGGCAATTCCGTTTGCCCCACTCATAACTGCGTACTTGTCAGAGTCCACCTTGTGCTGCCCCATTGGCCGTGCACAACCGAGGAGTATGGGTGTCTTCTCCATCGCGTGACGTGCTACCGTGATGACCCTTCCAATGGCTTCAGGAGCAGGAGGGTTGATAGACTCCATCGGTGTTCTTCTAACAGGATTCAGAACTATAACAACCACTGCTGCGGGGTCATTCTGTGCGATCATCTGCATTGCTTCTAGCTCACCCCCAATCTTGCCATAGTTGATACCGACCAAGATGTGAGGCACAGTAGGAATCCCTGACTCACGAAGAATGCTAAGAGAGGCATTCATTCTCCTTGGGCCATCTTCTATGTGATAGACACTCCGTGCGACCTGCTCGTTGCCGATGATGTCAAGCATAGCGGCATCGATTCCTGCTTCCTTCAAGAGCTGTGCTGTCTTTTCGGTCACAAGACCAGTATGGACAACAACCTTCAGCCCGAGCTCAGTCTTTATTGTCTTGATAGCCTCACCGAATCTGTCCAGTGGAACATGCCCCTTGGAATCGGACCCACCGCTGATTAGGACGCCTTCAGCTCCGCGAGCTTCTACCTCCTGGCATCTTTTGACAAGCGCCTCGGGTGTGAGAGCCGGTTTCATCGCCTTCAAGAGATGCCCATCACAATGATCACATTCAAGAGAACAAGAGGTACCCGTGACGCTGATAGAGATGAAGTTGTGAAGGCTTGATTGCTTGTGATCAGATATCTTGTAGGGATAAGCAGTCGGGCTATAGCACAGCAGTTCATCTCCAAAGACTCTTCGTCTGGAATCAAATGCAAGCCCCATGGACCTTTCAAGCTCTGAGCTTGACGATTCCATAATGGCTTGGCCGTCCGAGAGTATGTCGAATCCCAAATCTGCGCCTCAACCTACGCATTCTGGGTGCTGCTATTAGGATTGTGTTATGTTGCCTGAAACCATAAATAAGAGGAACTAATCAGCAGTGCAGAGAGGTCTGAACAAGGATGAAGGCTGCCAAGAAGATATTCAAGACTGCCCGCGAGGAGGGCAGAACCTTTGTTCTCGAGCACGAAGCAAAGGACATCATGAAGGCATATGGGATTCCAATTCCACCCTATGATACGGCTTCTACAGCTGATGAAGCTGTGGAGAAGTCGAAGAAGATTGGCTTTCCAGTGGTTCTGAAGATCCTCTCCAAGGACGTTTTGCACAAGTCAGATGCTGGAGGGGTCAAAATCAACCTACAGAATGCCGATGAAGTGCGAAAGGCGTTTACTGAGATCATGGAGAACGCGAAGGCATATGGCAACAAGGAAGGAATCCAGGTTGATCTGAGTAAGGGTGTCTTCATCTCAGACTTCGCAGACACAGGAACCGAGGTCATTGTGGGAGTAACTCGCGACCCTCAGTTCGGCCATGCACTGATGTTCGGTCTCGGAGGAGTATTCGTAGAGGTCTTGAAAGATGTGACTTTCAGATTGATTCCCCTAGCTGAGATTGATGCGCGAGAAATGATTCGTGAGATAAAGGCCGCGAAGATACTCGATGGTATCCGCGGTCAGGCTCCACGCGATGTGGATGCCTTGGTCAAGGTGATAATGGCGGTTTCCAGGATGATGGAAGAGAATCCCGACATCTCGGAGCTTGACTGTAACCCAGTGTTTCTCTATGAGAAAGGCAAAGGCGTTCTTGTCGTGGACGCTAGAATTCTCATTGAAGAATAGGAAAAGAACAAGGAATCTACTCATTGAGGAGTCTGTTTAGCAGAATAAGGCCTCTCTTGACATCACAATCCTTTAGCTTCTCTCCAGGTTTGGCCTTGGTGCCGCCCGCAAGTAGTAGCAGCAGGGCAGTGATTCTCGGCACGAGCTTAGTGAACTGAAGCAGAAAGTCCCTATTGCCAGTGGAATCGACTAGTAGTCCTTCAACTCTCCTCTTCAATAGGGCCATCTTCTCTTCAACGCCTTCTTCTGGTTGAAGACTCTTGAAGAGCTCTGTTACCTTGGATTGTTCGTGAAGTAGGGCGGAGGGAACATCTATTCTATCCAAGAGCTCCATCGCCCCCATAGTCACAGGTTCGTAGTCTTCTATCTTGATTCGACTTATTCCCAATTTGAGCGCTTGTAGCTGGGCCAACACTCGAAGAGAGTTCGTTAGGATGCTTCTAGACTCGGCGGTCGTCAACCTTGCAATCTTTGTGAGATACTCGCCATGGGATCTCTCCAACCTGGCAGCCAATGAAGAATCGAGTTTTCTATCGAACCCTGGTCCAAAATCAATCTCAGCAAGTCTTGACAGGATTGGATTCGTGGCAACCTGGCGTACAGCCGTCAGCGCCATGAAGTCATCCGCAGGCGTGTAGAACAGCAGCACTCGAACCAAGTCATAGGCAGTTTCAAAGTCACCCTCCTCAGTCGTGTTGCGTCCCTGACTCTTGCACACAGATGCTCCAATGAGATGCCAAGTCGAGATGAAATGTTCGCGTAGATCTGCTCGTGTGTCTGCCCCTCCAATCTTATGCTCCTCAAGGAAATGTGAGAGTTTCTCTGCTGCACTGGATGCTCTTCCCAAGGCCTTACTAGAAAAGCTGACCAGTGGTAAGGATTTGATGAACTCTCTCGGGTCTCGGGAAGGGGGTCTAAGGACTATGCCGGGATCATCCCTTGACAATGTCCACCATTTCGAGGTCGATGTGAAGTAGTCCAGTAGATCAATCGCAGCTGTGAGATCAGGAACATCCACGGTTTCTCTTTGGTTCAGATAGGCTACCAGCCTTGCCCATATTCCAACGAATCTCTTTAGATGATGAGACAGCTTCATGTCAGCAAACATGTGGTCAGAGTATCTTTCAACGACTGTATCGATATGCAGGGCAATCTCTTCGTTAACGCGTGTGCGAATAAGACCACGATAGACATCAATTGGCTTCCTGGCCAATGCTATGATCTCCTGAACAGACTCAAGAACGAGTAACGGGAATATAAAGGGTGACAAGACCACTCTAATATATGAGAGAACTAGGTAAGTGCGCTCTCGTTTCATCATGTGGCGATTGCTCACTGCCGAAAACCGGAGGGAGATACTCCCAAGGGACTTTCTCACTCCTCACGGGGAACCTCGCATCAAGTCTTCAGGAGTCCGCGGCTGTTCACCGTGTCCGAATGGACGTTCTCGTCTTCGGTGATGAAATGGGAGCGGGTGATTATGACCCCGCCGTGGCAAGAACTGTGGAAAGACTCTCTGTCGCCGGGAGTGATGCACCGGCACCAAGACAGGAGAAGGAAGTCAGGTCTGTAGGAGAGATTTCATCTCGATGATGTCAAACAAAGATTCTGATGCCCTCACAGAAGAACAGTTCTGTAAGACGGTGGTGACACCAATCAGGGGAAAGATGGAACACAGAAGTATCCTGTGCAAGATCGTCTACTCCCAGTCCGGGGTGCAGGTCAGATAAAAGACTGTGTCACTCGCCAAATCGACGTGATCGCCGAGCATAGGACCGTAGTGCCCGCCAGATATCAATCCTTCTTACTGCAGGCCAGTATATCTGTGCAAAGTAGAGCTCAGAATATGCTGACTGCCAGAGAAGGAAGCCGGAGAGGCGTTCCTCGCCGGATGTCCTAATTATCAAGTCAGGGTCAGGCACACCATTCGTGTACAGGTGACGCTCGATTATTTCCTCATCGATCATTGATGGGTCAAGCGTGCCTTCTCGAATCTTCTCACCGATTGCCTGTACCGCATCTACAAGTTCTGCTCTTCCAGAGTATCCTATGGCCACATTCAGAATATGCTCGCTGTAGTTCTCAGTTTCGGCCTCAGCCTGGCCGATGGCCTGTTGAACATCCTCTGGAAGAAGATCGACTCGGCCAATTGCCTTTATGCGGACCTTGTGTTTGTGGACGTCAGGGTTCCCAACGACCTCGCTGAACTTCTCCCTTGCAATGGCCATGATCTCATTTACTTCGTCAGGGTTTCTCTGGAAGTTCTCAACGGAGAATGCGTAGAGTGTACAGACCTTCACTCCAGCCTCCCACAGGATCCTTAGCACTTCCATTACCTTCTGTGCACCCTTTTGGTGTCCAAACCAGGGAACTTCAAGGCCGTGCTGCCTCGCATAGCGGCGATTCCCGTCAAGGATTATTCCAACGTGGCGAGGAGCCTTGTCTTTGTGCAGCTGCCTGTGTAAGACATATTCGTATAGTCTGTAGACGGGGCCTGCAAGGTTCACTCAGTTGCACTTCCTGTTTCTTTCTAGAGCAACTTGTGTCCCTTAATAGCCTTGATGCTAAGACAAGTCACGCACTACGACTATATCATCTGAGAAACCTTCTCGGCAGCCCTCTTCATCTCGAGAAAGACCATTCCAAGCTTGGCAGTAGCGGTAGTAGAAACAGTGAGACATGCGTTCAACCCAGCTTGGATGACCAGTAGCCAGCCATCCACACCCTTGATATTGACCTGCTCTAGGTTTCCTTTTCCGAGCTCTATTGCTGCTTTCTCCCCAATAGTAAGCATTGCAGCAGTCATGGCAGCGACCTTTGCTTCATCCACATCAGTCGGCAAGGCTGAAACAATTGGAAGCCCCTCGACACTCACTATTGCACAAGCCTCAACCTCGGGAATGCTCCCTTGTAGTTCGTTAAGAACGCCTTCCAATGTGTCTCCGCGGGTCTCTCCCATTGGCTTCACCTGGTAGATATCATTTGTACATTCTCTTCAGAATTACTTCCCGGGCTATGGCTTGAAACGCTCTCTTAACTCCTACGCCCTGAACTGCAATGGTCTCGTAGATTGGTACACTGCCTCCAAGACCTAACAGGTCGAGCATCTCATCTCGTGACATCCTGTTCGGCAAGTCCCGCTTGTTCAACATGACAACTATTGGAATCTCTCGTCCCAGTCCATCGCCCAGAAAGAGCTTTAGCTCCTCGAAGCTCTCTGTGTTCTCATCCCTCTGATCGGGTGACGAGTCCGCAACAAATAGTATTCCATCAGTACCCTGAAGCACGACCTTCCTCTGGTGCCTGTGGCGCTTTTGGCCGGCCACGGTGAAGACGTCAAAGAGCACCCGACCTCCCGCACTCATGGGGACATAGTCAAAGAACAGAGTACGGTTCGTTTCATCTTCGATAGCAGTGAACTCTCCCTTCTGAAGCCCCTCAACCTTCCCATAGAGCCATCGGAGAGCTGTCGTCTTGCCTCCGAGAGATGGCCCGTAGAAGACTAGCTTCAGATGGATGCGCCCTTTGTCGTCTTTCCGAATCGCGGTTCACCTCGCTGCGTCACTGCTCTTGCTCCTCAGGTCCCTAGACAGAAGCCCTGCTCAGGGGGCTGATGACTTAGAAGTGTGGTCTCATAAAAGCCTTTGTGGCACAATCGGGGCTGTTTGAGGGAGTCTGCGTTGGAACTAGACTCTCTCGAGCTCTGCCAGAGCTGACTTCAGATCTTCCTCATCAATCTCCTTGTCCTTGTCGGACGGAGTGAGGGGTTCCACTGCCAGGAACTTGTCTAGCTCATTGGCCAGCTGCACACCCTGCTTCTTCATGACGAGGCGTATCAGTCCGATATTGACCTCAGCCTCAGACACGACACAGAGTACACCCTTTCCACAAGCCGAAGCAAAGATCTTGCCCTCTGAGAACTCTGAGGTCACAATCTCCAGCTCACCAATCTGGAGGTTCTTGCCCTGCTCCTCGCTAGCACAGAACACGGCACTTGCAATCGCACCTATGCTGTCAACATCAACTGGATAATACGACAGCTTGCTCACGTTGGCAATTGTCAGACCAGTCTTGTCTACTAGGATTACCTTCTTGATTCCCTTGTCCTGCCTTATGATCTCCGTGAGGATTCTGTCGAACGCTTTCGGATCGCTCATGGTTACAACCCCATTCACACTACTTCTACTTGAGGACCACTAATATCAGGCCCTCTTTTTCATCGGGTGCGATGTTTATTTGACCTTGTGTTGTGTCCAGTGTAAGGAACGACAACGCCCCCTCACGTAGTAGACGCACCGTGTCCAGTGCTTTTCCCACGAGAGAGGTTATGATTGCAGCGACATTCTCGGTGGTTTCCGGGTCTAGGTCGCTACTCAGGGGCAGGCCCTCCATGGTGGTAACGACGACCCCACGGACACCGTCCTGTGTCTTGAGACGGTCGATGATGCCCTTGAGTTTCTCTTGGCTAATCAAGGTAGAGTCTCCGCTGCTGTCAAAAGTGCATTTGACAAATCCTAACGCCGCAGTTGGGTATTTTAGACTTATGGAGATGTTCTAGGCACAAAATAGCTCGTTTGCGCATTCTTTTGCGCATTTGAGTTGAACAATTGACGTCAAAAAGGAAGTTGAGTGACGCGGCTCTTGGCCGACATCACTCGTGCTTTGGCTATTCTTCATCCTCGTCATCGAACATCTTCTTCGAGCTTCTCTTCATCTGAGCAAGATTCTCCACTGCAGACATGTCAGCTGCGGCCGAGGGAGCTCGACCAGCGGCAGGAGCGGCCTCCATTCGTGCCTCTTGAACCTCCAGTTCCTCTTCCTCCCTCTCAAGAGCGCGATCGGCCTTCTCAAGCATAGATTGGACAGCCTTTGGTGCAGCCTTTGAACGTGCTTTCATTGCGGACCTGAAGGACTCAAGGCGTTTCTTGCCCTTTGTTCTGTCACCTCTGACTGCATCCTCACCTGCCTTCTGTGTCACAAAGGTCGCGCCAACGGTCGGGTCCAGAGTCTTCATGATCTCGTCCTCCTTATTTGCCACACGAAGCTTCGTTGTGACAGCACGGACTCTTCTGGCGCCGTCTTCATCAGTGTAGGCCACTTGGACCTGTATCGGCACTTCCTCTTCCTTGATTCTCTTCTTGGGCTCGATCTCAAAGTAGAGCTCGTGGTCCCCACCTACAACACCAATCTTGCCCTCACTCTTCTTCGTAAGCTCCTCAAGCACAGCTCTGGAGGCTCCGGAGGCGTCTTTCACCTTGACCCCAGCAGGCGTTATCAGCTTGACTTCGACGTTTCGACCGAGAAGTGAGGCTCCTGCAAGCTCTGACAGGCTTCTGTCTAGCTCATTGGGTGTCACGTAGTACATTGTGCCGCCTGTGGCCTCGGGCAATAGGCCTAGAGTCTTGAGCTCCATTCCTGCGCCGGATGCTATCCCAACCACGTCCAAGGCGGTACCGAGCTTCCTGAAGTCATCTCCAAGGCCCTCGTAGAACTTGCCTGCAGGAGTCACCTGGAACCCTTCAAGGGCACCAATGCCCTCATTAGCAAGTCCGTCAGTGAGAAGGACCACACGCCCGACATCGCGATGTTTTGATATCACATAGGCCATGGCGACCGCAGGACCCAACGCCGTACCACCTTGGTCTCTCAGGGCGGTCACGTGTTGTTTCAGGTCCCTTGCCTTCTCGCCAACATTGACCATCTTGATCTTGTCCAAGATACGCTTTGTGGAGTCCTTTATTGCTTCTAGACTTGCAAACGACTCTCTAGGAAGCTCGATTGGTTCACCGGTTTCTAAGTTCCTGCAGACAACTGAGCTCTCAAACTCAATCAGGCCGAACATAGTGTCTGGGGAGTTTGCAGCAAGACTGTCAATAGAAGTACTAAGGCTGCGTTTGACAGCAGCCAGGTTTTCACCGGCCATTGACCCAGAAACATCGATCAGTGCCAGAAACGACCGGCCACCTGTTGAGATGGCTTCAGTGTCGGCTTCTGTTTCTTCAGGCGGCAGCTTCAGTACGAAGTCAGTATCGTCACCAGCGACAACAATCTCTCCTTCAATCACATTCAAAGTACTACAGAATGGACAGACGAAGTGCTTTCCAACCTTCTCGTCTTCCACAATTTGATCTGTACTGAGAAGAAAGCCATTGCATTTGTGACAAGCTATCGGCTTGCCGACGATCTTGGTGACGTCCCGCGCCAAGTCGCCAAACTCGACACGCAAGACGTATGGGAGGTCCTTCATGACCTCCTTGGAGGCTGGAAAAGCCTCCGAACTAGTTCTCAGCATAGGCATTCATAATCGACTCCAAAAGTCTTGGCGCTAGGTTCACATTTGAGGTTAAAAACTAAGCTACGAAAAGTGCTCTTAAGCGATGTGTCCGGAAGACCCACCAACACATAAGATATAAACACATCAAGTACCAGACAGAAGAAGACGTGCATCGGCATCTTTGGAGGATATGTCAAAGTGGTTGATCAGAAGAAGATTGAGAAAGTTGTGGCCGACACAATGGCTTCCAACGAGGATCTACAAGGCATCGTCGTCTGTGATGCAAAGGGCAAAGTGATTTTCGGGCATACCATTTCAGGGGGGATCAAACACTCTGATATCGCGAATCTCTCCGTCAAGATTGCTGCTAACTCGTCTCAGCTTGCCAGTGGACTTGACAAAGGAGGGCTGAAAGAAGTCACAATCGCCACTGACAATGGCTATATCGCAATTCTAGGGGACGTGAAACTTGTATTGGCAGGCATTGCAGGAGAAGGTGCGCGTGAATCCATGGGATTAGTGAGGATGGCCCTTAAGCGCGCCTTGTTGGGGATGTTGACTTAGGCTTCTGACCCTATTCTTACACAGAGCTACCTTTTTTTGGCTAGATTTAGTTACTCGGAGGCACAGAGAGGCATACCTGAATATGCTCTGGGTGTCACGCAGGTAGTACCAAGCGTATTTAGGCCTCCGTATCGTCTTGAAAGTACAAGTGACACGCCTCATATGTAAGAGTCATCTAATGCCGGGAAGGGAGCATCTTGGTCCACATTGACAAGCTTGTTTGTAAGGGCTTCAAGTCATTCGGCCGAGACAATGTTACGGTTAGGCTGAGTCCCGGCTTCACATGCATAGTCGGACCAAACGGTTCCGGCAAGTCAAATGTAGTTGACGCAGTTCTCTTCGTCCTAGGCCAGCTTAGTGCAAAGACCCTGCGAGCAAATGTCTTTTCGGACCTACTGTATTCGCCTCCGAAGCCCGATATGCCCCCCAAGGCCAAGTCTGCACATGTCGAGCTTCACTTTGACAACAAAGACCGGAAGTTGCAGGTAGACACTGACAGGGTCGTCATTGAGAGAGAGCTCGACGACACAGGTAAGTCAACCTGTCGAATCAATGGGAAGGTTGTAACAAGAGGCACTGTTCTGGAAGTGTTAGGAGCCATTGGTGTGGACCCCAATGGTTACAATCTTGTTCTTCAGGGAGAGATAGCACAGATTGTGAAGGTCAGTCCGAATGATCGCCGCAAGCTGATTGAAGACATAGCTGGGATATCTGCCTATGATGAGCAGAAGGAAAGGGCCCTGAAGAAGCTGGCAGAGAGTGAGTCGAACCTAGGGAAGGTTGACATGCAACTCCAGGAGCGACGTCGTCAACTTGAGAAACTTGAGGAAGAGAGAGGGGATGCCCTGCGCCATCAAAAACTCAACGACCAGATTAAGAGCGTGAGGATTGATAGCCTGGCATGGCGAACCATCAAGGGAAAGAGTAGGATTGAAACTATTCACGAGACCCTTGCAGAAAGAACAGAGGAAGCGGAGAGGCTTAGCAGAGAACTGGTCGAAGTCGAAGAAGGGACCAGAAATGCGGACGCGGAGATAGAAGGTATAGACCAAGAGATTGACACTATCACGGGCGGCGACTCTGCGAGAGTTTCAGAGCAATACGGAATTGTGTCCGCTGCAGTAGACCATGCGAGGGGTGATCTCGAGCGTGTAAGAATAGAGTATGAGAAGAGCCTGGCAGACCGTGAGTCAATAGAGGTGGAGATCCAGTCAATTGAGGGTCAGGTCAGTGGCTCTGGCGCCCTGACTGATGAGAAGATACAGGAACTTTCCAGACTTGACGAGGAGATTGTGAGTTGCACAAACAAGATGGCGTCCCTAGAAGACAAAATCGAGAAGGAACAGGCTGAAACATTTGAGATGACACAACGTCTCCAGGACCTCAACAATCAGATGAGAGCGCTCGACGAGGGTGTGTCAGAGGTCCGCTCAGCAATCAAGACAGACGGCAAAGAACTCGGTATGTTGTATGAAGAACTGCGTGATTCCAGCGAACTACTTGAAAAGACAGATGATGAGCTCTCAGAGCTTAGACGAATTATCCCCGTCAAACGAGAGAGACTCCAAAAGTCTGAAGAAAAGGAAGAGGGCAGCCAGAACGAAGTTGAGCGAATCGAGGATCGTCTGAAGACTGTGGACGCAGAGGTGGCGGAAACAGCCAAGATTGTCAAGGACACAAGAGAGGAGTTTATTCGCGTTCAAGCAAGACAGGATGCCCTTCGAGATGCAGAAGAGGCCTTTCTGAAGAGAAGACGCGCAATCGCCAGGGTTCTCGAACTTCGAGACTCAGGAACCATAGGCGGCATTTTTGGCACGGTAGCCGAACTTGGAAAGATAGACCCCGAGTATGCGACGGCCATGGAGGTGGCCGGAGGCAATAGACTCTCACATATCGTGGTGGAAGAAGATGAGGTCGCTACGAAATGTGTCAATGTCCTGAAGATTGAGAAGGTAGGACGTGCCTCCTTCATTCCGCTAAACAGAATCAGCACCAAGCGAGCGAAGAAGGTTCCCGAAGGCAAAGGAATAATCGGTCTTGCCATAGACTTGGTCGAGTTTGACTCCAAAATGCGCCCGGCATTCGAGTTCGTGTTCTCAGACACTGTTGTCACGGAGGACTTCGAGACCGCCAAGACCATCGGCTTCAAGGGATGGAGATCGGTGTCGCTCGAGGGGGACCTTGTTGAGCGTTCTGGTCTAATCACAGGAGGCCACTACTACAAGGGCATGACGGGGCTCTCACTACAGGTAGAAGACACAAGTCCTGAAATCGAGAGGAAGCTTCAGGGTCTTGAGGAGATACTCGCTGGGCTCGTCGCACAGCAGGAAGAACTCCGTACAAAGAAGAACAAGATTGACCTTGAACTTCAGGGACTGTCCAGGAGCAACTATAGGGCAAGACTGGAGCTTGAGGGTCTTGAGGAACGTCTTGAGGAGAAGGAGAACAGGACGGGACTTTTGAAAGAGAAGATCAACAAGGCACAACTGACCACTGGCGAGCTGGAGAGTCAGATTGAAAGCCTGAGAGAACGGGACGATGAGCTCACCGCACACAGGGAAACAGTGAGGAGCCAGCGTGATGATGCAAATGAAACACTTGCAAAGTCAGACACCGCCAAGCTCAGCCAGTATCTGAAGGATCTCAAAGAGGTGCTAGAGCACCACAAGAAAGAACGGGAGGCACTCACAAGCGAAATAACCTCTTTGAAGGTTGCAATGGATGAGAGACTGAAGCCCAAACTTGTCGAGCTTGAGCAACGCCTCCAGACAATCAATACTGTCCTCCCAGGTTTGGAGGATGAGGTGAAACTCCTGCAGGAGCAGTTGACTGGGAAGGAGGAGGACTTTGTCAAACTCAAGGAGGAGAGGGAGAGAATTGAAGAGGCTGTCAAGGACAAGCGGGTATATCAACTAGAATTGAAGGAGAAACTTCGTAACTTAAGACTGCGTCACGAGGAGATAAGAGAAGAGCAGACTGCAAATGAGAAAGCAGTCTACCGTCTTCAGACAGAGTTTTCACGCCTTGAAACTGACATAGTAGGACTCACCGCAGAACTCGGTCAACTAGCGGACTCCAGTGAGGAGCTCGCCAAGCGGACACAAGAGAGAGAACTCACCTACAAGGAGATCGATGCCTTCGATGACAAGATCAAGGAGTTCGAGAGAGAGCTTGAGGCCCTCGGCCCTGTGAATCTCAAGGCACTGACTGACTATGACCTTGAGAAGGAGAGGTACGAGGAGATTGTCGATAAGAAGACGGCACTAGAGGAAGAGCATAAAGAGATACTAGCCTTCATGGAGGAGATTGAGGCCGAGAAGACTCGCAAGTTTCTGCAGGTCTACAATGACATAGCGGACAACTTCGCAAAGGTGTTTGCCAAGCTCTCCCCGGGTGGAGAGGCAACATTGATGCTAGAGAGCCCTGAGCATCCGTTGATGGGCGGAATCACTGTCAGGTCTAAGCCACAAGGCAAGGAGCTGGTGACATTGGATGCAATGAGTGGTGGAGAGAAGACCTTGACTGGACTCGCGCTCATTTTTGCAGTCCAGATGTATAGTCCTGCAAGCTTCTACGTCTTGGATGAGATTGATGCAGCTCTGGATGATGTCAATGCTCACAATGTAGCAAACTTGATCTCAGAGATGTCGATGTCATCACAGTTCATAGTAGTTTCTCTGAGAGACACGACTGTGCGAAAGGCAGACCTTCTGATTGGAGTGTCCAATCAGGACGGCATCTCCAGAATCGTGTCAGTGGATCTAGAGGAGGTGGCATCGACGGCATGAACGATGAGAGATCTCCTTTCTGGGCCGCACCACCCTATATTCTGCTCACTGATGTGCTTCAGCTAGACAAGGTTCAACCATGGAATGTCGACATCGGTAAGCTCGTGTCCGGATTCCTCCGTGAGATGAGACGCCTGGGGGACATCGACTTTCGGATCTCAGGGAGTGCACTGTATTCAGCCTCTGTAATATTCATGAAGAAGACGAGGGAGCTCATTGAGCTGGGACTCCTCCCACCAGATGAAGACAAGGACGAAGAGCTTGTTATCCCTCTGATTCGACCACCATTCAGGATCAGCAATCAACGAGTCACCCTTGAAGAGCTACTGATAGCTATGGATAGGGTGCTCAGCAAGGGCGTTCGTCGGCGTCCAACTCCGAGGAGGAAGAGATACAGGTCCAGAGCAGACCCACTTTCCTTCCAAGTGGAGGCTACAAGGGCAGACGTGGAGGAGAACATTGCTGAGGTCTTTGATGACCTCTCCAAGATCATGCAGATCGATGAAACCGCCAAGTTCGTGGACATCCTAATGAATAACACCAGAAGAGAGATAGTCCGTGTCTTGTTTGCTCTGCTACATCTTTATGCCAGAGCATTCATCGACATCTGGATGGACGAGAAGCAAGTGATTTGGGTGAAGATGCTGCCTCCACCCACTCCGGAGGAAGATGAGGAGCTCTCCGAAGAAGTCGAGCCTGCCATTGAGAGATAGGTGATAGTAGTGGACGAGGACCTGGTTAAGCTCGAAGCTGCTCTCTATGTTGTAGGTAGGCCAATCGCTATAGAGGAACTTGCTGGCATTATCGGCAAGGCAGAGTCTTCTACAAGAATGCTCCTTGAGGAGCTCGGTAGGCACTACAGCAAACGTGGTGGAGCACTCGAGGTCGTCGAACTTCCTCGCGAGAGATACGTCTTACAGCTTAAACCTGAGCTGACCCCACACGTCGCCAAACTCATTCCCGGCGGACTCTTGTCCTTTGGAACACTTCAGACTCTGGTGTATGTCGCTCTCAAGCAGCCAATTCTTCAATCGGAGCTTGTGGCTGATAGAGGAACACACTGCTACGACCATATCAAGGAGCTTGTGGAGAAGAAGTTCATAGAAGCAATACCTGAAGGTCGCACGAAACTTCTGAAGACCACCAACCTTTTTGCAGACTATTTCGGCCTCGACCATGACAAGGTCAGGATGAAGGCACAGCTTCGATTCAAGATGAAACGCATTCTGGAGGAACAGAGTCAGGCTGAGGCACAACCAGAGATAGATTTGCTCTAGCCTGTCTATGCAGTGGGACTAATGGAACGAGTGCCATTCTGAACTTCGCCAGTAAGCAAGATTTAAAACCACTCTGCAGAGTGCGTCTGTGACCGTTCATTGTGAGATGGACATTCTGGACACAATTGTCCTGTCCGCCCAGGAACGGCACTGGGCCTAATGCATAGTCACTGACAGAAGTACTCAAGCTCCTATCAAACTACACTTGGATACCCTGAGCTTTGTTGCAGCTGCGCAAACTTCGCCTTGGAGCAGCAACCTCTGAATGTGCTATCAGTGACCCAACCAAGAGGTAGTCAGAAATGGGCGTTTGGCATAGAAGATCAACCCGAACGGAGAGCGGAGCGCGACTGAAGCGTTTCCGGAGCAAGAGAAAGTACGAACTGGGCCGTACTCCAACTGAAACCGTTATGGGTGACACCAAGAGAAAGACCATTGTAAGTAAGGGCAATAGCAGGAAGGTACCCGTGCTTCGGGTCACTATGGTGAATGTCACAGACCCAAAGAAGAACCAGACGTTCCGTGTCGAGATTCAAGATGTAGAGACCAATCCTGCCAACATGGACTATCAGCGACGAAAAGTCATCACTCGAGGTACAATAATCAAGACTGCCAAGGGTCGTGCCATGGTCACTAGTCGGCCCGGACAGGATGGCATTCTCAATGCTGTTCTCATCTAGATTCTTCTAGTTCTCACGACAGGTCACATTAGGAGGTAGCAATCTCTACCTCAATATTGCTTATGACAAAGTCCTTGCCACCAGTTATGGTTGTTGCACTGCTGTCACAATTGGGACACTTCATCGGCGCAAACATGGCAACCTGTGGTGGTAGGTCTTCCTCGCCCCGGGCATCACCCTCGAATCCACAGTCGATGCACCTTATCTGTCCCGGCATCAGCGTGATGCTCAGCTTAGCACCCTCAAGCATCGTCTTTTGACTGGCAATCTCAAAGTTGAACTCAAGTTGTTCAGGTATTAAGAAGGTGAACTCTCCCACCTCTATGTTGACCTTAGTAATCTTCTTGATATTGTGGTTCTTTGCGGCTTGAAGGGCAGCGTCAATAATCGAACATGCTGCTGAGAACTCATGCATCCTGGGATATTCCTCAATAGAGCGTGCTCTAGAGCGCGTTAAGTTGTTTTTGTTGTGGTAGGGCTGGTGAAAACCATTAATACGGACAGATTTGACTAGTGAGCAGCTCAATTGGCCAATCGTGGAGAGTCAGAACAGTGTCTAGAACCTCCGGAAAATCGGGGAAGAGCAGCAAGCCAAAGAAGAGGAAGGAGTCCTCAGAATCCAAGAAAGACACTAAGAGCGCTGCTAGGAAGAAGAAGTCTGTCAAAGCTGGAGTGAAGAAACCAAAGGCCAAATCAAGGAAGACTACTGCGCCAAAGAAGAAGAGAGCAACCACTTCAAGGAAGGTCACAAAACGACAATCAGCAAAGGTTTCCCCAATGATTGATGAGTTACTGGTGGAGCTCCGGAGTGATGATGAACAGATTTCACTCGGCGCTATTGATCGTCTAGGTCAAATGAAGGATCCAAGAGCTACGTCGCACCTAATCGGTTGCCTCAATGATTCAAGATACATGGTTCGCATCTACGCTGCAGTGCAACTAGGTGAGCGTCGGGACAAGGCTGCCATTGATTCTTTGATAGGGGCTCTACATGATGAGTCGCTCTTTGTAAGACAGACAGTTGCTGGAGCATTAGAGAACATAGGAGGAAGAAAGGCCCTCAAGGCAGTGAATAAGGCAGAGGGGCTCTTGCTCGATGAACTTCCTGAAGGAGTGCGCCTGTAGATTCAAAGGGCCCTACTTAGTCCTGAAGACTCATACTTGTGCCACTTCTCCTAGCAAGATATGAGCTAAAGCGAAGAGGTATTCAAAGACGCTCCGCTTATATTGGCGAGTTACTACCAGTGGTAGACGCCCCCATCGGAGACATGGAACTCATGAGTGATCCTGAGGAAATCAAGAGAATCGAAACAGCCATCAAGGACCTGAATCTTGACTATATGCGCGGTCTGGTTTCAGAGAATGAGTACAACCAGAGAATAGCAGAGCTGAGGTCGAATCTTCTTGCAGCGGGGGGCGTGCCAACGGACCTAGCAGAAGCACGTGAAGCTCTCAAGTCTCCACCCCCTCCCAAGCCAGCTATGACAGACCCTGTCACCGCAGTGAAAAAGACAGTTCAGGCCATGCGCCGAATTCCGATAGAGCGTATCGCACAGGATGCCGGTGTCAGCGCCATGAACGTGAGCCGTATATTGAGTGACCTGCTAGATGGTCGAGAGTTGTCCGGTAGAATCGACCATGATGCTGGGGACTTCATCTTAGGTACAGGTACTGGCCCGCCACCCAAGACGATCAATGTATGTCCATATTGCAAGAGTGACCTGAACCGCATTGGAGTAAAGGGAGAAACTATAACTTGTACAATGTGTCGTGAGTCATTCATAGTTTCATAGTGACCGGTTCATGGTCCAATATCATGACGCTTCACGGACCCTCTTTGACGGAATCGTATTCCTGAAAGGTTAAGATGCTTCAAAGCTTGATACCTGAAACAGAGTTCTGGCGAGGCGACCACGCATGACACTCTTTCAGTCCTGTCTGGAGGGAAACGGACCTGAGGCACTATCAAAAGCGAGTGAGATGATATCAAATACTAGGCCTTCAGCAATGTGGGCTATATTAATGCATGCCGCCGCTTGGCATGAACAACGTACTTTTGACACACCTCATTCCACAATCTTGACCTACTCAGTTCATCGGATGATAGAGGAACTCGGGTACAATCCAGACCTCCTTGCGGAAGAGCCTGAGAGCCCATCGATAAAAGTGCCCGATGAACTCAGAGAACCACTTCAGAGAGCCCTCTTCGAGAGAGTGGCCCTCCATTTGGCAGTGATAGACCACTGGGCCAGAAACAAGGGTCCAAGGTACAAAGTCACCACTCAGCTCGGTTCTCTGGACAGCACAATGCGCGACTACGCACAGTCAGTCAGAGAGCAGTTTCAAATCGGGGCTTTGAAAGCTGCCCTTCAGCTGGGCAGTACAGATGATCCGATTAGACTTCGACGGATGACAGCATCTCTGGGTGCAGAAGATGCTGACAACTTGGGGCATGCGTTCATCATGCCGATATCACTCCTCTTTGAACTCCCTCACTTTGACTTCAAGCTCCCATACGAAGCTACACTGTGGCACTTGACCGAGTATCTTGTAAGAAAGGTGTCGAAGAAACAGCCAGACGGATTCCGCGTAGATACCCAAATGGACAGACTAGCAGGCCCAACAATTCTAACGAGACACAAGAGCCTCTTTGCCAGTGCGGTGATTGAATATGGGATTCTTGGTCACAACGGCATCTTTGCCCACAGAATCGCTGTTGCCGCCGACACAGGTTACGTTCATAGTGATGCGGTCAAGTGGTTGTTAGAGAGGCTTCGCAAGAACGTTGGCAGACAACCTTTGACACGAGCACAGATCTCGACTGAGAGTCTCATTAGAGAAAGATTTGGAACGGACTGGGATAGACTTCCTAGCGGAATAGACCTGCCGGACTCAGGCAGAGTCAGGCTCTGGTTGGTCAAGAACGCATCCGACTATTGGGACAAGATGATGGACTTGAACTCACATGTGTTTGAGGAAATGATCCCTGACATTGCCAAGGGGGACTGGCCAATTATCAGAGCTGCTCAATATGCAATGCCCACGGTCAATGGAGCACCGGGAGCGTCACACGTGACCATCTTCACTCATGCTGTTTGGTCACTCGCGGACTATGGATTGATTGAGAGCCCATTGGCCGCTCTTCAGACCCATAGAATGCTAAGACAGTATCTCAGGGGAAGGTAGACAATAAACGGGGTGGGGAGAGAACCAAACCAAGGACTCTACTCTGCATCGCCGGTTCTGTAGGACTCTGCGAGTAGGTCGGGGATGTAGCGAGTCTGAATATCAGTTTCCTCAAGGATGTCCGTAATCTGGATTGCGCAGAAGGGACACTCTGTAGTGACCATCTCCGCACCCGTGGCCTCGATGTATTCCTTCTTTGTAGTGGCAATCTTCTGCGACAGCTCCCGTAGACCTGCACGGACACCGCCTCCTGCACCGCAGCATCGATTCCGATACGGATCTTCGATGTATTCTACGCCAGGAATCATCTTGAGCAGTTCGACAGGCTCATCGTATACATGCTGACCCCTACCCAGGTGACATGGTTCGTGGTACGTGATCTTCAGCTTGATCTCACCCTTGGGCGGGACAATGTTCTCCTTACCAACGACTCGAATCAGATACTCTGCCAGATCGTAGACACTGTATTTGGGAGGCTCACCGCGCTCTTCCGCAATCAATGGGCGATGATCTTCACGCAGGGTCTTCCCACAACCAGCACACGCAACTACCACGGTGTCAAGGTCATACTTCTTTGCGGTTTCCTCGAATATCTCAGTGACTCGTCGGGCAGCAGCCTTGGCCGTGCTCAGATCACCTGTCCTGAAGGCGGGGCTTGCACAGCACCACTGCTCCTTTGGGACAATAACATCCACACTGTTACGGTTCAGGACATCGATCAGTGCCTTACCAGTATTCTGCATCCTGTAATCAATAAGACAGCCTGTGAAGAAGGCGACTCGACCACGCGGTTTGTCCACCAGAAATTCCGCGGTCTTGATGTCCCTCAGCAGAGGAGGCTCTTTCTCGGGGACTGACCTACCGGTTGCTTTTATCGAATCAATGAAGCCCTGCTGACCAGGGGCTAGAGGATAGCCCGCCTCAACAGCCTTGGCACGGAGAAGTTCAACGGCCAGGGCAGGGACGTCGATTCTCTTCGGACAGATGTCCGTGCACATCTTGCAAGTAGTGCAGCTGTATACAGACTCGTTAATCGCCATAGCTACACGGTCTTCGACGTCGCGCGGGTCGAGTTCGAGTCGTGCAATCTGACGGATGATCATCGGTCCTGGATAGTCCCACGTTTCATGGACAATCGGACAGTTTGACAGGCAGGCGCTGCATTCAATGCACTTGCGAATCTCTCTGACTTTCTCAATCTCCTCGGCGTGAATTATCTCGGGTCGTTCGGGCTTCTTGTCGCGAGCTACGTAGGGCCTAATGCGCCTGAGTCGAAAGGTCACCTGGGCCATGTCCACTACTAGGTCCTTGATGACAGGCATCTTCTCCAGTGGCTCGATGAAGAGATTCTCATCAGGGTCAACCTTTGTCCTGCATGCAATCCTGGCAGTCCCATTCACTTTCACCGCACAAGACCCACACTGGCCACCTCTGCATTCCCACCGAAATGCAAGACTGGAATCGTACATGTCCTGCACGTATAGAAGAGCGTCAAGCACGGTCATCCCTGGCTCGTATTCCACATCGAAGTCTTGGAAGTAAGGTTCATTGTCAAGGTCGGGATTGTACCTGAAGACTTTCGCTTTGATCGTCGTTGCCATTCTTTGCTCCTCCACTATGGTGGCGTTATTGTAGTGATCACCAGGTCTTCTTTTCGTAGCTCCATCTTGCCGTCTTCACCCTTGTGAATGACGATATTGTAATAGCCCTTATCATTGCGGTCAGCGTCAACGCGGTAGTGCGCACCCCTGCTACCCTTTCTCATCAAAGCCGCCTCGGCAACCATTCTTGCTGTCGTGACCATATGTTCGAACTCTATGGCCTGATGCCAGCCCGGGTTGAACCGCTTGACTTGAACGTCCACTTTGATGTTGGGGACTCTCTCTCTCTCGATCCGCCGAAGCTCTTTCACTGCAAAGGCCAAGTCCTCCTCTTTCCTGAATATCTGGACCTTCTCCCACATCAGCTCGGTGAGTTCCTTTCGGGCATCGGCTGGAGCGATTCCCTCCTTCCGCTCAAGCATGGCCTCGAGCTTCTCAAACTCTCCAACGACCGTTTCGCGATTGAAACCAGTGTGGTTATTCAGCTTCGCAAACCTCGCAGCACCTTGACCTGCTAGGGCTCCGAACACCTGAGTGTCGGCAAGCGCATTGCCTCCCAGTCGATTTCCGCCATGCACTCCACCTGTACATTCCCCTGCAGCATAGAGCCCCCCGACGTTCGTGCCTGACTCTTCGTCAATCTTGATACCACCCATAAAGTGATGACAGGTCGGAGATACTTGCATAGGCTCTTCTCTGATGTCAATTCCTGCATCCTCGAACTGCTCAATCATACTCTCGAGTCTGAACTCGATGATAGAGCGCGGGAGATGTGATATGCTGAGGTAGACTCCGCCATCTGGAGAGCCGCGTCCCTCGACGACCTCGGTCATGATAGACCGTGCAACCTGATCGCGGCCCGCGAGCTCCATCACCTCAGGATAGTACCTTTTCATGAATCGCTCTCCCTTGTTGTTCAGGAGGATTCCGCCCTCGCCACGCACGGCCTCTGTGACAAGTCGACCCTTCGCGGATTCTGGCTTGACCATTCCAGTCGGATGGAATTGCACCATCTCCATGTCGATAAGCTCACAGCCTGCCGCGTAGGCCATCCCATAGCCATCACCCACATCGAGTTGGGCATTACTGGTCACCTCATAGATGCGGCCTGCGCCGCCCGTGGCCATTACTACTGACTTGGCACGGAATACAAGATAGTCGCCATACTTCATGTCAATGGCAGTTACTCCTGCCACTCTTCCGTCTTCAACGAGAATCTTCGTGGCAAACACCTCATCGAAGACGCGAACAGAGGTCTTTCGGATGGCCTCGGTGAGTGTCACCATTATCTCAGAACCAGTTCTATCAGAGGCATAGGCCGTCCGCCTCCATGACTGTTTGCCAAAGGGTCTCTGAGCAATCTTGCCCTCTGGCGTCCTATCGAAGACCGCACCGTATTCTTCTAGGTCGAAGATTCTCTCTGAGGCGTCACGAACGAGGATTCTGGCGAGCTTCTGATTGTTCAGGTAGTTCCCGCCAACAATCGTGTCTTTGAAGTGAGTTTCAGGATTGTCGTCCGGATCCACATTGCCTAAGGACACGTTGTAGCCGCCTTCGGCCATGGCTGTGTGTGCCTTTCCGACGAGCTCCTTGCTAATCATGATTACATCGAGATTGTGGTTCGATGCCTCGATAGCTGCACGGCATCCAGCTCCGCCAGCGCCAACCACCAAGACATCGCACATCATCGTCTTGTAGTTCAATCACAGTCCTCCGATGGAGAAGTTTCTCCGCGCCTGAACGGTCGGGCAGATACGGACCGTTTAAGAGTTGCTGTTGTGGTCGAGAAGATTCACCCCTTGACTCCAATCTTGGCATAGACCTCGCCCTTGCGCGCAGCGACCCGCTCATCCATGATATCATGAAGACTGTGGCTGTGAGAGTCCATGGTGACAAGCAATGGTCCAAACTCCTCAGCTGTAATCACCCAGAGGGCTTCTGGCATTCCAAGATCTCTCCATTCGTAGGCGCGGACTTCCTTTAGCCCCCGTGCCGCCAATGCTCCACATCCGCCGGTGAAACTGCAGTAGACGGCTCCAACATCACCGAGCGCCACCAAGGTCTTCTCCCCCATTCCACCCTTTCCGATTATGATGCGGGCCTTGTATTTGCGCAGGAAGTCCTCCTCAACCATCTCCATCCTGATGCTCGTAGTGGGTCCAGCTGAAACAATCTGCCACTTGCCCTCCTTCTGCCATGCCACAGGACCAACGTGATAGACAACACTGCCCTCGAAGTCAACCGGGGGTTTCACACCTTCTTCAAACAGCTCAAGGGCTCTGAGGTGGGCCTCGTCACGAGCGGTGTATACGTGCTCACCAGTTACGTAGACAACATCGCCAACCTTCAGCTTCCTAGCATCCTCCTCAGAAACTGGAGTTGTGAGATGATACTCTGGCAATCTATTCACCCTCCATTGGATGGGTCAGGTATGTGACCTCGAGATCCTTCGAGATGATGGCCTTGCTGTGACGTGCGGCCCAGCATTGTACGGCTACCCCTACGGGCAGGCTTGCAGGGTGTCGCATTGCGTAGTCGACCTTCACACCCAAGACCGTTGTCTTGCCGCCAAGGCCCATAGGACCAATACCAGTGGCGTTGATTGCTTCCACTAGGTCCTTCTCAATCTCAGCCACCTCGGGCTCTGGATGACTGTCATTGAGGGGTCTAAGTAGCTGCTCCTTCGCAATCTTGATGGAGATGTCAGCCCCACCGCCAATCCCAACTCCAATTATGTTCGGAGAGCAAGCCTTGCCCATATAGCTCATCGCATTGTCTACTACCAGCTTTTTCACACCAGTCAGGCCAACTCCAGGTTTCAACATGCCAACTATGGACACATTCTCGCTGCCACCGCCCTTTGGAAATGCTGTGATCTCGAGCGTGTCACCCTGGACAATTTCCCAGTTGATCCAAGGAATCTTCCTACCAGTGTTATCCCCCGAGTTGCCTCCAACAATTGGATTCACTGCATTTGGACGAAGGGGCACGGTAGCAGTGGCTGTCCTTGTCGCTTTCACAAGAGATTCTCTCACTTTGCTGGTAAATGGAAACTTGTCGCCCGCCTTGAGATAGAATGTGATGATTCCAGTGTCTTGACACATGGGAATACCTGCCTCAGCTATCTCAATGTTCTGTAGGATCGCAGATAGCTGAGTCTTGGCGGTTTCATCCGTTTCACGGTCGTGTGCATTTCTCAGTGCATCTTCAACATCCTTGGGAAGCCTCGTGGCCGCCATCCTAAGAAGACGGACAGTAGTTTCCTCAATGACTTGCATGGAGTCTTTCATTCTATCAGCTTCTGAATAGTCCTAGTGCAAGGGAGATTGTACACTAACCCTTGGCGCCCGCCCGGAGGCCCATTAAGTGCCTAATCTTTCTTGCTGTCTGCCTCGTAGCCTGTGATGGGGCTATATACTTTAGATGACAACACTCTCACAGCAGCACGTTCAGGACTGGGTGCGAATGGCGCTTGATTTGTCAATCACTTCGGTTCTCGCGTTTAGCGTGACTCTGGTGCTACTCATCGTCTACAGTATAATGGACCTACATGGTCGAAAGGTCAGAAATCTGTACATGTTGGCAGGAGGCCTAGTCGGTTTCAGCGTGACGGTCTTGTCAGGACACGTGGCCGAGAGTCCTGTTCTTCATCTCACGGCGTTCATCTTCGTATCATTTCTATCGTACCTGCTCTTCAGGATTGGGTCGCTGGGTGGCGCCGATGCCAAGTCCCTTGTGACTGTGGCCATAATGAGTCCTGGCATCGAATTTGCAGTGTGGAACTCTCCGACATTCGAAGCATTCGTTGGCGGAGGTTTGGGACTCTTCATTATGTTACTTCTCGGCTATGTGTACTCCAGATGGACTAAGAATGTGCAAGATAAGTTCGAAGAGGGGCGTCCAGTTGTTCCACAAATTCCATTTTTGTTGTTGGGCTACGTCATAATCCAGGTGCTGGCGCTCATATAGTGACGCAGACAGCATACTTGGCTTAGAGGTCTCCAATGATTTCGGGAGGCAGTGTAAATGCGAATATCAGCGTCCAAAGAAGAACCCAGAGAAGCAGGTAGGTGGGTAGGCCTGCTGTGATTAGTTTCTGACGTCCACCGATTTCCTCGGGGTCTATCTCAAGGAGATACACGATCACAAAGAGACTCAGAGAGTAGACAAGCAGACCAAATGCCAGGCCCCTTGTTCCAGCAAAAGTCTGTCCCTGCAGACCACAGAATATCCCGCTAAGCACTGCAAAGAGAATCTTGACGTAGGTCTGTTGATTGTCTGGCTTGTCTTCCCATCTTCCAAAGATGGACTTGAAGAGGCCTCTGAGAGGGTTGATCAATGAAGACATCTGCTGGCACCTACGGACTGGTGCCTCCGTTAATCGACTAGGTTATAAAACGCTCGGTCAGTTGGAGAAGCGATTATGAAGGAAACCATGAGCAATACTGACATCCGTCTGATTCTCCCAGAACTCAAACAGGCCGCAGAAGGCTCGTTTGTCAAGAATCTGTATCAGTATGGTGATGTGTTTGTGCTCAGACTTTACAAGCCAGGCGGAGGCACATCTCAGCTACTGATTCAGGTCGGGAGGCGTATTCATCTAACCGAGTTCCGGCGAGTTGCTCCTCGAGTGCCACCGAAGTTCTGCACAGTTCTCAGGAAGTATCTTCGTGATAGGAGGATCATCTCGGTCTTCCAGCATGACTTGGACCGTATCATTGTAATCGAGATCGGCGATGAGTCTAGCTCGCACAAGTTGGTCGTCGAGCTATTTGGAAGTGGTAACCTTCTCCTCCTTGACCCTAATGACACCATCTTTGTAGCTATGCGATACAGAAAAATGAGGGACCGTAGCGTAGTACCCAAGGCCCAGTATGAGTTTCCTCCTCCGCGTGGTGTGGACATTCTCGGCCTGAATATGAACTCTTTTGAAGAGATAATAGCCGACTCGACTGCGAACGTCGTTCGCACTCTTACTAGTCGCTTGAACCTCGACGCTCTCAGCTGCGAAGAGATATGTGCTCTATCAGGTGTTGACCCAAGGACCAATGTATCTAATTTAGACTCACAGGCTGTGAAGGATTTAGCAGGAGGCCTGCACCAGTTTCGAGAGAAGTTCAAGTTGGGAGTCAGCGAGCCTCGTGTGGTCTACAGTGAGTCTGCCGAGGAAGAGGAGGATGCCATCGCATTTCTTCCGTTTATGTTTGAGATCTACGAAGGCCTCCCCACGGAAACCTTCGCCTCACTCAGTCAGGCAATGGACAGGTTCTTCGGGGTTTCAGACATTGAGCTGAAGCATGATGAGGTCCAAGATGCCTATGAAAAGGAGCGTATGCGTCTTGAGAAGATAATAAAGAAGCAGAAAGAGAACATTTCGAGATTAGAGACTCAGGCCAATACGCTGAGAGCTTCTGGGGAGGCCATCTATGCACACTTTCAGATAGTTCAGGAGATTCTGGACACGATTTCGAACGCCCGGGCAAATGGTCTCTCATGGACTGAGGTATTGGCAAGAGTTGAGAAGGGCAAAGAGAAGAACATTGTATCGGCAAGTCATATCGAGAAGATTGTGCCGTCCCAGGCCAAGATCACTGTGAGTCTGTCCGGAGTAGAAGTGGGTCTTGACATCAGAAAGAGTGCACAGGACAACGCTTCACTTGCATACGAACAGGCGAAGAAGGCCGAGTCCAAGACAAAGGGTGCATTGCGGCAGATTGAGAAGACAAAGGTCAAGCTGCAGGACCTAGAAAAGAGCAAGATTGAGCCTGAAGTTCGGAAGGTCAAACCGGTCAAGCTGAGGAAGAAGAGATGGTATGAGAAGTTCCGCTGGTTCATCTCGTCTGAGGGCTTTCTGGTCATAGGGGGCCGAGATGCAAAGACTAACGAGAGGCTTGCCAAGCGCCAAATGAGTCCAAATGATGTCTTTCTCCATGCATCTGTTCATGGAGCACCCTATGTGATAGTGAAGGTGCCTGACAGACCGCCAGGAGAACAGACGCTCAAGGAGGCAGCGCAGTTTGCAGTTACGTTTTCGCGCGCTTGGCAAGATGGTCTCTCAAGTGGTGAAGCATACTGGGTGAATCCGGAGCAGGTCAGCTTCAGCCCGCCATCTGGAGAGTATCTGCCCAGTGGGGCTGTAATGATCTATGGCACAAAGAACTACATTGAATCCGTGCCTGTGGAACTTGCAGTAGGCATATTGCTTGAGGATGACTATGCAATTCCCGTTTCTGGACCCCCATCAGCGATTACAACTCTCACCGAACATCATCTTAGAGTAGATCCTGGCGGAGAGAAGAAAGGTCAGCTTGTGAAGAGTATTGTAAGTTCTCTAAAGAGGACATTACCAGAGGAGAAGTTCCACCTCGTTGAACAGATCCCTCAGGAAGATTTGATGCGCGTGTTGCCGGCCGGTGGAGGAAAGGTCAGGTCTTCTTGAAAGAGTGGTACTGACTGATAGAATACGCATCTCTTGCTCTGAAACACATGACAGCCAGCACAGACACGTTTAAATCCGTGCGGGAACGAGGCAGTCAAGGACGCACCCCACAGCCCGAGGACTCTGGGTGTTGTATCAACTTTCTGAGGCGCGGAGGTATATTCAGTGTCTGACCCTACGCATTCCATGTCTGTCAGAGACATAATGGCTGTCAACGTAGTGACGATGCCGCCAGACGCGACGGTGCGCGAGGTGGCCTCTCGTATGGCTGAGATGGATATTGGTTCAATAATAATAATGGACAGGACTCGTGCGGTAGGGATGATAACAGAATCGGATATCGCGCGCAGAGTAGTTGCAGAGCAAAGAGATCCGAAGGCAACCAAGGCCAGTGAAGTGATGAGTTCACCCCTCGTCCACGTCACGCCAGACACCGCTCTCACAGAAGCCATGCGGGTAATGGCAAAAAGCAACATTCGTCGAGTGGCTGTATTGAAGAACGACACTCTTGCCGGCATAATCACGTCAAGGGATATCCTTCGTTGGTCCCCCGAACTCATTGACGTCTTGATGGAGTCCCTAAGAGTGCGGAACAACCATGGAGTTAGGGATGAGGAAGAGGAGGATGAACTAATAGCCTTTGGGGGTATATGTGATAGCTGTGGCGAGTACTCCACTGATCTTGCGTTGATAGACGGTCGGTACTTGTGCGAAGTATGCAGAACCTAGTCGAACCAGACGGTATGGATGGGTACAGACAGGTGAAAAACAGGAGGTTCGTGTGTTGGAAGTAAGTCAAATCATGGCCGAACCGGTCACAATAGACAAAGATCAGAGACTATCTCAAGCGCTTGTGCTATTGGACAAGAAGCGTGTAGATAGGCTGATCGTAACTCAGAACGGAGCCGTTCGAGGAATTCTAACTTATGCAGACATAGCAGACAGGCTGAGTGTTAGCAAAGTAGTCGCAGTATCAATTGGGAGACTTCATGTTTCGAGTGCAATGACTGACACCGTGATCACTGTGACTCCAGATGACGACATCACCGAAGTGGCGCATCTCATGATCGATAGGGGAATGAGTGGCTGTCCGGTGGTAGACAAAGAGGACAAGCTTGTCGGTGTGATATCCAAGACTGAGCTTTCTTCACTAATAAAGAAGTTCGAGGATGTTAAGGTAGGCGACCTCATGACAACTGAGGACCTTCTGGTCGTGAATCCAGTTGAACGCCTTGTGAAAGCGAGAGTTGAGATGCTCGATAAGGGCTACTCAGGACTTCCGGTGACCGATGGGGGTCGAGTACTAGGACTGCTCACCGAGAGGGCTGTTGCTGAGGCGATGGCACGTTTCAGTGTTGAGGTTCCCGACAAGCATCGAAAGAATCAGGTAAGACAGATTCGTGTGGTAGATGCTATGATTCAGCAGCCACCTCTTGTGTCTGAAGAGGACACGATTGCGGTCGCAGTAGAGAGGATGCTTGATGCGAATCTGAACACGTTACCAGTAGTGGGCAAGGGGAATAGACTGGTCGGAATCATAAGTGCCACAGACTTCACACGTTTCGTTGCCAACAAGTTCAAGGTCCCACAAAGCAAGAAGTAGGGCTTCGGCGACACAATCTTAACGCACCGTGACCAAACATTAGGCATGCCTGTGGACCTGCTTCTCAGCAATGGCATAGTGATAGTGGAGGGTAGAGAAGCGGTCGGCTCAGTGGGAATCAGTTCCGGCAAGATAGAAGGCATATACAATGTAGACGCTGAGCCCTCTGCTACAGAGAGGATAGACTGCAATGGTATGTATATCCTCCCTGGTGCAATTGACATTCATGTCCATCTTCGGGACATGGGAGAAACTGACAAGGAAACCTTCGAAACTGGAACCATGGCTGCAGCAGCTGGAGGCGTTACCACTGTGGTTGATATGCCAAACTCGAAGCCTCCAATACTGACCAATGATGTTCTGGAAGGGAAGATTGCATGCGCAGAAGTAGACCGATATGTGAACGTCGGCTTTTATGCAGGAATCCCAAAGAGGGTGGAAGACTTCGATAAGACAATGCTGCCGCAGATCTTGGGCGTCAAAGTATACCCACATGCCCCCCTCGACAAAGGTACAAGGTACAGCAAGAAGCGAGCCCTCGAATGTATGAAGTTGTCTGCTCAGCACAACATCCCGGTCCTACTACATCCAGACGCCGCACCACGTACGAAGAAGCCCAAGACGCTCAGTGACTACCTCCTGCTTCACAGTTGTGAGAGTGAAGTCAAGTCACTCAAGATGTTTCTGTCAGTGAGGGACAAAGTGAGAGGACGGCTGCATGTATGCCATGTCAGCTGCGGTACGTCTGTGCGTCTAATTGCAGAGAACAGGGCTGAGGAAACGCTTACTGCTGAAGTCACACCTCATCACCTCTTCCTATCTGGCGGCGAGTTTACACATGACGACGGGACAGCTAAGATGCTACCTCCACTAAGGTCCCCCTATGACAACGAGGCACTACTGGAAGGGCTTACGAGAACGTGCGCAATCGATTGTGTAGCTTCAGACCATGCTCCACATCGGATGGACGAGAAGACAAGGCCGTTCCTTGAGGCAGCAGCGGGAACGCCCGGACTCGAAACCACTGTTCCCCTGATGTTGACAGAGGTATTCAATGGCAATATCACCTGGATTGACTATCTAAGGTTCTGTTGCTCGGGCCCTGCAAAGATACTGAACATCCATGGCAAAGGAGTGCTCACACCGGGTTATGATGCCGACCTCATAGTCGTTGCGAGAGAAGAATGGGAGATTCGCGGGTCCGATTTTCACTCAAAAGCCAAGGTCACTCCGTTCGAAGGAAGGAACGTTGCAGCCCGTCCAGTAATCACGATAGTGGAAGGAAACGTTGTATACGATCACGGTGAGTTCTTGGTTGACCCCGGAATGGTCGGAAGAGTGCCTGTACGGAAAGTGTGGTGAATGCGAAAAGCATAACCGGTCTCGAGTGCTCGAAAGAATCGGTGGATACTGATTGGACTATGCTTACTCTGAGGAAGATGGTGTCTTCCTTGTAGAATTGGCAAGGAAGTCGGTGGATGGGTATGTGAAGACTAAGACTCAACCAACAATACCAGACGATGCTTCACCGAAGCTGTGGGAGAAGTCTGGAGTCTTTGTCACCCTCAATGTCCTGGAGGGGCGTCATGTTAGACTCAGGGGGTGTATCGGTCGCCCATATCCAACACAGCCCTTGATTGAAGCCACAGTCGACTCTGCCATTGATGCAGCAGTCCATGATCCCAGATTCACACCGGTCAGCCCTGGAGAGCTCGACCAGATCATTGTAGACCTCAGTGTCCTTACCCCACCTCGAAAGCTAGAATACTTAGATCCTAGCGAACTCCTTGAGTTGGTAAAGGTGGGAAGAGATGGGCTTATCGCTAGCAGAGGGGGTATGCGCGGACTCCTGCTTCCCCAGGTCGCCCTAGAGTATGGCTGGGATACCAAGACCTTTCTAGAGCACACCTGCAACAAGGCGGGCTTCCCTAAGGACCTCTGGGAGGATTCAACTACCGAGTTCATGTCATTTCAGGCCGAGATCTTCGGAGAAACTACCCCCCGCGGACAGATAACAAGAAACCCTGATCATACCCGATGTTGACGAGACGTGATGCAAAATGAGAGAGTTGCCTCCTTCGGTGATTGAAACGTTGAAGAGTTTCCTTCGGGAAGACATCAGGTCTGGAGACCTCACTACAGAGATCACAGTTCCTGCCGATGCAAAAGGAGCGGCCACGATCTTTGCGAAGAGTAAGACTGTGCTAGCTGGAGTTGAAGAGATTGTGGCCATCGCTGAGTTCTCCAATCTAGACTACGAGGTCTTTGCATTTGAGGGCAACTGGGTATCTCCTCAAGAACAGATTGTGAAGCTCAGAGG
>JBHIAE010000002.1:0-138072 GCA_046758445.1 Candidatus Thorarchaeota archaeon | reverse complement strand
TAATGATTATGCTAGTACGGATAGATGAGTGCAAAAGAGAAAGGGTGCTCAACAGTGACAGAAGGGCAGATCCCCAATCTCTCTATCACCGCCGCCTACACTTCTCTCTACATTGTTGAAATGTCATTTAATGAAGATGGAATTCATTCTTCATCTGTTTCTTCTTGCTCCTCTGCCTCTTCAGGAGGCTCCACTAAAAGCACAGTTTCTGTCCCGGATGTGCTATGCCTGATTGTAAAGACTTCATTCGGAGTGTCATCTGTTAGTTGTTGAATGGAAGTGAGCCCACTCGTATTTGAGGTTTCAAACACGGGGAGTTTCTTCTTCTCTTCTTCCAACGAACCACACCTTATAATTCGTTATCGACAAGCCATCCTTCTTGAATGAGCCGCTCAGGATACGCATAGACTGGAACTGGAATTCCTGGTTGTCTTACCTCAGCTCTTCTTATCTCTTTGTTGGTCCTAAATACATGTGTCATATTTGCTGATTCTATAATTCCTCTGTTGAACACAGCTGAACCGACCTCTTGATCACCTAAGGTAGTTTCGGGATGATAAGGAACACTCAGCTTGAGTATCTGTTCATATGCATTGAACAAGTCAACAATAATCTCAGTCTGTTCTTCATCTGGTTCGATTATGTTCAAACATAGATTCTCTTTAGCCTCTCTACGACTTATGATGTAATTGTGAGAGAAACGCTCTCTTGTCAGAACGTTGACTACATTTTCAATTTGATTTTCATCATTGCAGTGGTACTTCATCAGGTTTGAAGCCAAGAAACCAATCTGCTCACGTGATCTATGAACTGCTCCTAGAACTAGAGGGTGTATCTTCTCAGCCAAAAGCTCAAAGACCTTCTTCATGGATTCTTCTTCCCTTAGCCCGATTTCCTTTCTAGCCAAGTCAACGAATGCATTTACATCTTCTACATTTACCGGGGCTATTCCACCACGGGCTTGACCAGGAATCTGGACAATAGGACCCAATGGATGCTCAACTGATGGATCTATAGGACTTAGTTGTCCCATAGGTGTCATTAGAACCTCATTAGCCCCAAGAGCGATGATAGTTGCTGTGCTCAGAGCCTTGAATGGGATGATGACATTGAAGTCATTGCAGAACTCACGAATGAGATTCACTAGAGCATATCCTGCAATCGTCAATCCGCCAGGACTATAGATGAAGAGATCAATCCTATCCTGTTTCCCAATCTGGCTAAGATGCTCGTGAAACATTGGAAAGACATCCATAGCAATCTTGGTTTCTAGCCCCCTCCTATCACCAGTAATATACGCCAGTACCTTGGAGCCTCTGTTATTTTCAAGCTTCTTGATTAATCCCATCCTATTCTTACGATTCATTCTATTTCCCTCATCTTCTAGGAAATCATCTATACTTCATGATTTAATGGCTATATATCCAACTCTCAGAATCCTTGAGAGATATTCTGTCTTAGGAGGTGATCCCCGACGTGTGTGGATTGGTGATATTCTCCTGCTTGCGAAAGGCTTACCTAACACGAATAGAGTCGTAACAAGGTCCGACCTATTGGAAATCAAGTCAAACCCGGAATCCCTAGTCCGACCTGAAAAGGCGAGTGAAATCTCTCCACCATCAACTTCCATGTTCAACCCTCCTCATGACTGCTGTCACCAGCGACCAGCAGGACCTCTCCTGTTGGGTGTGCACGAGTTTTGCTGTGAGTCACTGGAATATGACTCCTCTTCACAGACTGAGTTTCTGTCCGCTGCACTATACTATCATGGTCACTAGATTCCGTGATGGCAGGCGGTGTTTCCATGGTCTTTTCCATGGCTAGGTCGGTACTGCTCGCAAACTCCTCAAGAGAAGCCTGGTCATGACAGTCAGCCACGGTGCTCCCTACAGACGAGTCTAGTGAACTCTCAGGAGCTAAGGACATCCCTTTAGAACGAGTCCTTTGGGTCTTCGGGGAGGTCTTCCATCTAGAGAACCAAGTCCCTAGTCCTTTCTCACCCCTCAAGGAGGGAATGAGCCTAATCAAACGCAGAGCAATGTTGATTGCAGCGTTCTTGTCTGCGTTGTCGCGATATCCACAGGTGTGACAGAGAAAGTAGCTCTGTTTTGGTCTGTATCCTTTTGACCCACACTTGTGACACTTGATGCTTGTCCATGCCTCTGATACTGCATGGACTCTCTTCGGGTCGAATCCACTCATACTGAGCTTGTGCTGAAGAGAGTTAGTGATTCGAGCAAAAGACCATCTGTTTATCATGCCGCGAAACCGACGACCTTTTCCATCACCTTTCCTAGCACGATTACGGATTCCCTTCAACTTGCCAATCGAAACATAGAGGTCAAACTCTTGCGATAGTTCGAGAATATGCTCAGCGAGTCTTTTCACAAGGACACGGTCATAGTCAAAACTGATGTTCTCACGTCTTGAACTGATTGTTCGGAGTCGTCTTGTGACATCGTCAGAATGGAGAGAAGAGTCCCTCTTCTGTTGAAGACTGGCCACCATCCTATCATAGCCTTCGATGTGTTTTGCCTTCTCTCTATCAGTCCAATATCTTACATGTCGAAGTCCTTTCTTGGTCAGCACTACTGAACAGACTGCCTTCTTTATTCCCAAGTCAATACCAATCACTGCGAACGGTTTTGATTCGTCGTCTAAAGACTCTGAGTTCACCTTCACCTTGAAAAGAACCCACCACTTCCGATTCCTGTCTTTCACAATCTGGATAGATTTGACCTCACCAGACTTCAGACGATTGAGATGATATGATGAAGGACTCAGAGGTGTTGCCAACCTGTCATGAGTCTTTCTTCCTTCTCTCACTGAATCTAGCGAGTCACGAAAAATCAGCCAGTGTTTGATCTCTTTCTCAGGAGTATAGGTGAACTTGAACATCCGGGTGAACATGTGACGGGGTAACTTCTTTGACCTGTACCCTGTACCCTGTAGTGGTTTGTTTCTACCAAGTGCGAGATACACCCTCCACATTCCGATGGCAGTCTCTCTACACTCCTGCAGTTCGTTCGTTGAGATGTTCGGGAATCTGTCTTTGAAATCGTGAAGAACTGTTCTTGTATCCGTGCATAATGTTAGTTCGTCTATCTTCCCTGCATCAAGTCGTTTCTTGTTCTTTCCAACAAGGAGGTTTCTCTCGTGTTTCTCAATCACTCCAAGATAGGCCTTGATGACTCTGGTATCCCGACTTGTGATTCTGGACAGACGTGTCTTCTGTCTGTCTGTCATCACATCCCATTTCACAGGGACCTTGACCGTTATCATCACGCCACTGGAGCGACCCACGAGATTTAACCTCACATATTTAAATTTCCGACCCGTTTCCGGTCGGGGAGTTTCACTCAACCTCATTTCTCGGAGGTTGCTTGATATTCTCCACACTTTATTTGATACAGAATCATATTTAAATTTATTAAACGTATTTCTAATTTGAGGTTCAAAATGTGGAAGTTTCAGGTTTCAAGCAAAATAGAAAAGGGAAAAACCCGCTTAGTTTGATTCAGGAGTTAGTCTGGTGTTTCCAGAAGATCCTGGAAAAACAGTGGTTCAGGCACACACCATTGGTTTGAAAGCACTAGTGAGTTTGCTACGTGAACGTACAAACAAAGATACAAAGCATCTGTATTCAAAGGCGCAAAATCGACTGGATGCTGCTCTCAAGAAGTGGAACACAAGTCTTAGACAAGGACAACCTGACTTCTCACCTGTTGCTGATAGAGAGAAACGACTTCGAGATCTAGAATTAGAGAACATATGGGAAACAACAGCCAGTTATGGAAACACCGAAACCAAACGAGTGAGAAACGAGAGAGAGGGAATTGTTGGACCGTTAAACAAGCTCATCAACATCTTTGGAGCCAAACTTAGAGATTACTTCCTGCTGATGTATCCACTTGAAACCCCAGTAAAGATTGGACAACAGAAGAGAAAGACCATCTGGGGATACACCAGCGACGAAGTTGGTCCTGTGCCCGTTGCACATGGGGCGGACTTGGCAGAGCTTGATCTTGCAGATATGATACGGTCTCATGGGCGTGAGTTGTGTCGCAAGTCCTTAATCTTTGGTGTTCCCCCCAATGACTTTGATTCATATGCACTCCTACTCATCCGTCGTCTTGCCCCTTTTGTCGACTACATCTATGCAGACACCAAACTTGGGAGCAGTCATTTTCTGCGTCCCAGAGCGAGTGTCAAGGAGAAGTGTGCTGATGAGATTCTTAGAGAACTTGTTGACGAGCTGAACGGTCTGTATGTTACAGGTTCGTCTAAGCAGGTCTTCCCATCAAGGACTAGAACAGGTGATGATAAACCTCTAGATGAGAAGTTCTTTCAATATCAGATAACAGAGCTTCAACAAGCCAGCAGAAAAGTGCCCAAGGAGGAAGCTCGAAAACTACAGACATGGACGCGGTTTCTCAAGGAACTCACACCAAAGAAGAATCCAAAGCTGAAGGCGCAGGATGCTAGACACCTGTATAAAATCGTGAGGAACAAAGCTCGATATGAGGGAATCAGGTATCACAGACTCATCACGGATGGACTGCCACAGACTTACACTGCAGAGTCAGTAGTCCTGAGAGGAGATCGTTTTCTCCAGCCCGGCGAAGACTACCTTCTTGTGGGCGAGTCACGACTAGGAACAGGTGAGGGACCTGGTCGAATAGACCTCGGTCTGTTTGTCAGGACTATGATTACAAATCCAAAGAAACCGGGGCAACTGGTTGTAATGAAACCGGTTGCTGTCTTTGACATGAAGACACGGACCAGCTTCGATTGGGAGATTCGGACCGAGAAATCGAAGGGGAAGAGAAACAAGACTGTCCCAAGATTTATTGTCAGGAAGAGAGGAATGACAGATGAGGAGTGGAATGATGCCCTTGTTGAAGTCCCTGAGGATGATGACGTTCAGCAATTGAGTCTATATGCAGGCGGACTTGTGGAGGAGTATCGTAGACTCACAGGAGATGAGTCGCTCCCAGATATCCTCAAGGGGATTGTCCTACTAGACACTCAGTTCGATATAGGACTGAATCGGACTGTTGTTCGTTCGCTTCTGGACATCTTGGTAGAAGATCATTCTTTGAAGAGCAAGCTGAAAGGATGTGACAGGCTACTCATCCGGTCCAAGGACCCTATTGCTCAGAGGGCGGCTTTGGTCATCCACTCACTATCAGAGGACCAGTTCACAGTATTGGAGTCAGAGAAAAACCCGCAGGAAACCGAAGACAAGTTCGATCCCTTCTCAGAGGTTCAGGACACCGCTACAAGGCATATCCTGTATCTAAGTGCAAAATCAGCATCTAATTCAGGATTCACAGCGGCTTGGTTGGCTAGATACTGGCATGGATTACACTATCTTCAGAAGTTGAGTTCATGGCGTGACAATACACCAATCACTTGGCTGGATCTCTCTGGAGAATTCAGTCATGATGAGCTAGTCAAGAAGCGACTCAGACTCTCATGCCATGAAAAGGGTGTCCAATCCTTCTTTGATAACATCAAGATTATTGATATGTCACATAGCATTGAACAGTTCCTGTTCCAAGGAGGAAACCACCCAGAGATTGAGTCACTATCTACCAAGGGTATTGTCGTTATCAGTGGATGGCAGTGGATTGAGGACTCTCTCCCTCCAAGGCTCAGACCAGTGTTGGAGGAGCTTGAGAGGTACATGATTCAGGAAATCAGCAAGACAGGAAGCACATCTGTCTGGTTCCTTCAGCCAAGACCTGATGAGCGGACGTCAGAGAAGTATCATAGTCGTTGCTTACTCCCATTCTGGAACTCATCTAAACACAGGTTACATGTCACGGACATTGTCTGGAATCTTCCAGTCAGACCTTACACCTCAGTCCAGACCACACCAATGCTCGATGACCTGAGAGTGATTGTCAAACAAACAAGAGAGTCAGTCAAAACAGAGTTGATTGAAGTGCCTATACTTGAGAACTGGTCAGCACGCTTCTGGAGTAAGAAGAGTAAGCGAACAGGCAGGAAGAAGGGACACACTGGAGATCGAGGGCGTGATGCTCTCTCTGCTGAGGACATCATCAGGATGAACGAGCTTGGGGAAGAACTGATCAAGGATTCAATCGACCTCATTCCTTGGCTCTGTGTCCTTCATCCAAACATCTGTAAGAAGATGATGGAAAGAGATGGTATCACACTCTCTTCCCAGGTCATACCACTCTATGGAAAACCCATGAAGCCAAAGAGTATCATGGCGAGGGTGAGGTATCGTGCTAGAGTAACGAGAGCAAAGGGGAAGAGAGGTTATGTTTCTCATCAACAACTGATACCCAATGAAACAATCACTCACCCTCGGCACTACAGGCGATATCGTCGAATGAAACGGAGGACTCTGAACACTCAGACCTATAGAGCACCTGATGAGTCACACCTTGAGTTCAGAAGCCTGAGGGAACAGACTGCCCGAAATGTGGAGCTTCGACGGCTCAGACAGGTTCTGAAACTTCTTGTCAGACAAAAAGAGTCTTGGGCGACAGATGTGTCTTGGCTGGACCTTCTCAAACAGCTGGAGCGCATCATTCCTGCAAAGGGAGTCCAGCCTGCTTTGGATGACCTGAACAGGGTTTCAGAGCTGTTTATGGTCCATGCTGCGACCTCTGACCTCTGGGGCTCGATGCAATGGTTTCGAGAGAGAAGACTCGGCGTTTGTCTTCGATTGAATGAGCAGGACCAGCTGGAGATGCTTCTTGAGAGTAGACCATATGTCACGAGCCTGTATGGGAACTACTTGATTCTCCTGCTAGCGGCACTGACAAGGAAATATCCGGACCTTCCGGTTGAACAGATTCAGAGTCTTTGGATGACGATGAAGTCTTGGCACCTAAGACAGGTCGGGTTCTATCTGAGAGATGTGTCAGAAGTTGCAAGACCGAAGTTCGATGTCAGAGCTGTTTGGTCTAACCTCTGCAAGAGAGCCTCAGTCCTATCTCAAATACCTCTGCCTGTACAGTCAGCAGTCAGGTATGGTCAGCTTCTGGTGGCTCCAAGTGGGGATGGCTACGAACACTGGGTATTCCTCGAGGACCACTATGACCAGAACCGTCTTCGTTCAGGTCTCTGGATTGGTATGAACCCATTGGATCCAGGTTCATCAATTCGTTGGTCAGAGTCGAACGCCAGTGAGATTGCGGACCATGCTTCAACTGTGGAACCTCAAGAAGTCCATAGTCTATTGACCTGCAAGATGGAGGGGACAGAGTATGTATGGTTCTTTGCAGAGGGGAATTGGAACCTTTTGGGTGAGCTTGTGATCATTCCGAGAAAGAAGAGTGCAATAACGAACATCAGAGGTTTGCAGGTAGTACCAATGTCTTCATCCAGAATTCCAGAAGTCCCTGCAGGAGTGACTATTCCAACGGACTTGCCAAACAGGATTGAAAACGAGTTCCTGGAAATTGGTCAAATGAAACAACACATCATTAGTGTTCAGTGTGAACTCGGTATTGACTCTGGGACATATTCTATCAACATCAAGTCTAATGGGGAAAAACTTGACATCAGATATTCTGAGCAAACCTCAGACTTGCTTCGCATTCTACGTAGACCGTTGGTTGATGGTATACCACTGCAGAGCACAAAGAGTCCAAATGTCTACTTCACATGGGATCCTTACAGGGATATCGAATATGCTGAACTGCAGCTACTCAGACCCTATGTAGAGAGAAAGACACCATTTGTCCACGCAAGTGTTCCTCTTCCCCTGACCAGTCAGGAGTTGGCAGAACAAGTGCCTAGAAAGATGTCTGTCATAATAGCACATGATGAGAATAGATGCCCTCTCGTGGATGGCTCAGCAGAAACTCACGGCACATGTTGGGTGCTTAGACCTGAAAGCAGTACAAGACCTGCTGACTTCAACGCACTCTTTGATAAGCCTCTCAATGACCAAGATGTATCAAGTCTTCTCGCGGCACGAGAAGTGTTTCTCGAAGGATCACGATATGCACTAGATCTAGAGTTTGAGAACGACCTTGCATCACGTGAGGGTGGGGTCTATAGAGAGAGCAGCCGTATTGCCAGACAGCTTGGTCTGAAACGATTGCTCCCTGGTACCTTTCTTTGGATGGATCATGAGAAACTCGAGTGTTCAGTCAGAAGGGATAGGGATGGTATCGGAGTTGTCTTATCAGCTATCTCTGATGCTACTGGCGAGCAGGTCTACTCATGGCTGATCACATCTTTGAGCATTGAGATGGATGTGCAGACTGCCCTCAGCAATGCAATTAATGATATTGAGAACATTGTCACAGGGTATTTTGGGGAAGGAGAAGAACCGGAAGAGAGGGTTCGGAACTACGACTCGTTGATTGATGACATGGAGTCCATTCTAGTTGCTATTCACACTGAACATCTGACAACTGCCAAGGGAGAACATGACAGTGAGGGTGACCTTGAGGCATTACTCGAACTGAAGAAGAAGACCTTGGACGACCCCGAGCTCTCGGAGGAGATTGCAGACATTCTAGAAGAACTGACCAAGTTTCATCTGAAAAAGAGAAACCTTCAAGCTGCTCACTCGGCTGTGGTAGACAGTCTTGAGATTCTTGAAGAACGTCTTCGAAGATGGAAAGCGGATAGTGATAAGGAACGATTCAAGAGGGTCGAGGCTCTGAAGAGAAGGATAGAGAAGAAGATGTAGCACCGTCACTCGTTAGTACTGATTTCCCATCCATTGAAGAAAGAAAGGGTGCTCAACAGCGTACACCAGGGCAAGTGCCAATCTGGCGCTGAGGAATCTAGTTCCTTTTGCACCGCTATCCCGTCGTTAGGACCCGTACCTCTTTTGCAGTCCCAAAGGGACCACAAACAAGCTGCTTCTACCTCTAAGAAGTAGAAAACTTAGGAGGTGATTGATGGAAGATGATGTATTCTCGATGACGCGCCTCTGTTGTCTAATTGGCTGGAGGCAATCACGGACAGATTATGAATGATGATACTTGCTTCCTAAGAGGCCATGCTCCTCTAATGACAATTCCTCGTTTCTGAGATGCTTCATCAAAGCCACCTTTGCCTTTCTGATGCTGATTATCCTCTCATGATAGCGAAGGAAGTCAATGTGCTCATGTTCATTTACATGCATCTTTTTGGCCGTGTCCTGACAGTGACTACGCTTATTCCACCACTTTTCAATTCTGCTGGCAAGAACCGGATCATTATTCAACTCAGTGAGCAGCTTCTTCACACGTACTTCGATTTCCTCTATCTCTTCCTTTGTGATGGTATTGCACACTGGATAGGTGATTGAGTATTCGATCATATCAAGTGCATCGATTGCCCTCTTCAGCGGATTTCCACTATCACTATCAAACCGGTCCAGAAGTATTTGGAGAAACTGCAACTTTCACAACTCATCTCCTTTGGCATAAAACCGTTCAAAGAAACCTGCTAAACAAACCGTTGCATCTCCGTTAGAGATCTGACCAGTGAAGATGAATGCAGACAGATTAATCCTCATGGTCATTAACCTCCCATTCATCTTCTCCAAAATCGTCCTTCAGTACACGAATCAACAGTCTTATAGCTTCTCCAAAGACGTCTGGTCTGAGGGCTGTAGCTATGATGGCCAAGCTACGGATCAAATCAATGACTGCATGCTCATCAGGACCTGCCAGCCACTCCTCCTCTCTGAGGATCTCATCAACCTCCTCCAAATCTGCTGGGAGGTCAATCTTTGATAGAATAAGCAGTGCATCACTTCTAAGACGCTTCAATGCGTTCTCCAATATCTGGATTTGTCCTTCCTTCTCCAATCTAATCCCTTCTCAATATTAAGAGGAATGCTCCACAGTGATGGGAATTCACTTCAGCCAAGAGTTTACGCATGCTCTACACATCATAGGCAATCCAATGCAGGCACCAATCATCATGTCGGCAGCGGTCTTCTTCTGTACCTGTGTACCATTACGTGTCTATATAATAGATAGGCACGATTGGGCGGATTGTGACTCGCTTATAAATATAATCAAAAAATCAATAGAATACTATAATTATACAATGATTGCTATGTAAATTACTATCTTCAATATACGAAAGAGCGGGTCTTGGTGGAGTGAGAAAGATGGCACAGAAAACAGCAAAAAAACATCCATAGGTATCAATGTCGAGTACTTTCTGACCTGAGATACTCTATCTTAAGTCCTCGGACTTTCACTTGTAATCGGATGGCCTTTGCTCGTAACAATCAGCCCACCTGGACTTTTCGATCTCATCCCGGCTAGACATTTTGGATATCCGAAATGTATGAGCATTGCAAAATGAAAGAATGCTCAGCGTTGTGTGCTGGGGCAGGTTACCTGTACACCCAGCCCCGTTAGCCTCTTATTCTCTTTACCTCAGAGGGAAGACATCAAACAAGAAGATACGAAATCTGACTCACAATCCTTTGTGCGAAAGATTCAGGAATTCAATCGTTTCATCCAAAGATAGTACAACACCAAGCTCCTCAGGGTTCGTATCCAGCCAGCCATCTAGGTGTTTCTGATCCGGGAAAAAGTTGTAGTGGTCACAGAATGGTATGCCCTTAGGGCCGTCTCCTATCCAAAAAACGATTGAGGGGTGGGAGGCATGAACGAGTTTGCTGTCCTCAATCTCGAGTTCCATCTTCTCACCGCAGTGGAAGCATGTGGCCTTGACTAGGCCTTCCCCGCGTAGCAGAGCCGTCCCCAGGGAATCGTAGCCGCACATGACCTTTATCTCGCGCCCGTCCGGCGAAACGATGGACAGCCCACGCTCTAAGTCCGTTTCTCCGATTGTGACCTTGCCTTTCCGAATCGATGCTACCCATTCTCGACCCCCAGCTGTTGCAAGCACCTGTGCCTTGACAAACTTGATGACCTCAGATAGGGTGGCGGGGGGGTTCTCCATCCCATACTGTTTCTGCAAGCGTTTGCTCAAATCTGGTTCGAATTTCACTTCTCTCATCAGCATTCCCAAATGACTCTCACTGTATCAGGAGAAAAGAGCATTGCTTTAGCTGCATAAGTAAGGCATCAATCGTGGTGAGCTGAAAGCCCCGCTGAAGCGCTAAGCTGTTTTGAGATGTTTGTACTAAGACCCGCTTTTACTGAAAGAGCCATTTGTTTAGCTTGCACAGCAAGATAGCTTAGAAACATCCTTATAAAATGCCAGAGCCGCAAGTTTCAATCCCTCAACCTGTACGAGATAGGGGAACAATAAACTCTGGAAGTCTGATACTGTGAAACCATATTTCTGCCCCATTAGAATGGCCATGACCGCTGTTTGAATTATCTCGCCAGCGTCTTCTGCAAGAACATGCGCACCAAGAAGACAATTGGATTCTGCATCGGCAACGAGCTTAATGAGACCCCGTACGTCGTGAGCCGCCAATGCTCTTGGGACATATTCTAAAGGTAATATGCTCACTTTTACCTCGTATCCAGCATCCTTTGCCTTGTCTTCAGTAAGACCTACAACCGCAACTTGAGGCGAGGTGAAGATGATACCGGGCATGATTGAAAGGTCGAGTTCCTTTCTTTTGTTCCTAAGTGCGTTTTCAGCTGCTAGTCCACCAGATGCAGCAGCAACGTAGACAAACTTAGGTAGGATTGCGACATCACCAGCGGCAAACACATGCTCATTACTGGTCCGCATTTGAGAGTCCACCTTAATGAAGCCATGTTCATCAAGTTCGACGTTAGCCTCAGAGAGCCCCATGTCCTCAGTATTTGGTTTTCGACCTACAGCCATTAGAACATGCTCAGCCTTGAACTCTCTCGTGTCGCCATTGACTTGTGCTGTAACAATCTTCTCCCCGGAGTCAGCGATCGATAATACTCTGACATTAGTGATAATCTCTATCCCCTCTTCTTCAAGATAGCCCATAAGTGCTTCAGCAATCTCCGGTTCATGTGCAGGGATTATCGTGTTACTACGTTGAAGAATCGTAACTTTCGTCCCAAACCTCGAGAATGCTTGACCTAGCTCCAAAGCGACTGACCGTCCTCCAATAACAATGAGCGATTTCGGCAGCTGGTTGATTTCCATCAGACTTGTGCTAGTAAGCACACTTGTGTCCGACACTCCTTCAACTGAGAGAATTCGAGGTCTTGCTCCTGTCGCAATCACAATCTTGGAAGGCTGTATCGTTTGCCCATTTTCTAGCTGTACACCACCATCATGAGTAAGTCGAGCTTGACTCTTGAAAACAGAGATCTTGTCCTTGTAGGCATCGATTACGTCGATGTACTTCTCTCGTCGCAATGTTTCTATCAGTGAGTCTTTTTGGAGAATCACTTCCTTCCATACGAGGTCTCCTGATGTGGTTGTCACGCCTCGAAATGGGTTGTGCTTGGCATTGTGAAATGACTCTGCAGCTCGAATGAGTGTCTTTGACGGAATGCAACCGACATTCACGCAGGTTCCTCCGATTTCTCCGCGTTCAATTAGAGCGACTCTGTAGCCGAGCTCCGCGCCCTTTATGGCTGCAGCAACTCCTGCTCCACCTGTTCCTATCACAGCAAGGTCATATCCTGTAGTCTTCGGTGTGACTGGAAGTACTGGTTCCAAGTGAGTTTCAGACCTGCTGTCTGTTTCAGCACTATATCCTGCATTTTTGACAGCATCTGTTAGTTCCTTATCTGGAATTGTTGATCTTGCAATGACTCGTACTGACTCGGACTTCCAACTTGGTAAATCGACCAAGTTCACTCCATCAACATTCTCAAGAGCTCGTTGGACATGTACAGCGCAGCTGTCACATGTCATCCCTTTGACTCTCAATCTAATCTCGTGTTTCCTCTCTTCATCTTCCATCTTGTTCAACCTCAATTTTTCAATCCATTTCTATAGTTACTGAGCATCATCATTCTGTAACGGACCTCTTTCATCTCTTCAGTACCTTGCACTGCAAGAGATTCTGACCGTGCTGTCTGATATGATTGTCAACAATACCCATGAGTGGTCCAATCGTTTCTTCATTCAGTGAATAGATCTTGTTCTTTCCATCCCTCTCACTATTTACGAACCCACAGAACTCAAGACATGTCAAGTTGTGGGAAACGCGGCTCTGCTCGTAGTCGAGCTCTGCACAGAGCTCTGAAACAGACATTGGTCTATTGCTGAGTGTCCTTAGGAGTGACAGTCTTGTTTCGTTGGCTAAGCCCTTGAAGAACAGGACCATTGGATTGGTATCTAATGACAAAGATATCATATGATAAGTTTGTCATATATTCTGATAAAGTTTCACTTGTAACTTCATGACTGAAGTTACAGTCATATAGAGTATGGGGAGCTTCAACTACTCAGACCATATATCGAACGAAAGACCCCATTTGTACTGGTGAATGTACCCTTTCCTCTGACTTGCAGCGCGTTGCTCGATCAACCTCCAATCGAAACAGATGTTTCAGTCTCACATGATGAGAGTGTCTGTCCACTTGTTGATGGGACCGCCTCGGCTCATGGTCATTGTTGGAGGATAGAGAGTGACGCCTCAGACCTGTCAGCACTAGAGAACTCCCCCCTCTCTGATGTCGATGTGTCCAGTCTCATCAGCTCCAAAGAGGTCTTCCTTGAGGGTCGAAGATGTAGGCTCAACATCTCGTTTGAGACTGACCCAAAGGAGAGAAAGGGCATCGTATTCAGGGAGAGCAAGCGAATTGCCAGGGCTCTCAACCTGAGACCCGTGAACCTAGGAACGTTTCTCAGTCTGGACTCAGAGCAGCTACAGGTTGTACTCACCAGTGACTATGGTGGCATTCAGGTCAGCGTCTTTTCATCCATCACTGGCGAGAGAGTGAGCTCAGGTGCCCTCATCCCTCCGGAGGGAAAGAAGTGGGACATAGATGAAATCATAGAGGGCTTTGTCGCCGAGACTGAGGAATTCCTTCAGTCATATTTTGAAAATGATGAGAGACCTGAGGAGCATATCATCGACTACCAAGAGATGCTGGATGACCTGAGGTTCAAACTGAAGAGGCTCAAGAAGGGATTGCCTCTGCGTTGATCGAACGGAGTGTCATCTCATCTTGGAATATCTAATGCAAAATGAAAAGGGTGCTCAACAGTGAGCGGCTAGGGCAAGTTCCCGTGCCTTGGGCAACCTGTCACGATTGCACCGCATTCCCCGTCGTCGAAGGCCCGTACTTCTCTCGCAGTCCCGAGGGACTGCAAGCAAGCTGCTTCTACCTCTATGAAGTAGAAAACATAGGAGGTGATTGATGGAAGCGAGAGTGACTCTCTACTTCTTCCATCCGCAGCTTCCGCTACGGATACCTTGTGTTCCGCCACGCCACGAAGTGTGACGCAGTTACGACTTCTCCCTACTTGCGACCCCCAGATTCGTAATCACCCAAAGGATAACGCCTCACCCAGAAGCCGCTCGCATGGAGCGACGGGCGGTGTGTGCAAGAATTCCCCGGGTACGTGGGATTCACGTCCCCTGCAGGGACGTATTCTCCGCGCGATAGTGACACGCGGATACTTTCCCCGACTACAGGGAGTCTGCAGTCGATAGGGATTCCAGGTTCACGGGGGTGAGTTCCAACCCCCGATCCCAACTACGACAAGGTTTCGCGATTGACTTCACCTCTCGGTGTCGTAACGCATTGTCCTTGCCATTGTAGCACGCGTGTGGCCCCGCCCATATCGCGGCATACGGACCTACCGTGGCCCCCACCTTCCTCCAGCTTTTCGCTGGCGGTCCCCCTAGTGTGCCCCGACAGGGCCGAAGCCCCCGGCTGGCAACTAGGTGGCAGGGATCTCATTCGTTGCAGCACTTAAGCTGATACCTCACGGCACGAATTTACGATGGCCATGCACCAGCTCTCAGCTCGTCGAGCAAGATCATCAGTCTGGCTCTCATCCGGCTGTCTGGGCGGGTAAGTTTTCCGGCGTTGAGTCCAATTAAACCGCAAGCTCCACCCCTTGTGGTGCTCCCCCGCCAATTCCTTTAAGTGACCTGTCGAGAGTCGGAGCGGCTCTCAAATTCAGTCTTGCGACCGTACTTCCCAAGCGGCCCGTTTATCGCTTTCGCTACAGCACCGCAGTGGCTCGTGGCCAATGCAACACTTAACGGGCATCGTTTACGCCCAGGACTACTCGGGTATCTAATCCGATTCGCTCCCCTGGGTTTCGTCCCTCACCGTCGGACGCGTTCTCGGCGACCGCCTTCGCCACTGGTGGTCCTCCACAGATCATTAGATTTCACCCTTACCTGTGAAATACCGTCGCCGTCTCCCGCTCCCAAGTAAGGCGGTATTCCTACCAGGCCGACCGTTGGGCGGCCGGATTTAAGCAGGAACCTACCAAACAGGCTACGAACGCTTTAAGCTCAATAATCATGGACACAACTCGAAGAGCTGGTTTTACCGCGGCGGCTGGCACCAGCCTTGCCCTCTCCTTTCTAGCAATCCATCATACGGATTCGCCACAGATGGAGTTATCCCCCATCACTCGGCTTGGCCCACTCACGCTTTCGCGCATTGGTGAGGTTTCGTAACTGCTGCACCCCGTGGGGCTAGGGCCCTTGTCTCAGTGCCCTTCTCCGGGCCACGACTTACATCGCCCGTTCGGGTCACAACCTAAGTGGGCAATTACCCCACTTACAAGTATGATCCGGTGCCGCCCCGTCCTGCGGCGGAGAGCCCAACATACCTAGGGCCCCCATATCAGAGCAACATCATTTCCAGAACAATGCTCCTACGGTGGATTAACGCCAGTTTCCCGGCGGTGTCCACCTCCACAGGGTAGGTTAGCGACACTACTGAGCCGTTCGCGACGGACTCGGATGCGAGCCCGTTCCACTTGCATGTCTTAACCCCAAGCCGATAGCAGTGTCCTCTAGCAGGATCAACTAGAGTTGATCTCAATCATGCACATTGGCAAGGTAGACCGGAGTAGTATCGGTCCAGCGCATGACCTTCATACACACTTGAACTTAGCTTGATGAAGTACAGGCGTAACGGGGATAGTTGGTGAACTTACCCAATTAACCTGCACACTGTTGAGCATATCTTAGACACGAGGGGATTCCGGCACAATTGCACCGGTCTATCTCACGTCCGCATCTTATTCTCGCGCCTGGAAATCACGGACCATCATCGCTTGGCACTCGCCGACAGCATCAGGTCTGACACCGTTAGGGCGCGAAGGCTGAATGAATCCCGAGCAATTCCGATAAAAAGCTTTCCAAGGGACCGGAACACACCCACTCAGAGGGGCAGTTCTGATGCATTTGATTCGATAGAATGCGACTCATCTCTCTAGGTATTAGATTCTACAGAATGTCAGGTGTCAGTGTGGCTCCGCAGTCGTGGCAGTGAATCTCTCCTTCCTCCACGAGTTGCGTAATGTCTTTGGATGAGAGCGAGAAGAAACACCATGGACAGAGAACCTTGTGTTTGGTCCGTTGAATGAATGGCGACCCATCCGGCGGCCTATCATCTCTGTACAAGCCACGCTTTGTGCCGTGCCTAGGATGAACATAGGGGGCGGTGGCCGACTCATCAAGTTGCTTCCTCAAACAGGCAAGACATAGACGCGAAGGGCTTTGCCCGTGTCCCTCCATGTCCCTGATGGCAATTCGACGGATGGATTCAATCCGTCGACCACATGATTCGCACAAGACGCGCTCTGCTGACCGCCGAATCATCTCCCGCAGCATGCAAGGTTCGCATAGCAATGGGTATCTGCCTTCACCTCTACGGAAGACTCTCTCTGCTGAATCACCCACTTGTGCACCACACCGAACACATTGCGACAATACCACGAACCATTGATTCCTAGACTATCATTCTGTATTAAGCTGTTGCAACTATGACGTGAGAAGAAGGTGATGGAAGGACGGGGTGGAAACCCCGCCATTCATTCGCAGAGGCAGGAGATATCTGTCCACTGCGCGCAGCTGTCGGATTCTTCCATCTATGTAACCGAAACTACGAATTCTGATTATAAAGAGTGAATGAACGATGACTCTGTATCATTCGTCTAGCAAGATTCTCCGCGGATTCGGCGCCGAATTGGGCGCCAAGAGTGTAGATTGCAGTCGGATTAATCACCAAATCAGCCAAATGTCATAGACGATTCATCCACTTGCAATAAAGAACAAGACGGAGAAATCCGAAAAAGAGGTTCATAGATGCAGGGCCTTACTCCAGCGCTAATCAGGCTTGATCTCCTCTTCGAGACCGTTAGCGGAATAATCGCACTATTGATTTCTCACTATGCTAACAAGGCATATAGACTGACAGAACAGAAGAGATTGGCGGACCTCTCAACAGGCTTCATGGTGCTGTCTGCAGGGTTATTCGGCCGAGTGATTGGAACGCTCTACTTCTTTGTTCTACTAGGGTCTCAAGGCGCAACTGGGCAGACTCAGACCCTGATTCTGGTGGTGACGCTGGCACATGGTTTCATGCGGATCATGGCATACCTCCTGTTCGCTGTTTCCACTCATCACACGGTAAGGTCAGTGCCTGAGATGGTCTTGCTAATGCAAGTTCCCATACTTCTGGACCCAAGCCTCGAGATAGTGGCATTGATCATACTAGTCGTTGTCGTCCTTCAGTCACTGATGAACTATGCATCAACTAGAAGCCGTTTTGGACTGTATGTTTTGGTGGGCTTCTTCCTACTTTTGCTGAGTCATGTGGCGGCAATATTCGGGGAAGTGGGGCAGGGCTACCTCATTAGCCAAATACTCCAGCTTCTCGGATTTCTCGCGCTCTTGGTCATGCTAATCAAGGTAGGCCGTGAGGAATGAGCAGGAAACGGGCGTATCGCTCAAAGATGCGCATCCTTGCTGATATGATGCGCACCATCCAGAGTGAGAGTGAGGAAGGTGCAGGCCCGACAAAGATCCTCTATAGTGCCAATCTGTCTCACGACAGACTTACCCAGTATCTTGGGGAGCTCGTAGACAAGGAACTAATCCGTGAAATCGACGTTGGAGGGAACAGAGTATATGTGCTGACCGAAAAGGGTCGGGAGTTTCTAAGAGAGTTCGTCAAGATGGAGAAGTTCTCTGAGGCTTTCGGAATAGAGATTTGATTGAGTTTCGAGTCCACTTAGTAGACAAGGTTTTAAGAAATCCATCGTGGATTTTCGAGCAAGACGTGGGCCGGTAGATCAGCCTGGTAGATCGTTCGGTTCGCAAGCCTGCTGGTTTGCCCGGTAGATCGAATGTCCGAAAGGTCGCGAGTTCGAATCTCGCCCGGTCCACCAACTTATTCTGTGAAACAATCAGTTTCGTGATGGCATTTTTGAAGATTCATTCCGCCCGCGAAACCAAGATGGTCCGATGGGCATATCATACGAAAGTTTCAGAAGGTTTGAGGTCAGGACACTGCCTATGGAAGACGATATAGGAAAGCAATGGGAGAGTAACGCAGAGGCATATGCAGAGCTGATAGGTGACGAGGGAACTCCACACCATCAGTCTATCCTCAATCCTTGTGTAGAAGGAATGTTGGGCCAAGTAAAGGGAAAGAAGCTCCTTGATGCTGGTTGTGGAGAGGGGTACCTATCCCGGCACTACGCAAGAAGAGGAGCCATTGTAACAGGCATTGATGTGTCTGCTAAACTGATTGAGATCTGTAGAGAACATCCGGACCAGGACTCACTCGGGATAGACTATCGTATTGGGGATATATGTGGTCTTGATGGTGTGTCTGAGGAGGAGTTTGATCAGGTCCTCTGTAATCTAGTCCTCTTGAATTCGCCTTGCTTGAGAGAGGCCTTCCAGAGTTTCTATCGTGTGCTAAATCCCGGTGGCATCCTCGTCTTCTCGATTGCTCACCCAGCCTTCAACTTCTACGGGCCCGGCGCATGGGAGATGGGACCGAAGGATCCTGATACTCAGAGAAGGAAAGGGCTCTTCTTCAAGGTCGATCAATACTTCAATGAGAAGGTGTATGAAAGGTACTGGAAGACTCGCAATGGGGAGAAGTTTCCACAGCCGATAATCTTCTTTCATAGAACCATCTCTACCTATGTGAATACACTGGTCGAAGTTGGTTTTCAAATCACAAGTATTGAAGAGCCGCAGCCAATCAGCAGGGAAAGCTTCTTCAACCGCGAGAAACGCATTCCATTCTTCCTGGTCTTCAGAGCCGAGAAACCAAATCGTGGGAAGACTTGAAAGCCAGGGGTGTACATGACTCCGCACACGACACAAGAGGTTGAAGGACGATGGTACTGAATCTTGACGACCTAGACTACCTAGGCCTGGGTAAGAGAACTAGGCTTCACAGGCTGATGTATAAGCATGGACCGGGAAATGGCCGCCTACTGATTCTGCCCATAGATCAGGGAATGGAACATGGCCCTGTGTCCTTCTTTCCGAATCCTCCAAGCGAGGACCCTGAGTTTCAGTTCAGACTCGCTGACGAGGGTGGCTACTCTGGTATTGCACTCCATCTCGGATTGGCAGAGAAATATGGCGCAAAGTATGCCGGCAGAGTCCCGATTGTGCTGAAATTAAACGGGAAGACAAAGATTCCCTCTGATGCTCACGCCTTGTCTCCTATGACGGCCTCTGTGGAAGATGCTGTCAGAATTGGAGCAGATGCCATCGGATATACGCTCTATGTTGGTAGTCCTAAGCAGGTTGAAGACTTTAATCAGTTCAGAAGAGTGAAGGCCGAAGCAGATCGTTTTGGGATGCCTATCATCCTCTGGTCCTATCCTCGTGGCGAGGCCGTTGAGGAGAAGGGAGGAAAGAAGTCACTCTATGCCGTGGATTACGCTGCCAGAATAGCCAATGAGTTGGGTGCTGATGCTGTAAAGCTAAATGTTCCTGAGGACGACCCGAAGAGAAAATCGCAGCAGCCGGAGCCCTACGATAGCTTGGAACTCAGCTACGAAGAGAGAGTCAAGAAGGTCATAGAGTCCGCTGGCAAGACGTTGGTTCTCTTTTCTGGTGGCAGCATGCTAGGTGACGATGACCTAATCTACAAAGCAAAGACTTGTCTTGAGCAGGGCGCGGCGGGTCTCTTGTTTGGCCGGAACTTGTGGCAGAGAGAATGGAAAGAGGCGTTGAGAATCACTGAGAAGCTCAAGAAGCTGATGCTGGAGCTATAGATGATTCAATCAGGCCCATTCCCAAAGCCTTTTCCTGTGGTTCAAGTCATTCTGCACCTTGTGATGTAAATGAGTGAGGAGCTAAAGCTTTACGATGTCAATGTTTTCTGGGACCATAAGGAGGGCGGGAAGGTACAAATTCAGGGGAGGCAGAGCATCAAGGTATCAAGACCGAAGGGGGAGGAGAGCACTCCCGGCCTCTATACTCCTGAACACCTCTTTGTGGCATCAGTCACAGTCTGCTTCATGAACTCCTTCATCTACTTCACAAGAAAGATGCATATCGACTTTCAGTCGTTCGAATGCATGGGGTCAGGTACTCTAGAACAGATTGGGAAGAGCTTCGAGATTACAAGAATCGAGATTAAGTCCAAGTTGGTGATTGACTCAGAGAAGCTAAGACCGAAGTTTGAGAGAGCATTGTACTTGGGTGCAAAGTATTGCTTTGTCGGAAACTCCATGAAGTCATCAATCGCACATGAGAATGAGATTGTTGTAGAGTGAGTATAGACCCAAACCCTTTTCCAATGGACCTCGATGAGGGGTCATGGCGAGCAGATTGAGTCAGGACTTGCATGAATACGAAGTAAGAGTGGACTGGAATGAAGGGAGAGTAGGCAACTTCATTGTCCAAGGAAAACCTGAGATGGTGGTTGCATCACCACCTGAGTTTGGCGGGCCGGAGGGAATCATCTCACCTGAGGATCTCTTTGTAGGTTCTGCAACGGCCTGCTTCATGACAACATTCGTCGCGTTCACAGACAAGATGAGATTCAGCTTCAAGTCATTCAGCTGTGAGGGCAAGGGAACTCTGGAGAGAGTCGGAAAGGGCTTTCAATTCACCAAGATTTACTTGAAGACTACAGTCATAATTGAGTCGGAAGAACTCCGGCACAAGACAGAGAGAGCCCTCGAGCTTGCAGAGAAATACTGCCTAGTGTCAAACAGTATGAGGTGCCCAACGGAACATGAGAATGACGTGTTAGTCAAATAGACGGGACGGGGACAGGCGGGGTTAATCAGGTTTCTAGGACCTAGGGTCTAGACGCCTTCAGAGGAAACAGGTGCTCGAATGTAGATGATGTCTTCCGACTCTGTGAGGGTCACTACCACAAGTCCCTCATCACTAGGTTCTCCAAAGTTCAGTTTCTCAATTCCATGCATGGCCTGAAGGTCCCTTGCCCACGATTCCAGGTCCTTCGATATCCATGCCTCTGGAAGGCCCTGGCGAAGCGAAAGCCCGTTCTCACGCTTGAACTTCCAGAAGCCTCCATTTGTCCTGAGAAGTAGGTCTGTTTGATCAACAAGCTTCGACTTCCAGTCCTTTTGTGGAGATGGATAGAGTTCTCCATGAATACCTCTTTTGTCATAGAGCTCCCTGTACACTTTGTCCGTGAGAAACGGAGTGATAGGTGCCAGGGCCTTGAGAATCACCCTGAGAGTTTCATGAAGAGCAAACCATGCAGACTCTTGCTCGGCCTTGGTGAAGGTCCCTTCAGTGTTGAAGCATCGTCCCTTCAGCATCTCGACCATGTGGTCTGCAAAGAGATTCCAAGTGAAGCCTCGAATCTCTATCGATGGCCTATGAAAGTCAAGAACGTCACTGTCTGGAAGAATGCGCTCAATGACCTTGTTGACTTCTGCAAGAATCCACTGATCAACCTGTGTGAGTTTCTTGAAGTCGATGCTCTCAGGGATTGGAAACATGGACACGAATCGCGCGATGTTCCATAGTTTAGTGATGAACTTGGATACTCCAGCAAGCCGACCCTCGGCAAACCGAATGTCACTCCCAAGACCTGCCTCCATTACGCCGAAGAGCCTCATTGCATCAGCGCCGTACTTCTCCACAAAGGGCATTGGGGGTGGTGAGTTGCCTTTTGACTTGCTCATTGTTTCACCCTTTTCATCCACCACGTGGCCCGAGATCCACATCTCACTGAACGCGGGTTTCTCAAGGAGTTGGTAAGTTCTTAGGAGAGAGTAGTAGAGCCACGTTCTCACTATGTCCTTGCCCTGGGGTCGCATGATATTCTTGAATGCCCTCTCGAAGAGTTTGTCATCGCGTAAGTAGCCGACCACGTATAACCCACTTATTGAAGAGTCCATCCAAGTGTCAAACGTGCGTTCCTCACCTGTGAATCCCTCATCAGAGCTGCAATTGGGGCATTTGGAGAACGGGGGATCGTCCTTCCATGGTTGGTAGTATCGAAGTTCTCCGGCTTCAGGCAACACTGGTTCTTTGCATGAGTTGCAGTACCAAATCGGGAGCTCGGTGCCATAGTACCTACGCCTGCTTACAGGCCAGTCCACTGTTACTCTGTTCAGCCAATCGATGAGGATCTGACGATGATGGGAAGGATAGAAGGTCCCATTTCTAGCGATTTCAAGGAGAGGTTTCACGAACTCAACTTGCTTTACATAGTACTCTTCCATGGCAATGAACTCGATTGGGGTCTTGCTGCGCCAACACAATGGAACTCTTTGCACAGATGATTCCTGATGATAGAGTAGTTCTCCCTCCTTCAAGTCCTCAACAATCATCTTTCTCGCATCTTCGATCTTCATGCCAGCATACTTCCCGGCAGCATCAGTCATGGTCCCATCAGGGGATACTGCTGCGATGGGTTTCAGAGCAAAGTCACGAAATGCCATCACGTCGGCTTGATCACCATAGCTGCACACCATGAGGGCTCCAGTACCGAAGTCCATCTGGGCGGTTGGACTCTCAATAATCGGCACCTCCAAGTCGAAGAGTGGGACCTTAGCCTTCTTGCCCGCATATCCACGATATCGTTCATCATCGGGATGGATGAACACTGCTCCACAGGCACAAAGAAGTTCAGGACGTGATGTGGCAATCTTGATTGGTTCCATTCCTTCTACATTGAAGTAGAGATAGCTCAGGGTGGTTGGACGCTCGGAGTACTCTACCTCAGCATCCGCTATGGTGGTCCCGCAGTCGAAGCACCAATTGTTCGGTCGGTAGTCACGGTATACAAGACCTTTGTTCCATATGTCGATGAAAGTCGCCTGTGTAACAGCCCTGTACTCAGGGCTGTCGGTTCGGTAACTCCCTTCTTCCTCGTATGTGTTGAATCCAATTCCTAAACGCCTGAACCCACTGACAAGTATCTCCTCATCCTTATCCAGAGTTTCTTTGCATTTCTGAAGGAAGATGGCACGGGGTGTGTCATGCATCTTGAGACCGAGGTTTCTCTCGACTCTGACTTCGACTGGTAGGCCATTACGATCAATGCCCAACGGGAAGTTTACCTCAAGGCCTTGCATTCTTCGAAATCGGGCGTTGATATCAATCTGGGTATAGTGGATTACATTCCCCATATGTATGGGACCTGACAGGTATGGAGGAGGCGTGTCCACAGTGTAGAGTGTCTTCTTCGTATCAGGATTGAAGGCATACGCATCCTCATCGAACCAGAGGGCAAGTATCTCTTCTTCTGACTCTGGTTTCCATCGTTTTGACTTGATTGCGGGCTCAAACTTCGACAAAACATTCAGTCTCCTTGATGTCAACAAGGGGCGGACTATATCCGCTCACGGCACCCAAATCTGATTGTCCTAAAAGACTTATGGACAAGCAGAATTGTCCAGCGCTCTGAACTCGAAAGACTTCTCTATTGGCTTTAGATGACTCGCTCCCTGCGGGCCTCTGATTTCAATCTCGGAATGAGAAAGGGACGCGCGTGCTCCCTTTCTTGGACTTCGGCGGCGAAACTTCATCCCCATCGTTTCTTGCCGACTGCAAGACCAGCGGCCAGAGCCACTACCGCGGCTCCTCCAGCAACTGCAAGAGTTGTACCCAGTGCAGGGTCAAATATAACAGCGCCTCCGAGCCCACTGGTCCTAGCGAGACTAGTGCTGATTGTGTGGTCGGATGTGTAATTCTCGTTGTGTAGACTCGTGTGCATAGAGAGTGACCATGTGGAAAGGACTCCATCAGAGTCATATGAGGCGGAGAAGGTGAATACTGCTGTACCGTTTACGTCTTGGGTGTCGCCATCTACTTCTGCAGTGTCTTCAATATCGACCTCAATGCGGAATGAGAAACTTCCATCGCCCGAGTTATGGGTAAAGGAGGATACTGTTGGATCAGCAGTCACATCGGAAGCGGCCGAGCCCCAGTCTGTTTCATGCGTGCTCCATACAGGATTAACGAATAGGTGACGCCCGTGATGTGTGAAGGATCTCGTTGGATATATCTCGACGTCTGTCGCCTCAGAGCGGTTGTCTGCGTCACCATCGGTTGTCGCGAGGTCAAAGTAGACCTTGTTGTTTTGGAAATCAACAGTGTCATTATGGTCTACAGGTACGGATACTGTAAGCCAGTCAAAGCCATTGTAGTTGTACACATAGACGTCATCTCCACCCTGCTCTGTCACGTTGAATACTGTGACCTCAAACACTCCACCGGCCTCTGATTGATAGATGGGGCCTCCGTTCTCCTGAAATGTCTGGTCTATCCAGGTGGCTGCAAAGTAGTATGTGTTTCCGACAATTGATGCATTCGCAGGTAGGGTGACAAAGGCAAACGCTAGAAGACCAATTGCGATTGACACAAACCATGCTCTCTTTCGCGTCATCTGGTTACACCACCGTGATTCTACAGATAACTCTCCAGACCAAACCATAAAAGAGTTGGCGGGCTGTCTATTGCTCTTGTGTCCATTACTGTGTGAAACGCCGCCGTGCCACAGACTAGCTGAAGAGGAAGATGGTGCAAGTTCCTGAAACTATGATGATCACAATCAGCCACGTTAACAGAATCGTCGCAGGGCCAGAGAGCGAAGCAATGATTTCTGACCACTTCTTTGATCTCGTATCAAGATACATCAGTACCACTGGAGGACTGAGAAAGGCCATGAAGTGGACTGGATTCTTCAGGATATCTGGACAAACGTATTCCCAAGGATAGCTCCCGACAAGCATGCCTAGCGCGTATATCAATGCGTTGCAGACGAGGACTATCGAATACAGTACGAGCACCGAGGTCCTAAGTTTGATTGTATTCTTCCTAGACTCATTTGACCCCCAAGTCAACCCGAGATAGCCAATGATAATGATAACAAGTAGCACGAGGTTGATTGCTAGTATAGGAGATAGCAGGACTGGAAGATCTTGTATGTCAATGGTTGACTCCATAATGCGCATGCTCCCTGATGCATTTCCAGACAGAGTGACGGCTGAAACATGCACTACTCCATTTTGCAAGAGTAGAAGGAGAGGAGGGAGTAGAACCACACGGTTCCTCACGATCTCACTCTCCACCATGTCCTTCTACCCTCCACGGTTGCCTTTCAGCTCTATGTCTATTGAAAGACCACTATGGAGTTGCCACAGGTCCAATATCTAGTCTGTTGTTCTCGAAGACACACCTAGCAGCTACGATCAGGACATTGCGTGAGCTGCGTTGCAGCTCAAACGTGTGTGAATCAACTCAAGAGAGTGCCAAGACTTCTTGCATTGTCTGGTCTACTCCTGGCAATTGTATTCGGCCTGGATTCATCTAACACTGTTTCGGAGCAGAAACTGGAACGGGAGAAAGACTTAACTCGAAGTGATTAACAATAGTTCATTCATGAGGTACATGAAACTCGGACGGACAGGTCTACGTATATCGCGTATGGTGTTAGGAACGATGCAGATGGGATGGATAGTCGATGAAGAGGGCAGTCACAAGATACTTGATGCAGCACTCGAGGCAGGCATAATGACTATTGACACTGCAGATATCTATTCTAAGTGGGCAGACAAATCGCATCCAGGAAAGTCAGAGGAAATCGTTGGACGATGGATACAGGATCGTGGAGTCAGGGACGACCTTGTCCTGGCAACCAAAGTCAGAGGAGAGATGAGTGGCAAAACGAATGATGTAGGCCTCTCACGAAGACATATTCTTGACTCAGCTGACAGAAGCCTCAACCGACTGCAGACGGAGTGGATTGATCTCTACCAGAGTCATTGGTTTGACGACGAAGTTCCGCAAGAGGAAACATTGAACGCATTCACTAAGCTTGTGGACGACGGAGTGGTTCACTATGTCGGGGCTTCAAATTTCACTGCAGCGGAACTCATGGAGTCCTTTTGGATTAGCGATAGGTATGGACTTGTCAGGTACGAGTCTCTCCAGCCACCCTATAGTCTTGCTAGGAGAAGGGACTTTGAGAAACACCTAGAACCCGTGATTAGGAGATACAACCTTGGGGTCATAAGCTATAGTCCACTTGGTGGAGGATTTCTCACGGGAAGATACACTAGAGAGAATGCTCCCGAGTCTGAGCGAGCCGAAACAATACAGACTCGATATGCAAAGGAAAGAAACTTTGGCATCGTTGATACTCTCAAGGAGATTGCCTCAAATAGCGATGCCAGTATTGTACAGATTGCTCTGGCATGGGTTCTGAGCCGAAACACCATAACAGCGCCAATCATTGGAGTCAACTCTGTTGAACAACTCAACGAGAATCTTGGCGCACTCGAGATTAGTATCTCTGACGACGATTTGAATCGATTGAACACAGCTTCAGACTGGGAGGAAATGGATTTCCTAGCACGCTGACACGAATCTTGAAGAAAGAAGATTTCGCAGGTTTCCAAAGAGCCCCACGAAGAAGACTGAGCCCATTGAGAAACTTCCATAGAATGGTTTCCCGCAAGAGGGCTGGTGACAATGGCAGGAAGGTGGCACGCCACAGAAGTTTCTTCCTGTTGGTGTTCAATCACAATAGAATGTAAGAAACACACTATCTAGTAAACTCAATCGACTTTCGAAATATCGGCAAACCTGTCCATTCAAGAAAGCTTCTTTAATCCACATCAGGAAAGGTAATTGTTCGGAGATTGCCACAGGGGACAGCAAATGCGAGCCGTTCTGAAACTAGGAGGTTCACTCCTGTACGACGACAAGGGCCAGATTCTCACAGACAGGATGAGAGCCTATGCCAAGGCAGTGGACTCCTTCGTCAGGGACGGTAATAGCATGGTGATTGTGGTCGGTGGGGGCAAGCCCGCGAGAACCTTCATCGCGGCAGCACGAGAACTTGGAGCCAGCGAAGCACAGTGCGACTGGCTTGGTATCAGAGTTGCCAGAAACAATGCAGATCTCTTGGGTGCCGCTCTCGGCAATATTGCATATCCCAAGATTGTAGAAACCCTTGATGAGCTTGAAACCTCAATCTGCATTGGTAAAGTTGTGCTCATGGGAGGACTGACACCTGGTCAGTCTACCAACGCCGTGGCCGCACTTGCAGCCGAAACGGTTCAGGCGGACATGCTATTCAATGCTACAAACGTTGACGGCATATACGACAGGGACCCGAAGGAGTCTGGAGCCAAGAAGCTAGACCAAGTCAATGTAGACGAGCTCAGCAAGATACTCTCAGGAACCGGAACCCGTGCCGGGGAGTACAAGCTATTCGATCCTGTGGCAATTAGAGTAGTGGGACGGTCAAGAATTCCAACTGTGATATTCAATGGGAATGAGCCAGAGAATCTTCTTCGCATTGTGAAAGGGGAGAAGATAGGAAGCGAGATTGTACATGAACCGGACAAATGATTCCAGAATGGAGACTGATAAGTTGAAGAGACTACTTGAGAAGGTGTTTGCATCCCGTGCCCAGACTAGGGTAGTTCAGCACTTCCTGGACCGTCCCAAGGAGTTCTTCAATCTAAGCAGGATTGCAAAGGAAACTGGGTTGGCACACTCAACCATTCATCGCGTCATGCAGCCTCTTGTTGACATGGGCCTTGTCAAGGAGATCAAGGTTGGCCAACAGATTCGCCTCTTCATTCTTGAAACTGAGGAAACCAAGAGCAAGATACTCGCAGACTTCTATGACCAGATCAGACCGTATCTTGCAGAGTGATATCTGAGTCTTGGCGGGAGTTCTCGTATGTCGTATTTCTGATGACTGGGTCTATGGTGTGCAAGTCAGGTGATATCAGTTCTCGACATTCTTCCTATGCCAATGGTGTAGACACCGAACCCAATGACGACAAGGGGCGTGCTGGCTACGACCAGGAAGAGCGGCAGACTCGCGAAAGTCATCGTCGCAGCAAATCCTGCAAAGAGCGAGAGCATCATAATGATCATTATCGAGAAGACAGATGCGAAGGTGTTCATGTAAAACGCACTACTCTTCTGGTCCTCGTAGGCAGGGTTGTTTGCAGTGATGCCAGTACTGAGCAAGATGGCCACAGAGATTGACCACCATGTATAAGCCATCATGGCGACGAACTCGATCACCCCAAACCTAAAGACAATTGACACAGCTACTGAGGGTACTATCGCCAACGGAATGGCAAGTAGCAGTGACTCCGCGACTCGAGCCTTGGCAAACTTCCAGGCCCCGCCCGGTGCGGACTTGATTATCCAGAGTTGGCTCTTGGACTCAAGGAATCCGATTCCCCCGAATGTGACTCCACTAATCATGGCGAGCATCATCCCCAACATGATAATGGTAATCATCACGATGAGCTCATGCACTCCAGCCGGAGGCTCCTCGGGAATAGACGAGATGGAGTAGTTCAAGATTACAGGAAGAAGTATAGAGAGTACCACACCGTAGATCAGCCTGGAAACATTCTGCATCTTCCTGCTGAACTCCTTGATAGTGGTTACAACCATGACCCCAAACGGTCCCGGCCAAGCACTCCTTATGCTCTTCAGAATGAAGTTCTCCTGGCCGACAGTAGTGATCTTCTCTGTTCTCGGTCCTGAACCGAATTTGAAGATCCTGTCCGCAGAAATGAAAGCCAGGACCACAATGCACCCGGTGAACGCGGTTATCAGCGTCAGATTCGTGATTGCATCCAGCTTTAGAAATCCCAAGAAGGTATCTGCTGCCAGACCCAGACCACTAAAGACAATGACGGTCCATGAGATGATGTCGGCTCCCCAGGTAAACGGAAAGAGAAGAAAGACGTCCATGCCGAGAATTGCAGACATCGAATCGGCGAAATACATGAGTCCATACATTGGGGCTAGAACCACAACAGCAACGACCATGGCGAGCCCTTTCGCTATGTCGTTTCCTCGGGATGATTCGCCTAGCTTCGCCTGAATTGCGGTAGTCAGAAGGTTGGACAGGAATAAGGTGCCAAGTGCCACGAAGAAGATGACGAGATACATAATGGCTTGGCCAAGTGGATTGACATCGAAGATGAGTGTGAAGGGCGAGAGCATGATTGGTGCGATGTAGAGAACAAGGAGCCCGTAGCTCGGCACTTTCCCCGCGAACATCCCAAACATCATGTCGCGCGTACTCACATTGTTGCTGAGCATAATCTCCCACTGGCCGATTCGTATCTCTTGCAGCGCATAAGAGATAGGATAGACTAGCAAGATGATCCATAGCAGGAGCATCGCAGAGCGCATCAAGCTCGGGAAACTTGCCATGAACAGCATCTCAACTGTCAAGCCAAGCCCTGCAAGAATAGTTGACATGAGTGTGGGTACTATGAAGAGAGCCCAGAGAACACCGAAGCACAAGAAGAATAGACTTACTCCCTTGCGCCAGCGGCGAAATCTGGACGTCTGTACAAACAACTCGGCCTTTGCGACTGCTAGCCACTTCCTGGCCAAGCCTAGTCCCTCCAAGTGAGGAGTCTGGTTCGGTCCACCTCACCGCCCACAATCTTGAGGTACGCCTCTTCTAGGTCATGGGCTCCGACTCTATTTACAATCTCATTCGGAGGGCCCAGTGTAGTCAGGACTCCCTCGTTCAGTATTCCTATGATTTCACAGACATCCTCTGCAAAATCAGTCATGTGAGTGCAGATGAAGAACGTTGTTTTAGTTTCCTTGGCCAACGCTAGGATTATCTCTTTCACAAGGGCGCTTGCCGATGGGTCTAGCCTCGACGTGGGTTCATCCAGGAAGACAAGCTCCGGCTCATGAAGGATAGTTGATGCAACGAGGACCTTCTGTTTCATCCCGCTGCTGTAGCTCTCAAGCAAGTCGTTCTGTCTACCCTCAAGACCGAGGATTTCCAGAAGACTATCAATACGTCTGTGGACTGCTTCGCCGCTCATGTCGTTGAGGGCCCCGATGAATTCCAAGAACTCCACTGCTGAAAGCTTCGAGTAGAGACCGGGAGTTTCAGGTAGAAGACCGGTTGCAGCCTTAATCTCATCTCTTTGACTGTCTATACTGTAACCACAGACGGTGGCGCTCCCACTCGTCTGCTTCAACAGGCCCGACAGGATTCTGACGGTGGTGGTCTTTCCAGCGCCATTTGGACCTAGGAACCCGAACGTGCTGCCCCGTCGGACTTCCAAGTCAAGGTCGACAAGTGCTCGGATACTCCCGAAGCTCTTCGATAGCTTTTGTGTACTGATGTCTATCGAGTCTGACAAAACATCCCTTCCCAATACCTCGTACATGAAACACATTCACTCGAACCCATATAACCTGTGTCACTAGTCGCGAGCTGTTGGAGAGTCCAAAACGGCTATATGGCAACAGTACGAAATCAAGCCCCATGTGTGCCGAGGTAGCCAAGCGGCCAACGGCGGTGGACTCAAGATCAAATAAGCATCGCTTAACTCCAATGAGATATCCACTCTCGTAGGAGTTCGGGAGTTCGAATCTCCCCCTCGGCACCATCTACAGGTTCTGTTCTTAGCTACAAAGGGATAGCAAGTTGATGTTCGCTAATCCAAGCCGTCAGAAGATTTCAGATGATATGCGAGTGTGACAATGATACAACTCAATCGTCATCAGCTAGACCGAATCTCCTCTCGGTTCTCGAGATGAACTGCTCATATTTCGTGGATGTGTTCTTTGATTCTTCATCAATCTCAGTGAACTTGGATAGCAGTTCGTTCGTTTGAACATTAGACATCTGGCCATCCAACCAAGGGTACAGAATCTCATCCTCCTTCCGTATATGTTCGATGAGAAGTTCCCGATATGAATCAAGGCCCCTTGCAATGGCATCCTTGTCCTTCTTCTCTAGGGCCTCACGGATGGCCTTTCTCAGAGCCCGCACCGTCGTATGGTCTTCATGCATCACTTTGATAATCTCTATTCCTTCATCAAAGTACTTGAAGAGCACATCTTCCTCTTTTGCATGGTGAAACTTATCGGCGTAGAACTGCATGAATTCCGTACCTTCGAGTATCAGTTCCGAGTCTATCTCAGTTTCTAGGGACTCAATGACCTTAGGGATCAAAGATACCCACCGGAGTATCAGCTTGTGCTCATCTACCAGTTTCTTCATCGGAAGAGAGTACGATATTTCCTTCGAAGTCTGAATAGGTGTTCTCAATTCCGGGACTTCAGATCCCTCCTCAGGAAAAATGACGCCTGCAATCCTAGCCATCAGTTGCTCCTCTTCCTGAGGAATCAAGTGATGTATTTCCACTATATCTTTCAATAGGCACGTTCCCACGCTGCAGGGACCACAGCCAATATTGAACTCGTCAAGGATTTCTCCTATCCTCGGAAATTGAGTGATAATCTCCTTAATGCCTCTATTCAGATACTCGTCCATCATAGTCTACGGGTCTTTTGATGGACATTTTAATATTCGTCAATGGGAAATCCACTCCTATGGGGACTCAGGAGTTTGAATCTCCTCGGCACCATCATGCCCTGAGATTTCGTTGTTCTTAGGGTTCTTATATCGAAGTTGCAGTATTCAGCCCTTGTGACTGACCGAGTGTATGTTCTTGGTGCGGGCGCAATAGGATTGGCATTAGCTGCTCATCTGAAGTTGGAACACCGAGATGTTCTGCTTGTCAGAACCAGTAGAGATGATGTTGCCGAAGAGGCGATTACAATCTCAATGAAGACTGCGGAAGACAAGCTGGCCAAAGTAACGGCAACCATGGTCTCGCTTGAGAAGAAAGACAGTCTGGATGGGATTGTTGTCATAGCGTCCAAAGCCTATGCCAATGAGCCGATTGCTAAGAAACTCTCGAGAAAGAAGCTATCATCACCGTTGGTTGTCATGCAGAATGGGTTGGGAGTGGAACAGCCCTTTCTCAAAGCAGGCTTTTCTGAGATCTACAGATGCATTCTCTTTTCCACGAGCCAGAGATTAGATGAATTTGTGATTCAATTCAGGCCAGTTACTGCCTCACCAATAGGAATTGTTAGAGGAGATTCTCAAAACCTGCAGAAGATAGTGGATACGCTGAATACACCAGGCTTTCAGTTCTCAGCTGAGGCACAGATTCAGGAGAAGATCTGGCAGAAAGCAATCCTAAACTCTGTCTTCAACTCAATTTGCCCCCTTCTTGAAGTGGACAATGGTATATTCCATCGGGATGGCGATGTGGCTCAGATTGCTTTGGAGGTAATGAAGGAATGCATTTCGGTTGCCTCCGCAATCGGCATCAATCTGGATATTGACGAACTACAACAGCAGATGCTTACTATTAGTAGAGCAGCTGATGGACAGTTAATCTCGACTCTGCAGGATATTCGAAACCGTCGTGAAACCGAGATGAATTCACTCAACATGGAGATCGCCAGAATCGCTGAAGAACAGGACCCAATAGTCCAGGTAGACAAGACTAGACTCCTTGGAGAGATGATTCTCCTAAAGTCAAAGATCTCAAGAAGCAGAAGTAACTCAGAATGAAGCACTAACATGCCTTCTTCTGACAGGAAATCCTAGTTGATGCGAATGATGTAGCAGGGGTCTGAGTTTCTTTTCTCCACCACAACCTTTACTTCATATCGTCTTCGAGAGCGTGATGGAGAAACGTCTAAGGGGAGAATCAACATGAGTAAGATGAGTTTCGGGCTATACGTTCCCAACTTTGGCAAAGTCTTCGGATATGCTAGGACCTTGGGAGAGCTGGCAAAGGTCGCTGAGGACTCTGGGTGGGATGGCTTCTTTGTTTGGGACCACATCCAACAAGACAGGACCAAACCGCTGCCAATGGTGGACCCATGGGTCGGTCTGTCGGCTATGGCTGTGTCGACTAATCGCATCAGAATAGGTACAACAGTCACACCATTGCCTCGTAGAAGACCCTGGAAGTTGGCTAGGGAAACTGTTTCTCTGGACCACCTTTCGCAGGGAAGACTGACATTGGGTCTTGGACTTGGATACCCTCCGGAGGAGGAGTTTGATGTGTTCGGTGAGGTATCTGACGTCAAGACTTGGAGCAGGATGCTGGATGAGGGGATTGAAATCTTAGTTGGCCTCTGGAGTGGGAAACCCTTCAGTTACAGTGGGCAGTACTATAGGATAGACAATGCAAGATTCTCTCCGAAGCCTCTCCAGTCGCCACGAATACCGATCTGGATTGCGGGGACGTGGCCTAACAAGAAACCCTTCCTCAGGGCGTCGTCCATGGATGGCATCTTTCCGTTGAGTGCTGGATTCAGAAGAAGACTGACACCGGACGACTTCAAAGACATTCTCCAGTTAATAGAGAAAAGCCGGACCATTAAGACTCCGTTTGATGTTGTGGCAATGGGAATGACTTCGGGTCAGAAACCAGCCAAGATGAGGGAGATAGTGACAGAGTACAAGAAAGTAGGAGCAACATGGTGGCTAGAACTCATTCTCTCGTCCGTGAAGACAGACGACGTCCGCAGGCGAATCTCTGCAGGCCCGCCAGAACTCTGACCCGGGTTTTCATTGATTTGATGCTTGAAACCCATGGTCCACTCCCATAGGGTTCAATAGTTCGACGCCATTCTACATCTGATTCTCTTCACCACTATCAGATTGTCCTAGAATCATTGCTTTCCCTAGAGTTGTCAATGTGACTCGAAGGCGCCCTCTTTGCTTGCGTACCGCTTCAACCAGTCCGAGCTCAACCAGTCCCCTAGACTCATTATCTCCCCAGACGTGGTAGCTGAGAAGTGGCTTTCCGTATCCTGAAAGATCGCTGAGCTCTCCGAGGCTCTTAGTTACACCTCCTGCACTGTGCAGGGCTTGAAGTATCTTCACCTTGGCTCTAGAGATGACCGTGTTGTAGTTCACTTTCAGAATGGGAAGGAGAACGGGATTCTCATTCATTAGGTGGAAGGCCTTTACGCCATTGAAGAACGCAGCCGAAACTGCGGCGCAAGTCAAAGTCTTATCACCACCCGCAACGTTAAGGACCACGTCGTCAAACTCATTGGCGTACTCCTTCAGAAGGCTCGCGACCTTCTCGAGAACACCTTCCACAATGCTACCTTTGATTGTGTGAACATCAACATCGATCTTTAGAGTTCTTTCTAGATTTAGAGCAAAACGATCCACCGATTCCCTGTTTTGAGGTAGACAGATCAAGTCCAACCTGTGTGCCGGTATGTTTCTAAGCCCCACTAAGACGGTTTCAGAGTCTTCGCCGACCGTTGCGATTTGGTGTGTTCTCAGCATAGGTATGACCTCCAGTTTGTGCCATGACGAAGCATATTCGATATGGCAGATAGCCCGAAGGGTTCAGGATGAACTCGAACGAATCGAGGAAGATGTTATTACAGATACTTAATAGTTTAACGATTGTTAATACCTCTTTCTCCGGAGGGAGAATGATGAGAAAAACAAGCATAGTCTTCGTGGTGCTGACAGTTGTGGCACTGTTGGTGCCAATGGTAGCCGCAGCCACAGTACCTACATCGAGCAGCGGACGAAACAGAGGATTCGTACACGGGATCGTGATTCCCGTTGACGGCGAGGACTACTTCTTGGCCGGAGCCCCAGATGGACCGGGAGGAGCAATAGACGTGCCGGGTCACGACTGGGTGCTTGCTGGACATAGATTCCTGATTGGGAAGCACTACAACACAGGCCCATTCGGTGCGCCCAGCTGGTGGTCATCTGATGCTGGTGATGGCAGGCTTCTGTTCATCGTATTCGGCATCATTGACACATGGAGTCCAGCGAAAGCTGAGCGGTATTCAAGCCGAGGCTATGTGCACTATCATGAGCTTGTCAGGGTGAGCGACGGTGCCCTGCATCCAACCAAGATTGTTTGGCTGAAGCACTTTGCAGTAGGATTCTTCAACTTCGATGGAGGTCCACGTCCGGATCTCGGACACTACGTGACCCCTGGCGTAGATTATGAATTCATGCCCAACTACATGAAGCCATATCCAAGCTAATAGTGTCATAGACACAAATGTGAGCCCCTTTCGGTCCTGGATCGAACGGGGCACTCATTCTTTTTTACTATGCTCTAGTTGAATCAGAGCTGTATCGGATAGCGTCTGAAGGGGAAAATCGAGATGTTCACACGGCGTCAAATGCGCGTACTGACTTTGCGTGGCCGTTGAGCATTGGTCTGAGAGAGTCATAGAATCAGATGCCCAAATGGCATGAGGAGGTAGAGGACCCTACCTCCTGAAGTATGTGTAAGCGTAGAGCTTGAGAAGCTCCATGTCCATCTTTGCCTGATTCCAACCTGTTTCAGTTGTCTTCAGCAATCGGGTATTTTTTTCCTGTGCCATGATGTTTCACAAGGAACAACGCGCACAAGGGGTATATAATGCGGAGCCACGACAGAGGGTCACTTATTAGAGTCACAATTTGTGACTATGAAAGTCGTCTTGAGGAGGACACTCTTCTCGAGAACAGCGAAGGAACGGTGAAGATTCGAGCGATTTGAACCGATTACGTCGCTATTCTCGAATTTGCTTCAGAAGATTATTGAGCGTGAGAGTGTTCACGACATCCTCCCTGGTGAGCCATCCCCGGCGGGCTTGGAAGACTCCATACTTCATGAAATCAAGCTCGGCGGTTCGATGGGCATCCGTGTTTATGGCAATCTTGAGTCCCATTCTCTTCGCAGCTCTCAGGTTGCCAACATTCAGGTCGAGCCTCTCAGGATGGCTGTTCAGTTCCATGATGACATTGTTGTTTTTGGCGGATTCAAACACCTTCTCAAGGTCAATCTCGAACTCTGGCCTCTTGAGGAGCAAGCGTCCAGTGGGGTGACCAAGGATGTGTGCATACTTGCTCTCCAAAGCATGGCAGACGCGTTCAGTCATCTTCTCCTTGCTGTCTTTCATTCTGAAGTGAATTGAAAGGGTTATCACGTCGAGCTGATCAAGCACAGAGTCTTCTAGATCCAACTCTCCGTTGGCAAGAATGTCTACCTCAGCACCCTTCAGCACATGCATCCGCCATTTCCCAGAAGCGTTGATGTCATCAATCTCTGCAATTCGTTTCAGGACTCTGGCCTCGTCCATCCCATTGGCAATAGTCAGGCTCTTTGTGTGGTCTGAGATGCAGTAGTATTCGTATCCCATGGCGGCTGCGGTAGCAAGCATCTCGTCAATTGTGTTCTTGCCATCTGACTGATCGGTATGCGTGTGCAGGTCACCGCGAATGTCTTCCAGTTCAAGCAAGTCTGGTAGCTTGCCTTTCTGTGCAGCCTCAATCTCTCCCATGTCTTCTCTGAGCTCAGGAGGAATGAGGTCAAGACCCAGAGCCTTGTAGATTCCCTCTTCATCATTCCCCGCTATCTGTTTCTGCCCTTTGAAGAGCCCATATTCGTTCAGTTTCAGGCCCTTCTTCACACCTATTGACCGAAGCTTGACGTTGTGATCTATGCTGCCTGTGAAGTATTGGAGTCCAGCACCAAAACTCTTCGTGGGTACAATTCTTAGATCAATTTGAAGGCCGTTACTCATTCGGACTGAGGACTTCGTTGGACCTCTTGCTAAGATGTCAGCAACTCCGGGTGCTGTGGTAAATGCATCCATGACAGTTTCCTCATCGCTGGCGTCAGCGAGAATGTCAATGTCCCCAATGGTTTCCCTTCTTCTACGCAATGATCCAGCGATTGTGACCTGCTTGACCTCGGGAAGCTGTTTCAGATACGTCACAACATCTTCTGCGACAATCAGTGCATCGGCCAATAGTGTCCGAGTCAGACCAGACCGAGCAATACTGATTCCTTGCGTGATGTTCTCTATCGTCTTCTTTCCCATGCCCTTGAGTCCCTCGAGCTTGCCATCCCGAATTGCCGCTTCTAGTGAATCGAGGTCAGTAACTCCGAGTTCCTGATACAGCAACTTGATCGTCTTCGGGCCTACATCAGGAATTGCTTCCAGATCCCAAACTCTCACGGGAATCCGCTCTCTCAACTCGTCCAGGAGTCTAATCGTGCCGGTATCTAGGTACGATTCAATCTTCTTGGCGATTGCCGTTCCTATGCCTGGGATCTCTGTCAACTCGTTTCTCCCACGAATCGCCTCAATGTCCTCCCCCAGACCAGTGACGGCCCTGGCAGCTCTGGCATAGGAGAGATGCTTGAACTTGTCCTTCCCCTCAACCTGTAGGAGTAGAGATATCTCTCGAAGGGCCTTTGCCACCTCTTTGTTCTTAGTCAAGAGAATGCCTCCCACTCGGCAGCCCAAGGTACAATCGACCTGATCGCTTCGACAACGGCATTCAGGTTCTCCTCCGGAGTGTCCGTGGTGATCACACAGCCAGGGGCCATTATCAAGTTCTTGAGACCTGCCTCACGTGCAGCCTGCAAGACCTGCTCCTTCACGTCATCGGCAGTGCCGGTTCTCAGTACGCCGTTGTGATCTATGCCACCCAAAACTGTCTTCCGAGAGAATCTCTTACCCTCTGCCAGAGTGAGGTCTGCACTCTGATCTTCCCAATTCAATGCATCTATGCCGGGGTCACGGGCAATCTTGTCAAAACGAATCTTCTCATCCTCCTCCTTGGCATGTAGGTGCATTACTATGAATTTGGCCCTCCCACGTATCTTAGAGATGAGCTTGGCATCGAATGGATGCACAAACCTTTCATACTGTTCATCTGTGACGGCTGAATGTGTTGCATGCTGTGTCGCTACAAAGACTCCGTCAGCACCTGCATCGAACGTGGCTCTGGCAAAGTCAATCATCACGTTAGTTATCATCTCAAGGACTGTTTCTAGTACTTCAGGACTCTCTTCCATGTACTCTGTCAGTGGTCTGTCGCTGAGCTTGTCCGCCACCATCGATGAATCGAATACCGTAGACATAGTCGGAACCCTGTCTTGAGCGTAGCTTCGAATGAGCTCAACAGCCTGAAGTTGTCTTCCAAAATCGCCGTCATTAACATCAATGGGTTCCAGCACTTCCCAATCGCTAGACTTCTGGACAACGCAGCTCTCACAAGTCGTGGACCCAGAAATTGAACCATCATAGACTGCTTTGCATCCCCAGTCGACTACGGGGTACCGACCGTGGAATGATATCTTCAGGAGGTCGTGATCGTACTTACGATGGAATGCAATCTCCTCAGCGGCCAGCCCCTCTGGAGTTCGGTCTCTTTCTGGATGGTGTTTCCAAATCGATATTGGGATTCTATCTTCGAGGTTTCCAAGAATGGTCTGTTTCAGGAGATTGAACTTGGACATGGTAATGGAAAGACCTTACAACGGATAATGAGGGTTTCGAAGCACGAGCACAGAATCGGTATGTCCGTTCCTGTACGAGTTCCAAGCTGCCTTCTAAGAAAGATATGCTTGAGGAGGTTAGGCGTTCAAGAAACCCAAGAACAAAAGTTCCTCAGAACTAGAACACTCTACCAGAAGTAATATCAACTTCATACTCAGCTCCATCACTTGCCATTACTTGGAGGAAAAGGCTTGTCGCACCAGACCGCTGTGTTCAGCCCAGATGAACTGCTCAAGTTGGAGGGCATTGACGAGCTGGACGCAATGCGAGTCGAGCCAAACCCGTTCTGGAACAGGCCGCGTCTAGACATCACATGGAGTCTCCCTGTGATGTCAGGACTTCTCGAGAGCGAGCGAATCAACATCCAGCAGATGAGATTGGCAACCCGAGAAGAACTAGCATACTATCATGATCCATCATACATAGAGACCCTTGAGCTGTTTGGTAATATGGGGACAGCATTCTCTTCGCGTTTCGGACTTGATACAGATGAGTGTCCGGTGTTCTATCAGGTAGACAAGTATGCTAGCTTCCCGGTAGGTGCAAGCATTGACGCGGTGATGGGCGTCGCAGATGGCAAGTTCGAAGATGCAATGTCATTGTTTGGTGGGTTTCATCATGCATATTCGTCCAATGCAGGCGGGTTCTGCTACTACAACGACACAGTCATTGCGATAAAGAAGTTCAAATTGAAGTATCCCAGGAAGAAAGTACTCTACTTAGACACAGACGTCCACCATGGTGATGCGACTCAACAAGCCTTCTATGACGACCCGAATGTCCTTACAATATCCACTCACGAGCTGAGCATGGGATTCTTCCCCGGAACAGGCCGTCCGGAGGAGATAGGAACAGGGGAAGGCAAGGGTTACTCTGTCAACATTCCATTGCCACCACTAGCAGATGACTTTGAATACTGGAAGGCCTTCGAGGAGCTAGTAGTGCCAATTTGGCTTGCCTACAAGCCGGACCTAGTCTTCTGGAATGCCGGAGCGGACGCCCACATGGATGACCCCCTTGCAGATCTCCTTCTCAATCTGGACACATACCATCGATTGTCAAAGACAATCCGTCAGCTTGTTCATCTCGGGAACAGGAAACTGGTTGTGGTCGGAGGTGGAGGATACAATCCTGTGGCTGCAGCAAGAGTATGGACTGTACTTCTGGCAGACCTTGCAGACATTGCGTTACCCCCACTTGTACCCGCAGCCTGGATAGAGCTATGTCACAAGTACGGTCTGGAACTGAAACGGGGAGGCTGGACAGACCGGCCGACGAGAATGTATGCTGAACATGAGGCCAAGGTCAAGAGAGCTGTGGATGAAACCATAGAGCAGGTCAAAGAACTCATCTTCCCATTCTTTGGACTAGAGTGATTGCAGAGTTATCTCTTCACACCGAGCAGACATCTGTGGCCTGTGTGGCCCACGTACAAGTCGAGAATCTTGAAACCTTGAAAGACCTCATGGGCCTCTTCCACAGTGAAGTAGTGATGTGGGATCCCTGCCTCAGGTCCGCTTCTGGGGATGTACGTGCCAGGCTCTATCGGCTCCAGCTTCCAGTCCATACTTCCGTTATCTGGAACCTGTGAGAGTTTCGGAAATGTCACGAAGAGTACTCCGTCATGTCTCAAGACCCGTTCGATCTCACTCACAGTGAACAGAATGCCATCCATTCTATTGTGGTGGATGACCTGAGTTGATATCACTGCGTCAAAGAAATCATCCTCAAAGGGGAACGGGTCTTCCATTCTATGTCTTAGGAGATGGGCCGTCAAACACTCCTCTTCTAGCCATTCATGTGCCAGAGACAGCGCCTTCGGGGAAATGTCAAAGCCGTGAACCTCGAAGTTCGATTTGGCCAAGTAGACAAGATGACGGCCTGTTCCGCAGCCCAAGTCTAGAACCCGTTCTACATCGTGGTCTCGAAAGACTCTCACAACACGTTCTATATCTGCATGGGGCTCAGTGAAGTACCTGCCCCTCTCCGCGAAGATGTCGTCCCATTCTGGCATCTGTGTTAGTGACGGCTAGCATGTTCATGATATGCCTTGTGCTCATTGTAGTTCGGATGGAACAAAAGGAGATACATGACACTTGGCCGGACTGCGCTAGGTAGCTCTTTGGTCATCTAGCCATTGGAGGTTGTCTTTGTCCAGCCTCCTTATTCGAGTCTTGGACAGCCATTGTTCAAACTCAGCCAAGTCCTCAACTCCGCCCTCTGCAACTGCCCTATAGATCAGATTGCTTATGCCGTTCTGGAGAAGACCGCGGATATGATAGTGCCTCTTGATGTTGAGGATAGCGGCCCGTTGGGCTTCGTCCAGCTCTCCCTCCAGGGCCTCCACAAGGGCAAACCCAGTTGTGCTCACATTTGTAGTGAGCCAGAGATCAATGCTCCATGGTCCCGATTCTCCCTGATACTCATCAATCCCCAGCTTGATGGAGTCCTGCTCGCGGAAATCCGTCACTCGGATCTCTTTGATTCCTTCCATGCGCAATAGCACTGCAATGAGATGTTGTGTTGTTTCCATCAGATCTCCAAGCAGGATTAACGCATGGATATCGATGTTCCTTTTGACTATCAAGTCGAGGGCTACACTCCCAACAACACGAGCATGACCGTATGCGTTGAGAAGATCTAGAATGTCTAGTGTTTCGACTATTCGCTCGGCTTCTTCTCGGAGATCGCTACCGTCAGTCATGCTGGCACCAAGTGAAGTTCAGTCGGAAACACGCCTCGATTGGACTCAGAACGTCTAAGGTATATGAGCTCATTTCATATGGACCGCTACGCGGTCACAGTCAAATTAGGTCCATGTGAGTCCAAGCAGTTGCTCAGTTACGTGCCATAGACGCTTCTGCGCCTCCTCATCATACGAGGCTTCCGAGGACCGCTGCTCCTGCTTCCTTGCAAAGTACTTCCCAGTCACACCCTCCAACTCTGGAGAAGAAGCAACATAGACCGACGTTTCAGCCCCCTCTTTCGGGCTGATTTGGAGTGGTCGGACCATCTTGAACATGATCTTGTTCCATAGGCCTCCCATGCTGCTGCCCATGTTTGTGGCCACAAAGCCGGGATGGACTACGTTCACTGAAACTCCTGTGCCCTCGAGACGGCGGGCCAATTCATAGGTGTGCATTGCAACCATTAGCTTTGCGTCACCGTATGCACTCATACCCCGATACCTTCTCTCCCTTTGCAAGTTATCAAAGTCTACTTTCGCCCTGAAATGCATGCCTGATGTGAGATTAATCACTCTGGACGGTACACTCACCTTCAGCACTGGAAGAAGCTCATAGGTCAGAAGGAATGGTCCGATGTAGTTCACAGCAAATGTCTGCTCAAATCCATCAACTGTTACCTGACGTTTGTGATAGGCAGCGCCGGCATTGTTGATGAGAACGTCTAGTCGGTCATACTTTGCTGTGAATTCTTTGGCAAATTGACGTATTGAGTCGATAGAGGATAGGTCGCACAGCATCAGATCAATCCGATTGTTACCAGTCTCATCAACAATCTCAGACCGGGCCGCCTCTCCACGTTCCGCATTGCGAACGACCATGACTACAGTTGCATCCAACTCTGCCAATGCGAGGGCGGTTTCCTTACCGATTCCAGAGTTGCTGCCAGTTACTATGCAGACCTTTCCGTTCATGTTACTGACATCTTTTGCCTGGCTCTCGTTTGTTTCCACACAATCACCCTTTACACTGGTCCACTGTTTCGCACAATGGACCTGCACTTAACATCTTTGCTGAACGGCATTTCAGAACTGGTAGTTCAGAGCCCTACTAGCGAGCATACTCACTGTATTCGATTGTTGTGTGCAGTGGATTCGCTAGATGCACTAGCGACGTAGATATGAAGGAACTCAGATAGAAACACAAGTTTCCGTACGGTTGATGCCTTCCACTTCATGTACTGTCTTCATCAACCTTCGCAGGTCTTCTACTGAAGGGAGTTCAGCATAGGCAATCACATCATAGGGGCCAGTCACGACGTCGACTCTGGTTATACCGTCAATCTCCTCGATGGATTTGCACGCGTCCCAGATTGTTCCGGCTTCGGCTTTGATCAGGATTACGACTGATACCATCCCCATTCACCTCGGGTAGAGATATGGTATGCACCGTTGTAGGTTGTAAAAAGCCTTCCGTAGAAGAGGAGGCCTGAAGCCCCCTCCGAATGCTCCAGCTAAGCGAGGGCTAGGTGCTCTTCTTGTCAAGGATGATCTGGAGCCTGGTTGTGGTTTCATCAATCAGCTTTTTCACGTCTTTGAGAAGGTCCTCAGACATGTCTTCTCTCAGACGCTCAAAGAGAGTCCAGCCTGCACGTTGAAGCTTCCTAAAGCTCTCGAAGACGTCACGGGCCCCCTCAGGGAATGAGCCGAACCATGGAAAGGGCAGGCCAGGGAAAGGGAAACCTCCTGGGAAGTCTTTCCTTCGCTCTTCGTGTTCCTTCAGAAACTTCTCGCCCTCTTCTGTCAGTGCATACCGCTTGACGCCAGCTTCTTGATCGGGTATCTCCTCTGTGTACCCGGAGTCCAGAAGCCATGATAGCAGCGGATACACCGAACCAGGGCTCGGCTTCCAGCGGTTGTCAGTCTTTGCGGCAATCTCTCTAATCAACTCAGCACCCGACATCGGTTTCTCTTTCAAGAGATTCAATACATAGTGGCGCAGAAGTCCCTTCGGCGCTGATGCCATTCTTCTCATCCAATGTCCACGCGACCTATGGCCATGTGGGTTCCGCCTATTCATTCCAAATCCTTCATCACACATTTCGTCTTCTTTCTCCAATATCGGCGCAGATATCGTTCTCGATATCGCTTCCGATATCAATATTGATATCGCTATTGATATAAACCTTTGCATACACGAACACATAAACACACGGCTTGAATGAAACAAGCCTCAGATAGACAAGAGGCCATGCGATTGAAACTCACCTCAGAATCTTTCTCAAGGGCATGTGAATTCATCCGGAAGAATGCCAGGGATATTGATCGTGCGCTGTTTGAGTACCACTTTGAGAACGGCCATGCCGATGAGGTTCTTGGAGAGTTAGAAGAGTATCAGAACTCTGATGGCGGATTTGGAAATGCAATAGAACCCGATCTGCGGTCAAGAGCGTCCTCCCCGTTCGCGACTTCTGTGGGACTTCAGTACTGTGTGGAGATAAGCCTTGGAGAAGACAGTCCTGTCATCAAGTCTGCCATGGAGTATCTAGTTTCTACGTACGATAGAGAGCATGACTATTGGACATTCACATTCATGGATGTCAACGAAGAACCTCATGCGCCTTGGTGGCATCTTGAAGAGATTGCACCGCCCAAAGAGTCCAGTTGGCCAAATCCGAGTGCGGAGCTTCTTGGATACTGCCACAGATATGCGGACCTCATTCCAGACAGCCTGCTTAGACAGATGAGCCAACGCGCCCTGACTAACCTAGAGAGCTCTGAAACCATCGAAGGACTGTATAACGTGATGTGTTGGGAGAGGGCCTATCAGAGCATGCCTGAGCCCCTAAAGTCCCAAGCTATGGAGAAGATAGAACGTACTTTTCGTGAGATCGCACCACTCACACAAGAAGTGCTAGGCGAGATCAGGGTATTCTGGCTATCACCATCCATTGATTCAATCTTGGCTCGCACTCATCCCGGCAATGTATACCATCTCCTCGACCTAGAGATCGAGAAACAAGCGGAGGATGGTGGCTGGTGGCCGACTTGGAAATGGGGCCAATTTGAGGACGTTTGGCCCGTCGCTGAGAAGGAATGGGCTGGAAAGATCACTCTCAACTGTCTAAAGGCTCTGAAGAGTTTTGACCTAGACAAGTCCTATCTCCCGTAGGGAGCTATATCTCCGGCGGACCCAACTGTATTCGCTCCTCGAGCTCCTCACGTCTTCCTCTCCAGGCATTGAGTCCTTCAGACCACCATGTAGCTCCAGCCTCAATCCATGGTTGGAGAGTTTCATCATCTTCTCTTGGCCTGCCGGATGTCCGACCTCCGACTATGACCTCGAAGTCTTTCAAATCCCCACGGTGCAGTTCAATCAAGTGCAGAATATCACGAAGGTCATCCCGGGATAGCTCTTCTGGCCACATGCGTGCAGGCATGACACCGTCCCATTTTGCGGCCCGCTTGAATGGCGCTTTGCTCGGGAACATGCCTCCAACCCAGATAGGGATTCTCGGTTTCTGAACAGGGGTAGGTATGAAAGTGACTTCTTTCAAGGTGAAGTGACGTCCTTCAAAAGAGAACGGTCTACCAGACCAGAGCCCAGTTAGAATGGCTAGCCCTTCTTCCAACTTCTCTGCACGGATTCTGTCTTTGCTTTCCTCACCAAAGACTTCATGGTCCTCGCTCGTGCCAAGTACTGCACCCATGATCACCCGCCCCCTCGAGAGCTGGTCAAGCGTAGCCAATGCGCGAGCCAGTTTCCAAGGCCTCAATCTGGGTAGAGGAGCATATGTTGGACCCAGTTTGATTTTCTTTGTCTTCGTGGCAATTGCAGAATAGAGGACCCAAGGATCAAGCGACTCACTTGGTTGTGGATAGGACATTAGTAGATGGTTCCATAGACAGAATGAGTCCCATCCAGCATCTTCAGCCATCACAGCCCAGTCGACAATCATCTCGGCAGTTCCTCCGGCAATCGGAGGGGTTGGAAGGTCGATCGCGAATCTCATTCTGGATACCCCTTGGGTTGAGAGGGCAGTGCTGCAAGTATTAGAAGCCTTCTTTGGGCTAATCTTGTTGACGTTCAGGTATGCATCCGGCCCATGAGCATACGAAGAGAACAACTAGAATGATTACAAACCAGGAACCATAGGTCGCCAACTCATAGATTGGGTAGCTATATTCACCTACAATGGAAGAGAGAAAGTACAAGTCCACTAGGACCCAAGTTGCTAGGATCACAGCTGCAACAATCACGCCCAATAGTTTCTTCGAAGTGCTACGCTGGCTGCTCATTTTCTTGGGCCCGAGGTGAAGCGGCCCGCTCTTAAGTAATCCTCTTGGTACTATCTCAAGACGTGGGTCATCGTGATACGTCTATACCGATTCTTTTTCAGTGATAGAGTCAAACTAGGTTCATGGAACTGCTGGAGAAACTGGGCCAATACTTGATATGGGCCGATGAGGCGATTTGGAATCTAGTGAAGAACCTGACTGATGAGGAATTCGCTCAATCATCAGGCGGAGGCATGAGAAGTATACGAGCAAGGTACGTCCATCTTGCTCTGGATATATACCAATGGTACAACGACTGGACTGGTGAGAGCCCCGAGGACGAGCCCGACTTTGAGAACATGCCAAGGGACGAGCTGTTCGAGAGCATCGCCGTCTACGAGAGAAAGCTTGTTGATCTAATCAAGAATAGAGCTTTCGATGCCCTAGAATTGGATGCGGACGGCAACAAGATTAGGGTGGTATTCAGTGAGTTCCTGTTCCATATGGTGAACCACTCCACGTATCACCGCGGACAGATCGTGGCCAGCCTCAGGGGGCTTGGGAAGAAGGTCCTCATGACTGACTATGTGCCGTTCCGGATTGCTACTGCTTGATAGAAGTACAGCTGCACTTCTGAGCAACTCGTCCAATGAAAGAGTATAAGGAAGTGGCCATATCTTGTCGAGTTGAGTTTCAATTGCCAGAGAATACGCTGACTCTCATTGAGCAGTCGGGATTTGACCAACATGTTGCACCATTCGTAAAACCCAATCTAGAGGCGTTTGAGAATCCAGAACGGATTCAGATGAGTCTACAGTATCTCGAGGAATCTGGAGCACTGGAGGGCATAAGGAAGTTCAAGACTGCTCAGGCAACCAAGGAAGAGGCTCTGCGTGTTCATAAGCCGTACCTCGTACAGTCAGTGGAGCTGATGTCGGAGCTAGGTGGGGGAGTACTGGGTGAGTCTGCCTGGGCCAGCGAAGACTTGTGGTCATCGGCAATGCACGCACTGGGAGGAGCGCTCTTTGCGGCGGAACTTGCGGCTTCTGAGGTCTGCAGACATTCCTTTGCCTTGGTACGTCCACCGGGCCATCATGCCACAACCTCCTCTTCAATGGGGCTCTGCTTCTTCAACAATGTAGCAGTTGCAGTGAGAGATTTGCTAGTTGAGAATCAGGCACAAAGGGTTTCCATACTGGACATAGACGATCATTTTGGAAACGGAACGTCAGAAATCTTCTATGAGGACCCCAAAGTTCAGTTCATTAGCATCCACGAATACGACTACATAAGCTATGGAATTGGGCACTATAGAGAAACCGGGCATGGAAGAGGGGAAGGCACGAATATCAACATACCCCTCCACCAGGAATCTCCAGATTCATCGTACAAGGCCGCCATTGAGAAGATAGCGATTCCGGCCATTGAGAGCTTCAACCCTGACTTGATTGCAGTTTCAGCTGGGTATGACGCTCACTTCGCCGATCCCATTGGGGAGATGGCGGTGGACTCCGAAACATACTGGTTCATAGCATCCACAATTGAGAAACTTGTCAAGTCATGCGGAATGAAAGGGTCATTCTGGGTCCTTGAGGGCGGTTATAATCCGTTGACTCTGGGACCTTGCATCAGAGCAACTCTCGAAGGCCTGCAGGGCAGGCCTTGCCCTGAACTTGAGGATCAGGAGAAGAGAAAGGAGGAGAAAGGTGTGGTGAGATTCAACCGCAGGACCATCAAGAAGATCTTGAGTACGGTTTCTCCCTTCCTCTAGCCATGCGTCTTGGTGAGGCTGGCTCTCTTTCTTCTGACGTTTGGACTCAACGTGATTGGACCGGTGGAAACATCATGCATGCCCAACCTGCAGTCCCAAGGAAAAGCTGCGGGATGATATGTCTTCTCCATCAGTACAAATCTTACTCAAACAGATACTCTAAAAGGAAAGTGTGGTGTCTAGGGAAATGAGGTGTGGGAATGGGTGAGGAACAAACCCAGAATGGTGGATTTTGGAGAATCAAACTAGTGTTCCGCCTATTGATGCTTGTCGGTTTCATCATCATCTGGTGGGGTTTTGGTGAGCTCGTTGCCGACTACATAATATGGGCGGGTATCGAATGGGTCCGCGTGTCTAGCGTCGGCGCAATTGTCATCGGCTTTGGAATCGTCGTTTCTAGCGCTATAGTTGACAGAATGGTTGATCGGCTCTACCGCCTATATGCTAATCTCCCAAAAAAATCCGAGGGGGACGATTAGTCCCCGGGATTGGCAGGTTACCAAAGCGAGGAATTGCCTTACTGTTGATAGTGCTAGTCATCATCGTGACGTCCGGCTCGATGTTCACCGCGCCAGTCCTTCTAGGTGAGTATTCACCAGCACCTGCGTTGGTCATTGGTGGGAGGCCAGCAGTCGTTAGAGGTCATGTCTATCGCTGGAACGCGACCGACGAAACCTCAGGGGACTGGATTCCTGCTGTTAATGTCGACGTCCGCATCTTCGCAACAGATGAGCTCATCAGCGAAATAGTCACCACAGATGCTGAGGGGGTATTTTGGGCGGGACAAAGCTATAGATCGGGTCAGGTGTTGACCTTGACCATTGAAGGACAGAGATTTCGTGCTTTCATCCCGTATTTCCCTCGAGGTATGGTGGAGCTAGGGGATTTCTTCTTGGATTCCTGATTAGTCGACGTGCACATGTATTCCTCCGGCCCTTTCAGGCACGCTCTTCAACCTGTGACTAGAGTCGTTCCTAGATCATGGTTTCTGAGGCTCTCTGATTGGCCAGGATCATGTCGTTCTCAAGAGGGCGGAACGAGTACTACCGGGATAGTTGGACCAACCAGTGATGGATAGGCGCCATATTGAGACCATGCTGAAAGCAGGCATCAATGAGATCAGGCTTCTTCAAGAGGCCGACTGGAATCCTAGATGAACTCACGTGCAGTGTGTTATAGCGGAGAAGGTCTGCCCGAGGATGATTTGGATCAAAGCCTCTTGGAACTCGCTTGTAGTGCTCGCCTCCAACGGTATATCCAGGCAGGCTCTTGATGCCGTCAATGGCCTTTACCAGAAGGGGACCAGCTCGGTCATCGAGAACTGCTTGCCTGTATTCCTCAAGAAGGGGCTTTGGAAACATGTGCATCCCTCCCATTAGCCTCCCGCCTGTTTCATCCATCGCGAAGAAGAAACCCGGTTGAGTATTCTTCTCTCCAGAGCCCTCCCGGAACCGGATTCTGAGCCTAGTATGATAAGGTGACTTATCCTTGCTGAACCGGATATCGCGATAGATCCGCAATATTGATCCTCTGCCATTCGTCCTTGTGTCAGAGATAATGCTGTCAGAGATAGCTGTCAGGCGTTCACCAAGAGCTACAACGAATGCTTGAGCGGGTTTCAGAACATACTCCTGATAGTCGCTCTTTCTCTCGTTGAACCAATCTCTATAGTTGTTCTCCCTCAGCTCCCCGAAGAAATCTAGAGCCTCCTCAGGAAAGCCTGAGAATTCCTGAATGTCATCCACTGGCTTTGACTCCTACAAACGAGGGTTGACTATTGTTAACACGTTCTTCGTATATACTACTTTGCATCTGTGTTGAGATCCTCGTGTTAGTCAGCTTTACCTGGCCATGCTAGGTCCTGTCGAGTTTCTCCAAGATGGGTTTCATAATCTTCTGGATTCGCACCTTGGTTGTATTGAACTTGAAGCGCTCCGCGTCTGAGAGAGGTTGTTTTGGTGGCCCCATCTGAAACCCTCTCATCTCCATCGCAACTTTGAAGCCCAATGGAAATGTGATAGAGAACATTGTCCGAACAGGAAGCAAGATTGAGTATTGAAGTTCGAGGGCTCGCTCGTAATCTCCTGCTTTCCACGCCTCATAGATGCCTAGCATCTTCTCAGGCAGAATCCCGGCTGTGGCTGTCATGCATCCCTTGCCACCGACCATGAGTGTAGGAAAGAGCGTTTCTTCTCTGCCAGCTAGAATGTTCAAGTCCTCTCCGATGACTCTGATCTTATCCATGAAGTGCATGAAGTCGACCATGCTTCCGCTGCTGTCCTTCATCGCCACGACATTCTCTCTTCTTGAAAGGCGTTTGACAACATCATAATTCAAGGGTTGAGTGAAGAGTGGGATATTGTAGAGAATAATGGGTAAATCAACAGCATCCGAGATAGTTTCGTAATACTTCTCGATGTTTTCTTGGGAGAGCTGAAAGAAGTAAGGTGGTGCTACAACGACTCCATCGCAGCCAATCTCCTTCGCCTTTTGAGCGAGATGAATTGATTCAGCTGGATGGCTGCTACCAACACCAGGAGTAATCCGAATTCGTCCTTTGTTCTGACTCACAATGACTTCCATCATCCGGATTTTCTCATCTGTGGACATGTGGATGAATTCTCCAACAGAGCTGATAGGAAAGAGCCCGTGTACTCCAGATTCAATCAGAAAGTCCACAATCTTCCGCAATTCCGCCTCATTAAGGGAGCCATCTTCATTGAACGGTGTGAGCATCGCCACATAGACGCCTTCGGGCTTGAACATGATAAGACCTCAATCTTGCGTAGACGTCAGCATTGTATGATTGGGGGATATCAATCCTGTGTGTTATTTGAAAGTAGCTTATTCAACTGGGGTGCTTGACTTGAGTCGTCAAGACTCATCGCAGCAATGCTAGACGCAAGACTACTATTGCTCAATGGTGAGTTCCTTTAACTTCTCCTTAGTTGGGACGCCATCTGAATCCCAACCTCGTACGGTGTAGTATTCTTCCATCAATAGCTCCAACTCGACGACTTGATCCTTGCTTGGACCTTCTCTGAGGGGTTGTTCGAAGAACCGCTTGGGCAGTGTGTCCAGTTCTTTGGTCAGTCCTTCCCTGATGTTGAAGAGCCTGACAAGGTTGTTGACACGTTCACCGATCTTCAGCAGTTCAGCAGATGATGCAAATGCCTCTATTCCTGTGGCCTCATGGAGGAAGGCGGTGATCTGTTTCAGATTCAGTGCAAAGGTTACAAAGAGACACATCCCGGTAGAGTTGATCAAGCAGAAGAGGTCCTGTTGTGTCTTCACCAGTTCGGGTTTCAGCTCTACAGACACCAGATCCAGTCTGTTCTCAGTGGCAAGCAGCTCCTCGCCAATGGGCCAAGAACGAAGATGACAGCCGCCGCGGTCGCTGGTTGCGTAGGCGAGAGCCATGCCCGTGGAGCCTCTCGGATCATAGGCCGGGAGCTCCAATCCTTTCACATGCATGGCTAGGTCCTGTGCGCCCTCGAGCTTCTCTGCCATCCGTTTCACGCCCTCACCCCAGAGCATTCCAGGGCCCTCCCTCCTTCCAATCAGGTGAACGGCCTTTATGATTGATTCAGCATTGCCAAAGTCCAGAGAGAATCCGATGTCAGACTCAGAGAGTATGCCCTTCTCGACACATTCCATTAGGAAAGCGATGACACCACCTGTTGAGATACCGTCTAGGCCATAGTAGTCGCAGAGATACTCGGCTTGGACAATGGCTCCCAGATCAGCGTTCTCACAATTGGCTCCAAAGGCCCAGACGTTCTCGTACTCCGGCCCTTCAGTGAAACTGCCCTTGTACGTTCCTTCCTTTACTTCGGCGATCTTGCTGCAATAGATTGGACAGCCAAAACAAGCTCTGTTCCTAACATACAAGTCTACGATAGTGTGCTCATTGACTCGGTCAGCACCCTCAAACTGTCCCTTCTGGTAGTTCCGTACTGGATGTATTCCGACTTCTTCTGTTAGTGATAGAATCACATTGGTGCCGTATTTCTGCCGACCCCCTCCAGTGTCCGGATGAATGGCCAGTTCATTGAAGGCTTCACGGCAGGTCTTCATGAATCGCGTTTGATCATGCACAGAGATACTCTTCCTGCCCTTGACTGCAATGGCCTTGAGATTCTTGGAGCCCATCACAGCTCCTGCTCCGCCTCTGCCTAGGGCACGGTATTCCGATATTATGGACGCATACCTCACTCCCTCTTCTCCTGCTGGCCCAATACAAGCAATCCGGAAATCTGTTCTGAGTTCATCCTTTATCCGCTGATGAGTTGTCAGAGCATCCTTGCCCCAGAGGTTGGCAGCATCCCGAGAATCTGTGGAATCGTCTTCAATGACAAGAAGTACCGGATCTGATGCTCGCCCTCGAATAATGATGCTGTCATATCCGGCTTGTTTCAATTCTGGTCCAAAGAAGCCGCCGCAATTGGAGTCTAGCCAGAGGCCTGTTGCCGGGCTTTTGGTGCAGACCTCAAATCGCCCACTGGCGGGTGCAAACGTTCCTGTCAGCGGTCCTGTAGCAAAGACCAAGATATTCTTGGGTGAGAGAGGGTCGCATTGGGGTGGTAACTGTTCAAACAGGATTTTTGCGCCAAAACCCTTGCCTCCCAAAAACCTTTCGGCCATGCCCCTATCCAGCTCTAGTTCGGTGGCAGTACCGCCGCTAAGATCAATATCCAGGATCTTCCCGATGTAGCCACGCCAGTCTTCCATCTTCATACGCCCTTCAGCAAAGCTTGAGTGGGACACCATGCCACGCATTGAAAGTCGCCCTCGCAAGTATCGCATACTAGGGGCAGATTTGTGATTGGGTCCATGGTGATGCCGTCAACCGGACATGCTTCAACGCACTCTCTGCATGAGTTACATCTTTCCTTGTCAAGCAGAATCCAACTCTCCCACGTCAAAGCATTTTGAGAGCAGGCCTGCACACATTCATGACCCGCACAGGCTTGGCACACTCCAATCTGAGGCGTCTTCGGCCATTCAGCTTCGACTGCTATGCGAGCGCGTTTGATGTTGTACTCGCTATAGTGAGTCCAAGAACAGATCGTCATACAGATTCGGCATTCGGTGCATAGGGAGGGCTTGATTTCTATCATCCTATCGTCCCTATTCAGTTTCTCAGTCTTAAATTGCTATCCACATGGCACTCACTGTCTTTGAATCAAGGAGTCTTGGATTCTACAAGAACCTCCTTCATTAGAGAACTCATCACAGTGACCCAAGCCCTTCGAGCCTTTGATTTGTCACTTCCCAGATCGAGTGCGCTGTATAGGCCATCCCGCAGAGCTAGGATTCCTCTAGCTAAAGATTCCGAATCAACACTTCTCCTAATGACGCCACTAGTTATGAACCCGTCAATCATGCCGGAGAGGCCCTCCACCCACAACTCGTAACTCCCCCGAATCCACTGCAAGACTGATCTGTTCGTGGCAGCTTCGCTGAGAAGGTCTAGGCCAAGAGCAAGTGAGCCCATCCGCAATGCTAGCATCCTATCGAAGAACTCCCCAGTGGAAATAGCGGTGATGTTTTCAGAGTCTAAGACCTTTCTCACTTCTCTCCCCCTAGTATCTGTGTGTGTTTGAAGTACTGACATGAGGAGGTCTTGTTTGCTTCTGAAGTACTGATAGATTGCTCCCTTGCTCACACCCATACTCTTTGCGATGTCGATCATCCTAGTCTTGGAGTACCCTCTCTCAGAGAATAGCTTCGTCGCGTGTTTCATTATTCTCCTCTTTGCCTCTTCCTTATACTCAGGTACGACTTTGGGCATAATGAATCACAGTCATTCCTACACATTCTCGTATATAAACTGACCCGAGAGAATCAAAAATGACCCAAAGGTATGTTTTTATGTTGTTGGGTACCTTGCATCATGAGGTGTGCGTCCATGGATGATGAACTGATGTTTAAGATCGTGTTCATTGCCACCTATGCTGTCTTTGCAGGAGTCAGAGTCTATTACAGGAGCCAGACTCTTGGGAGAACTAGTGAGAAGGAGTATAGTCAGAGAACCAAGGCCGTAGTTGCACTCAGTTTCGCTATTCTTGGGTACTTTGCTTCTATTGGTCTCTACATTGTTGTCCCTCAGTGGATACAGGTGTTTCACCTGCCTCTGCCTTCATTTGTTCGCTGGTTTGGAGTAGGATTGGCTGTGGTCGGCATAGCTCTTCTTGTATGGATTCATCACACATTAGGAAGACAGTATTCAGCAAAGTGGGAGATTCAAGAGCAGCACGAGCTAATAACCGTGGGACCCTACAGTAGAGTTCGTCATCCAATGTACACGACCTTCAATCTGTTCTCCTTGTCCGTTTCACTAATCACGGCCAACTTGTTACTCGTTCTATTCGCCATATTCGTTGCGATTCCCTTCTATTGGATAGCTAGGAGAGAGGAAGGGATTCTCATTGATCAGTTTGAGAGTGAGTACTTGGACTACATGGATTACACTGGTCGTTTTCTACCATCTTTGTCTAAGTTCGGGGACAATTCACCCGAGAAAGAAATGGTATGAGAGGCCTTTGCGGGCACTCTCACATGCCAAATTGAAATTGACTAGTCTACCTTCTCCGGATTATGATCACGACAACGGCAACCACTCCAGCAATTCCTCCTGCCAGGAGCAGTGTTGTGGGGTCAAACGGCAGCGTTGTTGTCGTAGTATCTGTGGTTGTCGTACCGGTTGTAGTGGCCGTGGTTGCAGTGTTCTCGAACCGATAGATGGTACCGGCCAATGCAACTATGTAAAGCTCGCCATCTTCATCGACTCCAAATGATGCAATGTTGATTGAAGTGTCTGCAAGCTCGGAGTTGATGGCGGGGTTGATTCCGTCATACTCTAGGGACCAAATCAGCCCTGAACCGAAGTCACCATAGATGTATTTCCCAACGAGCTCAGGATTTCTCGAACCACGGAACACATAGCCCCCGGTGACAGAAATGCCTTGGGTGCGTGTGTAGTTCCAGATTGGAGATATGAGTCCAGTTTCGTTGCACCCTGACGACGGATTGAAGCATAATTCACCTTCCTTGACATTCCAACCGTAGTTCTGACCGGACTCTACAATATCGATTTCTTCGAGCGAACTCTGTCCCACGTCAGCTAGCCACAGCCAATCAGTGACAGGATCAAAGCTGAATCTCCAGGGATTGCGAAATCCGAAAGCGAATATCTCGTCCGCAAATCCATCAAGGTTCCCGTAGAACGGATTGTCGGTCGGGATTCCGTAGTCTAACCCACCATCCGGATTGTCAACATCAATGCGCAAGAGAGACCCAAGCAACGTGGTCTTGTCTTGTCCATGCCCCTGAGGATCGCCTGAGCTTCCGCCATCTCCTACTGCAATGTACAGGTACCCATCGCTACCGAAGGCAATCTGTCCACCATTGTGATTCGAATAGGGTTGGGGAATCTCAAGAATTGTAAGAGCACTGGAAGCATCTGCTTGATCCGGGTTTGTAGCGCTCACATTGTAACGTTCAATGACCGTTCTTCGTGGACCGGAGGCTATGTAGTTCACGTAGAAGTAGCCATTTACGGCGTAGTCCGGATGAAACGCTAGACCCAAGAGTCCTTCCTCAGTTCCTATGGCACTCACCACAGAGCTGATGTCAAGGAACACCGACGCGACTGATGTATCACGGTCGTTATTGAAGACGCGGATGATGCCATCCTTCTCCACAACAAAGAGCCGATTGGTCCCATCACCTGCATTCTGAAGATCAACGGCGCTGTTGAACTGGAGATTTGGAAACGCTACCTCAACATTGAATGCATCTTGAGACAGCACTGCGCCCTCAATAGCGGGGGCAACTGACGGGCCCACAAGACCTAACACAACAATCAAAGAGAAGGTCAAGAGATATGTGAACCTGCGGATACCAAGTCTGTTCATCGTAATCTTACCCGACAGTTAATTATAGTTAAGTAGCATCTCCGCCAAGCCATATTAGTTCTCCGTTATAATCGCCGAGTAGTCTACGTCGAAGAGATCATGTGATCTTGAGAAGTCTGAAATAGACAATCGGCGTTATGGCCCGCCTGACAATAATCCCAAAACGCAAGATAGCCATCTGAGATAGGTTCGCAAAGGGTTTCGATTCTTCCCAATCGACATTGCGTTCTTTTTCGCGACTAATATCGTCGAACCGATACTTCGTTGCTCACAATGTCAATTTCCAATCTGCCCTTCGTGTCTTAACGCTCAGCCAACTTCCGATTGGGTTTATGGCTTTGCTCAACACGTTGAGCCCAGACACCTATGTGAACCATCTTTCCCAGACGGCTAAACTATAGTTAAGTGTTCTAGGCTATTAAACTCTTAGATATCTGCACAAATCGCCTCTAGAGAGGCCTTTCCTCTGCTGAAGCCTGTGAAAGAGGTTGAAGGACGGGGCTGAACCCGTCCTTGGAATGTTAGTTCTACAACCTCTCTTTGATGAGGGTTTCAACGACCGTCGGGTCCGCCAATGTCGTAGTGTCACCGATATCATCAATCTGACCTGCTGCGATTCTCTTCAGAATCCGTCGCATGATCTTGCCAGAACGGGTCTTTGGAAGTGCGTCGGCGAACTGCACTTTTGCAGGAGTGGCGATTGGCCCAATCTCTCTGCGTACATGTAGTCTTAGCTCCTGCCTCAAGTCTTCGGTCTTCTCAACGCCGAGCCTCAGCGTGGCGAACACGTAGATGTCCTCACCCTTGATGTCATGTGGGAATCCGACGACTGCGCACTCAGATACCGCTGGGTGTTTCACCAACGCAGATTCTATCTCTGCCGTGCCCAGACGATGGCCTGATACTTTTAGGACATCATCTATCCTGCCCATGACAAAATAGTACCCGTCTTCGTTGTAGCGGGAGCCGTCTCCCGTCATGTACATAGGCAGGCCGGTTTCAGGGTCCTTGTATTGTACGAAGTAAGTATTGATGAACCTTTCATGGTCACCGTAGACTGTTCGCATTAGCCCCGGCCAAGGTTTACGGATACATAGGTATCCACCCTCATTCGGGCCGACTGGGACTCCCGCCTCGTCAACTATCATCGGCTCAATACCGAAGAATGGATGAGTGGTGCTTCCCGGAATCGTGTGTGTAGCACCTGGGAGAGGGGTTATCATTATCCCTCCTGTTTCTGTCTGCCACCACGTGTCAACAATGGGGCAGTTCTCATTTCCTACAACCTCATGATACCACATCCACGCCTCGGGGTTGATGGGCTCGCCGACAGTACCGAGCAGGTTCAACGATGAAAGGTCGTGTTTCTTCACGGGCTCATCACCGAATCTCATCAGAGCCCTGATGGCGGTAGGAGCAGTGTAGAACTGTGTGACCTTCCAACGTTCCACTTCTAGCCAGAACCGGTCATTCGAGGGGTACGTTGGAGTGCCTTCGAACATCATTGTAGTGGCTCCAGCTGACAGGGGACCGTAGACAATGTAGGAGTGTCCAGTGATCCAACCGATGTCCGCAGTGCACCAGTAGACGTCACCAGGATGCCAGTCGAAGATGGTCTTGAACGTGTAAGTCGTATATGTCATGTATCCTCCAGTAGTATGAAGGACTCCCTTTGGTTTTCCAGTTGAGCCTGAGGTGTAGAGGATGAAGAGCGGGTCTTCCGCGTTCAACCATTCGGGCTCGCACTTGTCATCGACCTTCGCGTACTCCTCGTGATACCAGAGGTCTCGGCCTTCGGTCCAAGGAGTGTCCTCCATATCCATTCTCTGAACCACTAGGACCTTCTCGACAATCGGGGTCTCCTCGAGAGCTCTGTCAGCATTCTTCTTCTGGGGGACTATCTTGCCGTTACGATAGTAACCATCAGCCGTGACCAGAACTTTGCCCTCACAATCGAGGATTCTGTCCTTCAAAGAGTCCGCTGTGAAACCACCGAAGACTATGCTGTGAATTGCTCCGATCCTCACACTCGCTAGCATGATAATGGCGAGTTCAGGGATCATGGGCATGTACATCGTGATCCTGTCGCCTTTGTTCACACCGAGATTCCTCAGAACATTGGCGGCCTTGTTGACCTCACTGAGTAGCTCCGTGTAGGTGTAGGTCTTGGACTCATCTATTGGATCACCCTGCCAGATAAGGGCCACCTGATCACCCTTACCGGCCTCGACGTGCTTGTCCAGACAGTTGTAGGCCATGTTGGTGATGCCATCCTCGAACCAGGTGAAGAGGATCTTCTCCTTATCCTTGAAATCGAACCCCTTAGTAGGCTCCTTCTTCCAATGGATCATTTCCTTTGTGATCTTGAGCCAGAACTCGTCGGGATTCTCAACAGACTCCTTCCAGAGTTTCATCCTCTCATCATGACTCTTGATGTAGGCCTTGTCGACGAAACTCTTTGGGGGTGCGAATCGTCTCTCCTCCTGGCTCGTGACTGTGATCTTCTTTTCATCAGACATGGGACTTGTCACCATAAGCATCGATGCTTTGGTCGACGGCGCGAAAGCACCTCCTTATGAAGCTTGTCCAATAGTGCCAATTTCAGATCAAGAGGAAGAATAGGAAGACTTGCAGGAAGAAACAAGGAGAGGCCAAAGACGGATTGTCTATGACCTCTGACCGAGTTCTTGCTTCTACACGTTCTTGCGCATGGACTTCAGAATGACAGTGAATATCACAGCGATAATCGCAAGGACGCCGGTGACAATGAAGGCCATGAAGTACGACCCAGTGGCATCAACAATTGGACCCGCAACAAAGGCTCCAGTGATGCCTGCAATACCATAGGCTGTAAACATCACTCCATAGTTCTTCCCAACGTTCTTGCTGCCGAAGAAGTCTGCAGTGGCAGATGGGAAAAGTGCAAAGTTGCCACCAAAACAGAAGCCAATCAGTGATGCGATCCCCATCACTGCAAGCCAGCTGATTGTGATGGTTGACATCCATGCGAACGTGAACATCGCCAGTGCGAGGACTATGAACATCAGGGCCATCGTGTTCTCACGCCCAAGCTTGTCAGAAGTTGCTCCCCAGACAATTCGACCTGCTGCATTCAGGATGCTCATCACACCAACGATAATGACTGCATCTGCTAGGGGATCAATGATCAATGCAGCGGACTTAACGTTGCCCAGAGTCATGAGACCAGCAGTCGCTGCGAAGACGAACATCAACCAGAGTAACCAGAAGCTTGAGGTTCGTATCATCTGACCCGGAAGGATATCAACACCTTTTCCATCAGCGGTTGTTACGGGTGGAACATAGCCGGCTGGTACCCAACCTTCTGGTGGGTTTGTGAGCACCTGGGAGCCGAGAACAACCAGGATGAGATATGTGACACCCAAGACTAGGAAAGGCGTACCGATCTGTAAGAGTGTAGGCACGTTAAACATGCCTAGCAAGAACTGTTCCACATAGCCAAAGACAAGTGCCCCAGCACCAAATCCAGCGACCGCGATTCCAGTGATCGCCCCCTTCTTGTCAGGGAACCACTTCACTAGCGCCGCGATAGGACAGACATACGCGAAACCAATTCCGGCACCGCCAATGATTCCATATGTGATGACAAGCCATAGAGTTCCGATCAACTCATCCCCAAACGCTACGAAGTCGACCAGATATGCGAGTATGTAGCCCAGACCGAGAAGTACTCCACCTATTGTGGCGACTCTTCGTGGGCCTACTCGATCCTGCCATCTTCCTGCAAAGATCATGAACAGAGCAAACGAAGCCAGACCAGCGGCAAACGGAAGCTGCGTGAAGAAAGCAGACCATGTGTATACACCGCCTCTCAGGGCGGTCTGGAAGAATGACCAGGCGTAGATTGAGCCCAGGCAAAGCTGAACGACAATAGCACCGATAATGACAAGATTCCGGTTTCCGACCTTCTCTTCAGACATAGAGTAATCCACCTGAGTGATTGCCGAGTCTTGCGCCGGGGCGCGCTCTCTCCTACTGATAAGGTTTCTTCTATGATAGCTCGCGCCGAACTTGTGTCAGCTTCAAGGTGAAACCGTGAACACAGTCATCGGTATAGTGATATTCTCACAGAGTCTTGAATTGTAGTAGGAAACGCCTATATGAACGAGAGAGCTCACGATTTGGCAATCTGAGGAACGTGCGATGGCCGATTCAGGATGGAAAGACAAGTACAAGGACAAGATACTGACTGCAGAAGAGGCCATCAAGAAAGTCAAGAGAGGCACACGCATCTTTCTAGGAACCGGTTGTGGTGTGCCCTATCATTTAGTGCAGGAGCTCGCACGAAACGCCAGTCGGATGGCGGACAATGAGATCGTGCATCTCCTGACACTTGGAGACACCCCTTCAGCAGATCCGAAGTTTCAGGAACAGTTCAGACACAACAGCTTCTTTGTGTCTGACAACATTAGAACAGCAGTCTACGAGGGTAGGGCCGACTACACACCAGCACATCTCTCTGACATTCCAGTCTTCTTCAGAACTAAGAGAATACCTCTTGACGTTGCTCTAATTCAAATAAGCCCACCTGATGAGCATGGTTATTCCTCTCTTGGAATCTCAGTTGACATCACGAAAAGCGCCGCAGAGAGTTCGGACTTGGTCATCGCCCAGGTGAATGAACGCATGCCCGTCACCCATGGCGATTCATTCATACATCTGCGTGACATCGACTACTTGGTATGCCATAATGAACCGCTGAGGGAATTCGAAGCAGTTGAGGTAGACGAGAAGAGTGATCTGATTGGCAGCTATGTGGCACGGTTGATAGAGAATGAGTCCACAATTGAGCTCGGAATAGGAGCACTCCCACAGTCAGTAGCCAGTAGTCTCTTGACTTCTGGGGTTGGGGACCTAGGGATTCATACTGAACGGTTCGGTGACAGCATAATTGATCTTGTCGAGAGTGGTGTTGTCACAAATAGCAGGAAGAGTATCAATAGAAACAAAGTGACAGCAAGCTTTGCTATGGGCACGAAGAAGCTATACGACTACGTTGACAACAACCCCATGTTTGAGTTCAGAGATACAGCCTATGTAAACGATCCAAATGTCATCGCCCAGAACTACAAGATGGTGGCTATCAACTCTGCTCTTGAGGTCGACTTGACAGGTCAGGTCTGTTCGGATTCCATTGGTCACAGATTCTACAGCGGAATAGGCGGCCAGGTGGATTTCATTAGAGGCGCATCGCGGTCTCAAGGCGGAAAGGCAATCATCTGTATGCCGTCTACGGCCCTAGACGGAACTGTTTCAAGGATTGTTCCACGGCTAAGTGAAGGCGCAGGAGTAGTCACTACAAGAGGCGACGTTGAGGTCGTCATCACAGAATATGGTCAGGCAATACTGCGAGGAAGAACGATACGCGAACGTGTATTGTCACTCATAGCAATTGCACATCCAGACTTCCGAAATGATCTTCTCGAAGTAGCGAAAGAGATGCGCTACGTCTTCGAGGACCAAGTGCCCTTCCAAGCCAAGGGAACCTACTTCCCTATAGAATACGAAGCACAGGAAACCTTCGACGGGCCAGATGGGGCGATTGATGTGGACTTCAGACTAATACGACCCGACGACACTGATAGAATCAAATGCCTGTTCTACGGACTCAGTGAGGAGTCGATCTTCTTCAGATTCTTGACGCCCCTCACAAGCCTCCAGCGACAGACTCTGCAGGACTTCTACAATGTGGACCAGTCCAGAGACATCAGCATCGTGGCAACCATCTGCTCCAACGATGACGGATCAACTGAGGAAATCATTGGTGCAGGACGCTACCTGCTCGATTGGCATAAGAATGAGGCAGAATTCGCACTCCTAGTCCAAGATGACTATCAAAACAAGGGAATTGGCACTTACATGCTCAATCACCTAATGCGTATCGCAAAGAGTAAAGGAGTGGGAGCCTTCGTGGCACACGTACATCCGAAGAACGTGCCAATGATTAGGTTCCTTCACAAGACTGGGAAAGTGATCGAGAGCAAGCTGAAGATGGAAGATGATGAGTATATCTTCAGACTCACTCTATAGTTTCACCGGGTCGCGCTTTGGGTCATATGTCACCGAGAATGACCTTTGTGACAGGACCTGGCTCAATTCTCATTGGTCGTAGGCCTTTGTGGATGCTCTCAATCCACCCGTCCAGTTCATGAATACTCCTTAGACCCTCTATCCTGGCCACCGGGTTGCCTTTCTTGAAAGCCATGATGAGAGGTACACCCTCTACATCAAACGTTGTTGCGGCCTCTTCATGCTCATCGATATTGATCTTTGCAAAATACACCTTCGACTTGTAGTCACTCGCGAGCTCATCAAGAACAGGTTTCATCTGCTTGCAGTATGGGCAGGTATTGGTGTAGAACTCGACGATTGCAGTCTTCGGCTGTCGAACAGTATCCATGAAGTTCTCGTCAGATAGTTCATTCAGAGTGCCGTTAGCCAGAGGTTCATCAGGATTCTTTGTCATTGCGGCCTCTAGACGTTCTGCGATGCCTTTGATTTGGCCATCAATGCGTTCCCCGTTCTTTGACATTCCCAGTCCTCTTAACTATCGACAAAAGGCCTCAACGATTAAGTTCTGAAGTTTCACTGAATAGTCTTTGGGCACGGCAAGACAGAATCAGGAGGATCGTTGTACTTCTCGATCTGGTGCAGGTCGAGAAGGTGCAAGATGACCCATGGCTGTCTGAGCTAACACTGTCCGGAGACCTAGTCCTTCCAGAGTGGCCTTGACATTTCGCATCTTAGCACTGGATGGTCGTCTGATGTCATGACGCTGGAACTCGGGACGGTAGTCTAAGACTGTCACTTGGATTCTATCATCGATATCAGCAATTCGTGTACCCCACTCATGGAGCTCCGCATCCATGGCTTCTGATGACGAGTAGAAGGCAGGATTGAAAGGTAGCCCGACCCCCATGAACAGTTGTTCTGGGTAGTAGTTGTCGGCCAAGTAGCGAACAGCGTTCCAAGCTGTGGTCCAGTAGGTCTCTGCTAGGGTCGAATCTGTTATTCCGGTGATATTCTGGAAGGTTTCCAAGCGAGCGGACTTGAGGTCAGGACCGATATCAGTGACGCCTGCTTCCACCAAGGCATCTATGTAGTCTGGAGTAAGAATCGTGGCGTTCGTGTCTAGATGTAGACGGAAATCGCTAGGGCTGCGTGTTTTGAGCCATGTGAAGAAGCCCTCGAGCCACGGCCGGTTGAGTGTGGCCTCGCCTCCAGAGATCGCCAGCCGTTTGACGCCGACGCGTAAGGCTAGTCCAAGGAGTTTCTGGGCGGCATGCTCTGCTGTGACTGCGGATGCGGCACTGTTGTACGTAACGCTGAAGTTCTGACATGTTCGGCATCGGAGATTACATCCAGCCGCAAAGCAAGCAGCCTCGGCATAGTCCCTGAAATCGAAACCAAATGCCTTCTCCGACCAGGGAGTTCCAACACCTCCAACGGAGTGAGGTTGACACCATCCGACAATACGAAGGGGCTGTATCTGATCTGAAACCTCTGTACGTATGTTCAGCCCAGGTTTCACGGCCGTATGACAGCTGGGACTTAGCTCTCCATCCACAAGAACCGCACATGCATAGCAGCCTCCAGTTTCACATGGGGCAAAGGAGTGAGCTGTTTTCGGATAGCGAGTAAAGGCGATTCCAAAGGACTGCAATGCTTCCTTGATGGTGATGTTGTCAGGCACCTGTACTGGCTGATCGTCTATAGTGATGATAATGCTGTTTGGAGATTCATTCTGTGTCAGAGAGATTGCCTCTTGTGGACATGCCATGTAGCATGATCTACAGCCAACGCAATATTCTGGACTTGGGCAACCCACAGATATTGTACAGAATCCACAGTTCGTGCACAGACGCTCATTCCGCCGCACGGCGCTCTCTTCCTTTTCTCTCCATTCCATTGCTATCAGAAACTATGGGATTCTAGGCTTTCTTGATCTTCTTGTATAGTTCGAGAGCCTTGTCGTCCCCGTGCCTGACGAGATAGGCAAGAACCCCAGCCCGAACTGCCGCGTTTCGCTGCCCCTCGGGATTGTCTGGGTCATAGTGACCTATCAGGAGATCACTTGGAAACTCGTCACAGAGGCCACAGTGATTAAGACTCTTCTCAGTTGTGCAATCAAAGACCTTGCATGTGCCCCACCATGGTCTTTCACCTGACTCTCTGCACCCAGCACATGGTGGCTCACCTTTTCCCAAGTAGCTAGGACAGCCTTCACACCGGGCATCGCATGGATTGAAACTCATTGAAGTCACCAAGCATCAGCAGTGACTAAGGACAAGATAAAGCTAAGCGCAAGAAGCAATGGTGGGCCCGGCGTGATTTGAACACGCGACATCCGCCTTATCAGAGATCATCAAGGAGGGTGCTATGTTCACAGGCTTGCTAAGGTCTGCTCCAACGGTATATTGAAGCCAGAACCACAACCAAGAGAGTAAGGCCCAATCCTAAAACCAAGCTTACAGAAAATGCGTCGTTAGGCTCAAACATGCGGGTAAATAGCCAAGTAGAGGTGCCCCACTTTGCATTCACCCTCTCTGTCACGTTCACAAACAATCGGTGTGCTATACCATCGTGTTTTGAGATTTCATACATAGCATGCATTCGGGTGTTGGTCCAACTCTCACTTGTGTTGAAGCCCCATAAAGTAGACGTATCAAGAATCGATTCAGGTACGATGGTGGGATACTGCAATATCAATTCCGTCATAAGACTCCAGTTTCCAACAGGGCGAAGTGCGAAATTCACGGGGCTTAGTATCGGAACTTTGGACCCATTGGTCCAGTAGAGCGTGTATGTGGAACCCCAGAGCTGACTCATATTGCAGATGTCGTCCTCGATCCTAGGCAAACTATCAATAGTGACACAGATCCTCTCGATGACGTCCTTCGGTGTTACCAATGAGCTGTTAGACAGGTGATACTCATAGGTGTAGTCTATCCGGGTTCCCACCGCAATGCCCCACTCTAGACCCTGATTGTTTGCAGCAGAAACCGGGGCAACTGGCATGACTGCTAGTGTGAGTGTGATAGCCAGCAAGAATCCTTTGAGGACAATTCTCTTCATGTTCTAACTTCTCATTAGTGGTTCTGTGGGGACTTCAATGAGGTAATGCGCCAATTCGATGATATCGTTTCCAGTTTTTCTCCCCAACAACACTCAGCCCAAATAGTACATCAAATACACATGTAGATTTTTCGGGAGTCCGAAAAGACACTGTGTACACAGTCTGACCAGAGGAAGAGGCACATTGCCCATTGGGCATCTAATTCACATAGCTTCTTCACAAATCTCTGGAAGTAAGTGGGTCTGAGATTGTCAGGCTCAATTTCGAGTACATTGCCAAGCGTGTGGGTCGCAACCTTTTTATCACATTCGCAACTGATGCGGTCTGGCAGCAAGCATTGGGCTCGTGGCTTAGACTGGTTATAGCACCGCTCTGATATGTGATTGAGGTCTAGCTCATTCACTCTGCAAGGCGGGGGTCGGGAGTTCAAATCTCCCCGAGCCCACCACTGATTCCTATGGTAGTGGGATTGCGCCCTTTCAACAAGATGTAGATTATTGTGTCCTGTTGACTACTCGTACGCAATGGCCACATTCTCTCCTTCAAGGGCCTTGCATGCCTCTTTGATCAATTCGTCTACCTCCAATTCGTTGACTCGTCTATTACTTAGACAAGCTCTTACCTGCTCGTCTATGGTTTCGTAGGCAAACGCCTGCATCTTGGCTATCTCACTAGAAATGCTCAACATAGGAGTTTCTTGAAGTTGAGCTTCACTCATCAAATAGAAACGGGTCAGATTGCGCCGCTCTGGTATTTTGCGAAGATGATTTCACGCAGATGACGATGTTGTGGGTCAAGCCGCAACAAAGACTGGTTCACCGCAGTGCCTCAGGCACTACATCTCGAATCTTATCTAGTGACTCGACTGTTTCTTCGGTCGTCAGCTCGAATATCAGAGGTCCTTCAAACTTGTCTTTGATGAGCTCCATCAAGAAGTCCCGAACTGGCATCTCACCTCGACCGAGTACCAAGTGGTCCTGATAGCCCCCAGCCTCGTTCTTCTCAACTACGCCATCATTTAGGTGAATCTCTGTGATTCGGTCACGATGCTTTCGATAGAATTCGGACAGCGTTTCATCTCCTGACTGCTTAGTGAGCATGTGTCCTGTATCAAAACATACGCCAGTGTTGAACTCGTCAACTACGTCGCGGGTGAAGTCGAAGGGGAACTCAACATTCTCCAACGCAAGCTTGTAAGGGTCAATCTCAGACTTGGTGACTATCTCCTCCACACTCTTCATGGCAAATGATGTCATATACCCACACACTAACAGATTCATGCTTTCCGCAAAGCCCTGCTTGGTATATTCTGCGGCCAAGCTTCCTGTAGAATGAAGTACATAGATTTCAGGGGCAAGTTCCTCTGCAAGTTCTATGGAGTGCACTATACTGTCCACGCTGGCAGATCTAATCGTTTCGTTGAAAGTTGAGAGTTCAATGGACCAAAACGGCAGATGGACTGTGTATGAATGGCCTAATTCTTCTTTCAGGTCTGCCAATCTGGAAATGACTTCAGGTGTCAGCGAACCAGGCACCATCTGTTCAATCTCCATTGGGATTTCCACAACTCGGATATGCTCGATTTCTACGGCTTCTTGGACAATCTCAACTAGGTTGATGCGTGAGAAATCAGGAGTACCACCGGCGACAATCCTCTCTACTGCAGGTATGAACTCGATTGCGACCACTCCAAAGCGCATAGAAACGAACCACCTGCACTAGATCAGTCCCGTCAGCCACGCATGTATTTGTGCTATGACGGGCAGGAAGAGGGTTGCGGTGAGTGATATCACCACGAGAAGCGTGTTGATCGACGGCCCAGCAGTGTCCTTGAATGGATCCCCCACCATATCACCCAAGACAGAGTTGTCATGCACTCTCTCATAATCGGGAGTGCTGTGGTCGTACTCCGGAGACTCAATAATCTTCTTTGTGTTGTCCCAAGCCCCTCCTGAATTATCCATCAGAATGGCCATCACCAAGCCTGTTATCACGGCACCGCCCAGGTAACCAGCGAGTGCCTCTAGTCCAAGAAAGACACCTGTGACCATCGTGACCATTATTGCCATAACAGTACCTGGCATCAGCTCCTTGATAGCGCCTGAAGTGGCAATGCTGATACATCGGTCGTAATCAGGCTTGGACGTGCCCTCGAGGATTCCAGGGTCCTCAGTAAACTGCCTGCGAATCTCGGTTATCATGCGCTCAGAATTGTCTTCCACGCCGAGGATTAACATTGCTGAGAACGCCACTGGTACTAGTGCCCCGACTAGTGCTCCTGCCATTACGAATGGATCGGCCAGATTTACAACATCAACTAGCAGCTCCCGGGGAACGAGGAATCTGGTCGAAGAAATGAAAGCGGCGAAGAGTGCTAGGACTGAGATTGCAGAGGCTCCTATCGCAAATCCTTTTGTGATTGCCTTTGTGGTGTTGCCGCTTGCGTCGAGTCTGTCACATGCTACAATCGCCTCGTGAGGGGCGCCAGCCTGTTCAATCACACCTCTAGCGTTGTCTACGATAGGACCGTAGGCGTCTGAACTCATTATCATTCCATTTGTGGACAATAGACCTACGGCTGCAATTGCCACACCAAAGATGCCACCATCAGTTCCTCCAAGGCCGACAGACGTGGCATTTGCTCCGAGTATGAACGATACCACCATGGCAGCAGCGATGCCAATGACAGAGGGTACAACGCTTAGAAGACCATAAGAGTAGCCTGACAGGACAAGATTAGCAGCGCTCTTCTCCGCCGCAGTCACCATATTGGGCACTGGTTTGAATCGACCCAATCCACGATCGCTGGTGAAGACATCGCTTGTGAATCCTATGAAGACGCCTGCAAGTAGACCAGAGACCGCAAACAGTGCAATAGTCAAGTCAAGGTTCAGCGTCACAAGTGTGGCCACAACGAAGATTGAGAACAGAATGGTAGTGATGTATGTGCCTCTGTTGAGAGCGGGCCCAGGATCACCTTTCTCCTTGGGACGGACGAGGAACACCCCTATCACAGACGCGATTGTGCCCAAGGCTGCAATAAGGAGTGGAAGCAGTCCAAAGGGCAGCGAGGGAGATGCTGTAACGTCAATTGCAGCTCCCAGAATGGCAGCCGCAAGTATTGCTGCCACATTACTGTCGTAGATATCCGCCCCAGTGCCTGCAATATCACCGACATTGTCACCAACAGCGTCAGCTACTGCCGCAGGATTTCGAGGATCATCCTCAGGAATGTGTTGTTCAATCTTCCCCACGATGTCAGCGGACATATCAGCCGTCTTTGTGAATATCCCTCCACCGGCCTTTGCGAACAGTGCTACGGTGCTTGCTCCGAAGGAGAAACCGGTCATGATCTCCCAGAGTTCAGTTGGCTCGAGACCAGGGAGAAGCGAGTTCCATAGCCAATAGAGTGAACCAAGACCGACCAGCGCAATTCCAGCTATCATTAGGCCCATTACGGAGCCTGCCCTGAACGCAACTTGAAATGCGGGGTTCAGACCTCCACTGGCTGCTGCTGCGGCTGTACGTCGATTGGCCTTCGTGGCCACTACAATCCCGACGTATCCAGCGACCATACTTGCCACCGACCCAAGAACATACGATATTGAGATCGGAATACCATATTCAGCGAAGACTACTGCAATCAGAAGAGCAAGAACAAGTGTGAAGGCTAGAAGATTCTTGTATTGGACCTTGATGAAGGAATAGGCTCCTTCCTCAATCAGTGCGCTGACTGTCTTCATCTTCTCGTCCCCTTCATGAGCCTTACTTACTAGCCTGTACGAGTAGAGTGCAACGACTATCGCCAGGATTCCTGATAGAATCGATGTTCCGATGAATACGGCAGCTACCATCTGGATACCTCTCTTGCTGACTATGTTTGTGGTTATTACTCCTAGATTTCTTGGCGTGTGACGATGTGGGGTGATATGTAAAGGTGACTGTTCAACGCCATGAAGGGAGCTTTTTCAGCTCATGACTCTCTACGACCGGATCTGCCTCCAATACCTCGACCTTGGTCATCTTGTCACCCTGCCTGATTGCCTCAACGACATCAAACCCCTCTATCACTGCTCCGAAAACGGTGTGCTTCCTGTCCAGATGCTTGCACTTCTCTGCATTCAGAACTATGAAGAACTGACTTCCACCTGTGTTCTCACCTGCATGTGCCATCGATAATGCACCTTGGATATGTTCCTGCTTTGGTCCATCAGTTTCGCAGACAATAGCATAGCCCGGTCCGCCACCCCCAGTTCCTGTGGAATCGCCTCCCTGCACTACGAACTCGGAGATTACCCGATGAAATGTCACTCCATCGTAGTAGCCATCTCTGGCAAGCTCAACGAAGTTCTTGACTGTGTTGATTGCTGCGTCTGGCCATAGCTCTGCAATGATTGTTCCCTTGTTAGTTTCAATTCTTACTCTTGTTGTCATGACTAGCACCCCTAGGTCCGGTTCTTTTAGGTCCTCTTTGGTTGTTTCTTGGCTGCACGTTCTCCTCTTAGACGTTCCGGAGATGTCATTGGTCAGTTGGCCGCACACTCAAAGTCTATCCTGTCTCCTTATTAGCAAAACATAGCGAGGCTTGACTGTCTGATGATTGTCGAGAAGGAGTACACAGAAGGCAAGACCTCTTTCATGAGTGCAGATGTTGAGCACTATAGTGCGAATAAGGAGCAACCAGCGACAGACCTACCTGTCTTCTATAATCCACGTATGAGATTGAATCGAGACCTGTCTGTGCTGTTCCTGCGTGCTTATCTTGAAACGAACTCCATTGACCTTCTCTGCGAACCTTTGACAGGTTCAGGTATCAGAACTCTTCGCTATCTGAATGAATGTCCGGGCAGCTTCAAAGCCTTGATGTTTGACATAAATCCCGTAGCCGTTGAGATGGCAGAAAGGAACATAGAACGGCTCAATCTTCAATCTCGAGCGAAAGTCAAGAGGGGAGATGCCAAAGTCTTGCTCTTGACTGAATCGCGGACCCGAAGGTTTGGCTTTGTAGATGTAGACCCTTTTGGAAGTCCTGCACCCTATCTGAGTGCTGCGATACAGTCCTTGAATCCTCGTGTCGGTATGCTCGCTCTCACAGCGACTGACATGCCAGCACTGTGCGGAGTCCACCCCAATGTGGCTCTGCGGAAATACGGCGGACTGTCTATACGAGCGCCTTTCGTGCATGAGCTTGCCGTACGACTTCTCCTGGGTGCGGCCTACTCTGCAGGAGGTGCTAATGACAGGTCAATTGAGCCTCTTGCAGTATTGAGCACTGACCACTACGTCAGAGTGTGGGTCAGAATTGAGGGCAGCAAGAGCGAAGGAAACATACAGGCTGACAAGATGGGCCTGATACGCTTTTGTAAGACCTGTATGCGCGCTGAAACTGTTTCGTTGAGAGAATCACTGCAGAAGAGCGAATTCAAGCATGAAACAGACACCTGTGTTGGAATGCCAACCGTTGCAGGCCCACTCTGGATCGGTGATCTCTTCGATGTGTCCCTGCTTGATACCGCACTGACGTTTCTGGCGGAGGGAGAAGCTGGTTTCCATAGACGCGTATCAACAGTCTTGCCACTTATGCGGGAGGAAGCGGAGCTAACGGACAATCCATATGTGGACCTCCATGTTCTGTGCGACGTTCATGGACTTGCACCCCCAAAGACTGATACAGTGATGCAGAGAGTGAGAGATCTTGGGCATTCGGCATCAAGGACCCACTTCAGACCGACTGCGATTCGAACCAATGCATCAATTGGAGAACTAGGCAGAGTGATTAGTGATCTTTCCGGAGTGAAGTAGACAGATGGGAAAGCCAAAGAAACTGCGCAAGAAGGAGCACTATTATAGAGCAGCCAAGGCCAAGGGATACCGGGCAAGAAGTGCCTACAAGCTCAAGCAGATTGCAAAGAAACACAAGCTCCTTGGTGGTGTTGACCGCGTGCTCGATCTCTGCAGCAGTCCGGGAGGCTGGACTCAAGTTCTCCGTGAACTAGATAGTGAAATAGAGATAGTGGCAGTCGACTTAGTGCCGATGCAAGCGGTTGAGAGAGCTACTTTCATTCAGGGGGACATACTGAGTCCCGCAACCGTGGAGAGAATCAGGGAGATGACCAGAGGATCAGTCGACCTTGTGGTATCAGACTGTGCTCCAAAGGTCACCGGAAACTGGGACCTTGATGTCGCAAGACAACTGGCTCTTGTGGAGGCTACTCTGGGAATCGGTCTTGAATTGCTTGGGCAGAGCGGAAAGGTACTGACCAAAGTCTTCCAAGGCAGTGGATTTCAAGAGTTCCTCCAATCTGTCAAAGAACAGTATCAATCCGTAAGACTTCTCAAGCCTGATGCATCACGCAGGACAAGTGCGGAGATTTATCTGCTTGCTACAGGCCCTTTGAAGAAGTCAGATAGGAATGTGGATTAGGCTGCTTCCGAACCTAACATCCACTCTTCTAGGTTCTTACAGCTGACTGGAGAGTCAGGCTGTCGAACGCCACACTTGCTGATTCTTAGACAGTGGAAGCAGGGACAACCGTTCATGTCAGATAGGCTACCGGGCTCAGCTTCATCGCTGATCTCAGCTCTGATGACGTATCTTTCCTCTTTCAGTTCTTGTTTCTGCACTTTGATTAGCCTCTGGGACTTCAGTCGCTTGATGCTCTTGGCCAGATTCCTTGAATCAATGCCAAGCCCGGTCTTCAGTTCCTCGATGACTAGACCGTTTTCACCAACGGCTCGGAGAGCCTCCAGAATCCGGTCCGTTACATCGTTCATTGAGATGACCTTTGATTAACACGTGGCAACGTCGAACATTCTGCACGAATTGATATTTAGATTTCGGAAGCTGCTCCACGATTTCGGCAGCTTGCGTCCTCAGGAGAACATCGATGTACAGAAGCGAGCATCACTTTTTGCGCTTGTAGAGGTATAATACCTGACCAACAAGCTTGTGAGAAGTGTCCTTGTTCAGAGGACTTACAGCGACATACGGGTTTTTGACTGGTCCAAACACGTCAATTATCGTGCCTATTTTCTCGGCTTGCTTATTCATAACAACGGAGCGCTCGCCAATGGGAGGTGTCTTGTCTGTCCTGAGGATTAGGGACCCCCTCTTCGACACATGAAGAACCTTGCCGAGCCTCTTCAATTCTTGACCTCCCAGAATCATGCGCCTATCGTTTCTTCTTCTTCTTGGCCTTCTTCTTCTTCTCCGCTTCCTTCCTTGCGGAGTCACGTTTTGCAACGACTCTTCTTACGCTCTTTGCCAGCATCAGGATTAGACGCTTCTTCTTGTGTTTCTCTGGGTTTTCAACGACTAGATAGCCAGAAGATCTGTTCCAGCCGCGCGGGTATACCTTCTCAGCTTCGACCTCGGAGTCGAACCCTGCCGAGTCTGCAGCCTCCTTGAGAATCTTGATTGAGATGTCAGGTGCTCCGAGATTCTTGGGAATCCTACGTCCCTGTGCTCTGGTGAGGGTTGAATCTAGGTAGGCTGGCCACACTACTATCTTTCCATCCCGCTTTCTCATGATGCTGGGCTTCCAATTTCACTTGAGGTTCATCCCATCACGCTTGACCTGCTCTTTTTACCTTTCGCCTTTCGACTACGAAATGTGAATGATATGTGGTCTAACAACGACCTTCTTAAGAGAGGTTGACACATCAGCGGCAAGGAGCTGTAGACTCTTTGGTCAGGAAGAGCAAGGACGTGTACTTTGGCGAGATTGCTGACCTTGTGTCATCACGGAGTACGTGTCTCAGGAACCAAGTTGGAGCGGTGGTTGTCAAAGAGGCCCAGATTCTGAGTACCGGCTACAACGGGGCCCCCAAAGGCCTTCCCCACTGTGAAGATGTCGGTTGTGTGCGTGAGAATCAGGGGGTCAAACCGGGCGAAAGACATGAACTCTGTAGAGGCCTTCACGCCGAACAGAATGCAGTGATTCAGGCAGCATACCATGGTGTGAGTGTAAGGGGAGCAGAGGTCTACTGCACAACCAAGCCCTGCAGTATCTGCACAAAGATACTGATCAATGCGGGAATTGTTGAGATAGTCTACAACGAGGAGTATGAGGATGACCTGGCCACTCAGCTCATCAGGGAGTCAGGCCTCAAGATCAGACGGGTAGAGATTCCTAGAAACTACGGGCGAAACTTGGAAACTTTAAAGAGCAATGGTGAAGAGCCCGCAGTCTAGAGAGTCCAAGGTGAGAATGGATGGGGATTCTTCACAACTTGATTAGTATCCACGACCTGGATCGTGGAACCATAGATCTTATTCTAAAGACGGCTGAACAAATGGAGGATGTCGCAGTAAACAGGAGCAGGGAATTGGCCGACAAGATTATGGCCACTCTGTTCTTCGAGCCGTCTACACGTACGCGCCTTTCCTTCGAGAGCGCAATGATCAGACTTGGTGGACGAGTCCTTGGTTTTGCTGATGTCATTTCGACTTCCGCGGGAGGTAAAGGGGAAACGCTGGCGGACACCATCCGCACTGTAGAGAGGTATGCAGATGTCATAGTCATACGCCATCCTCTAGACGGATCTGCAAGAGTGGCTGCAGAGTTCTCGAGCATCCCCATAATAAACGCAGGAAGCGGGTCGGAGGAACATCCCACACAGGCATTGCTTGACCTGTACTCCATAAAGAAGATGAAAGGGAAGATTGACGGGCTATCAATCTCACTCTCTGGCGATCTGAGATACGGTAGGACAGTTCATTCTCTCGGCATGGCTCTGGCGTATTATGACGTTGATGTCAAACTGGCAGCACCACCTACTCTGAGGATGAAACGAGCCATAATTGAGGAGATGAGAAAGGCCGGTGTTCGAGTGACCGAGGTCGATACCGTGGAGGAGGCCGTCAAGGAGGTTGATGTAGTCTACATGACAAGGATACAGAAGGAACGTTTTCCAGACATCAACGAATACGATGAAGTGAAGGGTGAATTCCGAATCACGTCGGAGGAGCTCGGTCTAATGAGAGATGACGCGATCATACTGCATCCGCTTCCCCGTGTAGACGAGCTTTCATCTGAGATTGACTCGACGCCACATGCAAAGTACTTCGACCAAGTATATAGTGGCGTTGTCACAAGAATGGCCATTCTAAAGTTGATATTCAGCTAGTCAGAATTAACGTTACGAAGCTCTCTGATGAGTGCATCCAAGGATCCTATCTTGCTCACAGCCAACGGGATCTTCATTTGTTCAGAGAGTTCCAGAGCAAGCCTGTCCACTTCTCCCACGCCGTGTAGAATCACCAGCGTCGGTTTGAACTCTTGAGATTTTATCGCAATCATGGGCGCTCGTCCGGTGTTCACTTTCGTGAATATGAGGCATCTTTCAGTAGTCGCACCAAATAGCTTCATAAACGCCTCGCTGCTGAGCTCCCTCACAGCTCGCTCGACGTCGACCAAGGTATAGCCGTAGATCTCCTTCTGTAGTAGATTCATGCCAGTCTTGACGGTGCACTTCAACCGCTTACAGAAATCAGCTAAAGTGGTAGGCGAATGAAAGTCACTCATTGCGAGGACTATGTCTAGATCCACAAGACTGACATCCATCAACCGTACATAGGCTGCGATTATCTGGCCACCGTTTCGCTCGTCCAGTGCCAGGAGTGCCATCACAAAGCGGCGTATTGTAGATGTGCCAGGCGACTTCCTCCGTCCAGACTCATAGTCACTGATAACACTGGGGCTTATGCCAATGAAGTCTGCCAACTCTATCTGCGGAAGCCTGAATCTCTCTCTCCACAGGCGCATGGTCTGCCCAGGGTGGTCGGAAAGGGCAATCTCACCCGCAATACGTCTGGCAAACCGCTCTCTGACAGATGACTGCATTGCCATGGCTTGATTTGTTCGCATCGTTTCAGTGATAAGGATTTCGACTTTTGCCGAATTCCATTGTGGCTCTGCCAGAGATGCATAGACCATGAGCATAATGAAACTCTCACGAGAAACCGTTGTCTAAGGCGAGCGCCATCATCTGTTTCTAGGTCTTGGGGCCCCCCTCCCTCCTGAAACGAAATGGGGAAGGGGAGGCAAAGAAGGAATAGAACGCATGTCTGGGCCGTTCCTCAATTTGAAGCCAGCACCACGATTTCCGCAAGGGAGAGTAATATCCCTCTTAGCTCTCTCTACACCATTTCTTGTTTGTGGATTCCGAATTCATGCGTGGTTATCAGAATCCCAAGCGTAACACATAATAAGTAATACAGGATATAAACTCTCGTATCTCATAACACACTTTGTGTATTGAGCGGCACTAGTCGGTGTCAGGTCTGCTTCTCCAGTTGACGTATAGTATTGTGGCCAGACTTGTCTAGACGTGTCATCACCCAAAGGTGTGGTGGGCCGGGTGAGATTTGAACTCACGATCCCCTGGACCCAAACCAGGAATCATAGCCAAGCTAGACCACCGACCCATGCGGTCGCACGGTCCGCCATCTTTGGATATAAGAGTATCTCTGGAATGTCAGTATCAATTCACACCTCAGCGCACACTAGACTCAGAGTCTATGCATGACTCTGCATTCCCATCTCTGACCACCTCGTGACTGAAGCAGGACAAGGTCCTGCGTTTCTGAGTGGTGTCATAAGAGGAAGCGTCTTAACCAAATGGTAGGTTGGCGACATAGGTGTAGAAACATTGAGCTTGTTGGGACCAGATGACTTCGGCAAGGGCAAGAAAGGTCGACTAAAGAAGCATGCGAAGGACCTGTCACCTGGGGTCCGACAAGAAATAGAGAAATGGCTTGAGGAGCTAGATGAAGACGAGGCCCTCGAGAGGATCTCGGACCTGGTAGGGCCTGAAGAAGCTCGTCGACTACTGCGAAAGAAACGAACCCATAAGACATAGATAGAATGTGATCTGCTTGGAATCAGACCTATCGAATCAAGAACTATTGGACCTTACGACAGCATTGGCAATAATCAGGACCATTGAAGCAGAGAAGAGGACTCATTTGGCCGAGCTTCGCACTGGTATTGGAATTCTCACAATTCCCTTGTCACTCCTAGCTATCCTCGTAGCAACTTCAAGCTACTACTCTATGATAGAAGTAATGGGCTTCATCATCGGACTATCTATTGGAATTCTGGTGCTGGCGATAGTAGGGATGTATCTTGTGATCAGATCTCTAACCCGACTTCGCAGTGATGAACGCCTGAAGAACCACAGTAGCCTGCACACTGAGGACATTGTGAAGGACTGGACCACTAACTATGACTAGTCAATCCCACGGCCTAAGGCAACCAATCCGTACTTGGTCGATCCATTGACATGGTCTGAATCCAGTGTTGTCAACGCACATTGGCCAAACTATAAGTCAGACCTCGGACACTATTGAATACTGAATAGGTGAACAAACCATGATGAACAAGTTTCAGGACCTTATGGAGGCTGCAGTGGTAGTGAAGGTCGTAGTAGATACAACCGCCGACGATCTGCACTTGAAGACGGTTGAGGGTATCATCAAACACGTCGGAAGGGAATACATCGAGATCGAAAGGGCAGCCGACACGGATGAGAAATCACGGCACAAGACTGAGAGAGTTAGGGTCATTGTCCCGATAAACAAGATTGCAGAGGTCATCTATTATCAATTGGAGTAGGATTATCGACTCATGTATGATGTGGAGCCCCAGGCGGGATTCGAATTCGCGCTCCATGGTGCAGACGTCCATGAAGTCCCGCGGCCTCCTCCTTACCAAGGAGGCGATCTAACCGGTCTGAGCTACTGGGGCATCCGTGATGCAAACCCAATGTGTGACTGAGATAAAGCTTCCGCAGTCTACATCAAGTTCAGGTCGTCCTTATCCATTCCTAGGATTTCGTGTGCCCAATGAGTATAGCGATGACACTTGTTGCATAATGCTGCCCAATCGTCCGGATTCAACGTCCGCAAATACCTCTTTGACTCGAGTAATCTCTTGTTGTGCGGTCGGAAATCCTTCCTATGAACTACAATCTTCTTCTCTGTTGAACGAGTTCCGCAAAAATGACAACTCTCACCGAAAAGTTCACATCGCAGATTTTCCAGATTGCTGTTTCCTTGTTTTTGTAGTTCACGATATCTGTCAGAAGATGGCGTATTCTTATCAGGTAGGTCTATTCTCTCCTTAGCCTGTGTGATGGCCTTCTGTTTCCTTCCTCTGTGATCGTGGATTTCGCTCCATTTCATTCCGTGTTGTTCCATTAGCCAATGGGCTCCGCGATGACAGGAAGTGCACAGAGCTACATATTCTTCGGGATCAAGTGATTTGAGAAAACCCATTCTTCTAAGGGCTTCTTCTTCATGTTTCGTTCAATCTTTCCGATGAACAGGAAGAATCTTCTCTTCTTTACTCACCCCACATAGACCGCATTCCTTTCCAAACAGTTTCTCTCTCAAATCCTTAATCCTTTGAGCTGATTTCTTCTTATGCTCACTTCTAGCGTGTCTTCTTTCTTCATCATTCCTAAAATGGCGTGGACTAACCCCTCCTCTCTGAACACGGGGTATCCAACCCTGTTCATTGAAGATTCTCCGAACTGGATGTGCAGTTTTCCAACCTGCCCTCTCTGCTATCTGTTTTTGTGATAGACCCTCATCAAAGTATAGACGTCTGACTTCATCTGGACATAACATGGCTTTCGTTCTTCGCTGCTGAAAGTCAATTGGCATGTCATCGTCTTTCGCTGAAGGGATGTCCATACACACTCCTTTCATACTAGTTCAGATGATTAGGTATTAAACACCCAGAGTCATTTGGTGTGTGTAAGTATAGAACGAAGATGTCCAAATCAACAACATCTCCAATATAGGTGACAGCAGAAGCGGCTCATGAAGATAGTGTTCTCTTTATGTGATGATGATATGACAGGTCTGTCAGACACCACGAGTTGAGGAGTTGCCGGACATATGACGAAGGTCGACATTCACAGAGCGCTTGCCGGGAAGTGGGAGGATGGAACCAGACCCAAGGACCTCTATAACATGCATATCTCAGAGAAGCCTACAGCATATCTAGACGACATCATCAAAGTTCTTGATTCTGAAGAGAGAAGAGTGCAAAGTGGGTGTGCAGAGTTGGCCTCTCTTTTCTCTGGAGATAAGCCAGATCTCCTTTATCCCCACGTGGAGGTCCTTGTCGCAAATCTTGAGGCCCAAGCCCCCGTTCTTCGCTGGGAAGCTGTATGTGCTCTTGGCAACCTCGCATCGGTTGACAAGCAGAACAAGACTCCGGCCCTGATAGGGAGAATTGCGGACTTTCTCAGCGACAAGAGCATTGTGCTTCAAGGACATTCAGTCCGTGCGTTGGCGAAGATAGCTGGGGCCTTCCCAGAAACCGCATCAGAGATTCTTGAGATGCTCCTGAGTCAGACTGAGTACTTTCCGGGAAATCGCATTGGCTTCATCGTAGAGGCCATGGAACCCTTTGTTGGTAATCCTGAGTTTGCACCAAGAGTCAAGAAGTTTGTGGAACCTTTCTTGTCAAGTGACGTCAAGTCAGTGGTCAAGAAAGCAAGGAAAGTCATGAAGAGTTTCTAATGTAATTGGAGTGCCGGCGGTGGCCTGCGTGTCATCTATTTGAACAGATTGTGCAATCGAATCTGATATTGTCCAAGTTTGCCACCGTAGTTCCCTGCGGTCATCTTCGTAATTCCAGGATGTTTGCAGACCTCTTCGATTGCGACCTTCATAGCGTTGGCGACAGCCCTTTCTGTCAGACCGTTGATGACTATCTCCTGGACAAACTCGCTGCCCTTGGGAACCTCCGTGCCCGGAACCAAGGCACGTAGGGTAGGACAGAACTTCTCGTTAGTGGAGGCAAAGAGTACCTTGTATCGCGAAGAGGGTTTGGACCCGGATCCTACAAGGCCTCCAGGGAATGGAGTGTATGCGCCTTCTACCTTCTCTATCGCCTTTACTGCCGCCTTTCCGCTATTCATTCCACTCTCAATGTCTTCGCAGCAATAAATGATGTTTCCGCCCGCCACACCCTTCACACGGCCAAACATGTCTTGCATGACACAGGTCCCACTCATCCTAGGTATGAACCATAGGACTCTCCCGTCAATCGGCCCCTTCTTAACTTGGTATCCATCACCAAAGAGTGAGATCTTCTTTCCGATGACGTAGCGCTCCTTTGGATTAGGGGTGTCATCAAAGGCTGAAGCCGTCGGACTGGTTAGTACACACTGGCCAAGTCGGGCTAGAAGCTGAGGCTCGAGTTTCTTCTTCGAACCCACTGCGAATATGACTCTCACCCCAGGACGGCCGTCAGGGGTTTCGTCTGGTCCTAAGAGATACTCTATTCCGGCCTCTGCAGGTGCCATGATCACTGAAGTGCCAAACCCTGTGGCTTCAAGAGCAGTAGTGTAGGCCCACTCCTGATCATAGGCAGTGATGATGGTCCTGTTCATGTGCATTCCGAATGCTTCTGCGAACGTGTCCTCAATAGGTACACCGTTAATCTCCATCTTGCGCACCACAATAGCGGCTGAGAGTCGTGCTGATTGCTGCGGCACTGTGCTATTTCTTTGTTACTACCAGCTGTAAGGCCAAACCACATGACCTGTGCAGAGCTTTTATCAGGTGGAAAGTTTTCAAAAAGCGACACTGGGAAGGTCTGACCTATGACCGTGTATCTGAAGCTGACCCACGAGCCAGACATTCCGTTAGAGGCGGACACGATAACTCCGTCACACTTTGCTGGAAAGAGCGCCGCTGAGATTGGAAGACTGCCAATTCTACAAGGAAACCAGACTCTTGAGTTGAAGACCTTCTTCGATATTTCTGGAGAGGCTGGCAGTTCTGCCGATGAAACTGAGATCACAGTGAGCGGGAATCTAAAGAAAGTGAAGATGATCGGCAAAGGCATGAATGGTGGGAGAATCACTGTTGAGGGTGATGTAGGCATGTATCTTGGAGCCGAGATGGTTGCTGGAAGGATACATGTTAAGGGCTCCGTTGGGCCATGGGCTGCCGCTGAGATTGAGGGAGGTAACATTCAGATTGAAGGTGATGCCGCGGATTACCTCTGTGCAGGCTACCGCGGAAGCACCGATGGGATGAAGGGGGGCAGGGTCTATGTGGCGAGCAACGTGGGACGAGAGATGGGGTCACACATGCGGAAGGGCTTCATTGCTGTGAGAGGCAATGTGGATAGACTGGCAGCTGTCAGAATGAAGGGGGGCACGATCATTGTAGTGGGCGACATGGCAGAGCGTGTAGGAGTCGAGGCGACAAAAGGAATGATACTCTGCCTAGGAAAGATGGACTCACTACTCCCCACCTACAAGTTTAGTGGAAAGTCCGAGAGGGAGTTCACTGGCTACTACCTGAGATATCTGCAGACTCGGAGGCCTGATTTCCTAGCCGGCATAGGAAGGAATGAGAAGTGGGTCAAGTTCATGGGTGATTTTGCAGAAGGCGACCCTAAGGTGGAGATCTATCTTCGAGGATCTGAGAACGAACATTTGCTTTGAGGAAACGAGATAATGAATCCAAGTGTAAACGAGAAAGCATTTGAGATTGTTGACGAGATGCTGAACAAGAAAGACGAGCTTGGCTGTGCTGTTACAGAACAAAGCAACGGAGCAACCCTCATTGATACGGGTATTGAAGCCCCAGGAGGAATCGAGGCTGGGAAACTCGTCGGAGAGATATGTCTAGGCGGGCTGGGTGCGGTCAGAGTCACGCACATGCACATTGGCGACATGACTTTGCCAGCTGTGGTCGTCAGCACTGACCATCCAAAGATTGCGGCCATGGGATCCCAGTACGCCGGATGGTCTGTTAAGGCCAAGACAGACGATGAGAAATATGAAGCAATGGGTTCTGGACCAGCTAGGGCTCTTGCTGCGGTTGAAACGGAATTGTATGAAGAGATTGACTACAAGGACAAGGCAAAGGTAGGTGTAATAGTCCTTGAAACCAGAACACCGCCTCCCGAGTTCGCCACCGAGTTCATTGCAGAGAAGTGTGGTGTTTCGACTTCGGACTTGTACTGTGTGTTGACGCCTACGGCCTGCATCGCAGGTTCTGTGCAAATCTCAGCCCGAATTGTGGAAACTGGTGTGCACAAGCTACATGAGCTTGGACTCGACTTAGACAAGATAAGGACAGGACACGGTGTGGCACCGATCGGTCCTGTCGCCAAGAATGACCTTAGAGCCATGGGTGTGGCTAATGACTGTATTCTATACGGTGGAAGGACTTTCTATTTCATCAGACCGGATGAGAACGATGACCTCGTCGCACTGACTGAAAAGGCACCATCTTCTGCTTCCAGCCACTACGGAAAACCGTTCTACAAACTGTTCAAGAGCGTCGAGTTCGACTTCTACAAGGTCGATCCTCATCTGTTCAGCCCGGCTGAGATAACCATCAACGATATAGTCAACGGAAAGACGTACAAGGCCGGTGGGCTCAATCCTGAAGTGTTGAAGCAATCATTTGGATTGTGATCTCAAAACACTAGCATGGACTGAGAGTTCCACTGCTCTTCGGGAAGCTAAGGTATTCATGCGGTCCGGTTCCTTTATCTGAGAACTGAATCGGTACAGCTCCGTTCGTCATGAGAGTCAAAGTCAGGTTTCGTGGCCCAGTTTCACATCAGATGGGGAGTCAGCAATACCATGTAGATGTCGATGAAGGAACGGATCTCCAAAGTTTCCTCCAAACACTCATCGACAAGGAGAAGGGCATCAGGAGTGTTTGGACAGACCCCGAAACAATGGACCGGGAAGCGCTTATACTCTGCAATGAGATTGATATTGGTCTTACGGGTGGGCTCGAAACCAAGTTGAAGGAAGGAGATGAAGTGGTCATTCTTCCACTCGTACATGGCGGCTAGACGAGGGCTGCTCCGGCTCTTATGGCATCAAGGTCGGTCTTGAGAGCCTTGGACCGTATCAAGTCCTTCAAGGCAAGCTCTAGGTTCTCAACGGGGAATAACCCGGACTTCTTCACCAAGACGCCAAGCATGACCATATTCGACGCAAGCCGCATTCCCATAGAATCGGCTGTCTTCATGGCCGGTACACAGACAACTTCGTATTCGTCTTCTGAATCCCCATAATCACAAAGGTCCTTGTCAACTAACACCACACTGCCCTTCTTGGCCTCTTTGAGATACATGTCAAAGGCCTTCTGAGACATAAAGACGCTATAGTCAGCTTCCCGAACTTTGGGATATCGAATGGGTTCATCACTGATTATGATCTCACTCTTAGCTGCTGTACCTCTTGCCTCCGCACCGTAGCTCTGCGTCTGAACTGCCTCGAGTCCTGCATGTACTACGGCCGCATGCCCTAGTATGACTCCTGCAAGGACGACGCCCATTCCGCCTGTGCCTGCTATTCGAATCTCTTTCCTCATGGCTGTTCAGTCCTCGAGATTGCTGAACACCTCTTTCAACGATTCCAAGAACGTCCGTTCTTTTCTGTCAGCAAAGACGCCCAGGTCCATCTCTTCGTGCGTGGGAGTCTTGCAGTCCAAGGGGTCGTCCTTCTTGCGAATTGGGAGCTTCTTGAACCATGCAAGCATGTTCACAGCAGTTCCGGCTTCTGTCCTCCGACCATATGCCACCGGGCATTGAGACAGCATCTCTATGAAGGAGAATCCTTTGCGTTTCAGTGCAGTCTTAATCGCTCGCGCGGCCTGAACAGGGTGAGCAGTTGACCATCTGGCCACGTAGTTTGCTCCAGCAACAGCTACCAAGCGCGCAAGGTCGAAGGGACGTTCAGGGTTACCATATGGAGTAGTAGATGTACGGTCTCCGACGAACGTGGTAGGTCCGGCCTGGCCTCCTGTCATGCCATAGATCCAATTGTTAGAGCAAATCACAGTCAAGTCCATGTTTCGCCGGGCCGCGTGAATTAGGTGGTTTCCCCCAATCGCGGCTAGGTCTCCATCACCACTGATTACCACGACCTCTAGCTCGGGTTGAGCAATCTTCAGCCCTGTGGCCGCCGCAATCGCACGCCCATGCGCGGTATGCAGCGTGTCCGCACGAAAATGGGGCGAAACAATCCATGCTCCACACCCAATCCCAGAAACGAATGCGAAACCGTTGAGGTCCTCATGACCTAGATCACTGACCGCCTTGAGAAATGAGTTCGCGATTATACCACTGCCGCAGCCTGGACAGAACGGGCTAGGCAGGGCCTCCTCTCGAAGGAATTTGCGAGAGAAATGGACTTTGGACGTTGCCAATTCAGACACCTCATTGTTGATACGGACACCGCCCTCTCACGGCTAATATGTGATTCTCAGGCGGCAAGCCCCGAGCCTTTTGTTGGAGCACCAGTTTTAAAACGACACGAAAATACGCGTCATTTGCATAGATTACACTGTAAGGTGATATTAGAATGTCAGAAGTCGCAGCAATGCGTGCCTTCAATCGCGAGCTTGCCTCAGTTGTGGGGGCAACTGTCGAAGTGAAGACTAGCGCAGGCGAAACATACGTCGGCACCTTGAAGGGAATCGATCAGAACAGCCTCAGCATTGTACTCTCAGATGTGGAGACCAAAAAGGGGCCAATTCCACGGATGTTCATCTACGGAAGCTCAATTGTGTCCTTCTCTGTTGCTGAGAGAGAGATTAGCCTTGAAGGCTTGGTCAAAGAGCTTGAGAAGGCGTTCCCGCCAGGGGGTGTACAATACTTCCCTGAAACGGGAATGGTCCTCGTTCTCAACAAGATACGCATCTCGCCTGAAGGCGTTGAAGGAACTGGACCACTCTACGAGAGAGTCAAAATCATAGCAGACAAATGGTTCGAAGATCATGGACTAGACTAGTGCCAAGTAATGAGATGGGTGCAATACAGGCTGGAAACTCGAGCAGTCCAGAATAGGTCAGATTAGGTTCACGCTGCGACTCTAAAATCTGATGGACTGATTCAGAGAATCCTTTTCAGACCTAGCTCGTCTAGGTTCTTTTGCCTCGTCTCAGGAGGTTTGCGTTCCAGTAGCTTTCTCTCCAACGGTTTCAGCCGGTCTTCCCAAGTTCCCTCATTGGACGGTGCGTGGAACTTACCAAACCTCTTAGCTTTTGGAGAAACAGAACTGGATGCGGATGTGCTCACGTGAGCAGCTAGAATGCCGAGTTCAGACAACCTGGCCCTCCTCACGGATTTCATGGTAGGCTCTTCCTTAGACCGGGGGAGAAGCTGAGGGCTCTTTACTCCAGTGAGAATCAACATGACGCGAAGCACTCCACTCAGTCTTGGATCTACGCGAGCTCCCCAGATGACGTTCGCATCAGGACTCATCTTCTCTGACACAATCTCACCCACCCTGTTTGCCTCAGCAAGAGACATATCAGGACCTCCCGTGATGTGTATCAGAGCTCCAGTAGACCCACGCCATTCCACTTCTAGAAGGGGGCTGTTGAGAGCATTTCTAATCGCTTCGTTTGCCCTCTCAGAACCGGTGGCCTCACCCAGCCCCACAAGAGCAACACCTCCATTGCATATGATGGTTCGAACATCTGCATAATCGAGATTTATCAGACTGGGCATCGTGATTGTTTCAGTGATTCCCTTCACCATATTGGCGAGAACTTCGTCGGCGACTCCAAACGCCTCTTCGAGCGGTAGGTCTGGCACCAGCTCCATTAGCTTCTGGTTGTCAATCACCACCGCAGTGTCAACATTCTCCTGAAGTCGTGCCAGCCCTGCAGTTGCTTTGTCGACCCGCGTCCTCTCAAGGCTGAAGGGCATAGTGACAACGCCTACTACTATTGCATCATTCCTCTTTGCTATCTCGGCTATTACTGGTGCTGCACCTGTTCCTGTGCCTCCACCCATGCCGGCAGCGATGAAGACCAAGTCAGCATCTCGCAAGAGCTCTGTCAACTGATGTGCTGACTCTTCAGCCGCCGCCTGGCCCACGTGGGGATATCCTCCTGCACCTAGACCCCTGGTGATTCTCTCACCAATGAGGAGTTTCCTGTGAGCTATAGTAACAGCGAGATGCTGTCTGTCTGTGTTCACGGCGATGCACTCGGCACCCTGAATTCCAATTGTCATCAATCGCTTGACCGTATTGTTGCCGGCCCCACCACAACCGACAACGACAATTCTGGCCTGGCCCATATCTCGTGTAGCTATTCCACTTCTCTCTGAGCGGCTGTGCTCTCTTGCTGAGTCGATCAGAGACCTCAACGCTCTGCTACCTCCCCACCTGTAGCAGTACCCTGAAGGGTCCGCTCCCAAAGCTCGCGCTTCAATAGATCGCGAATCGCTATTCTGATTGCTTCTGAGCGGTTTGGATAGAGGCCTCGATTCACTAGGCGCTGTATATCGTCGATGATTCTCTCAGGAAGATGCACAGCAATGAGACGCATTACTAGTCCTCTTGACAGAGGTCATACCAGAGGGATATGTACTTGTGTAATACCCCTGTCCTAGAAACGCATTTCCTAAGGTCAACAGGCAAAGGTTGAGGAAAGTATGGAGCAAAAAGCTCCTTCAGCTCTACTTCTTGCGACCAGTTCTCCGAGCTGCGATGTTGCCCACCTTGCGACCCGGGGGAGCATGTCTGCTCACTGTACTAGGTCTGCCTGGTGACTGATGGGAACCTCCACCGTGTGGATGGCTAGCAGCATTCATAGCAGCTCCGCGGGTCACAGGCCATTTTCTTGCCTTGACACGAGTGTGATGCCAGACAGCGCCTGCCTTCAAGAACGGCCTCTCAGTCCTACCACCGCCAGCGACAATGCCAATGGTTGCCCTACATCTCGGGCTGAAGGCCTTTTGCTGACCGCTTGGCAACCTCACCATTGCCTTGCTCGAATCAATGGAAACAATGGTTGCTGTCAGACCAGATGATCGAACATACTTTCCACCATCTCCGGGACTGCCCTCAATGTTGTAGACTGGTGTGCCTTCAGGAATATGTTGCAGCATCATGGTGTTGCCATTCTGCAGTGCAGCATCCTCTCCGCATTCGACAATCTGACCAACCTGGATACCTTCGGATGCTATCATGTAGTGAAGCTTTGACTCGCCCTCATACCTCAGCTCAGCAAGGGGAGCTCCCCTTCCGGCCTCGTGGTAGAGATTGGTCACTCTGCCAACATAGGTCTTGTCTGGAGCCCACTTGGGATGTCTGGCGCGTGCGATCTTCCTATGACTGGGACTCCTCCACTGAGTTGTGCCTCGGCCCTTGCGTTGTACTAGAACACGTTTACCCATTCAATAGCCTCCTTAGAATATCCCGAGGTTTGTCGCAACCTCCGCGGCACTATACTCCGGTGCCAAACGCACGAATGCCTTCTTCTTCCCATCGGGCATTATCATCGTGTTGACTTTCTCTACGACAACTTCGTAGAGGCTTTCTACTGCCCAGCGTATGGTGTTCTTGTTGGCTCTTCGGTCAACGAAGAAGGTGAGTTTGTTGTGGCTGTCAACAGCCTCTAGGCTTGCTTCAGTGACCACAGGACGGATGATTACTTCATTTGGATCCATTCTCACTCACCTCACATGAATAGGGCCTCTTTCTCAAGACGCTCAATGGCAGAAGTCGTCCACAGCACAAGTCGCCCCGGATGTGTTCCGGGTGCCAACATGTGAGCATTCAAACCGTGCACTTCAGAAACGTCAACACCAGGCAGATTCCGTGCCGCCATGCCTATTCCCAAGTCCTTACCCACCACGATCAGAAAGGACTTTGGGGTCTTCATCTTGCGTCCACGCATCTTGCCCTTGCCCGCTCTCACTACACGGCCCCTGATGGCTCTCTCTAGGTCGTCCTCAAGGCCAAGCGAAGTGACCACCTCTCGCATCTCCTTTGTCGTTGTCAAAGACTCGAGCTTCTCGCTGACAATCAAGGGCACTTCTGGAACTGACTCGATCCTGTGTCCTCTGGCACCCACGAGTTTCTTGTTCGCAGATGCGGCGATGGCAGAACGGATAGCTAATCGATTCTCCTTCTTGTTGATTCGTTCGATTATGACTTTCCTTGCCTCAGGGGGATGTGCTACCCTTCCACCTACGGTTCCGGGAGCGAATGCTGCCTTACTGGCCGCGCTGGTGCCAGCACCTTTGACCCGAGGCATCCTCGACCGCCCGTGACCTGTCTGCCAGCTCTCAGCAGTGGTGCGCTTTCCGGCTAGCTCGTCAACACCATGTGGTTGGCGTCCTCTGGACTGAACCGCTAATACAGCCCGTTTGATTACATCCGGACGGTACGGGGCATCAAACTGTCTTGGGAGCTTTATCTTGGGACCTGCTTTCCCTTTCAAGGAGTACGTCTTTACGCTTTTCATCACTAATCATCCTCCCACTACTGTTTTGATGTAGTGCTGATGTAGCTCACCTGGGTGACCTGTCCGAGATGAGATCTCTTGGGCCGAATCGCAAATCTGAGTCTTACAGGTCTCTTGACTGGACCCGGAATTGACCCCCAGAGCATAACGTAGTCGCCTCGTATCATCCCATAATTGACGAAGCCACCGGACGGAGTAATCTCTTCCCCTCTCTCACCCATCTTCAGGACTTCGTTGTTGAAACTGGTACGTGTATGATAACCCGTCTGACCAGGTCGAGGAACGCTGTATCGAATGTTTGTCGGAGACCAAGGACCGATACATCCGACACCTCGCTTCGTCTTGCGTGACTTATGCTGGAGTATTCTGACTCCCCATCGGCGTACAGGACCCTGGAATCCATGTCCCTTTGTCACTGCTATGGAGTCTACTAGGGTCCCCTCTCGAAGGATGTCAGCTACACGCACGTCAGTGCCGAGCACACTCTTGGCGTACTCAAATGCTTCCTGAACGCTACGAGCGCCGACCTTGTATTCAGTGATCTCTGGCTTCTTCTTGGACACCCCTGCGGTTCTCGGCTGGGTGTGAATCAGCATGCGAATCTCAGCGAATGTGTCAAGCTTTGACTCAAACTCCTTCATCTTGGCCTTGTACTTGTACTTCTTCGGCGGAGGTTTCACCCTTCGCAGGTCGTCTGACAAGTTGCCCGCCAATACTTCAGACACAAGCTTGAAACCGTAGGGTGTTTTGGCGTAGCCGCGGATGGCAAAGGGTCTGATTGGCGGCGTATCGATAACTGTGACAGGGATGACTGTTTCCTGACCTTTGAACGGACTGTTTGGGTTCTGTATGCTCATCACTGCATGGGTCATGCCTGCCTTGTACCCTACAAATCCGAGTAGTCTTGCATCCTCACCTTCCCAGGAAGGCCAATTCTTGATCCTGGGCAAAAACTTCGACGCCCTGCCCCGTGGCAGGTAGGCAAGACTGCCTCTTCTTGGCGCATGCTTCTTTCTATGGGCCATTTGAGATCACCTGTAGTTTTGCAGCCCAGTCAATCTGGCGTTCGAGTTTCACTAGCTTGAAGACTGAGCTATTCTTACTACAGCGTGCGCCAAGCAAGACTCCGTTTTTAAAACTTGCCCACTGACCAAAACACTGTTGTGAGGAGCCCTATCAGCCTGAGTGGAGGGGTTGTCCTGCATGTCAGAAAGGGCGAGAGTTGGCTTCTCAGAAGTATCGTTGCTCAGTCCGAGCTATGATTTCATCCTGCAAAGCCTTTCCAATGTTCACAAAGTAGTCACTGTACCCGGCCACTCTCACAATCAGGTCTCGATATTCTTCAGGCTTCTGCTGTGCTTCAAGGAGCGTCTGCCTGTCAATCACATTAAACTGAATATGATGCCCCCCAAGTGCAAAGTAGGCCTGAATCAGGTGTCCAAGCTTCTTGCGACCTGCCCGGTCGGCAAGTATCTCGGGCATTAGCTTCTGGTTCAGAAGGGTCCCACCTGTCCGCACATGGTCAATCTTCGCAACTGAATTGATTACTGCAGTAGGCCCGTTTGTGTCAGCTCCGTGGGATGGAGAAACTCCGTCAGACAAAGGTTTGCCGGCCCTTCTCCCATTAGGTGTTGCCCCTGTGACTTGCCCGAAGTATATGTGAACAGTTGTGGGCAAGAGGTTTACTCGGTATTCACCGCCCTTAGTGTTCGGGCGACCATCCAGAACGTCGAAGTAGGCATCAAAGACGGCCTGAGCAATGTTGTCGGCGTAGTCGTCGTCATTACCGTAGTTTGGGGTCTTGTTCACAAGCATCTGACGGATCGGCTCGCCTTCCTTGAAGTCATTTCTAAGTGCATCAAGAAGTTCTTCCATGGAGAGATTCTTCTTGTCGAAGACATGGTATCTCATGGCTGATAGTGAGTCCGTAGTGGTGCCCATTCCAACTCCCTGAATGTATGTCGAATTGTATCTTGGCCCACCATCGTGGTAGTCCCTTCCTTTCTTGATACAGTCATCGAAGACCAGCGACATGACGGGTGTTGGCATATGCTCAGCGTAGAGCCTCTCAATGATGCTGTTTCCTTCTATCTTGATGTCCACGAAGTACTTCAGCTGAGCCTTGAACGCCTCCATGAGTTCATCAAACGTTTTGAAGGTGGTGGGACTTCCTGTTTCTAGACCGACTTGCTTCCCGGTCCTAGGATCCACACCATTGTTGAGAGTTATCTCAAGAATCTTCGGCCAGTTACAATAGCCAGTGAGCGTGCAGCTTTCTTTTCCAAATGCACTGATTGTGACACAGCCGCTTGGCCCTCCGACTCTGGCGTCCTCTACCGACTTCCCCTGTCGAATGAACTCCTCGATGATTATGTCAGTGTTGAAGACTGAGGGTTGGCCAAACCCCTCCTTGATGACTTCGACTGTTTCTCTCAGAAACTGGTCGGGGTTCTTGGTAGTAAGTTGAACACAGACACTCGGTTGGATCAGCCGCATCTCATTCATTACTTCAAGGATGAGATACGAGAGCTCGTTGACTGCATCAGCGTCATCAGCTGTCAGTCCTCCCACATTGATCAGGGCAAAGTCCTGATAGGTGCCACTCTGTTCCTGGGTGATGTCTACCTTGGGAGGTGCGGGTTGGTTGTTGAACTTGATCCAGAAACAGTGTAAAAGCTCCTTTGCGAACTCTCTTGTGAGCGAGCCTCTCTCAAGTTCTCTGTTGAAGAAGGGATACAGATTGAGGTCAAGCCGGCCCGGGTTGAATGAGTCCCAGACATTGAGCTCGATTATGACTCCAAGGTGAATGAACCAGTAGGACTGCAAAGCCTCCCAGAAGTCCCTTGGTGGATTGGCTGGGACGTGGGCACAGACTTCAGCGACTCTCAGAAGCTCCTTCTTTCTCACAGGGTCTTCCTCGGCCTCGGCAAGCTCGCTTGCCTTCTTGGCGTGGCGCTGTGCAAATGAGATCAATGCATCAGCCACAATGTCAATAGCTTTCAGCTCTTCCTCCTTCGATTTCGCATCCGAATCATTGTCATAGTCGAGCTTTGACAGGCTCTGCTTGACTTCCTCTTTGAAGTCTAGCAGGCCCCGATGGTAGATCTTGTCGTCCAAGATGGCGTGGCCTGGAGCCCTCTGTTCCATGAACTCCGTATAGACACCGGATTCGAATGCGGCCTTCCACTCATCTGACATTGACGCGAAGACGCGCTCGCGTATGGTCTTGCCTCTCCAGAAGGGGATGACCTCGTCCCTGTATACTTCTCTGGTCTCGTCCGAAACTAGGAACGGTGTGCTCTCTCTTGAGTTTGCAATGTCCAGATCTTGGAGAGAATGGCAGCAGAGCTCAGGATAGGTGGGGGTAGCTCCGGGTGTCGGGCCTCTCTCACCAACAATCAGCTCTCCAGGGTTGATGCAGATTGTCTTGTTCTCCAGGATGTGCTGAAACGCGAGAGCACGGGCAATTGGCACGGAAACATTGTCTGCAGCACCGCTCTCGTAGAACTCCGTGATTAGCTTCGCTCTCTCGACTGATATGTAGGGCTTCGTGCCAACACTCTGTTCTCTCAGGTGTCTTACTCTGTCAGATATCAACCGTTTGTGCCCCTTCTTCTAGACTGCAGATTCCTCTCCCCAAGTCTTCAGGTCTGTGTCTATAAAACTCACGGGTATGGACAAGCTTTGATATCGACACTCATTTGTGAAAGCCAGGCCGAGCAATCAAGGCTCCAACAGACTTGTTGAGTAGCGCTAGGCTCGCGGGGATGGCCTCCTCAAGACGGACTGTTTCTGTGCCCTGACCCGGGATTGTGTTCACCCAGAAGTCGACATGCTTCTTCAGCTCGCCCTTCTTGTCAGGGAAGAGCTCGTTCACTCCATGTTTTGGTCCGCCGAACACACCGAGGACAGACTTGGTATTACCCACTGTCGATTTGATCTCATCTTCCAGGCTGGCGTAGGAGGGCGCGTTTCTTGAAAAGACTACTCGGGTCATTGTAGAGGAGTTCTGAAGTGTTTCGACAAGACTCGTCGTCCTCACTATGTCAAAGCCCCAGTACTCTTCCACCTCATCTCGAGTAGCCGCCTTCAGCCTGATCCTAGGACCTGTCTTGATCACGCGAAAGAGGGTTGTTTCGCGCTCACTCACTTCCTCCTGATGATCCACAAGCTTCTCAATTCCAATGTCGATCTTTCCCTTTCGAACCTGAATTCCCCACCTATAAGTGCCTTCGGCCAGGTCTTCAGAAGTCGCATCCAGAGGATGGCTCAGGGTTCTGAGAGGCGGTAGGAGACCAGCATACTTCAGAGATGGGGACAGAGGAAATGCTCTCTTGCGCAGATACTGTGGAGTGTCCATGAACTCAAGAAGTCTGACTAATAGGTCCACGTCCCTCTTCCGACTTGCTTGAACTCGGCCGGTCTTGTAGACTATCACTCGCTCCACCCGAAACACAGCTAGTGCTCTAGCCAAAGTACCGACCTTGGCAGTCTTCTGACGAAGGTCGGAGCAGTCAGATAGTGAAGTGTCAGGGATTGCGACTTGAATTCCCAACCTGATTCCTCCTAGAGATCAAGGGTGAAGCATAGATTCGTGTCCTCCGACGTGCACTCAATCTTCATGTCCGCATACGTCATTGCCTTCACCTCAGTCCGAGTTTCATGACGATCAAGGTCTATTTCCTCTCCCCAGACACGACCCTTGAGACTGAAGCCCTCGGGGCTCTCAGATATCTCCTGTATCTCGAATTTCGAGTAGAACTCAACATTGATGTCGACGAGGGCAAGGAGCCTGCCAATCCATTCTACTAGTAGCTCCTCCAGGTCGATTCCCTGGACGCTGATGTCAATCGGGTTCTTCGGTCGAACTGTCGAAGTTCCCACAATGACCTCAAATGTGGCTAGAGCTGCCTCTTCGAACGCACTCTCCAAGGTCGGAGCCCAACATTCGATGGTTATGTCGGCGGTATGTTCGTGATATCTGAAGCCACGTCCGGACATCTTTCTCTTCCAGCAGCCCACCTCTACAAGAAGCTTAAAAGGCGTTTCCAACGGAGTGCATCCGTCTGGGCATTATGCAGAATCACGCCGAGGTAGCCAAGCCCGGATTAAGGCGCTGGTCTTGAAAACCAGTATCTTAGGATGCTAGGATGCCAAGCGAACCAGTGTGCTATGCACTCGTGAGTTCAAATCTCACCCTCGGCGCCACTTTTTGCCACAACAACAGACACTAATCTCATTCTCGTTGCCTACTCAGACCGGTTGGTGTGATCATCTTGGATATTCCTATCGATGCTTGGTACGATGCAATCTTCCTTCGGCATTCTCAGAGAAAGTACTCGGGTGAAGTTCCAGATGATGAAGTGACAAGAAGAATTGAAGAAGTCTGTACCGAGTTCAGGCCATTCTCTGGTGCTAGAGCTGTTCTTGTGAGAGAACCTGCGAATGATGTATTCAAGGGAGCAGTAGGCCCGTATATTCTCAAGGTCACAGAAGCCCCATACTACATCGCATTCGTAGCCAACATGAGCGCACCAAACATCCAAGCCATCACAGGATATCTAGGCGAAGGGGTCATTCTTGAGGCCACATCTCTGGGTCTGAATACATGCTGGGTTGCAGGTTTCTACCGTCGAGAAGCTGTTTTGAAACAGATTGACCTCCAGAACGGTGAACGTGTGTTAGCCATCACCCCTGTAGGGTACTCCAAGGAGAAATCTGACAGAGTTGGCGTTTCATCCAAAAAGTATAGACGAAAGAGCCTTGACAAACTCATTGTGAGTGGGAGATTAGATGACAACGTGTGGGCTAGACCTGCATTAGAGGCCGTAAGGATCGCCCCATCAGCTGCCAACAGACAGCCTTGGAGATTCCAAATCAGCAATGACTCAATTACAGTATTAGCAAATAGCAAGAGAGAGGGATTTGGTGTTTCAAGGAAACTCGATTGTGGCATCGCCATGCTGCATCTCGAGTTAGGTGCTCTCGCAGCAGGCAGTAAGGGTAGTTGGGAGTTCCTTCAGTACCCTGTTGTAGCGCGTTACAAACTCAGCTAGTTCGAAGCCTTGACGCCACTTCTAGTTAGTCAGAAACACCATTAGGGCTATGACAAAGTAGTAGATCTGATAGGAGCTGACCATGAATCTCTCAATCAAACCGAAATACCTACTTCTGGCCGTGAAAGCTGATATGAACACAAGAGTCAGTGAAACTATTGCTGTAATCAATGAGAATGTTGCAAAAGCACTCCATCCCGCCACTGATTCTAATCGAAACCACATTGCTACCATCCCTGCAGTTGCCAATATCCCTGATATTGCAATTAGAATCAGATGCATCTTCCCTCGGTTGGATATGATTTCACCACCTGCATCAAGAGGGAAGAATAGGGCAACAAGCACTCCTAGAAGCCCACTGATCACGAATAGAACGGGACCGATTATGGAGCCTTCACCACTATTCACTCCCCAATGCAGTCCAGCATAGAAGACGAACAATAGAATGCTAGACGTAGCAATGAACTTGTCAAAGAGCTTCTTGTTAGGAGCGTCAACAGCCATCAGTGAGCTAACATCATCTCGAATGTGACTGTACTCCGGCTGAATGATGCCTCCAAGTATCCACATCAGAGTATAGATGATTGGACTGATCATTCCACAGATTGCGAGCAGTTGGATGAGATTTATGATTTCTACACACCCCGTTGTGTCAGGATTGAAAGAAGGTCATGTCAGGCGTCTAGATTCTCAATAACAGTGGCAACACCCTGTCCACCACCGATACAAGCATTGGCAACTCCGTGTTTTGCCTTCTTGTCTTTGAGGATTCTTGCCAGCGTGCCAGTCAACCTAATCATGGTTGCACCCAGAGGGTGTCCAATGGCAATTGATCCCCCCATGACATTCACCTTCTCCTCGGGAATCTTCAGCTTGTCCATGCAGTTGAGGGCTACAATACTGAATGCCTCGTTTATCTCCCAGTAATCAATGTCCTCTACACTCAACCCAGCATGCTCAAGGGCCATGATAGACGCAGGCACGGGTCCACGGCCCATCACTTCGGGGTCAACTCCTGCCCATCCCATGGAAACTATTCGTGCCATGGGTTCCAAGCCTCTTGTTTCTGCCTCCTTGGCCTCCATTAGTACAGCTGCGGTGGCTCCTGCATTGAGTGGTGATGCATTACCTGCAGTAATCACGCCCTCATCTGTACCCTCTCGTTTGATGTAACCTTCCTTTCCACCGTTCTTCTCAAGATAGAATGGTGTGGACACTGTTGACAGGGTTGAGACCTTCTCCAGTGTTGAAGGTCTGGCACTGAGATCCCTATCCACCAGCATGGGTTCATCAGTATTGCCCGGTGTGTGCCCCTCTAAAGGTATGATCTCCTCTTTGAACCATCCACCTTCCTGATTCTTGACCGTCAGATTGTGACTACGCACACCGAATCTGTCCATGTCCTCCTTAGTAAAGGTGGGAACCTCTTCCTCGTACAGCTTCTGAGCAGTCTGTAGCATATTGAATACAGTGGGAACGTCCAAGTCAGGCCTGTAGAACTCCGAGTCCTCATCACCAATGGACAGGTTAGGTTCGAGCCCTCTTCCCCTCACCCGGGTCATATGCTCAAAACCCGTCGACAATACAGTTGTGCTATACCCAGTCATGATCTCCATAATGCCAATGTGCATTCCAGTACCTGCAGATCCGCACTGACGGTCGATGGAAATCGATGGTACATGATGTGGGAATCCTGTGAGGAAGGCGAGTACCTTTCCTCCATAGGTCCAGTTCTCAAGGACTCCCGAGGCCACACCGACTGTGATCTCATTGATGTCCTTCTTCTCAATTCCCTTGTTTGCCAGTGGTCCGTCAAAGAACTTCTTTATCAGCCGTGCTAGAAGCTCATCTCCTCTGATTTCGCCAAATGCATCAGTTTCTGGCTTATGAGATCGAGACCGTGAGAATGGAGTCCGCGCGTAATCAACCAGCCACACATCTTTCATGCCCTCTTCTTTGAGAGACCCAAGTCTTAACTCTTCTTTCATGTGACATTTAGAGCTTCCATCCACTTCAGGGCAATACTGAGTAGCACTTATCTCTCAGAACTCAATGGGATTCTTCATGCCATTGATTCAGACAGGCGATATTGACACCTACTATGAGGTAGCCGGAGATGGAGAGGCAATCGCTTTTGTCCACGGAGCGGGTGGTTCTCATGACAACTGGTACCCACAGGTGAAACATTTCTCAGACCGATACCGGGTTTTGACATACGACGTAAGAGGACACGGAGATTCAAGTGGGTCTGACAGGAAGTATAGCTGTGCGCTCTTTGCCGATGATCTGCACGATCTACTGACTGCACCTGAGATAGAGAGGCCAGTTGTGTGCGGTCTCTCCCTTGGAGGCATGATAGCTCAGGAGTATGCCGTAAAATACCAGTCCAATCTTGCAGGGCTTGTTCTAGCCGACACAGCTGTGGCCACTGCTCTGACCCTTTCGGACAAGTTACAGAAATGGATGTTCCCAGCGAGTCTGGTGAAATGGTATATCCGACGGAAGTCCCCGGAGGAATATGCTAGATGGTCATTCAAGTACTTCGACATGAAGGATGATGTTCGAGAGTACCTAATACAGGAACAGTTGAAAATGGACCAAACTGAGTTTCTCAAGTTGATGGATGCCATTTATTCTTTCAAGCTACTGGACCTTGCCAGTATCAAAGTGCCTACACTTGTAGTGTTAGGCGAGAACGAGCGAAAGGCAGTCTTCCCTCACGCAGACAAGATGATTGAACTAATCGAAGACTCCAGGAAGGTCATAATCTCAGATGCTGGTCATGCATCCAATCTGGAGAATCCGGACCAGTTCAATCAAGTCCTAGACGAGTTCTTAGAACACGTGTTCTAAAACTCCTTCTCGAGGTATGGGCCGATATCCTTGAATCCAAGAGAACGATAGTACTCTTTGACCCCAATCCCACTATTCACAACAAGCCTATTGACTTCGAACTCATCAAGTCCAATTCGTTCTGCCTCTGAGAGCATGCGTTCTCCAAGGCCTAAATGCTGCCAGGCACCAGGGTTTCTCTCACCAATCTCGACAACAGGGCCGTAGACTCGGAGCTCCCTGATTATCGCGCAGGGACTTTGTTTGACCTCCGGACGATGAGCATAATTACTAGGCAGACGAAGCCTTAGAAATCCAAAGATGACGTCTGATTCTTGCTCCTCAAAGGAGAGAAAGATCTCCAGTCCATCTGCGGCTTTGTAGTCGCGACGCACCAACTCGACGTGTTCATAATCAATCTTCTTCCCGGTCCGCATCTGGTAATGGCCTATCTCCCTATATCGGATGGTTGGATTCCGCAGACCTTTCTCCTGCATTCGATGATGAACCAGCTCTCGAAGATTGCCTTTGCTGAGCCCCGCCTCTATCTGATGGAGCGGTATGTCTCTTTGCATCCTTTGGATTCGTACGTACTCGGGCATCTCACTGACTGCGTCAGAAACGAGTTCGACGACCTGTTCATCAGAGTATGGACTATAGGAACCCTCCTTCCACCACTCGAATAACTTGGTGTTCTTCACCACAAGCGTGGGATAGATCTTCAACATGTCCGGTTGGAGTTTAGAATCAGTGAACAGCGTCCGAAAGTCTTGGAGGTCTGAATCTGGAGTGTTTCCTGGTAGACCGGGCATCACATGATAGCATACTTTCAGTCCACTGTCTCTGAGGATCTTTGTGGCTTGGACAGTCTGCTCAAGCAGATGGCCCCTCTGAACTCGTTCCAAGACCTCATCCGAGAGTGTTTGAACACCAATTTCCACTCGCGTCGCGCCCATCCTTAGCATTTCATCAACACTATCAGCAGTCACCCAATCTGGCCGAGTTTCGAACGTGAGTCCCACGTTACGGACCTCGGCAGTTTCGTTCCTCTTCCGAGATTGAGCTGGGGTATCACTGATTGCCCTATTCATTGCATCAAAACAGCCCTTGACAAATGACTCTCTATAGGCTGGATCCTTCGAGCACCAGTCACCACCCATGACTATCAGTTCGACCTTCTGGATAGAATGCCCAATTGTGTCTAGCTGATTGAGCCTGTTCTCCACCTGCCTGAATGAGTCAAAGTCATGCTGCAGGCCTCTCATAGTTGCAGGTTCATGCCCGGTATAGCTCTGTGGTACTCCTGCAGCAGGTCCACCAGGACAATACGCACACTCCCCATGAGGGCACTTGTGGGGTTCTGTCATTGCTGCTACAACTGCGACACCTGACACTGTGCGAACAGGTCGCTTCTGCAATAGAGGCTGAAGTATCTCTAGTTCCTCGGGAATCGCTGTTTGGAGAATATCTGCGTTCGTTGGGACCTTTGAAACACGGTACTTCGCACAGACTTCATTCTTTATCCGATTGATTTCCCGTCTGTCAAGAGCTCTCTCTGAGCTCAGCAGTGAGTCAATTATCTCCCTGTGCAGAATATACTCATCAGGATTAGGCATTCTGGTCGAATTATCCACTAATCGCGGTTAAAAGATGTGCTCTGTTCACAAAGGGCTGTCACCTACTGTCAGAAAGCGCACTCCACAAGGCAATCCTTAAAACATGAACATCGGTGTGAATACCCTGTTGAAGAGGTTAGACTAATGCCTGGTTCACACGGTTCATTGACGAAGGCCGGGAAGGTTCGTGAGTCGACTCCAAAGGTTCAGGGTCGCGAACGCCACACACCCATCCCACGTGTCCGTAACAAGAGAAACTACGTTAAGAGATTCATTAAGGGGAAGATCACCGGCCAAGCTGGTCGGTAAGCATTTACTGATTGATCTTTGGGTAGTGCTTTTCCCTCCCAACCTCATTGACACTGTTTCTTCAGACCCATAGAATCACGGTTGTATCTACCAAACTCACTGATTCTATCGAGATGCTCTCCTCTAAAGACAGGTCCCTCGACGCATACAAGGTCTCCTGTGGGGTCAAGCGCGCACGTACCACATAGTCCACAACCGCACTTCATGAATCGCTCCAATGATGCTTGGAAGCCCATTCCTCTCTCCATAGCAAGCCTGTGCAGACTCAACATCATAAGCTCGGGGCCACAAGTATACAGGACATCAGGGGTTTCTGAAGATGTAATCTCCCGCGCCGCTTCTGGTGCGAGTCCCTTGAAACCCACGGACCCGTCATCCGTGGATATCTCCAGTTTGAATCCTTCAGCAGACACTGCTTTGAATTCGTTCGCGTAGATGAGTTCTCCCTTTGTCTTCGCAGCAATCAAGAGAGTCACGCTCTTGTTGAGGCGGATTAGTTCGTAGGCCAGTGGTCTAAGAGGAGCAATTCCGATCCCACCACCAACAATTATGGCGTTGTTACAGTCGGTGTCAAAATGCGTACCGAAGGGCCCCCGCACACCAATTCGTTGTCCCTTTCGTACAGACGCAAGAGCGTCTGTTGCCTCACCAATGGGTGATACGGTGACACCTACCGAGGGAGGATTCCAAGATGACACACTCATTGGAATCTCGTCAACCCCTGGAATCCAAACCATCAGGAACTGCCCGGGACGGATGCTCAAGGTTTCTTTCGGGTGCTTGAAGACAAGAGTTCGGGTGGTCTTGTTCTCTTTGATTACCTGAGAAACCGGCACGGTCATGGGACTGCCCATTAGCTGCTCGACGTCCAAAAGCTAGTCCCTCCCTGCTTCACCAACAATCTCTGTCACCTTTGAATAGCCTTCCTTCTCAAGGTAGTCCTGTACGCCTTGTTTGACTCTTCGAAAGATATCAAGCCCAGAGAGCAAGGCAGTGCCGATCTGAATTGCACTGGCACCTGCAAGATGCATCTCCACTGCATCCTCCCATGTAGACACCCCACCTACACCGATTATGGGTATTGACAAAGCGTTGTAGAGGTCATAGACACATCTGACGGCTATCGGGAATATCGGAGGGCCTGAAAGGCCTCCAACCTTGTTTCCTAGTACCGGGCGCTTCTCATGGATGTCAATCTTCATCGCACGGACAGTGTTGACGGCCACAATGGCATCCGCACCAGCACGTTCTGCGGCAGAGCCTATGGAAGCAACGTCTGAGGCATTGGGAGTGATCTTCGCAAATACCGGGCAGTCAACTGCCTTCTTGACTGCCTTGACGTACTCGTATGTGAGATTCGGGTCATGAGAGATCTGACCAATCTCTGCATGTGGACATGAGAGGTTGAGCTCTATGGCATCGGGTTGCATCTTCGCGCCCTTGACTGCAACTTCAGCTATTTCAGCCACTTCACTGCCGAAGACACTTAGAACAACTGGAACTCCAGCGCCTCTGAGAGCGTCCATCTCATCGCCAAATGCGTCAATTCCCGGGTTTGTGAGGCCAACTGCATTCAATAGTCCTCCATGTGAGGTGGCAAGTATTGGCCCTGGATGTCCCGTTCGTGGTTTGGCACCAATAGATTTCGATACAACAGCGTCGGCTCCAGACTCACTTACACGACGGAGGATTGAACCCGTCACTCCCAGGATTCCCGAGGCCAGCCAATATCCTTCTATCTTCACTAAGACACCTGGGTGGGTTAAGGACCTGTAAGCTGTAATAAGGAAAGCGGCCTTTCATCCAAGAATGCCAGTCTACTAAATAGTCAAACTTATCCGAGTGACACCCAGTCACTCATCCTCGGGGTTACACACGTTGTCGACCTATCTAGTCCTCACAAGCTTCGGTTTCTTCACGCTTGACAAGAATGGGGAAGTAGTATCAAAGGTCCTTACATATCCTGATACTAGTGTCGCGGCTTCAGAGATTGAGGCCATTGGTCAGGGTGAAGCTACAGAGAATCTACGGACTGTGGCAGAGAATCTGAAAGAGCTCAAGACTGAGAGTTTGATAGTGGAGAACAGTGCTTTGGGGCGCACACTGGCACAAATCACAGAGATTCCGACATCAACAGAAGAGGACTCGTCGGTAGTCAAATGGTTTCGTGATGGTCAGGACTCACTTCTCATAGACTCTGGAGTAATGGAATCTACGGCAGCGATTGACTCGTTTAGGCGGGAGGTATCAATTCAGCTGGCCAGGGCGAAGATATCGGCCGCCAGCGAAGAGAAAGACCTCCTCGTAAAGCATGCAATTGATGCCATTGGGGAGATAGATAAGTCAATCAACGTTCTGGTCATGAGGCTCAGAGAATGGTATTCGCTTCACCATCCGTTTCTGAGCAGTCTGGTTGAGGACCAGGATGTCTTCTCAAAGATAGTAGAGGCATGTGGTGGCCGTGCTGAGATCAGTAGGGAATGTCTGTCAGCAATCGGTCTTCCAGATTCGTTGATTGATTCGGTGATGGAGAGCGCGGGAAAGGACATAGGGGCACCGCTGCAATCCTCAGACTTGGACATAATCCGGGCCTTCTCGAGTGGCATTCAGAGCCTCTACAAGAAGAGAGTGGAACTCGAAGAGTATGTGACGGCAATGATGAGCTCAGTCGCACCCAATATCACCGTATTGGTTGGACCATTGGTCGGTGCACGTCTGATAAGCCTCGCCGGGTCTCTGAAGGAACTAGCTCAGAAACCCTCTAGCACTGTCCAGGTATTTGGTGCAGAGAGAGCACTATTCAGGAGCCTCAAGAGTGGTGCCGATCCTCCAAAGCACGGTATAATATACCAAGTACCAGAGATTCACACAGCCCCCTATTGGCAGAGGGGGAAGATTGCCAGGGCCTTGGCTGGCAAGGTTTCCATTGCTGCTCGTATTGATGCATACTCCAAACGAGATGTTGGAGAGAGTCTGAGAGAGAAGTTCTTAGAGAGGGTAGAGGAGATTCGGAAGCAGAATGTTGAAGCACCTCCTCCGAAACCTCCTAGGAAACGAACTAGACCGGCCCGGAAGGACCGCGGAAAGCTGAGGAAGAAGCGAGGGGGAAGGAGGTAGTGCCCAAGATAGTACCGCATAAGTTTCCGGGCATCTTCACGGTTCAAGACAGGGGAAAGTCCTCGCTCGCTACTTGCACACTCGTTCCGCGCCAGAGCGTCTATGGCGAGAAGGTCGTGGTTGATGGAGATCAGGGATATCGAATTTGGACTCCGAGGAGATCGAAACTTGCAGCGGCCATTCAGAGAGGTCTTGTGCAGATGCCAATCCAGCCAGGCTCAAGAGTACTCTATCTTGGAGCAGCATCTGGAACAACCACAAGTCATTGCTCAGACATTGTGGGTCCTGAGGGTGTAGTATACGCCGTTGAGTTCTCACCGAGGGCTGCCAGGGGGCTTCTAGGGCTGGCTGAGTCACGTACTAATGTGGTCCCTCTTGTTGAAGATGCAAGGTATCCGACGAGATATGCTTCACTTGTGGCCGGACCTATCGATGTAGTGTATCAAGACATCGCACAACCAGACCAAGCCAGGATCTTCTTTCAGAACATCAAGACATTCTGCTCCTTTGGCGCCTGGGGGCTCATGGCAATCAAGGCCAGAAGTATTGATTCCACCGCCCCTGTTGATACCATCTACAGTCAAGAGATTGCCAAGCTTGATGGCTATGGGCTCGAAGTGGTTGAGAATATCGACCTTGAACCGCTTGAGAAGGACCACCGATTTGTGGTCTGCCGGGTCACGGAGGAACTATCTTGACTTCGCCTATTGATAAGATACTGGAACACGAGATTGACTCCATAAACGACCACATGCCTGTGAAGAGAAGTACGCTAAGCGAGCTGATGGAATCTGATTCGCCTCACTATGTCACGAGGGGAGGTGAGGTGTCCTTTCTCAAAAAAGAGGAGATAGCGAAGATTGCCAAGGAGGTGCCCTCGCGATTCCACGAGGAGGTCAAGCTTCCGATAGTAATCTTACGTAGAATGGACTATGGACCTGGAATCTATACAATCGCGGGCGAAAAGATGGAACTGTTCTTGATTCATCGTGTCCTAGGACAAGTTGACCTAGAATGGAAGGACTTTTGGAACTGGAGGCCTGTTGAGAGGCTTGTGCGTCCACAGGTACAGGCTGTCCGGCTTAAGTTTCCCTCCACCACATGCATTGGCTTCGTTACTACCGTCGAAAATGGTTAGACAAAGACGTTCTCGGGATTCTTGCCCTGATGCAAGGGGTGACATTCAGCAACCCCTAAAAACCTTCAAGAGGAAATGGGGACAAGGTCCTTGCGATGACAAAGGCACGAACTCAGCTAATCCAAGAGGTCACTTCCAACCTAGAAGAGGCTGGGTTCGATATATCCACCCAATGCATTGTCAGGCCAAGCTGCTTTGATTTGGTGGCACGAAGGGGAGAGCAGCTTGTTCTAGTCAAGGCTCTCACCAACATAGACGCATTCACCAAAGAAGACGCGATGGCTCTCCAACTCGTGGCTCAGTTCTTTGACGCAGTTCCTCTCATTGTAGGCAGGAAGACTCGAAGAGGAATCTTGGACGAAGGAGTTGTATACAGGAGATACGGTGTGCCTACAGTTGCACCACACAGCTTCCAAAGCATGGTTGTACAAGAGGGGAAGCCCAGAGAGTTTATCCAGAGAGGCGGACGATTCGTTTCGATTGATGGCGCGAAGCTGAAAGAGGTGCGCCTATCGCGCAGCATGACCCAGGAAGAGCTTGCAGACTGCATTCAGGTATCTGCACGAGCAATCTTGGCCTATGAGAAGGATGAGATAGACGTCAGTGCTGAGGTGGCAGACCGCCTTGAGAACGAACTTGAGATTGACCTTACAGGCCTAGTGATACCCGTTGATCTCCTGTCCGAAACTGTGGCTCACAGAGACCTACCTCAATCCACCACATCATCGCCTCCGTCAGCTGACGATGAAACTGAAGGCATCAGAAGACGTGTCAATGACTTCTTTGAGAAGCTGGGAATGAGTGTATGGTGGACTGACAGAGCGCCCTTCCACGCGGTTGCAACGGAGGATGGGCCTCCGTTGATGTCTGGAGTTGGCTCAATCAGGAGTTGGACTCTACAGAAACGCATGGAGATCATGAGGAGCGTTTCAAGGGTCACTGAATCAGACGCAGTAGTCATTGTTGAGGAAGGGCAGACAGAAGACTGTGCATCGGAAGTGCCTGTGATAAGGCAGCTTGAACTGGATGACATAGACAAACCTCGTGAGCTGAAGAAGATAATCGACGAAAGGTCAGAGCAGTAGTCCATCAGTCATCTAGAGTAGATTGCATGGTGGCAGCATTGTCTAGGATTCTTCTAACAGACTCCCAACTCTTGCGAATTATGGATGGAATCTCCCGACCTTCATCTGCAAGACTCTGAACGAACCTCACTGATTTTGGATCATTAGGATACCCTGATCCAAAGTCCCCATGCCTTTCATGAAGGTTAGAAATGATAGTTTCTCGCTGCTCCTTTGCAATTATTGACGCGGCAGAAACCACGGGGTACTTTGAGTCTGCCTTATGTTCTGAGATCAGATTACATCCAAGTGCTAGAAGCCCGCTACGTTCTCCGACTGCCTGACCAAACCTGTCAGCCTTTACGTCTGCTGCATCCAAGTATGCTACTTTGGGACTCAACTCTTTCAGGACGGATGCGAACTGGTGAACCTCAATCTCGTTGAGTGAAACTCCTCTCCCTCTGAGTCTGTCAATCTCCTCTGCGGTGACAGACCTAGTTTCAACCTTCTTGGCCATCGTCTGGACTGATGCTGCAAGCTCGCTCCGTCGCTTCGGAGCCAGGGTCTTTGAGTCCCGAACTCCAAGGCGTTTCAAATCAGGGATTGCTTCACTGTCAAACAGGACACCGCAGACCACCAACGGGCCAATCATGGGGCCCCGTCCTGCTTCATCCACCCCTGCTGTGCCTTCGAGCACAATCTCCCTGGAGCCCGCTTGGTTCATTGTCAGCACGTCACGGCAGTCGGTTCGACCTACTTAATCGTTGTCAAGGTAAGTGACAGGATAATAGAAATGGTGGGGCGAGTGGGATTCGAACCCACGATCGACGAGTGTCTTCGACGACGGTCAGCATCACGACCCCGTGCTTTCGGACTCGAAGTGAGTCCAGATCTGGAGCCCGTCGCCATGCCGGACTAGGCCACCGCCCCATTAAGAGGCCAGTCCGAGTGCCTGCTTCAATACAAGCATGAGCCTGAATTCAGGTCATGATATGAAGGTTTCGCCAGTGATTCTCCGAAAACCCTATTGGAGGCAGTTTCGGAATGCTGTTGGAGGTGCTCAGGAGAGGTCTAGACGTCCTCCTTCATGAATCTCCTGATTATCCCTTCTACGAGCTTGAGGTGTTCCTCATCCAGGAGAGGAATCTTGGAGGTTATCCAGTCAATGCGCATCTTCCTATCGACAATCATGTATCTCCCCTTTTGAGCGACCTCTTTTCCAGAGCGTGCTTTGCCAGCCATGTTCTTCCACAGTCGGATGTCGGGAAGGGTCGTCAAATAAAGATGTTCCAGTCATGGTTCATGATTCCCTTCATCATTATTCAGACCTTTACTAAGATGATTATAGGAAGAATTACATATCGATAGTGCCATTTAGATGACGATTTTCTTATGAAACAACAGAGCTCCGTAACTCGTTCCAAGGGAATTAGACTTGTCTTGATTGGCATCACTATTGCGATCTTCGGAGTTCTTCTTGATGCATACTTAATGGAACGGTACTGGGCCAACAGACCTCCATATTCAACAGGGCCAATTCTATTGGGGACTGCAGGTCTACTCTTTCTCTTCCCTCTGGGAGTTATTATTGCCGTATCAGGTCTAGTGCTCCTAGCTCTTGACAGACTCCGGGACTGCTAGGATCCTATCAACTACAATGGATATGCATTTTGTATGCGATTGTGCAAAATGAGGTTGTGCCTGCTTGCGAATCTGTCGCTTTTCCTCAACCAAGCGTTTAAGATGTTTCAAGAGGATACCTTAGTTGTCGACAACAATCAGCGGTCCGTGGGAATAGCACTATCACTCGTGAGTGGTAAAGCTGGCGCTTGAGATGAATCGTACGAAGAGAGAATCAGAAAACGATGTAGAAGACACACTTCACAATATCATCCAAGACTGGGTTAACCAGCCATGGAATGGCGACCGCTATCTCAACATCGCCGAGCAATTATGGGACTCATTGGAAGCTGCTGACCTTTTTGATGGGCCGTTTGGCACGTCCGCCACTCTTCTCCAGTCTTGCATTTTCAATGCAACAGAGGGATTGAACGTAGGAAGTCTGGATGAGGAACAAGCTGTAAAGCGATTGGCAGACCTGCTTGGGAATACTGATTTTGCTGAAGGAACTCGAGTCATTGAAGTAAGACCTAGAGCAAATCCAGACATCAAGATAGCGAATATGGATCAGTTGAAGGAAGAGAACCAAACTATGGACTTCCGGATACCATTCTGGTGGAAACGAAGTGTCAGGAGCTACTGGCTCCTCATAGGAGTTGTACCTTTCGTTGCAATGCTGATCGTGTACATAATGCTAGTTAATCTTGAACTTTTGCTGGCTTCAAACACCTTGGCTTATGTCGTAGTCACGCCACTTGGCTTTGCCTCAGCGTACTACATCCGCACAGTTCCGTCCCGGCGAATTTGGCGGGCAATCTTCATTCTCATGGGGTCGTGTTTCATCGGTATCTGGTTCATAGCCCTCCCGTTAGCATTACTCATTGGCCCACGCTTTTCGGTCATGCCTTGGTGGCTACGCATGCCTTGGCTTCTGATTGTGTCGATGGTGTCTGGTGGCCTCATTGGGGACTGGCTTGGAAGAAGAAATGACTACAGACCATGCATGTAACGAGGATATGATTACTTGTGAACTTGGAGATCTTTGCTCTTTTTGGGTTTGGGCTTGTTCTATATGTCATTCTGCGTGTAGCGATACCGCGAGTCCTTGATGAACCAGATGCATCCTGCATGTTTTTGCTCGCTCCATTTGCTATGCTATCCTTTTCCAGTATCCTTATCCTCGCCAGTATCTTCTTTGCTGACCATCATGGCTGGCAGCCTCCGTTGGAGCTACGACTGCTGCCTGCACTGATCACGATTGTGGTGTTTCTGGATGGTTTCCTCCTCCTGAGAAGAGGATTGAAGAGATCGTCGTTTTCATCCTCGCCTTATTAGTCACTTTGACTACGCGATTTCAGAGAAGGAAGACGTGCCGGCTTGCAGGCCTGTCACGCGCTCGCGCAGCGCACATCTCCTTCATCATGAGCAATCGACCTTGCCCTAGTCCTTTCTCCTGACCTAACTCTCAGGAAGAGGACTCCCAACGTTGCGATGCCAATAAGCAATGACACCGCGATCGGCAACTATACCCTGATCTCATTTGATACGCCCATCACCTGTTCAGTAATCCCTGAATTCTTGGCCACTGTATTGAGGCATATACTATGACAATAGCCAGAATCCCCACAACATAGATGAAGCCAATAATGAACGCATTTGGAGAAGGCGGAGTCGCAATCACAGAGAAACTTGAATACCAGACTGCGGAGGTAGACCAATGTCCAAGAGTATCATTGGCATATGCCTTGTTATACCAGAAAGACCCCCAGTCGTCTATACCCCAAGTGTAGTTGAGAACCCAAGCAGTATACAAGTCTGGGTACATCTCTGTCGGGGTATATTGCATCGTCACGTTGACCCATGCGAGTTCTAGGTCATAAGGGTCATGCGCATTAGCCCAGCTTCCAATTACAGTGTCAACTCCGTCAGGATCAACCACTTCAACCTCAATTCCTACCCGGATTACTAGTGGGTCAGGAGTTTGAATGAGATCATGCGACCTATTGCCATGAGGGTAGTTGAAGGATGGCCCTTCGGAACTGATCACATAGGCATCCAAAACCCCTGCTGGTTCTAACTGGTCATTGTGCAGAATCGTACTTTGGGTCGAGGCAGACAGGAAGACCATCAGAAGAATGGAAGTGGCCTTCAAAATCCGCAGTATTCCTGACAGCATTTCGATCAAACTAGTATGGTTAGTTCTTCATTTATGGATTTCAATCATGCCTGACAAGGACTATGACAAATGACGACAATGATTGCCATTGCTAGAGCTCGTTAGTCTTCATTCAAAAGGAGAATGTGCCGGCTTGCGGACCTGCATCGAGGAGTACGCATGATAGGCGAAAGGAAGGCCCTGTGCTGTGCTGATCCAGTGGTTGACCTACACTAGTCCTCCACTCATATACAGATTATCCTAACGACACAGTACTCTAGCCTCGTGTTATGCCAACTTTTAAGAATAGGCGGCTATTGAGTTCTGCAATCCCAACGGTCGAATTGGAGTTAGGTTATATCGGGAGTCACACATACTCTAGAATGGTGGGTGTGATGGCAGGTATCTCCTTGTTGAGGATGACCGTTCTCACTTGGGTCATCCTAATGTGTGTTTCTCCTACGTGGACCAAAGAGCCACAATGCTTTCTCAGGTCCTGCCATGCACTGAGCAACGGTCAGGGACCCACATTCTCAGACTATAGAGATTCCTATGCAGATGGATTCGATCCTGAGACCATTATCACCTTCCTAGTCACAGTTGAAGACCCAGATGGGCTCGAGACTGTCATAGCCTCATACAGAAACCGGACTGAGGGTCTATGGTCTAACATCACCATGCAGGACGTGGATGAGAACTCCACGAGGTCTCGTTATCGGGCATATCTTCATGTCGAAGTCCCTGAACCTGGGGTCTATGTCTGGGATATCCGGTACGTGGCTAACGACACACTCGGTCATAGTGGTGTTTCAGATGTTGTCCAACACTATTACACATGGGACTGGCCAGCCCCTGACCCCACGCCTGTGTTGGTTCTGGTCGTCATTGGAGTGGGAACATTGATAATGGCGGTTGGTGTGACTCTAAGACGAGGGATGTTGCGGCCCAAGACTTGACAAAAACAAGCAGAGCTTCCTACCAGTTCAGAGAGAGAGGTTCCTCGCCTACCTGGAAACTTTCACGTGGGCGAACCTCTACATCTTCAGCACTTGAACCATGATATAAGAAGGCACGACGACCGCTATCAGGCCTACGCTGACCCCCAGGACTCCATGTGCGGCCTGAACTGAACCGAGCCCGGCGTTCAGCGACCCCCCGGCCATAGACAACGTGTAGCCAGTTGATAACAATGCTACAAATGCCAAGAGTCCAGTCAGCACCAGTTTGACTGAGGTCCTCATTCCTCCAGCCTGTAGTTGTCTGAAGCTCTTGGAGTAGCCAGAAACCCTGCGTTTCAGCCTCCTAACTGCGACCAGTGTCAGCGGAGGCACGATCAGAACGCATGTGACCAATAGCCAGAACTGAGGAATGTAGTAAAAGGGGAAATAGAGATAACCGAAATGGACAGTCATCGGACTGGTTTCATTCCAGTTTCCAAGGGTATCATTGGCAAATACTTTGAACTGAAAGGTCCCTCCACCAGGTGCAGGCCAGGACAGGTTGCCCTTGTATGTGCCTTGAAACTCATCACCCTCAGTCCTGACAGTCGTCCCGTTCAGCCAGTCATCGTCGCCTTCCCATTTGAATCGGAATAGGACAACATCAACTCCATCGGAGTCATTCACCATGGTCTGGTATTCAAACACATCTTGAGTCTGACCCGTATATGCACCATCCACAAATAGGTCCGGATGGGTGGTGGTGGCCAAGAGATGTAAGGCCCACCTGAGGAAGAGTCGGAGCGCATCAAAGGATTGGCAAGTGTCTGTGAATGAGAAGATGCTGAGCTGACCTGGGAAAGGCAAAGGACCAATAACAGAGAAACTCTCAGAGCTGCACTCCTGGTATTCATTTATGCACCACCCTTTGACAACACTCATCAAGCTGAATGGGCCGACTTAAGATCTTGTCTGGCAGAACTCACGAGAGATCTCTTCGGGTCTGCAGCTAGACTTCCATAAGCTTGTGGCGTACGAGGTCTAAGAACAACGCGTTTTCAAGCAAGCGCATACCTAACCTAATCACCATGGCACCTGTTTTGCGGGCTGACGCAGGCAGGACTTTGCATACTTGGACTCAGAGCCCCATGCCTTCGCAACGTGCTTGACCACATTTGTCCTAATGCTTTGGAGTCCACCTATCACTGAGCGGCAATCCTGTGGTGGTTTCAGTAGCTACAGCAGTATCTAGTATTGTTGTTGGAATCTTCAAAGACGAGATTCGTGACGCAATTGGGTTATCACATCAGAAAAATCGGTAAAAGGAAAATGTGCCGGCTTACGGACCTGTCACGCGCTCGCGCAGCGCACATCTTCCGCAACGATCCTAGCCGAAGTCAGCTCATGGAATGACTCCAATAGCTTTTAACTGCCGAGTTCGGAATGGGATCGGGTGAGCCCTAGGACCTATGGCCGGCATCAAGCCGTTGGTCGCCTATATAGTTTTTAAAGATTGCTCTAGGTCTCTATGGTTTCTTTTCATTCCACGAACGTCTGAACTCAATCCCTCGAATTAACTAGGTGTGCCGACAAAGGGGGAAGCTGACACCAAGAGATCAACTAGAGCATAAGGAGCTGTATGAGAATCAGCTCCTACTCTGTTCCAAAACGTGAAAACACAGTGACTCTGGTCGTACCCTCTGAAAATTGCATACTATTCCATTTGTGACAAGAAGAGAGGACAAAAGCGATTGATATCATATGAGGAGGTATGGACCTGACCGTACATCGATTAGCATTGCGGAACCTGCTGATTCTTGAGGTTGTACTCTTCTCGATAGGAGGGATCTTCGTCGCCAACTTGGACCCTCTATGGATGCACCAGTTAGTATGGTTACTGTTTCTCGCGGTCATTGTTACGTCCTTGGTCTATTATGTGACAATTGTGAGAAGTCGATACTAGCGAACTGTTTTTGAGAGTCATTGTTGGTACCACCTTAGCATCTTGTACTTGGTAGACTCAATCACTCAGGAGAGGGAGGAGTTCGGAGTGCATAAGTACTACAATTTCATGGACTCCGACCTTGGCACAGTCTGGGACGGAGAAAGGTTCTGGACTCATTACTATAGCCAGTTCGTAGTATCCCAGTCCCCCCAAAGCACCAAGCCTGCCCTTTGGGAGGAAACGATATGAAAAACCTCTAGCAGAACCATGACTGAAAGTCCCCTATGCGTCGGCTGGCCGACTTTAAGCTTGACCCGAGTGAGGTCGTGAAGGAGACTGGGCCAGACAGAGCGGCTATCGAAATGCTCCACTGAGAGCGAATGGAAGGCTGCCGCATAGAGCTGATGCATGAGGTGGTCAGACTGATCTACATTGGAATCGACGTGCACAAGAAGTTCTGCTATGCCTGTATCAAAGCTACGAATGGAAAGATCCTGAGAGAGTTCAGGTTTCTCAACACCCGAAAGGGATTCACCAGACTACTCAAGGCCATTGGAGCAAGACCTGCCAAGGCTGTGATTGAGAGCACCGGAAACCTGTGGCTCAGGCTGTTCCTACACTTGAGGAGAATGGTGTGGAGGTCATCCTCTCCAATCCCTCGAAGACAAAAGCGATTGCTGAGGCCAGACTGAAGAGTGACAAGGTTGATGCTGCCATGCTCGCAGACCTGTTGAGGGCAGACCTAGTGGCTCCGTGCTATGTGCCCCCTGCCGAAGTCAGAGATGTCCGTGAGCTGACACGTGTGAGGATGAACCTGGTCCGTGATAGGGCCAGGGTCAAGAATCGAATCCACGCGCTCCTTGACAGGTGTGATGTCCCACGATATCCCGGAAGCACTCTGTGGGGGAAGGCTGGCATGAAGTGGCTGAAGAAACTAGAGCTGCCAACAACTGAAGGTTTCATCCTACAGACCTATCTCAATCAGATTGAGGCCCTCAGTAGACTCGTAGAGGATGTGGAGAGGACAATAGCACAGAGAGCAGTGGATGATGAGAGGATCAGACTACTGATGACCATCCCCGGAGTGGACTACTATGTCGCAATGTTGTTTGTCAGCGAGATCGGCGACATCGACAGGTTCCCGACTTCGAGCAAGCTCGCCAGCTGGCTCGGTCTGGCTCCGAAGGTCACTCAGAGTGGAGAGAGGCTCTATCATGGAGCCATCACCAAGATGGGCACTGGTTCAGGTGGCACACTCAGCTGTGAGATACGACGACCACTTCCAGAAGAAGTTCAGGAGGATAAGCGAGAGAAGAGGCAAGTCCAAGGCCTATGTGGCAGTTGCAAGGGAGATCGCAGTGGCGTGTTTCCACATGCTGAAGAAGCAAGAGCCATACAGGTTCATGAGAGATGAGCTGGTGAGGACAAAGTATAAGAGATTGGAGAAGCTAGCTGGCAGTCCTCTATGCGCTGGATAGTTCCGACGCATCTGGACCTTCGGTCCTGTGACTGCCAGCGGTTTTTCATGGAAGCTTGAATCGTCCACACCTCTAACGAGTCTTTCAGAGAGTAGATTCAAGGATTACCTATATTGAATTGATGTGGTTCCGTTGCAGGAGATCTGCGCGAGCGCGTGACAGGCCTGCAGGCTGCCACATTTTCCATTTCTTGTTTTGAGTGAGTTTCGACTCAAGAAACTTCTGCGTTCCACCATTTCCATGCTCATCATTCCTCACTAGAGCAGGATGCAATCGATATCAAATTCCATGATCACATGGCGAGATCTTCTATCACCAAAGGACATCTGGTGATGGACTGAACGATGTTGGTTAATCTCTGCTACCAGCTGTTTCTGTGTGTCATCTCCAGAGAAGCCACACAACTATGAACAGGACACCAACTATTCCCGCTACTGTCATGCAGTACCAACCAGCTCTTCCATAGGCCACTAGATAGGCCGCGATCATGATGACACCCAAGACTAACTGCACAACAACATAGACGATAATGAAGATAGGCATCAGGTCTGCAGGAATCACTTGGGTATATGTTACCACTTGGAAGACTATGACGCCTGCTATGAAAATCATGCCAACCGGGAAACCAACACGACGGACCCACCCACCCCTTTCTTGGTCCAGAGTTTGAAGAAAGAGAAGATAATTCCTAACCCTCTCTCTCACTCGTTTCAACATTGGCGATTCCGCCCTCGACTACTAATGGTCGCAAAGGCTAATTAAGTTGGCCACATTTTCCCATTTCAGAGCTACTGTTCTCGGGTCCCTTCCTTGAGAGTCGTATCCGAAGAATGTCGAGATAGCAATGGTTAAAGGACGACCGATGACAGACAGGATGATTCAGATGCAGTTTCCGGGTCAAGAAGGCGATTTCGGCTGGATTTTCAACATACTCTTCTTTGTATTCTTCATAGGTTACATGCTGTACGGAGCCAAACTGCAGATGCGTATGTGGCTTGGTCAGATTCGTGCAGGACTCGTAGAGCTAAAGAGAATGAGGAACGAGTCAAAGGAGTCCGCCATTGAGACATTCAAGGCCTTTGGCAGGACCGAGGATGAAGTGACCGGTGAGGTTGAACGTTGGCTGGACTACTTTACAATCATGCCTGTAGACTTGGATCCTGCGGGCGTTCTCGTAAGGCTTGACCACCTCCTAGATGAGAGGAGAGACCGCTTTCAGGAGTTTGTTTCTGAACTGGCTCCAGAGGCTACACTTCCAGAACAACAGACCCTTGAGAACACCCTTGAGGTGTCGCAAGTTCTGGACCTAATATACAGAATTGTGCGTCATTTCTACATTTTAGGGAAGAAGACAGGCAGCCAGATCATGGTCATGCAGATTCAAATGCAAATGCCTGACATAATGCGACTTGCTAAGGCATACTTTGATGCAGTCGATGCGTTCTCTGAAGGAAAGCCCATTGGCGACGGCATCGGCGCGCTTATTGTGACAAGGTTTGCGAGGGAGTATGGTGCGAGTGCCGACTCCTACGTTCATGAGGTGTCACGCGAGGTTGGCTACTATCCGATAGAGGTCGAAGAACGAACAGTCTATGCCCTCCGGGCCACCGGTCCTGGGGGCACTGTGGGCAAGCCTGGTTTTGCGGTCAAGAAACTTGTCGAGCAGAACAAAGGTAAGATCTCCAGAATAATCACTGTGGATGCAGCCCTGAAACTCGAGGGTGAGGAGATGGGTCGTGTGTCTGAGGGAACAGGGGCAGCAATTGGAGACCCCGGTCCGGAGAAGCATGCCATCGAGCAGACTGCAACGGACAACGATATCGGCATAGAGGCGATTGTTGTCAAGGAGGACGAGGCCGCCGCTGTCGGTGTTATGGACAAGAAGATCCTGGATTCAGTTCCGGAAGTGATCCAGAGAATCAGCAATGCAATCCTCAAAAGAACCAAGCCAGGTGACAGGATAATACTTGCTGGAATTGGCAATTCAATGGGCATAGGACTATAGGGTGTGAACCATGGGCATAATAACCAAGATTGTCGGTGCAGTGACTGCTGCTGCAGGAGTAGTGGTCGTGTTCTTCGGGATGTCAGATCCACAGTTGTCTTGGATCTACTACTTCATTGGACTGATTGTGATGTCAATAGGATTCTCCTTGTTCAATGCTGGTGGTAGGGGAGCAGAGGAGAGGAAACCACCACCGCCAACTGTTACAGAGATAAGGTGTGACAACCCAGAATGCACTTTCAAGGAGATCAGGGACTTTCAGAAGGGCGACTACATTCTCAAGCCCGTCGACGTTCCATGTCCCAAGTGTCAGAGCTCAATGACCATACACGGGGTCTATGTTGTTAGAGAAGAGCCTGAGGAGAAATATGTGATTTAAGGGCCTCCAACGATGAATCAGAGTCTTGGGCCGGAGTGATACTATTTCACACATTCTTGGCAACGTGTCAATCTCTCAGTGTTGTCACAATCGCACCGTTCTCGCCAACGAAGAGGCTATGCTCGAACTGAGAGACCATGCCATCCTTGCCCTCAATGAGAACTGGGTAATCTCTGATGGCGCCAGCCCTAAGAAGAGTATTGAGTGCGGTGTTCACATCGACCTTTGAGCTGTCTAGCCATCTTGAGGCCCATGGAAGTGTGTTAAACCTTCGACGGGCTGCATCCCGGATCTGAGTCGTTGGGCTGTCAAGCTTCTTCTTGCTTGACATCACATTGGCAAAGATGTAGGAGTCTGATCCTGGCTTGACTGTTCCGTTTCCATCAGTTGCGAATGGTTCTATTGCAAAGGTTTCACCGAAATTCATCTTGGAACTTCTTCGGGTTCGGACATTTGGAACGTTCTTTCCGGCATGTAGATTCCACTGTTTCAGCTGATGGCCAGAAAGCTGGTGAATTGGACGCAGACCATGGCTCTTGATAGCCTTCTCAATTGCTGCTCCTACTTCTCCGACATGTACCCCAGGTCTCACTACGTCAATCGCGGCATCTAGTCCTGCCTGTGCCGCCGCAATGAATCTCTCGAACGATCCATCTAGGTCTACCGTTATCGCAGTGTCGGCTATGTGTCCATCTACATGTGTTCCAATGTCGACTTTCACAAGCCCTTTGTCGGGAAACTTCCTTGTATCACCGTGAGGACTTGTGTAATGTGCGGCCTGTTCGTTGACAGAAACATTGCACGGAAACGAGATGCCTGCTCCATACTCGAGCGTCTTCTTCTCCGCAAAGGTGCACACCTTGAGTATCTTCGCGCCTGGTTTGACCTGCAATGCAGTTTCTTTCAAGACTCGGGCAGCAATGCGGCCGGCCTTGATGAAGTCAGGGTGGGGAGAAGACATCTCTACAACCTCAGAATCTCGGCCGCATGCTGTATCTTAAGGAGTTCTATCCAACGAGCTTGTCCTAGATGGTCAGTTCTGAATATCTATGGCGCCGGAGTGAGCAATATAAGTGAAGAACCCCTACATCGTGTCTAGAATCCGAAATACAGAGATGGAGATCAGAGATGATGAGAGTCACATATCTAGGTCACGCATCGTTCAAGATTGAATGTGGTGAGAGAGTTGTCTTCATAGACCCCTGGTTGAATGGCCCGACCTCACCCATGAAAGTTGATGATGTGGAGAAAGCCGACATCGTACTGGTCACACACGACCATGGAGATCATGGGTATGCTGAGGCAGTGGAGATATGCAAGAGGACTGGTGCATACTTCACTGCGATAAATGAGCTTGCGATACAAGCAAAGAGTGAAGGTGTTGAAAATGCGCACACCCTCAATGTCGGCGGCAGTGTGAACATAGGTGATATCACCGTGACCCTTGTTCATGCATTCCATTCATGCGGCAAAGGCGCCCCGACTGGTTTCGTGGTCAAGTTTCCATGCGGGACTGTCTATCATCCGGGTGACACCGGCGTATTCTCGGACATGGGATTGTTCAGCGACATGTATGGAATCGACTTGTTTCTCAGTCCTATAGGGAGCTACTACGTATGTGGACCGAAAGAGGCCGCGTATGCAACAAAACTCGTGAAGCCAAAGGTGGTAGTCCCAATGCACTACAACACCTTTCCCGTGATTGAGCAAGATCCCAAGGAATTCCAGAGACTTGTAGCCGAGATGACCAAAGACGTATCTGTAGAGATTATGAATCCGGGTGAATCCCGTGAAATGAAATTTAAAGACTAGTTATGAGTAGAAGTGAGAGTGGCCGATGCCTGTGTCCCATACCACTAACTCCCAGCTTCACAGCATCGGAAATGCATCCGGCTCTGCCGAGTTGTCTCGTGACGGGCATATTGGCATCGACCCGCCTGTCAATGTACGAAACCTGGGTGGCCCACAGTTCATCTAAGGAAAGAATCCTCATCTTGTGAGTCCGTTGTGGCTCGTCCTTTTGGTGTTTGGCAGGCAACCGTTCAGGCTGTTACCCACCCCTTGCGCTACACATCACAGGCTGTGCCTCAGTGCGCCCTCGTGAATGGGCGATCTCTCCTGAACACCATGACATTCGAGTCAACTGTTATTAGCCTTGTCAATTGGCGCGCAATCCGGCAGCCCCGCCTTTGGTCAGAAACTGTACTAGGACAAAGGGGGTACTAGCGACATCTTCAAATACGCTAAAATTGCAGACCTCACCTGTAAGGCGGCACTGAACAGGATTCAGTCGCACTTTACAATCATCATATCATAAGAGCTACGGATTCCCTGACTCCAATCTCAGGCGAGTCACTGAGAAACCGTCGCACATGTCTTAGGACATTTATCATTCATCACATCATCAGAATCACAATACTACTGTTGTAGGCGCATAGGTCAGACTCACAGTCAAACGCAGCGGATACATTCCTAGTGAAACGTGAAGAGATGGGAGATAGATCCAAGCGCATGAAGAGGCGCGGACCGAAGAGCTGCTTCGGAATGAAACGTAGGGATACGTGGCATTACATCAGAGGAGATACCATCATTGGGAACAGACTTTGATCAAAGTACTGCAAAATACGTCATAAGAGCAAAGATTGAGGTTGATGGAGTAGTAGACAAACCGGATGTAGTGGGAGCGATATTCGGACAGACAGAGGGCCTCTTAGGTGAGGATCTAGACCTACGAGAACTACAGCGCACGGGCCGTATCGGTAGAATCCAGATTGTGATAAGATCAGAGGGAGGAAACAGCAAGGGAGAGATTGTAATCCCTGTATCGCTGAACAAGACTGCAACAGCAATCCTTGCTGCGTCCATTGAAACTGTGGACAGAGTTGGGCCTTGTACGGCCAAGGTCACCTTGGAGAAGGTAGAAGACATTCGAGGTGCCAAGCGTCGAAAGGTCGTAAGTAGAGCAATCAGCATCTTGAAAGGCTGGGAGGAAGAGATTGCACCTGGAACAGGGGAGATCACAACTGCAGTCACAAAGGGAAGAAAGGCAGGAATCACGAAATTCGGTAAAGACAATCTGCCTGCAGGTCCTGAGCTAGCCAGTAGTGATGAGATAATCATCGTAGAGGGTAGAGCTGACGTGCTCAACCTGATGAAATGCGGCATCAACAATGCAATTGCTGTAGAGGGTACGCATGTTCCAAACACGATAAAGGACCTCACCAAGAAGTCGAAGAAGAAGAGAGTCATAGCTTTCCTAGACGGGGATAGGGGTGGTGACCTAATCCTGCGTGAACTGATGCAGGTGGCCAGGGTCGACTTCATTGCGAGAGCACCTGAAAGCAAAGAAGTTGAGGAACTAACTCGAAGGGAGGTAACGAAGGCCCTTCAGACTCAGATTCCAGCTGATCAGGCGCTGGCTCTGGTAAGCGACCGGAAAGCACCTGCCGCCAGGAAACGACCAGAAAAGAGAGCTAAGAGAGAGGTCAGACCAAGAAGAACTGAGGCTCCGATTGCACAGAAGAGGACACGGGAACCCAGCTACAGGACACGGAGAAGAAAACCTAGTATAACCAAGGAAGACGTGGACGAGACTTACATCAAGAAGATTGATGATGTCAAGGAGGCCTTCAAGGCCGTCGTCTTCGATTCCGACAAGAAGGTCATCGTGGAATGTGGCGTTGCCGAGTTGGCAAAGACACTCGAAGAGTTAGAAACTGCAGACACAATAGTGTTTGATGGTGTAGTCACACAGCGTCTAGTGGATATTGCAAGTGCTAAGAAGGCTCGGCTCATCATTGGAGCGGCAGTTGCAGATCTTGAGAAGAAGCCATCAAGCCTAGGAATAGTCACTTTTGATGACTTGGGTCTATGAAGGCGCAGTCTGACTGGCTCCAGTAATACTCACAGTTTCATATTTGCGCCTGAAAGCGCATACGAGAAACTTGAAGCTCGATGAAACAGCTGCCGTTATTGATGAGATAAGGTCGACAGCGGAAGTGTCTATTTCGAACGATCCGTTCGATAGGATTGTTGGTCAACAACACGCTGTCACACTAGTCCATTCTGCCGTTGGACAGCGTAGACATGTACTCCTCGCGGGTGTACCAGGAATCGGCAAGTCTATGCTTGCAAAGGCAGCCTACACTCTCCTCCCCAAGCCGCAGGAAGAGATCCTCATCCGTTACAATGCTTCCCAACCAAATCGACCAGATGTTGCTGTTTGGAAGGTCACACAGGAAAGAAGTCAGGAGCCGCTGAGCAAACCAGACACCATCTATATCAGACCAGATGAATTGCCATTTGAGATTGCCGTGAGAATGGGATATCGATGTTCAAAATGCGGGAGCTATTCTCTTCCCAGCCAAAGTGTCTGCATGGAGTGCGAGTCATCGAAGCGCTGCGACTGGACAGACAAAGGACCTCATGAGTATGCGTCTTTCTCGGGGCTTTTCCGAACCCTAGATGTGATTAAGGAACCAGCGCTCACAAGCATTAAACGGTGTGAGAAGATTGAAGGGATTCCTCACACCATCACCTACGACAGGGTCGGTGAGGACACAATAAGAGTGGTCTACCTTCGTGATGGCGGCCTAAGTCCAGTAGTTCCGAATAATCAGGAACATGCCGATCACATTCTGGTTTCGATTAACGCTTCGAGATTTGTGAGAGTGAGTGGAACTAGCCCGGTAGAGCTACTCGGTGACGTTAAACACGACCCATACGGTAACACTGAGCCTTTGGGAACTGCCCCTCACACGATGGTGATTCCTGGAGCGATCCATGAGGCTCATGAGGGGATTCTTTACGTTGATGAGATAACGGCCTTAGGAGTCTACCAGAAACACCTACTCACTGCGATGCAAGATCGTGTCTATCCCATTTCTGGCCATAACCCTAGTAGCTCTGGAGCGGCTGTACGTGTCGATGATGTGCCGTGCGACTTCTTGCTCTTCGCATCATGCAATCTGGAGGACTTGTCGAAGATACTCCCCCCCTTGAGGTCTCGAATACGTGGGTACGGCTACGAGATAATGCTTGATTCGTGGATGGAGAAGACGACTGAGAACGCCAATTCATTGGTGCGTTTCATGGCTCAGACAGTCTTGGAAGACGGCAGGATTCCGCATCTCTCTGTTGAGTCAGCTAAGTCAGTTCTGCAGGTTGCCCAAAGAATGGCCAATGTGCTTGACGGAAAACGCGATGCCTTCACCCTTCGCCTTCGCGAACTAGGAGGACTGGTCAGGATAGCAGGGGATCTTGCAACGCAAGATGAGGCCGACCTAATCACTCCTGAGCATGTTGAGAGAGCTGAAACCCTGAGCAAAGGGATTGACATGGACGACGGTCGGATTCCTAGCTTACCAAGGAGAGGGTCGTCGTCCAGAAACTACGGAGACTATTTCTTCTGAAACGGATGTTTGCCTGTTGGTGTCGCCTTGAAGGTACTGAAACGCGATATGAAGGGTGGAAGAGTCGTCCTCAAGATCGAAACTCTTGATGACCTCTGGCATCTGTATAACGTAGTTGCCCCTGGTGACACCGTAGTATCGAAGACCACTCGAAGAGTCAAAGTGGGAGATGAGGATGCTCGGAAACCGGAGAGCGTACGTAAGCCAATGACACTTAGACTCAAGGTGGAGGACGTTGCTTTTCATGCCTTCTCTAACAGAGTAAGAGTCAAGGGCGTGATTCTGGAAGGGCCTAGTGACTTAGTCAGCATAGGATCGCATCACACTTTCAACGTGGAGCTGGGACACACACTGACAATCATCAAGGAGTACTGGCCCAAGTATTTGCTGGAACGCCTCAAAGAGGCTGAGAAAGCAGGACTAAGACCCGTTTCACTGCTTGTTACCATAGAAGATGGGGAAGCAGAGCTCTTTCTGATTGCAGACTTTGGGATTCAAGAGGCCGTACGAGTGCGGACAAGCATATCGCGAAAACGTGGTGATCAGAAGTCCTATGATGCAACAATGCGTGACTTCTTTGATAGCGTGCTTCTTGCCGTGCGCTCACAATTGGAGCAGAACGAGTTTGCACTCATTGTAGTGGCGGGCCCTGGATTTGTGAAGGACCACTTCAGTGAACACTTGCGCAGTGCGAAACTAAAGATTCTCCCTCCAGTGACAGTTGAAAGCATAAACTCGATTGGGTATCCTGGTGCAAAGGAGATCCTCTATAGAGGAGTCATATCAAAGGCAATTGAAACTCTGAAGCTGGAAGCTGAAACTCAGCTCATTGAGAGCGTTATTGAACACATTGCGAAAGGCGACGGTCTCGCGACGTATGGTGATGACGAAGTTGCCAAGGCTGTGCAGTATGGCGCAGTTGACCATCTACTGGTCACAGACAAGAAGCTACGAGAGGGTGACCACGAACACCGACGTTGGATGGACAGTCTGATTAGAAACACCGAGAAGACACGCGGTGACTTTCACATAGTATCCACAGACCATCCTGCAGGCGACCAGCTCCAACGCATCGGAGGTATTGCTGCAATACTTAGATTCCGAATTGGCGAGTAGTCACAGCGGATCGAACAGTGTCTGGAGTCGGTCCCAAGACGGGTATTCGTGCGCAACGCCCACCTCGAAGCTATTTCCATCAGGAAGTGCCTTCTTCAGATCGGTTGCAATCTCGCTGAGTATCCAGGCAGCTATCTCGACTCTCATTCTGAAGATGTCTACGTTCATCAGATGTCGGGGGACATCGAATCTATCTTCTAGAACTCGACCGATATGGTCCAGCTGATCACTACTCATTTGTTTACCACGGGGTGCTCTAATCACCCCTAGAACAAGTAAAGGTTCATCCTCGACGCGCTCCTCAAACTCTCTAGAAGTTCGTTCTAGCCTCCTCTCGAGTCGGTTGTGCATTTGGATGGCATCCTTGAATCGCGCAGAGCAATAGTGTACTGATAATGAATCCAGCTCATCCGCGGCCCAATGTACTATCTCACTTGCAAGCTCTGTGCTTCCCATGATAGAGGCAGAGTCCATGCTTCGGAGCCTCAATCCTAGAGAGACCAAGGATTCGAAGTTTGTTTCGCTGCTCTCAAGTTCATTGATATTGAGAAATGAGACTCCTATGTCCTCCGCCCTCCTGGCGGTTTCCCTCAACGATTTCTTCTCGCCTGGAATGGCTGGAACCTCGATTCCCACCTTCATTCGTAAGTCAATCGCTGACTCTATTCCAGACCAGTCTTGTCCGAGAGTATGGAAACGGATCTCATCGAGACCAGCCTTGAGCAGGCTTCGAAGCGACTCTTCATCTATGTCGGACTTGGCAGTGTATAGGTGAGTGTGAAAGTCCTTACCGCGTTGTTCCTTCAGAAGCGAGATATAGTGGGTGGTTCTCTCAAGCCTGCAGAGAGGATCACCGCCGCTTAGACCAGCTCCCTCGGCACCTATTGCATCCGACTCGTATAGGATATCACTATCATTGTGTACGGGCATCTCGTCAGCAAAGACCACATCCTTGTCAGTCTTGTCCTGTGAGAGAGGGCAGTAGAAGCATGCTGCATCACACAGACCAGTGACAAAGAGGACCATCTTGGACCCTCTAGCACACTGCTTGCAACCCATTGGCATCTCTCCCACAAGCAGTGAATTACCCTCAATACAGTGGATTGGACGTGTCATGTCAGCACCTCTACTTCTCTCGTCTTTCGATTGTTCGACGGATAGCAGGATCCTTGTCCTTCAGACTCTTTGCCACGACCTCAAAGCTCTCGTCCTCTGAGAGAAGTCTTGTGAGATACGTACCGGTTCGCCCAACGCTGTCACGACGGGTCAGCACTCTGACTCGCTCTTGCACTATCGCAGTGCTCACACCGAGCTTCTTCGCAGCCATGTGCTCATATCCAATGACACCGTGTTCGAGATGGCCAGATTCTGTCGGTTCTATCAGTAACAACCTCTTGTCCACACCAGAAACCCTTACTCCAGACCTGATCTGTTTGAGATCCACCATTCCGCTCCATCGATAGAACTCCTCCTCCCTGGGCATGAGTTTGAAGAGAGGAAAGGTCACAACAACCCCATTCTCCAAGTGTATGTGTCCCTTGATGACTGTGGAGGGAGTCGCCTGAACAACCTCCCGACGTAGTCCTTTCCCAAGGACCACTTCCAGTCTGTAGCTGGAGAGAGGTTGTAGAACTATGAGGTCGATATCTGATGATTTGGTCACATCTCCGCGCGCAATCGAGCCGTACGCAAAAGTGGCTATTCCGGCAGGTTCAAGGAGAGCCATTACCTCCATTGCCTTCTGGCGTAGGCCCTCCAGTCTGGTCCATTGGCTCTTGTCATACACGACCTCTCTTGGCTCGTGGAGTGTTTCTGGCTTCTTTGCCACTTCAACCAGCCCCTAGATTGGCAAGCATTGAGCAGACCTTGCACATCCTTGCAGAACTTGGGTTTCCGCAACTCTCACAGCTCTGAACCGTGGAGGAAGACTCACTTTCCTCGAGTGCTTCTGCTATTGTTTCGGCTGAACGAAGAATTGCAAGCAGGGTTCCAGGACGTTTGTGCTCCATGTAATTGAGAAAGGCCCGTAGGTCATTCCGGAAAGCCTCAACAGCATAGGGGCAGGGCACATCATGGTAGGGAAGCGCGAGCTGATGCGTGTAAGCTACAATATTTCTCTCTGAGATCTCCTTGATGGGTTTTACACGAGGTACGAGGCCTTTGACAGGTCGATCACGTGACTTGTTCGTTCTGGCAATCCGTTGACTGTCGCCGCGCATCATGTTCATCATCACAGTCTGGGCCTCGTCATCCAAGTTGTGACCCGTTGCAACCACATCGGCCTGTAGCTCCTTTGCTGCTGTGTTTATGGCTCGCCTCCTGAGTACACCGCAGTATGAGCATGCACCAATCGATTTCTCAGGCCTCAACTCGACGATTTCGTCCAATGACCTGTCAAATGCGTCTTTGAATGTCCTAACTTCCAGCGTGAGTTTTAGGTCGGAAACCAGCTTTCGTGCGGCCTCGAGTGCCTTGTCACGGTAGCCACGTATCCCCTCATCAATCGTAAGCGGCATCAGCTCTGATCTTGGGAATTCCTCCTCTATGCGGTAGAGCGTTTCAAGCAGTACTGCACTGTCTTTCCCTCCAGAGATGGCGACCACAATCCGGTCATCCTCACGTAGCATCTTCCCTCTGTTTATGGTTCTTCGCACTCTCTGGACGGTGGTAGATATGAGGCATGCCTGGCAGAGTCGCTCTGCGGTGTATCTTCTAAGGTAGACAGCTGGTTTGCCACACTTGGAACACTCGAGAGGCATGCTACCGTTACTCCGTGACGTTTCTGATTCGAACAGTAGTTAAAGGCTCTCATTTGGTGTGAGTAACAAAGGCCACTCACTGCTCCGTCATGCTCTCGATGAGCGCTGTGATCTCAGGGATCCTGATTCCTGTTATATCGACAAGCAGAGAATGGACGTTCCTGAAGTGCTCTGCATGCTCTCTCATCATCTCCAAGGCGCCTTCTCTCATTCCCCTGTCGCCTGCCCTTTCAGTGAAAGAAACTGACATATCGAGCAGTCTTCGAAGTATGGCCAAGACCTCAAAGTACTCGATGCTCTCAACAGTAGAACCCAAGATGTCCTCGTAAGTACTGAGAATGATGCCGCCTAGGTCACCCGGGAATGTCTTGGCCAGCAACACTGTCCACGCCAAATCGACACGATAGTCTGTGACCCTTGATGCAGTCCAGTCAATTACAAAGAGGTTCCCGTCAGAATCAACTAGAATGTTGCCAGGGTGGAAATCCCCATGAGTGAAAGAGAGTCTTCCGACAGGAATGTTTGGAAGGCGTTTGCTGAGCCAATCCACCACTGGGCTCAACTCTGCCTTTCGAAGACTAGAGATGTTATGGGCGTACTCTTCGAGTCTTGCTCTGATGAAAGAATGAGGATCATTCGCATCGCGGCCTGGAGGAGTGGGAAAGGCCTTCGTCCAGTCAATTTGATGGAGATTGACAAAGAGTTCAGAGAAGATTCGTATTAACTCGTACAGCCTGTCGGGCGAGCCATCTGGGAACATGTCCCAGAGTTGAACACCTTCAATCCTCTCCATGAGGATGAAGGCCCTGCCCAGGGGCTTACCGCTCTGTTCTAGGTGCAGCACAGACGGTACTGAATAGCCGAGTTCACCTAGTTTCTTGAGCACAGTGAACTCCCATCTTGCCTTTTGACTAGAATACCTACCAGGGTACATACGGAGAATCAGTTTCTCATGCTCCCATCCTGAAGATGGCAGATTGACTAGGTCGAAGGAGAGTATCTCAGTTTCCCACCCATCTGCGATGCTTTGCAGATTTCGAACTTCTGAGTCCCCCATACCTTGAATAGACTCGTTCAGGTAGGCCTGAAGCCTAGCAAGCATGAATGTGCATGAAGAGGGAACTGCTAAATCTGTGTTGGTCTATCCGTCCGAACTCACGCTATCGTACAGCCTTCTTAGTCCCTTTCTCCTTCTGTTCATCCATTACCTGGATACGGGTCGTTTGAAGTGAAGCTTTGGAAACTCTGAAGTTCGTTGCATACACAATGTCATCGACTGTCCTGTGCCACTCTGCTGGTGACATGACTTTGTGGATCTCCCTGAATGCCTCGCCCAGCCTCTCGACACGCGCCAAACATTCTACTCGGTCGTTGGATAGGCGTTTCTCATCAAAGAGCAGGAGTGCATGACCCTTGAGTGCCTCCCAATCAATGTCGGAATTTGACTGGAGCATGAGCTTGAGTCTTGCAAGAGGCTCAATCCAAGAACCGGGAAGGAACATTGTCAGGTAGTCTGTGAGTGCCTTTCGAGACTTCTCACGAATATCGTTCATTGTGCCAATTTGTGCGGAAATCATGATGCATCGTTGAGTTGTCCTAATGATGCCTTATTAGGTCCGATACAGTGATGAAAGAACAGAGTCGTCCCATCATCCGAATATCCCCTTGCCCAGGTAGAGGCTGAGCACAATACTTCCGACAACGATTACAATGGACGCTATCCTCAGGGGCCACATTGCGTACTTGATCTTCTTCTCGTCCTCTGTGACCAGACTGAGAGCGTTCTTGAGTATCCTGTCTCCGTCAAGGGGCGGTATCGGTAGAAGGTTGAGTAGACCAACAGATATGAGAACTATCCAGAGCCAGAGTAATGTCTGCTGTATATGAAATACATAGAGTGGTGTGAGTATCAGGTCCCAGCCAGGCTTGGGCTCCCAGTAGTCAGCTCCGAAGATCCCAATATACCCTAATGTAGAGTTGGAAGGATTCTCTGCTAATGCTACCAGTATGGACGTGCCATTCAGCGTATGTATTGTAACAAGCGATCCCGATGTGGCACCAGCCATGAAGGCTCCAACATCACCCCAAGTGTTGATATCAGTATCATTGAGACCAACGATGACATCGCCGATCTGTAGTGTTTCCCCTCCAGGAGACCCGGGAACCGTGTCATAGATGTATGCTCCGTTTGGAGGATTGAAAGCTATCGACATCATTGGATTGAAGTTAGCTATTAGAAGGAACACAACAAGCCCGGCAATGAGGTTGGCATAGGATCCTGCAGCGAACAGACGCATTCTGGTCCTAGGACCTACCTGCTTCTCGAAATGCTCCTCGTCAGGCTCAACAAATGCACCGAAGATGACGTAGAAGAAGAGCAGACCAGAGCTCCTGATGGGGACATCATCACGGGAAGATGCAAGACCGTGTGCGAACTCGTGTGTTATCAGTGTCACAGCAAGACCAATCATCATGTAGACCATTGGAAGACCTGTGATTGTGACTCCAGGGATTATAGGTACAACTCCTCCAGCTTGTGCAGGCTGGATAAAGAACTTGAGGAAGTTCTCGCCAAACACATAGAATCCCAGAATCATTCCACCAAAAGCAACGACAATGCCAGCATTCCAGAACGCTCTGGGGAACTTCTTCCCCATTCGTGTAAGAAAGGAGTTGAGTCGTTCTGTCTTGATCATGAGAAACAGGGGAGTACCTGCTTCCACACCCCTCGCACTCAGCTTATCAACACCCACAGCCTGCGCGATTATATAGATTGCAAGCCAGACGACTGCTACGAGCACGAGAATTGTGATGGGGTCCATGGTCGTTCAAGTCCAGACGGGCAGATGCTTAGCAGCGTCAGGATTATGGATATGTTATAATGGTTGTGTACTTGGCTAACGGCCTAGAAGCTTCTCATCTCGACCGGTCTCCTTCAGCTCGACCACAACCCTCATAAAGTGATGCACTTTGCCTACCGCCTGCGTCCAAGATTTGGACTGTCACAGTAACTTCAGGCAGGCGATTCGATAGTTGCCATTCAAGCTAGCGATCTCAGACCCCGAAGAGGGAAAGGCCATCCAGTATGAGTTAGATGATGCGAAGACCAACGCATTGGTTGGCAAACGTGTTGGTGAGATTGTGGAAGGTGACATGCTAGGTCTTCCGGGATACAAGCTGAAGATCACAGGGGGTAGCGACAAGTCAGGCTTTCCAATACGTCCGGACGTCCACGGCAGCGGAAAGAAGAGATTCTTGATTCGTGGGCCCCCAGGCTTCAGGCCAGCAAAGAAAGGCATGGCCAAGAGAAAGACTGTTCGTGGAAGCGAACTCAGTCTAGACATATCCCAGGTGAACATGCGAGTAGAGGAGAAGGGAAGTGTGCCACTCGAGGAACTAATCCTAAAGGCCGCATAGTGTTCTCGGGGGTTTCCTTAGATTTTCAGGCCATTCTTGTATTAGTTGACGTGGGTCAACCACAGACTTCTTAAACCTCATTCAAATGCACCTCTACACTGCTAGAAGCCATTGGCGTTCGGAAGTGAAGACTAGGTGTATGAAGGACAGTCAGAGGTAAGCATCGGCACATTGGGTCACGTAGATCATGGGAAGACCACACTTGTTGAGTATCTAACAGGCGAGTGGACAGACCGCCACTCAGATGAAGTGCGACGAGGAATATCAATCAGACTCGGTTATGCTGCGACGACCCTGCTGAAGTGTTCCAAGTGCTCTGAGCCAGAAGCATACACAACCTCACATCTAGTGGGAGCTGGCAAGAACGAGAAGTGTCCGAAATGCGGAGGTGACTTGGAGGTACTTAGGGAGATATCATTCGTCGATAGTCCCGGTCACGAGTCACTGATGGCTACTTGCCTCAGCGGTGCCAGTCTCATGGATGGAGCGATACTTGTAATCGCGGCCAATGAGCCCTGCCCAATGCCGCAGACATCTGAACACCTCCGTGCCCTTGAGATCATTGGCGTGAAGAACATCATAATCGTGCAAAACAAGATAGAGCTTGTTTCCAGGGAAGAGGCTGTGAAGCATTACAAGCAGATTAAGGACTTCGTGAAAGGCACCACGGCTGAAGATGCTCCAATAGTTCCGGTCTCTGCGATCTTTGGTGCTAACACGGACCTTCTCATCCAGAGGATTCAGGAGGTCATCCCCACTCCTCAGAGAGATGAGGAGGCAGCTCCAAAGATGTTTGTTGCGAGGTCCTTTGACATCAACAGACCAGGCACCCTACCAGACAAGCTTCGTGGCGGAGTGATAGGTGGCTCGATCGTACGCGGTGTGTTGAAGCTCGGGGACGATATTGAGATTGCTCCCGGAGTGAAGACCGAGAAAGGCTTTCAGACAATCAGGGCGAAGATTGTGACTCTTCTCTCGGGTAGCGGTAATGACTTGGAAGAGGCGCGTCCGGGAGGACTCATTGGCGTAGGAACGGCTCTGGATCCTGCGTCGACTCGTGCAGACCGCCTCGTGGGGAGTGTGGTTGGCAAGGCCGGGAAAATGCCAAAGACTATCGACAAGATCATGATCAAGCCCATACTCATGGAGAGAGTTGTTGGAATGGAGTCGGAGAAGGAAGTGGGGAATCTCAGACTCAACGAACCACTCATGCTTGTGGTTGGGACTGCGGCAACAGTGGGTGTTGTGTCCAGACTTCATGGGGATGAGATTGAGCTCGAATTGAAGCGGCCTGTGGTCATAGAGAAGAATCAGCGCATTGCAATCGGCCGCAGAGTCGAGAACAAATGGCGACTAGTTGGACACGCACAGATGTGAAGGGAAGTTAGTGAGCAAAGTGGTGCTTTCTGTCGTTGTTGATACGAATTTTATGACCGTCCCATCCCAGTTCAATGTGGATGTGTTCTCAGAGGCAGAGAGAGTCCTAGAGTGTCGAGTCGAGTTCGTAGTTCTGCCCTCGGTCAGGGAGGAGATTGAAGCAAGGGCTCGTGACGCTAGGAGAGGAAGTGACAAACGTGCTTTCAAGATTGCGGGGGAATTGGTCAGTAGATGCAGAATTGCAGAGGTTGAAGAATCTCTCTTGGAACTTCCAGTCGATGATCAGCTTCTGGAGTATACGACTTCTGCTGAAGGGGTGTTGGCGACAAACGACAAGGAGCTACGAGCTAGAGCAAGAGCGCTTGGAATTCCAGTTCTATTCCTACGAGCGCAGAAACGCTTAGCCCTTGATGGAGTGTTGCCCTGAGACCTTTTCACAACGTTTTTATGTTTACCAAATGGTTGCACCGCTGAGCCGTAGGGTCCAGACCGATGTAGTTTGACCAATGGTCTGATTGTTCTATGATTGTCCTGTCAGGCGAGGAGCGGCTGTAAATGTACAGTGTGGTCACAGTCCGAGATGTTGTGCGTATTCCTCCGAAGGAGTTTGGAGCCCCGATAGAGGAGGCCGCAATGGTCCATCTGCGAAAACAGTATGAGAATGTCTTGGACAGGGACATAGGACTCATGATCGCTGTCATTGGCATTGATGAGATAGGTCAGGGCCGACTCATGCCTGGAGACGGTGCAACCTACCACTCTGTTACCTATCGGGTTCTTGTGTTCAAGCCGGTCAGAGGAGAGCTTGTAGAGGGCAACGTGGTTGAGCTGATGGACTTTGGTGCATTCATACGAATGGGACCACTCGATGGGCTCTGTCACGTAAGCCAGATCTGTGACGATTTCATAACCCAGGACGCAAAAGGCAGCGCGCTCTTGGGCAAAGAGACCGGACGGACCCTCGCAGAGGGCGACAAAGTGAGAGCACGAATCACATCGATAAGCTTTGAGTCCGGAAACAGGTCCGGCAAATTGGGTCTTACTATGAGACAGCCGTTCCTTGGTAAGATTGGTCCCCAGCACTCTTGGATAGAGGAAGATGTGAGAAGCGCTCGTGGGGAGAAGCAAAAGAAAGAGGGTAAGAAGAAGTAACGCTGGAGGGATTCTATGGCGAAGATGAGAGCCTGTCGTACATGCCACTACTTGACCACGGAAGATCAGTGTCCCAACTGCAAGGGTACTAGTCTGTCAACATCATACACGGGCATCGTCGTCGTTCTTCCAGGAAAGAGTCCTCTCGATGACCCGAGAAAGAGCTCCTACATTGCTGCTCGGCTCAACATCGACAAGCCAGGCAAGTACGCCTTGAAGGTTCGCTAACACCTTCTAGAGCCATTGTCTGCGGTGAAAGCTTTATTAGACAACCAAAGGTCGGATGGCTGACCGGCGCTAGAGGTTGGTCTAGCTTACGTACGTGATGCCAATGAAAGTTGAGATTCTCCAGGAAAGAGAAAACAAGCCTCTTTCTAGGAAGGAGATTGAGTTCAGAGTGAAACATGTGGGTAAGACCACTCCTAGCAGAGCTGATGTCAAGGCGAAGATAGTGGCTCATTTCGACGCCGATGCATCCACAGTTGTGATTCGAAACCTCGTGACGAAGTTTGGCATCGGAGTGACAGACGGTTCGGCCAGGGTATACGAGGACCCTGAACAGATGAAGAGGGTGGAGCTCGGATATATCTTGAAGAGGCATGAGTCGACGAAGAAAGAGGGAGAATCATAGATGACACATAAGATGTACAAGGTCAACTCAAAGACGGGCGAGGTTACGTCGGTAAAGAGAGCCTGCCCACGGTGTGAAAAGGGTACGTACATGGCCGAACACTCTGACCGCTTTGCATGCGGAAGATGTGGCTACACAGAGTTCAAGCGCAAGGGGAAGAAACAGGATACTTCTTGAACGATTCTCCCCAGCGATTTCTAAGAAGCATCATTTTGTGGCGACTGCAACAATCAGAGTGGCCTCATTATCATATGCGCTTCCATCTAGTGATCCGTATATCTGAACTTGTGAAAAACCGGCGCTCATTAGCATACTCTTCAGCTCAGCAGCCGAGTAGATCCAGTGAGTGATCTCCCACCTGTGGATTCTCCCACCCTTCTCAATGAAATGCCATGTCTTGTGTGCCATGGACCAATCATTGACAATCTTCCGCTCCCTCAGAATGAAGCCTGTTTCATGCTCATCCCAAGTCCGCGGCACAAATGTCCTAGCGAACACCTCCTTCGCGATGGAATGACCAGCCAAGACAAATCTGCCTCCATTTCTGAGAGACAAGTGGATGTTCTTCAACACTCTCATCTGATCCTTGGGGTCTTCAGAGAATCCGAATGAAGTATACATGCTCAGCACGATGTCGAAGGAGTTCTCTCTGAGAAATGAAAGCATGTCCTCGAGGACAAACTCAAGTTCAAGCTCTTCCTTGGCGGCGCTTGCCCTTGCCCTTTCCAAGTAGATCTTGGTACGATCGACTCCTACAATCTTATAGCCCCTTCGTGCGAACTCAAGTGAGTGTCTGCCAATTCCACAACCTAGGTCAAGGATTACCTCGTTTGGCTGAATCTTCAAGAGTGATACGAGGTTGTCAACCTCTTCAGGTGTCTGGGCGATACGAGACTCGGTGAACATCACTGGTTCCATTATCTCCCACATCTCGTCGTCTTCATACCAAGGGAGTTCACTCTTCTCTGTCAGATTGACCCGCCTCCTCTGCACTTTTGTGGGTGCTTAGATATGAATCAATGGGCAGATGTGGCTACGTACTATTCACCAACAATTGCCATCACCCATCTCACAAACAGCAGGACTCCAATGATGGCAGTTAGGACTATGTCCACTCCTAGGATGCCCGGGATGAAGACCTCTACCGCTACCGAGAGAAGCAATGCAATTGGAAATGTCACTATGAATGGTAGAGTAGCAATGGTGAGAGAGATCTCCTCAGTGGAAACCATCGCATTGACGAGCAGCAGCATCCAGGCAGAGTAGATCGCAATCAGGAGTGAAACTTCAACAATCATCTCGTCTTCACCTCAGTCAACCCTCGCGACTAGAAGGATGTGTGTATGACAGCATACGCATCATTGTGTGCGAAGGAACTGATTTTAGTCCATATGTACGAATGACGCAAATGAAATTGGATTGTTCCATTTATCGTGCGTAAGTGGTTTCGCTTTTCTTCGGAAGCTACCGACTAGCTTATCAAAGACCCTCTCCATTAGACACCACCGCGTGATTTGGGGTCTGGAGTATGTACGAACACTATGAACCAACCGATCGCGTGTTCGTGGACAGAGAGGAGTATCTAGAATGGATGGACGAGGCACTTGAACGCTGCAAGGAGCGGAGCGTTGTACTCCATCTTCGTGGAATCGCGGGGATTGGAATTCCGTAGAGAACTAGTAGAGAAATCACCAGAGATGCACAATGGTCGTCTAGGATTCATCCTGAACAACCTTGGCAATATGTACAGACTATCTGGTGACCAGTCCAAAGCTGAGAAGTGTTATCAAGAAGCCCTAGATATCCTAGAGGATTTGGCAACAACAGCACCTTTAGTCTATCAGCGATATGTCACAATGACTCTTACGAACCTCTGGCTCTATCACCGCCAACAAGCAGAAAGTGAGAAGGCCGAATCCATCTACAAGAAACTCGGAGAGCTCGGGACTAGTGGGATTCTTGAACAAGAAGTTTGGATTGAAGAAGCAGACACCGAAGCTGATCCATTACCAGGTAATCTCTAACAGGGGTCACTCTAGTCTTGGGCACGACTTTGCCTTGTCCAAACTCCAACATAAAGGATTAGTAGGGTCAAGATTCCGACTGGCAGACTCCAGAATAACCAAGACACCCATTCGGGAAGGTATACTAGCGGTGACGGTGGACCACCTCCACCATAGACCCCGAAAAGGGCCGTCCATAGCACGATAAGAATAGCTGTTTCTATGATAATGGCAATCTTCGCGAAGCTCATAGCTGTCTTCGCACCCTGTGCGGAATCGAACGCGCCTCTCCCAAAGACCGATTGGGTGCCAAGTTCGCTAACAATTCCCACGAGGAGAAGGTTGAGAATCGGAAAGAAACCAAGCAGCACAATGTCATAGTGTGGTGGGGCAGGAGTGGGTCTAAAGTCGAAGACAACGATGAAGTTGTTCTCCTCCCAGCTCCAAGAACTGGTGTGACCTGCCACTATTAGCCTATTCTCAGCATCAAATCCACAACCGCAGGGCTCTGTCATCCTTCCCTCTACAAGGAAGTCAGTCCACTGAAGCACACCATCTATGGAACAGCTGAATATCAGTATCTGTGAAGGCTGGAGAGCCGTGAATTTCGCAGAGAAAGACTTGGTTACCTGTCTGCCTGCAATCAGGCTCACGACTCTGCCCCACCCAATCAGGTTGTCTGTCCCATTCAGACTGAATCCTTGGATTATGACTGAGTAGTATTCTCCTGGTTCGACGTCAAACTCCCAAGTCTTATTGAGGTCGTAAGTATAGCACGTTACTCGCTCGAATGACATACCATGCGTTGCTGTGACAAACCGGTCCTCGGTAATCTCGTAACTGCCCCAGTAGTTGCCCGACGTGCGATTCCAGGCCTCTGTCCCGTTGAGGTGGAACGCGACCATGAATGACCCGCCATAGGGCCAGTACGGATCATCTGTTTCATATATCAGACCTGTGACCATGATCTTGTTCTGGCTGGTTAGCCAAGAGTCGGTGGCCCTGGTACCATTCTGATGTGGGGGGCCAAACCACTCATTTTGCCAAATGATCGAACCCGAGGAATTAAGACGCATTAACAATGTCTTGTGACCGTTGTCGTAAATGTTCCCTATCACAAGGACGTCATCGCTCTGAGGCACCATTTCTAGTTCCATGAAGTCTGCCGCCTGAGCATAGACGATAGACATCCCCTCATACCGAAGAAGATAAGGAATATCAAGCGACCACATCTCATCACCGTCTGGACTCATCTTGATGACAATGCCCTTTTGCTCATCAAGGTCAGCACTCCGGACAGCTCCTGCGACGATGATGTTGTCCAGCGAATCAACTGCTACACTGACAAGAACGTCATTGGCAGACTCGTTCCAGGTCTTTCTCCATAGCTCTTGGCCTCCGGAGGACACCTTCACCATGAAGAATCTACCAACAGCAGGGTTAGTCACGCTCCTCCCTACAACAATCACATTACCCTCACTGTCAATTGCCATGTCTTCTGAGATGTCGTTGTCCGGCGTGCCGATTATGATCTCACTCTCACTCCGTGAAGCTGCCAGCATGCCAGGCACATACGCTACCAGCAAGAAACTGCAGAGTAGTAGAACCATGAGCAGTGTGACATATACTCCGAGTTTTCTCATCGCCCTCGTTGATGTCCTCGGTGCGTTTCCTTTTAGGAGTTCGCAATTCACTCTCCAAGCGACTTCCTTCGGTTCATTGCTTCGGCGTAGTCCTCTGACACTCCGTCAAAGAATGCTGCATCATAAGCAGCCATAGGACAGACGAAAAAGAGCATGAGACCTCGACAAATGCGTACACTTCAGTACGATTGACATCATGATAAAGGTAAATGAGGGTTTCATGGTGGCTTCAGGGCTCTTAGGGGCCAGAATAACCCTCCTACACTGTTATCAGTGCCCTCTAATCTCATCGGAGGGTGAAGCAACTGTATCTGGACTGAGCAACAATCTTTTGGCATATTGTGACACAGTATTCCTCAACCTTCTCAGTCCGCCTTGGATGACTCGCTTTCGCAGACATCTTGGCGCGAGTAAGGGGAGCAGATGACGGTGAGGAAGTCAAGACCGCAAGAAGAAGCTGTGGCGAAGGCAGGAAGGACGCTAGTTCTGGGGACTATGATTCGCTGGAAACAAGAGAGAGTGCCACAATGCAGGAGTTGGAGTTTCTTGTGACTTGGGCGGCTCAGGTATCAGGGGTGATTGTGTGATCAGACATGGTGAATTCATCGATATGGGGGCGGAGGACACATGGGTTTCATAACAACGCTCTTGAAATACGGAATCAGATACGGGGTTCCCCTATTCATAGGAATCATGGTGACCCTCAATCTAGTTGTGTTCCTTGCGTTTCCAGTTCGAATCAATCCGTCAATGCCCTCATGGCTAAGACTCATTGGTGTGGGGACTCCCCTGGTCTGCATTGTAGGGAGCGCCATTGGTTATTGGTGGAAGAGGGACATGAGAGTGTTCATCATCGGTGTTCCTACCGCCATCGCCACGCCTTGGGCGGTACTTGCTCTGAGCTGGGTTCTGCTGATACCTCAAGTTATCGCAGGTTTCACTCTAACCGAACAGGTCTTCTTCGTTGCTATTCCGACCTTCGTGGCTATATTCTTAATAGAATATGTTCTCACAAGAAGAAGCGGTAGCAGCTCAAAGTCTGCCACCCGTCAAGGAGTGACATACGAGGCTTCCACGGCCTCCAAAGGAGAAGTTCTTGCCGGCGGATTTCAAGTGGTAGAGAGTCCGCAAGAGCGCATTCTGCATGATGAGAGAAACGGTCAGCACGACTTCTGGAGTCCCTCGACCTGCGTACTACGTTCCATGATGGGGGAAGATGTACCTCTCATTTATCGATTCGAACGCGTCCATGGCGCGATACATGAGTACTATCTGACACTGGGGAATGGATCAAATGACCTTCGAAGGAACATGAACCTGCTGGAGAGAGCTCTAGGAGCTAATCTCAACAATTATCGATTTGAGAAAGCCAAAAAGCTCCAACCGCCACCGATTACCTCGCATGACAAAGGCGTTGCTATCTGTCTGACTGGAGAGCCCCTCATGGCTGACGATCCTCGCCAGAGAGCCGACCCCCTAACAGTCGCTGCAGAGGCCATGCTCAGATATGAGAGAGCAGTACTCCAAGTGTCTGCAATGCCGGCTTCATCAGGCGTGCTGCGGACGATAAAGCGCGTGTGGTTGGGCATGGAGTACAAGACTAAGAGCAGTCAGGCACAGGTGACTGTCACTCGTGAGAAGGGAGGGCTCTTCTCTAGAGGCGCACAAGAGTCTACTGTTCTCGTAGATCCAATAGCCACATCAAAGGCCAACAGAACTCATCGAGAGCTTGAACGTCACAGAGCCACAGATGCTTGTGAAGTTGAGGTGGCCATAGCCTGTTGGGGTCGAGATGTCTTACAGGCAGAGGGCAATGCCAGACACCTGATGGTCACACTTCGAGGTGCAGTCAACCCTGTAGATCCCTCAACTGACCTCAGACTTCGGGTGAGGAAAAAGAGAGCCGACTTCTTGAGACTGCTCCATGGAAGGCCGATTGGGGAGTTTACATTGCTTCTGCCGAGCGAGGCAGCACACCTGTTCACACTCCCACAGACCGACGTTGCTACGCCGATAGCGAAGAGGAGTGCTTTCTCTACTCACACTGACCCTCTTCCAGACTCTGCAGAGATGACGAATAGCCAACTTGGGAGGCCCTCTTCATATTCCAAGGCAGAGGCCCCTCAAGAGGTCGGGGGAGTCGAATGGAGGCACACACAAAGGAACAGGGCCGGTGTGATCTTTCTCGGAAACCCACTTAGAGCCAATGGCGAGCCCATAGCAGGTAGCCTGGTCTACTTCACATTTCAGAAGTTCGAGTCGCACTTTGGAGTCTTCGGAAACACTCGGTCGGGAAAGACATGGACTGCATTCATGATCGTGGCTCAGGCGATGAGGCTAGGCATCAAGTCAACAATCGTTGTGCCCAGGAAGTCGCGGGACTGGACTCGACTGCTCCATCTGTTTCCTGACATCTGGGTGTTCACGCCCGGGGACCTCGACACTGCACCGCTTCGGATCAACCTGTTCAGTCCGCCGAGGAACGTCCCGTTGACAATCTGGATGGACACTGTCGTTCAGATGCTCTCAGGGCTTCTACCGAGCGACCGCGTGATGAGTCTGCACTTCAAGGACGTGGTGCATACGGCCTACCGCAACTGTGGATGGAGTGCTAAGGAGAAGAGACAGGGCCGGCCCATCTTGCTGAGCGACCTCTACGAGGCCATGGAGGAAGTGAGCCTCAATCTAGACTATGGCAACGAGTTGAAGGCCAACTTCTACGGCGCCCTGTTCAGTCGGATAGCGAGCATGCTCCGTAATCACACTGTTGTTGACATGTACAACACGGAGGAGGGAATCACGTGGGAGCAGCTCGCGGAGAACAATGTAATAATCGACATGGAACGCCTTCCGAACGAGGACAGGGCGTTCCTGATGGGGTTGATCTCTGCAGGACTGCACAGATACAAGATGTTCAATCCGTCCAAGAGAATCACGAACTTGCTGGTGCTCGAGGAGGCCAGCTACGTTCTCAAACCTTCACGGGTTCAGGACCTCTACGGTCCCGATGCCAGTGACACACTGCTGAGTCTGATGACCGATATGTTCACCACCTGCGGTGGGAATGGACTCGGGACTCTCACGATTGAACAATTGCCAAGTAGGCTTGCGAGTGAGATAGTGAAGCTGATAGTCAATGTGATCTCGCATGCAGTTGGGGATGAGTCTGACCGCCGGATAGTCGGAAGTCACATCGGCGTGGAGGAGGCAAGGATTGACCATCTGCAGCAGATGAGAGTCGGGGAGACCCTGGTCTACCTTGAGGGCAGTGGGGTGCCTCGGAATGTTCAGATCTGGCCGATCGATACACTGCTTGAGGGGAGGCTGTCAGAACGGCCGGTGACTTCCGAACAGGTCCAGAAACACATGGAGCCTGTCTTTGAGGAGTATGAGAATCTCAGAAGCACCGTCGACCTGCCGTCAAACATCATTACACGCATTGAGAGGTCCGGGCCAGTGGGTTCAGGTGTGCTGCCGCGTGCGACGCCAAGTGGTCAGTCTGAATCGCTGGGAGCGCGGTCGCTTCGGGAGACTCAGGCCTACTACAATGAGAAGATCAGGGAGTTTGTGTGCGACCCGCTGTTTCTTGAGAGCCTGGAGATGCGTCGGGGATCTGCGGTGGGCGATGACGTCGGGCCTCTTGTTGACATGATTGTGATGGTTTCTGAGGAGCTCGCTGGGCGCGATCTGGAGCAGGCGTGGGTGGCAGAACGACTCGCAGTCCACTCAGCGGAGATATACCCTGACTCGTTGGGTCGGGACACTCTCGATGCGGTGCTTGGGAGGTTGGGAGAACTACGTGCGAAGGGGGGCTAGCCTCTGGAAGGCGAAACGAGAGAGAAACGGAGGAGGTACGAGGGGGCGAGGTCAGAGGTCAGGGAGGGTAAGGAGGGTGAGGCTTGGGAGGACTGCGCGGACGGGGCCTCGGAGAGGTTGAGAGAGTCTAACTGGGAGGTTCAGAGGGAGAAGGCCCTGAAGAGGCTCGAGTCGGAGGGGGAGGGAGCACGGGAGGTCGGGAAGGCAGATTGGGACTCTAGGGTCTCGGATGCACGTGAGGGGCTGCGGGAGAGTCTGCAGTCTGAGGTGGCTCTTGGAGAAGAGGCTTCAGAGGTGGGCCCTGAGGCCGAAACTGTTCGGTTATCCTTCACTAGCATGGAAGAGGTTGACAGGGCAATAGAACAACATCCGCACCTGGAGAAGACCCTGTCGGAGGAGCGTTATGATGAGACCAATGCCTACATGGAGATCATCGACTCACCGGAGATGTCAACAAGAGAATTGAGCGAGAGGCTGGAGATTGGGGAGGACGAGGTTGATAGACTGAGAGCGGAGAGGACGACCACACTGATCTCCAGCCTCGAACTGCAGGAAGAGAAACGAATTGAACATGAGGCATCCGTGCCTTCTGAGGCTCTTGGGCACCGGATAGACCCTGGGACAGTCCGCGAGCTGGCCTGCGAGATTCTTGAGGCGGAGGAGCTTGGGACATCGGAACTGACCGACTTCGTCGAAACGCTATACCAGTCCATTAGGGGTCGGGAGAAGGAGTCCGTTCACTATGCGGAGTTGTACGACACCAGAGAGTCCTTGGTTTCCGACCGGTTTCGGGACCTCGCGGGGGAGATCAGGGCGAGCCGTGAAGATATCGAAAAGGAACTGAATGTCAGATTGGGACTTGACATGGACCCAGAGTCTGAGCTCAGGATTGCTGTGACTGATGACAGACTATACTACTGGCATGTCAGTACGAGTCCGGACAGGTGGCTGAATGTTTTGGCAGGGGAAATGTTCTATCTTCGGAGTAAGGAGGACAAGTACGAGCTTCTTGATGATTTGCAGCAACATCTTCACGTCAGGGGAGGTCCGCAGCACGCGGAATACTATCTCAACGACATCCTGAGTCAGCTGGGTCGAGAGGAGGGGTTGCCTATCAATCGTGTCCGCCGCTATGGGACGCCTTACTATCTCGATGGAGAGGCGCTGCACCTGATTGGGAACGTGCTCGGTCTGGACTTGGAGCAGCTGAAACCACGACTGAGTCATTTGGGCATGAAGGAAGCCGGGCGTGTTTCGAATTTGCAGTTTCCAGAGGTTCGCAGGTTTCGGATGAGGTTCGTTGCTATCGCTGAGAGTGACTGTCACCTAGATAGTGATGGTAGACTTAGCTATTATGAGAAGAATGTCGAGCGTAGGAGGATTGCAGTTGACTTCTTCAAAGAGTTCGGAGATTTCGAGGTGAAGCAGGACCAAGAGGGTGGAAAGAGGACCCAACTCCCGAAGATCTATGGGACCTTGGCAGGGTGCTGGGACATTCCAGAGGGTGACAAGGCAATCCACAACAGGGGACTGAATCAGTCTGTGATTAATGAGTCACCTCAGGTCAAGATACACTATCCCAGGGAGATGGTTCCGGAGGATGG
>JBHIAE010000001.1:0-178657 GCA_046758445.1 Candidatus Thorarchaeota archaeon | reverse complement strand
GTTTCCCAAGTGGTGGGGTCCTCCATGAAATCATCTCTGGATGCTTCGGGCAACACATGGAAACCCGTTTTGAGGGATATAAGCGTTAGTTTGAGGTCGCGCCTGACACCGCATAATGAAGTCACTAATCGAAGGCGTAGTCAGTATTAGATAATAGTCCCATGTTGCCGATTCTGACATCTGTCAACCCTGATTCACTGGCAGTCTCTCTTGAGGCCTCTGCATGAGCTTTGCTGGTGCGCGGTAGGTCAGACAAAGCATGATGGGGACTGAAACCCAACAGTGCCGTTGGTATCGTTGGGTCACATTCGGCAATGAAGTCACAGAGACGTTTCACTTCCCTCACATCAACATAGCCGGGCACCAACAAGATGCTCGCCACGAGAAACTCACCATCTCTGTCATGGCCTTCCTTGGCTAGGCGACGAAAGTTGTTCAACGGAGCCACATTAGACATGCCTGTGAGGGCCGTGTACAACCAGGGGGTCACCGCCTTTAGATCAAACTTGATAGTTCCACCCGTTTCTCTCACAATGTCTGCTATTGGCGTAAGCCACTTCCGCGAGATATTCCCGTTGGTTTCATAGCAGACCCTGACCTGTCTTTCTATGTTGAGCAGCTTGGATGTCTCAAGAGAGTGGATTGGGTTGCAAGCGGGATCTCCGCCGAAGTAACATACGCATACTGTCCTATCATTCGCAGCTGAAGCCAGTTCTTTCGGGCTCATCAATGGTCTTCCACTAGCCATCATCGCTCTGAAGCTTCCATTCTGACAGAACAGGCAGTCTGAGTTACAGGAGCCGTAGAAGACGGCCAAGTTGTTCAGTCTACGAGAGTAGGAAAATGACGGGGGATCTGCCTTTGTCACAGGACAGACCCAGTCAGCAACACAGTTGGTGGGGAGCGGGTCGAAATACCAAGACACGATGGCTTTGCCCTGGAATCGATGAACGATTCTGTCCTGTTCCACCTTCCTCAGATTGCAGAAGCCAAATTGTCCCTCATCGATTCTGCAATGATTCCCGCAGTCTGCACACACGACTGTGCCGTTCCTCGGAATGGCCGACACCAGACCTTCCTTTGCTCTCAGTTTCTCATGTTGTTTCGATACAACATCGAGTGCTGATTTGCTGGTACCGAGGCACTCTGGACAGAGCCCAATGGATTTGGAGGCTATCCTCCTGCCGTCCGAATGTCCTGGGCAAAGCATGAGGTCAATTTGACACTCATTCGGATGAGTCTTTGGTTTCTGAGAAATGACGCATTGACAATGGATTTAAGGTTGAAATCCAAGCACGGCGAGAGTCGGTGCCTACCTTGACCAGTGCAGAACAACCAGATGTCCACATTATCGATGAGGTCGATACTGAGTTTGTCGACATGATAAAGAGCACTGGCGGACCAAATATCCAGAGCTGCTATCAGTGCGGAACCTGCAGTGGCAGCTGTCCGGCAGGCGCCCGTACAAACTATCTGGTGAGAGGGATAATCAGGAAGGCCCTGCTAGGTCTGAAGAAAGACGTCATCTCCGGACAGGAACTCTGGTATTGCACGACCTGTTACACCTGCACAGACCGCTGTCCACAAGACGTCAAGCCTACTGATGTTATCAAGGCAATAAGAAACGTGGCTGTTGCCGAGGGCTATATGCTTGAGCCACACCAGAAGGTGGCACAGAAAGTTCTCGAGGCTGGACATGCAGTCCCTCTTGACAAGGAATCGTGGGAGAAGCTGCGTGAGAAGGTAGGTCTTCCGCCAATTCCGCCAAATGCGAGTAGTCACCCTGAGGCGATAAAGGACATCCAGAAGATTGCCAAGAAGACCGGATTCGACAAGCTGGTCGCTGACAAGGAGGAGTGAGTTGAGTTGGCAAAGAAACATCGCTTCATGCATTTCCTTGGTTGCATAATACCTCATAGATACCCTAGCATTCAGAAGGCCGCCGAGATCGTGTTTGAGGACTTGGGAATGGAACTCCTTGACATGGAAGGTGCTACCTGTTGTCCGGCTCCGGGTGTCTTTGGCTCCTTCGATAGAGTGACTTGGGCAAGCATCGCTGCGAGGAACGTGACAATAGCAGAACAAGCCAACGCCAACGTTACAACTGGATGCAATGGTTGCTTCGCCAGTCTATGGGATGCCAATCATGAGCTGAAACATGATGAGGAACTCAGAAAAGCGGTCAACGAGAGCCTCGCGGAGATTGGTCGCGAATTCAAGGGCACAATTGAAGTGACTCACTATGTTGATGCGCTGTACTCCTACGCCGGCCTTGATGCCATCAGAGAACGAGTCACACGTCCTTTCACTGGAGTACGTATGGCAATTCATCCTGGTTGCCACTGGATGCGTCCAAAGAACATCAAGAAGAAGGATGACTCAGAGAGGCCACACATCTTCAGGGACATCTGCGAAGCTGCAGGAGCAGAGTATGTTTCGTACAAGGATGAGTTGATCTGCTGTGGTGCTGGTGGAGCGGTTAGGACAGCAGACGTGAAGACAGCACTCGACTTCACAAGACAGAAGTTTGACAGTCTTGAGGCGGCTGGCGGAGCAGACATTATTGTGACCCCCTGCCCGTTCTGTGAGCTTCAGCTAGATCTTGGACAAGTGGAGATCCAGAAGCACTTTGAAACTGAGTACCACTACGACATAATGCATGTTGTTGAGTTGCTTGCTCTGGCGTTTGGCCACGAGCCTGATGAGTTTGGTCTGACGACTCACTTACAGTATCAGATGCGGAAGAACGAGCCAAATTGGGAGCGACTCGGCATCGAGATAAAGAGAGCGGATGATGCAGTAGTTTCTGAGTAGTCATTGGGAGCCATCCTCGACCTCAAGAAACGAAGTGGAACTGAGGTCTGGCTCAATCATCAATCTTGTGAACTACGTTCTCTCGGCCTTCTCTGAATCTCTTAATCAGACCTCGCTCTTCCAAGGAGTTGAGTAGCATGCTTGCCATTGATTGAGACATGTCTAGTTCTTCGTAGACCTCTCTCTGCAGACAAGACCCTCCTTTTCGGTCTAGGAGGGATAGTACGTGCTGCTCCTGGCTGGACACCACTCTGACTGTCCGTCCTGTTCTGCTTCTGAATGACTGCACAACACTTGGCAATCTCTCAAGTGTAAGTACGATGAGAGCACCTGCAACTGCGGCAGCGGCCATGAAGATTGGCAAACTGCCATCAGCAATCTGTGTCTGAATTAGGCCTATTGGAGCTTGGTATTTGACAATGAATGCCAGCTCCTGACCAGGATAGAGAACCTCTGTTTCCCACGCGAAAGCAAGTCGTATGCCATCTGTATAATTGCGATTTGGGAGAGGGAAGAGTGGGGCTGCGGCGCCTTCTTCTAGCGTAGCATGCGGTGGTAGCAAGGCTGTGAACGTAAGATTGTGAATCTCATTGAGAGGGCGAAGGTAGTAGATGAAATGGTCCACGTACTCTGGTTCGGTCATAATCTCCCCTGCCCTTTGTTGGAGTGTGTCCGTGACAGTACTGACGCTCAAGCGGATTGACTCGTTTGGCAAAAGTGGCGAAGCAGTGAATACTCTAAGTAGAGTGTATCTATCTTCCTCAACTAATGTTGTATCGACATTGTTACTATCCAGCAGGCTCTCTAAGATTCCCATACTCCGAATATCTATTCTCAGATCGAAGTAGTCCAGAGGTACGGAACCGTTGTTGAAGACCTCGGTTTCTACCGAGATGTACGTTGTACCGTTGAGGCCCAATTGTGCCTCAATTCTCATGTTCCTAAGTGTCAACTGCTGTGATACAGGCTGGCCTTGTACAGGGATTGCGAACCCAAGTAGTATGGCAGGAAGAGCCAGTCCTGTGACAATGATGATAGTCCTTGTTCTCTTAGGCCCCATCTTTAGCATTCCAACCATCTTGGAATCCATCATATATTTCCATAAGTCTATTGCATCTCGAAAAAAGGAAGGGGTGGAGAGAGTCACCTCTCTCCAGATCTGCTCAACCGCGCCTTATTCTGATGACCAGCCCCACAGCTGCGAATAGAACCACAGCCATGATTACAATAGTGGTTCCATCAATCGGCAGTAGCCATCCAGATGGCCCTGCTCCCTCGATGACGCCCATTGATGGGTCATGAAGGATTGAACCGCCGTCGAAGTTTGGATAGGCCAGAAACAGAAACAAATGTTCACCATCTGTCCAGTAGGAAGCGCCAACATCCACAGCTAGGTCAGTCCCATTGGGAAAGCTGACTACCGCTTTGTCCAGCCATCGGTAGAAGCCTCTGGTTGTATCGGTCGAGGCATAGACCAAAGAGAGCCCTTGGACATCATCGTCATATCCATCGTTGTCGCCGTCCCTGTCATCGAACTCTTCGCCGACATGTTCCATCACCTCCTCAGACTCATGGTCCTCATCACCATCATCCTCATGCATTCGGAAGTAATGATTCTCTTCATCACTGTGTTCTGCCAAGTCTTCTTCAAGCTCAGTTAGGACCGCAATCTTGGAGGTATCAGAAACGAAGGGGAAGTTCCCTATCTCGATGTCAACTTTGAGCTCAACGCCTCCCATGATGGTGTAACTGGCTTTCACGCCCTCATCATCAGTGACAGTCCCATTGTGGTCATCCATGTAGATATGGGAGTAGAACTGGACTGTCATCCCCTCGTATAATGTGAGGTTTAGTCCGCCTAGATGATTGTGATTTGCCTCCTCCTCTTCACAACACGGCAACCAATCATCATCCCAATCAATCTCAGAACTAAGACCGCCCTTTGTGTATGAGGCATAGACCTCACTGTTGTACCCATGACTGTCTACCACTGTGCCGGTCAAGATGCTCCACTCGAATGCATCAAGGGGCACAAATGCAATTGTTTCATTGACTTGATAGACGCCGTCTCCATTCTGGTCTTCGAACTCAACGATGAGTTGATAGCTGACCTCAAACTTGGCATCACTTCCGTTGGTGTTTGTGGTGTACCAGAACTCGAACGACGGCCTATTGTCTTCGAGCTTGACGGTCATGATGTCAGTCTGTATCCAGACGCTACCGTCCTCGTCCGTATGTTGGTCTGGTTCGTGCTCAAGATCATGTTCATCCTCAGTTGTGCCATCGTCATCAGCCGGGGTAATGCCATCACCTAGCGCCACGGCGAAACCGACTCGTGAGAGAAGCAGGACAAAGAACGCGAACATTGCAGCGTATTTCAATAGATTGTGGCGTTTCATTCATCCACCTAAGGGCAGCTTGTCCTGAGTATATATAATGACCATGAAGAAGAATGCCGGAGAGTTCCCGCAAATGTCAATCATAGGCTTTCTTCTGCTTGTAGAAGCTTTATGACACTTCAAAATGCTTCAAAAGCCGGAATAGTATGCCGTTCAAGCTGCATTCTCGAATCCTCTAGAAGAACTAGAGCTTCAGCACTAGAAAGTGCTATTCCTTGACTTGACTCGGAAGAATAACTTTGACCTTTGATAGATCGTAGGACTGCTCCGCACGGTCCCTCCACCTGGTCCTATGAAGATATGCCCTCGTATAGAGTCGCGTGCATTTCATTCTGCGTCCCGCCTAGGACGTTGTCCAAGTAATACATATTCTCATCGGTTCCAAACAGTAACCTCTGAACTTTGGCGCCAATTCCTGTTCACCAGAGGCTCAACGATTCAACATCCTGAAATACCCGGAACGACCCTCTCTAAGTGAAGCGGGTTTGAATGGCAACCATCCTGATGCGGCTCTCAGAAGAACGAGCAACCAGACACTATGACAGATGGATCTCTTTGCTGACGCTGGGTCAGGATAGAATGCTCAGAGACTATATTGTCAACAAGATTCTGCCAAGAAGAGGATCAGTTCTCGACCTTGGCTGTGGGACTGGAAAGCTATTGATTGAAGCTGGTAGACGGGGTCTTCGCGGTGTTGGTATTGACACGAATGCGAAGATGCTTGAGATTGCCAAGGAGAACTCAAAGAAACATAATCTCAGTCGACGGCTTGACTTCCGATTGGGTAATGTCACAGCACTGGAGCTTGACAATGACTCCTTTGATTTGGTGGTCAGTTCATTGGTCGTCAGCGAACTCCAACCAGAGGAGGTAGGACTGCTGTTTTCAGAGGCCGCGAGAGTCGGAGTTTCGGGTGGATGGGTCGTCATAGGTACGGAGGGGTTGCCCAAAGGAAGAACCATCGGCCGATTCTTCTCACTGATACGGAGACTCAGCTACATGGTCGTATCACGGTTGAGTCGAATAAGAGCGCACCCAGTTCATGAGATTGCTCCCGCGATGAGATCGGCCGGTTTGGCTGCAAAGTATCGAGTTCAGTTTTTAGGAGGGCTGTTAGAGCTTTATGTAGCAGAGGTGATTGAATGAAAAAGGGATGGAGATACTACGTCTGTCTGATGGGTGGTCAGTTGATGTGGCCCAGGCTTGCTCTGAAGCACAGGAAAGGGCTTCTCTCTTTCAATGATGCACACTCTGAGTCACCTGTTCTCGTCACAACTGACTACTACCTGACCTCCTTCAGAGTCCGAGAAACAATCGAGGAACAACATCTGAGCTGCCACCTCCTCGTTGTTGATGGCCACGGTATCAACGTATGGTGTGGAAGCAGAGGCGGACATGTTGATACACAATCGATACTCGATGCAATTGAACAAACTGGTCTGGCCAACAAAATAACGCATCGAATCCTGATACTGCCGCAACTGATTGCGAGCTCTGTTTCAAAGTCCGTGTTGGCTGCTAATGGATGGAGAGCTGTCTTCGGCCCTGTAAAGATAAGTGATGTAGGAGAATTCATCGACAATGATTTCGAAAAGACTCCAGAACAGAGCAGAGTCGGTTTCGATTTCCGAGCTAGAATGGAGAACAACTTGGCCCACAACGTCTTTGAAACTACAATGTTCCTTGCGATGACGCCAATCTTCTGGTTGCTCAGCAGTTTCGGAGGGCCTCTCCTTTCATGGTTCAACTACTGGTGGAACAATCTTCTCTACATTGTGATTGGTGCTTGGGTTCTCGGTACCTTCATGGCAATGACTGACCCCTTTATGCCAACAACGTCAGGCTATGTTAGGGGACTTATCACCGGCTTTTTGTCTCTCATTATCTGGAAAACATCTCTGCTGTGGCTGTCTACATTTTCAATTGCTGCTACAACCTACGAGTGGGCGTGGCTTGACCCAAGTGGTTTGATGATACTCGGATTGGCACTGTTTGTAGGTTTCAACTGGGGAGGGGCTACGCCCTACCTAGGTGAGGATCAGATGATCAGAGATATACTTGCGGGTCTGGGAACGATTGTTCTGCTCTTTGCATTGGGATTCTTCTTTCCTATGGGTATTATCTGAGGTGCGAATCGATGATTGTCTATGATTACGAAACCTGTTCCGGATGTCGGGATTGCTTGAAGGTGTGTCCAAGAGGAGTCTGGGAATTCGATGATGCACTGAAGAAAGCAGAGATTGGTCATCCGAAAAGGTGCATTGATTGTACAGCATGCGAGTTCCAGTGTCCTGTCCGCGCAATAAGGATAGAGAGAGCCCTCATCCCCAAGAGCCCACGAATTATCGGAGCACCAACATAGCTTGAAGGGATGAAGTCCCCGTTCCACATTGACTGTCAAGCGACCATGGAATACCGAAGGTTGTCTGGAGTTCCGGTGGGATACAGATTCCAACCTGAAACCATATTCGTCCGATAACAAACATTTTATCATGCCTTTCAACCGAGGCGCCTTGATACCTCGGAGTGAACGAAGGAATGGCTGACTCTGCAACTAAGCCGGTGGTCATCATTGGTGCAGGTATTGCAGGAATGCGTGCTGCACTTGATCTGGCTGAGATGGGTGTCCAAGTCTACATGGTCGAGAAGAACCCCTCGATCGGAGGTCGCATGTCACAACTCGACAAGACATTCCCAACACTCGATTGCTCAATGTGCATTCAAGGACCCTGGATGGTCGACTGTTCTCGTCATCGTAGCATCGAGATACTGGCCTACTCTGAAGTTGCAGACGTTACTGGAGAACGAGGCAACTTCAATGTCAAGGTCTTGAAGCGAACACGTAGAGTCGACTTGGACAAGTGTACGGGGTGTGGGGACTGCGAGAGAGTCTGCCCCATTGAAGTCAGAAATGAGTACGATATGGGTCTCAAGATGAGGAAGGCGGCTTACATTCCGTTCCCCCAGGCCGTTCCCAACGTAGCAACAATCGACATTGAGAACTGTATCGAGTGCATGGTCTGTGTCAAGACGTGCAAGGCTGAGGCAATCAACTTTGAGATTCCAGACGAGACATTTGAGATCAACGCTGGTTCAATCATCGTCGCAACTGGTTATGACTTGCTGGACGCCTCTACGATACCGGAGTACGGCTATGGACGCTTTTCCAACGTTGTCACTGCGTTAGAATATGAACGAATGGTTTCTGCAAGCGGTCCAACTGAGGGTGTGGTGATGCGGCCGTCTGATGGTAGGGAGCCTCATAGAATCGCCTTCATTCAATGTGTTGGCAGTCGTGACGTGAACCATTGTGCATACTGTTCCAGGATTTGCTGTACATATGCCACAAAGGAGGCAATCATTACTAAGGAACACACTCCCGAGGTGCACATCGACATTCTATACAATGACATGCGTGCTTTCGGTAAGGGTTTCGAGGAGTTCATTGTGAGAGGGGAGAACGAGTATGGCATCAACTACATCAAGGGGCTACCCAGCGCAGTCTTCGAGAACCCCAATACTCGGAACCTCAATCTCAGATACAGTGTCACCAAAGGACACGAGGTTCTAGAGGCTGATTATGACCTAGTCGTGCTATGTCCTGCCATGGTGCCAAGTAAGAACTCAGAGCTAATGGACAAGCTTGGAACCCAGGTCGATGAATACGGTTTCATCAGTGGTGCTGATGCCGGCTTAGAGTCAGTCAAGACAGGAGTCCCAGGAGTCCACATGTGTGGGGCATGCAACAGTCCAAAGGATATCCCGGACTCAGTCGCTCAGGGAAGTGCGGCTGCAGCGATGGCTGCTCTTGACATAACCCTCCCAGAAGCTGTTGAGAGTGAGGCGTTGACCGAAGCGGACCTGGAACTTGTCGCTGCAGAACCACGAATTGGTGTGTTTGTTTGTTCATGCGGAATCAATATTGCAGGAACTGTCGATGTCGCAGAGGTAACAGAATATGCCAACTCGCTCCCAGGAGTGGTGCATTCTGAGAACCTGCTTTATTCATGCTCATCTGACGCACAAGACGTGATCAAGGATGCAATCAAGGAGCACAACTTGAATCGTGTTATCGTAGCTTCTTGTACCCCGAGGACCCATGAACCTCTGTTCAGAAACACTATAGAGGAAGCCGGGCTTAACAAGTACCTCTTCGAGCTCGCGAACATCCGAGAGCACTGTTCATGGGTGCACCAAAGCGCTAAGGATGAGGCAACAGCAAAGGCCAACGATCTTGTTAGAATGTCCGTGGCGAGGGCAAGATTGCTCGAGGCTCAGGAAGAGGCTGTCACCAAGATAGAACCTACGATTCTAGTCATTGGAGCAGGGGTTTCAGGAATGGCAGCCGCCGCTCTCATTGCCCAGAAAGGCTTCAAGGTGTACCTTGTTGAGAGGGAGGACAGAGTGGGCGGCTTCTTGAACGAATTACGAACGGTGAACTTCGACCACCGGAACAGCGAGGAGATCATCAAGGAGTTCGAGGCAGCCATAACCAGCAATCCGAACATAGAGCTACTAGTCAACTCAGAAGTGGCTGATGCGAAGGGCTCGATTGGTGACTTTGACATCACCATAAAGACCGGTAAGAAGAAACAAGAGCTCAAGGTCGGAGTTGTCATCGTTGCAACTGGTGCAAGTGAACTTGAGGAGAAGGGTCTCTACGGACTGAAGAAGTTCGATAATGTGATGACAGAAGCCGAATTCAACCGCAGGATGGTAGACGGCGAAAGTATCTCCGATGGCCAGACCTTTGCTGTGATTCATTGTGCAGGGTCGCGCGAGGAGGAGTTTCTGAATGGAGCTCGAACCTGGTGCTCTGGTATATGCTGTACGATAGCAATAGATCACACTTTGGAGCTGCTTGAGAAGCATCCCAATTCCCGGGTGTTCCACTTGTATAGAGACCTCAGGGTGTCGTATGATGGAGAGGATAGATATAGAGAGGCTAGGAAGAGGGGCGTAGTATTCATCAGATTTGATCAAGACACGCCGCCCGGAGTCAAGAAGGGCAAGGATAAGCCACTCCAAGTTGAGGTCGTAGACCAAATCCTAGGAGCACAACTCACTCTTGACGTTGACCAAGTTGTTCTCGCCAGTGCCATGATTCCTAGGGAGAAGAACAAGGAAATCTCTGAGTTGTTCAAGGTACCCCTCAACATGTCCGGTTTCTTTATGGAGGCTCATCCAAAGCTCCGGCCTGTAGACTTCCAGACTGATGGAGTGTTCGTGGCCGGAACTGCCACCGCACCGAAGTCGATCGAGGAGTCCATCGTTCAAGGAAGAGGTGCTGCGTCGAGGGCTCTGATACCGCTTGTCAGTGGAATCCGAAAGGCGGAGGCGATAGTATCTGTGGTGGACCCGGAGGTCTGTGTTGGTTGCGGCACCTGCGAGATAAACTGCGCCTATAATGCCATAGAGGTCATGCCCGGCGACGGCGGCCATGACTACGCCGTTTCGAACCCAGTCCTTTGCGCAGGATGTGGAAAATGCGCGGCAGGATGTCCAGCTGGAGCCATCACCATGAAGCACTTCACGGATGACCAGATTCTGGCACAGATCCGTGCAGCTCTTGAGGACATGCCGGCGAATGAATCAAGGATTCTCACGATTCTCTGTAATTGGTGCTCTTACGCTGGGGCAGATAGTGCAGGTGTTTCTAGGTTCCAGCAGCCTACAACCGTCCGGGATATTCGGGTGATGTGTACAGGCAGGGTCAGCGTCACACACATACTTGAAGCTTTCAGACTTGGAGCCGACATGGTGTGGATTTCAGGTTGCCACTTTGGCGACTGTCACTACGTGGATGGCAATGTCGCTTTCGAGCGCAGATATGCCATTGCCAAGAAGATCATTGAAAAAGCAGGTCTTGAGCCTGATAGAATACAGTTCACTCAGATCAGCGCAAGTGAAGGACCAATTTGGGCAGAAACGGTGAAGAAGCTGTCCGACCTAGCTGACAACCTAGGCCCAAGTCCTCTCAGACCACGGAGGCGATAGTCAGTGACTGAAACCTGGGGCCAGTTCAAGTCAATCGAGAAGAAGAAGTTCGCAACACTCGATGCAGAGTTTACCAGAGAGGTTTCTGACCTCCTTGGCGGCCAGGACCTCACCACATGCTTCCAGTGTGCAAAGTGTAGTGCAGGTTGTCCAGTAAGTGACAAGGTCAACATCCAGGTCCACGAGCTGATGAGGATGCTCCTTTTTGGCCTCAAGGAGGTCTTAGAAACCGATATGGTATGGTTATGCACCACTTGCTATACATGCCAGGAGCGGTGTCCTCAGGGCATCGACATCACTGACATCATCTTCGGGCTCAAGAATATGGCCTTCAAGAAGGACATTACTCCGGCCGGTTACATTGCGGCTCGCAAGTCCCTCTTTGACACAGGCAAGCTGTACGAGCCCACTGACTGGGAGCGAGAGGACCTCGGGCTCAATGATGTACCTGAGTTGAACGTCAAAGACACCAAGAAGGTGTTGGAGAAGACTGGGCTCATGAAGCTGAAGGAGGGCGAGTGACATGTCACAGACCTATGAAGTGTTCCTTGGTTGTGCGATACCTAACCGCTTCAACAATTACGAAGCTTCAATGAGGGCGGTAGCGACTGCTTTGGGTGTCAAGCTTGTGGATTTCGACGGTGCCTCCTGCTGTGGGACAGTTGTTCTAAAGTCCATTGACGAACTGAGTTGGCTGTCCGTGTCCGGCAGGAATATCGCCTTGGCAGAGAAACGAGGACATGATATAGTCACTCCATGCAACGGTTGTTTCGGTTCATTGAAGGACACCAATCACGTCCTGCATGACGATGAGGCCTACCGAAAAGGGGTCAATGCGGCGTTGAAGCCTTTGGGTCTGCAATACACTGGAAAGACCAAGATTCGTCACTTTGTTGAAGTACTCTATGAACTCAAAGATGAGATTAAGACCAGGATTGTCAAGCCTCTGAATGGACTGAAGATTGCTTTTCATCCTGGATGCCACCTTTTGCGGCCCTCCAAAGTTGTGGGCTTTGATGACCCGGAGCTTCCGGGGAAGGTCGACGAACTGCTAGAGATAGCGGGAGCGAAGAGCGTCCCCTGGAATCTGAAGTTGTCATGCTGTGGCTCTCCACTGCTAATTGCCAGTGAGGAAGTTGCAACAGACATCCTGAAGGACAAAATGATATCTGCTAAGGAGGCAGGCGCAAATTGCCTAGTGACAAATTGCCCAGCATGCCATACACAGTTCGATGTCCAGCTAATTGGAATGAAGGATGAGAATGGGGAGTCGCTTGAGCTTCCTGCAATGTTCGTGACTCAGATTCTGGGGCTGGCCATGGGCCTTGAACAAGAGTCACTTGGAGTTGAGCTGAACAGAATCTCCCTTGATCCAATCAGTGATATCCTGGGCATCTAGACCGACAAGTTCCGAAGATTGTTTCCCACAGCTAGTCGTTCTTTCCAAGTCTGCTCTCGCCGTAGAAGACTTCACCGAGGCGTTTCATTGCATCACGGACGCAGTTCTTCTTCCCACTCACCTGCAGATGCCTTTCGCCGTCCAGCGAGATGAGGACTTCGCAGTCTTCTGCGATCTCGGAAACAACCTCCACGGGGATATCCTCTGGGAGTCTTATTCTGAAGAATCCGATGTCCTTCTCTCTTGGTATGTCTGAGATCGGCGTTCGGTCTTCCTCTTCCTCAACCTTGTCTTGCCCTTCTATCGCTCTCTGAAATCGACCTTCCCAATCTTGGCGATATCCGACACCTTCTCTCTCTTCCGCCCAGACCATCATTGTTTCTCTGAGGCGGAGAATCTTGCTTTCCATCTCCACCCTGAGCTTCTCATCTGCATGGTCGGAAGCCTCGAGGTCCTGTTCGAAACCTGAGAGGTATTCTATCACCATCTTGGAGTTGCGAAGATCGGCATAGGTTAGGTCCGGGATGAAGACACCTTTGTATCTCAATTCGCCCAAGAGGTCGTTAAGGACGGTCCAACCTGCCCTGAGACCGTCAATTGTGACCAATGCGACTCACTCCTTGAGCATCTCTTCAATCTCTTCCAAGAAGCTATGTTCACGCCACCATCTAAGATCACGCGCTCCAGTGGGACAAATCGCCGAGCATGCGCCGCAGCCTTCACATCGCATCTCATCTGTTGCGCTCTTCTTGACCCCTGGCGCCACCTCTATCATTGAAATTGCATCATAGGGGCAGATCTCAGAATAATGACAAAGATCACAGCCTACACACAGGTCCTCATCGACGTCTGCAGTGAGCAGTTCGATCTCTACAGTTCCCAGATTCAATGGAACTGCTGCCTCACTCGCCGCTCCTCGCGCCTGGTTCACAGAATCAGCAACGTTCTTCGCATAGGTCACACCAAGAAACACACCGGGCACCGTGGTCTCCACTGGTCTGTATTTCATGTGCATTTCAGCCAGGAATCCATCGGCACCTCGGTTGATGCCAAATGCCTTGGCTAGCTCGTCTGTGTCACTCGGTGATTCAAGCCCCAAAGCGAGGACCACCATGTCCGACCTGATCTTGAATGTTTCCTGAGACAGTGTGTCATAGACGGTCACAATGGCTCCTTCGCCATCAGGGTCCTTCTCGACGGTGACAGGTCTCTCTCTCACCCAGCGGAGATAGGTGATACCGTTCTGTCTGTTCTCACGCCACATCTCTTCCATCCCGTTGGCGTAGGGTCGGATGTGTTCCTTGTAGGCCGAGAAGACCTTGATGTCCGGAAACAATTCCTTGAGCTCATGTTGTATCGTAATAATCGCAGAGCAGCAGACTCTGGAGCAATGTCTGTTGCCCTCGCCAGGATTCTGCCTAGAGCCCACACAATGGATGAAGACAGGGTTCTTCGGGGGCTTCTTCAGTTCACCATTTCTGAGTCTTCTTTCCAAATCGAGTGTCGTGATGACTCCGGGCACCTCTCCCCATCCGTACTCGCCCTGTTTGGGATCATAGGTATCAGTCCCCACAGTGATGACCACCGTGCCGACCCGGTGAGTTTCCCTATCACCAGTTTGAACGTTCTCCACCTCTATCTCGTAGTTGCCATATGACCCGTCGCGGCCTACAACCTTCGAGTTAAGAACAGTCTTGATGTTCTTCTCCCTCTCGACTCTCGAAATCAGGTCATCGATAATATCCTTGGCCGACTCCATCTTGGGAAAGAGGTTATGCAGGTCGTTCAGTCTTCCTCCGAGGCGATCAGTCTTCTCCAAAAGCAGTACATCAAAGCCCTTTCGTGCAATGTCAAGAGAAGCAGTCATTCCAGAAACTCCGCCGCCCACCACCAACGCTGCTCTGGTGACTTCAACCTCCTTGACTGGGACTATCTCGTTGTTTGCAGCCTTGGCCACGGCACTGCGTATCATGTCCTGTGCCTTCTCTTGACGCTCATCGCGTGGCGCACTTGCATTGACCAGCGCTAGCTGTTCCCTTAGACCTACTGGCCCCACAAAGTAGTATCTTGAAAGCCCCGCCGCCTCCAAGGCTCTCCTAAAGGTTTCTTCATGTTGAAGCGGAGAGCACGAGCCAACGACCACGCGATTCAGGCCATGCTCCTTGATTGCCTCGGTGATTAACTCTTGTCCGGGATCACTGCACATGAATAGGTAGTCAGTTGCATAGACAACGCTCGGAAGTCCTTTGGACCACTCTGCAAGTCCAGGTGAGTCAATCTCATTTCCTATGATTCCCCCACAGTGACAAATGAAGACGCCAACACGAGGCTCTTCTCCTACCTCTAGGGGCGGAGGTAGATGTGGTTTCGGTGGGGTCGGAATCGGAAGGAATGAATGGGCAGCCATTCCTGCTCCCTTTCCCTCGTTCACCGTATCAGTACCGTCCTTAGGACCGTGGGCACAACCTGCCACAAAGATGCCAGGTCGTGTCGTTTCCAGAGCGCCCGAGTTCGGGTGTAGCTCCTTCACCCACCCGCTCTCATCGAGCTCAATCTTGAGTATCTTGGCAAGCTCATCTTGGTCTTCGTTCGGCCTGAAGCTCGCGTTGAGGACAACCATTGAAATCTTGTCAATGTCAATTATCTCACCCTTCTCAGTGTCCTCCATCTTTACGTACAAGTCATGAGTGTCAGGGTCTTCGGCTATCTCAGAAACTCGACCACGAATGAAGTCGATACCATGGTTTCTCTCTGAGTCCCAAAGAAACTCCTCCAATGCCTTGCCAGCTGTACGCATGTCCATGTAGGTGTATAAGATTTCACAGTGGTCCTCCGGGTAGTGCATGCGTGTGACCTGCGCCAGCTTCAGGCCAAATGAACAGCACACTTTATTACAGTGCTCGCTGTATCCTCCAATGTTCTCACGCACATCCCGACTTCCCACACAATTGACAAAGAGAATCTTTTCGGGCTCTTTACCGTCTGAGGGGCGAATCATGTGTGAGTCCGTAGGTCCTGTAGGGTGAGTCATGCGGTCGTACTCAAGGCTTGTGACAACGTTGGGGAATACACCATAGCCATACTCACCATACTCCACTGGTTTGTATTCTTGGAAGCCGGTTGCCATGACGATGGACCCAACATTGAGCTCAATGAGTTTGTCTTCATCATTATAATCAATGCAATCTTGTGGACATACTGATGCACAGGTCCCACAACCGATGCACGCCTCCCTGTCTATGGTGGCAACAAGAGGCACTTGCTGCGGGAAGTTCATGTAGATGGCTTTCCGGAGTGAGAGTCCATGGTCGTATTCCGAAGGAACCTCAACAGGACAGTTGCTGATACACGCTTGACAGCCTGTGCAGGTGTCCTCGTTCACGTATCGCGCTTTCTTTCGCACCGTTACTGTGAAGTCGCCTTTTGAACCTGTGACTTTCTCTACTGTGGACAATGCATGAACAGAGATGTTGGGATGTTTGCCCACATAGGACGTGAGCGGCGTCATAACACAAGCACTACACTCAAGCATCGGGAAAATCTTGTACACGGCCACGTAGTTGCCCCCGATGTTCACGGACTTTTCTATGACGTGAGCGTGGTGTCCCCCTTCGGCAAGTGAGAGTGCCGCGTTTATCCCAGCCATTCCTGCACCAATGACCAAGACGTCAGTGGGCTTGGTCGCCGGTGCCGACCTCTTGGAAGATGTTGTGGCCATCTTGGAGTCCCCAAACTGCAGTGTACTGGGAGCCGCAGTGGTCTGGGGATATAACCTTTCTGTCATGGACTATGTCCATGCTGATTCTGTCTTTCCCGATTGAATGAATCATGTCAGCAATTATAGAATCAAGGAGAAAATGGAGTGAGAAGGAACGCCTGCCCCCTCTCCTGAAGGTTGAACTATCTTGTTCCATATCGTCGAAAGAGTATGACTCCAATTAGGAGAACAACTACTCCAATGATTGATACAATTCCCAGATTGTACCAGACAGAGAGTGTTGCAGCAGGAGCGCCCCGGAGAAACAGGGTTGTCAATGCTTCAGTCACATAATTGCTTGGTATGAACCGTGCGATGGCCTCTGCTCCTTCACCAAGCGGCATGAAGGTACCGAGGAACATCTGTGGCATTATAAAGATGAATGACACACCAGTGGCTATCTCAGCTGACTTGGACATAGTTGCAGCAATCAGACCAAAGCCCACGTTCACGAGGGAGAAGGCAAGGAGCATGCCAAATGCAAATGCCAATCCAGCGGCGTCCGTTGTAAGTCGATAACCTATCAAGAAGGATGACGCAAAGACAAGAAGCACCTGGATGACTGCAACGATCATGTATGAGATCACCTGACTCAGCATGAATTCTTGAGACTTGAGGGGAGTTGTACCCAGTCTCTTCAAGAGTCCTCCATCCCGTTCCTCAGTCAGTGACTGCGCAACAATCATTATCATGAAGATGCTGGCGAATGCGAATATCCCTGGAGCCATGAAGTCCCATTGGGATAGAGTGCTTGCTTCAACCATTGCAGGACTTCCGATATTGACCGGTAAATCCAGCGTGGTTGCATCGTTTCCAAACATCGTTTCTAGCAAGACTTGCTGGATGAGTGGGGGAACTGCACTGCTCGCAATCATTGATCCGCTATCAACATAGAGTTCCACAGTGGTATTAGTCCAAGCGCTTCCGTTGAAGGGAGAGTTCCAGTACGAATTGAAGCTGTCACCGAAACCCTCTGGGATTACGATGAATGCATCTAGATTTCCCTGAAGCAGCTCCGACTGACCGGTTTCATTAGATTCGTAATGGAGCACGGTGATGCCATCTAGGTCAGTGAGGTTTCCCTCGAAACTGTGTGCCCACTGAGTGTTGGTCGTTGCGGTGTCTAGATTCAGAAGCCCTATGTCGAAGTTGGTCACTCCACCATCCCCCATGCCGCCAAAGGCTAAGCCAAATGTGGCTGTGACGATTATTGGGAACAACAGCAGGAGGAACAGAACTGCGGGCTGTCTCTTGAACATCTTCAAGTTCTTCTTCACTAGGGCTGATACACGTCGTAGACCCATCTAGACTGCCTCCCTCAGCTTCTTTCCAGTGAGTTTGATGAACACCTCTTCGAGGTTCTCTGAGCCGTGGTGGTCCCTCAATTCTGTGGGAGTGCCCAATGCTATTAGCTTCCCCTGATCGATAATCCCCACCCTGTCGCAGAGCGCTTCAGCCTCTTCCATGTAATGAGTTGTAAGGATGATTGCCTTACCGTTGCTCTTCAACTCCCTGATGAATTCCCAGACTGCACGCCTGGAAACTGGGTCCATTGCCACGGTAGGCTCGTCAAGAAGGGCAACCCGAGGATCACTAATGAGGGCCATCACCGTACTGACACGGCGAATCATTCCTCCACTATACTGCCCTGAGCGACGATCAGCATCCTCTTCCATCCCAATCTTCTTGAGCATGGTTTCGACCCGACCTCTTAGTACGTCTTTGGGAATTTCATGCAGGTCACCGAAGAGCTTGATATTCTCCCTACCAGTGAGATGCCTGTAGAATGCTGGTTCCTGGGGACATACTCCGATTATCTTTCGAACTGCATCAGCATCAAAGACAACATCGTAGTCAGCAATCGCTGCAACCCCGTCAGTGGGTTCGAGCAATGTGCTCAGGACATTGATCACAGTGGTCTTACCTGCACCGTTGGGTCCAAGCAAGCCAAACAGTTCTCCCCAACCAATCTCGAGGCTGAGTCTCTCAACTGCAGTGATATCCTCGAATCTCTTGGTCAGGTTTTCTATCTTTATCGCATGTTCAGACATTGTTGATGACATGTGTTTGGCAATGCATAGAATGCATATAATACGTGGAATCTTTTTGTACTGCAAATCAGTTTGTGCGGCAAACTCGCTTTTCCAGAAGTCCTGCATATCTCATGCACAGAAGATTTATCGCATGCTGCAAAGCAGCTGGTCTAGGTGCTACAATGACAGCCGACGAGATAATCGCACAGCTCCGTGAACTTGGTAGCAGGTTTGAAGACCCCAAGATTCAGAGACGTTTCAAGAATTTCAACAAGACTCTCCAGTTTGTCTTTCCTGATATCGATACTCAAGTATACATTCGCATCGGCGATGCCGAACTGCTAGAGGTGACTGAGGGCAATGCGGAGGCGGAGATGACTGTGACAATGGACTCGACAATCTTCTTCAAAATCATGGACAAGAGTGAGAGTCCAATGGCGGCGTATCAGGCTGGAAAGCTCAAGACAAAGGGTGAAGTGCCAGACTTGCTGAAGCTGCAGAAGCTCATGCTATAGAAGAAGGAACGCGCGTGTAGTTGAAACTACGGAGACCCCTACATGAAAGTGCTCATCACTGCCCCCTTTTCAGAGTTTGGATTGAAGAGTCTTCAAGAGGCAGGGCTTGAAGTCGACCACCAGAGCTGGCTGGAAACAGGGAAGCTCTATCTTGGCGATAAATTCACAGGTCTAATCAAAGAGGGAGGCTACGAGATTGTGGTTGTAGAGGGTGATGAGATCAAGGATGAGGTAATTGAAGGGACCGATCTCAAACTGATCGCATCGGTGAGGAACAATCCCAACAACATCTCAGTTCCTGCTGCGACTGCAAGAGGGATTCCCGTCATTGCAGCACCCGGTAGAAACACGATAGCAGTGGCAGAGTTGACAATCGCTCTGATGTTGGCTCAGGCCAGAAGGATCACTGTAGCAGACCGACTTCTCAAGAATGAGTTCATGGTAGACGACTTCTCAGACTTCGGAAAGATGTACAAGGCAACGGCTGGCTTTGAACTACAGGGCAAGACAGTGGGGATAATCGGTCTTGGCCAGATTGGTTTCGAGGTGGCAAAGCGTCTTCAGGCATTCGGGGTGAAGATTCTTGTCAGTGACCCGTATGCCGCTCCAGAGAGGATGGAAGAGGTGGATGCTCAACCCGTTGAGCTTGAGCAGCTTCTACGCGAATCTGATATCGTCACGGTTCATTGTCCGCAGACTGAAGAAACAATGGGGATGATAGGGGCAGAACAGTTTGCCATGATGAAAAAGAGTGCAGTCTTCATCAATACTGCCCGAGCCTCCATCACGGATGAGAATGCTCTACGAGAAGCGCTCGAGAAAGGATCAATTGCTGGTGCTGGACTCGACGTGTTCTCTATGGAACCTGTCGACTGTGATAATGAGTTTCTAGAACTAGATAATGTAACCGTCACTCCTCACATTGGAGGAAACACAATCGACACGATTGAGAAGCAATCACGTATGATTTCAGACGACATCAAGGCCTTCCTATCAGGGAGTCGTCCGAAGAACATGCTAAACCCGGAGGTCTTTCACAGAGGAGGAGGTTAGGATGCCCGTTGCAGCCATTGACGCAGGAACTACTGGCGTGCGTTGTATGATCGTGGGAAGAAACGGAGATCCTCTGGGTCTTAGCAGGCGCTCTTGGAGCTATGAAACACCTGCCTTCCTGGAGATAGCCAAGGAATTCGACCCATCACACTTCTGGGATTTGATATGCACTGTGACTCGGGAGGCCGTATCGGCTGCAGGTACATCTGCCTCCAAACTTGAGGCAGTTGCCACGACAAGTCAACGCCACGGCATTGTGCTGCTTGATTCAGACGGAAAGGAGCTGTATGCCGGCCCGAACAGTGACGCGAGGGGTGCAATGACACAGTATGTTGTTGAAGAAGCCCTGGGTAACAGGTTCCTCGAGATAACGGGTTGCTGGCCTCCGATGATGTTCGCACCATCTAGGCTGGCGTGGTTCGAGGAGGAAGAACCAGAGCTACATGAGAAGGTAGCACATCTACTTCCCATCAATGATTGGATGACTTACAGGCTAAGTGGGGAATTCGTCACTGAACCATCTTCTGCAAGTGCAACAGGCCTTCTAGACATCAAGAAAAGAAACTGGAGCGATGAGGTTCTCAACAGTCTCAACATTGAGAGAGCCATTCTCCCTGAGATACATCAGGCTGGAGATGCTGTCGGCGAGATAGTCCCGGAAGCCGCGAAGGCCTCCAAGCTTCCGAAAGGCCTGCCTGTCATACAGGGCGGTGCCGACACCCATTGTGCACTATTGGCGTGTCAGGCTGATGCTGGAGAAACTGTCGTGGTCGCAGGCAGCACTACGCCGGTAATGATGATCACGGGCGAGCCTATTTGCTCCGCAGATCAAAAGATGTGGTCGGCTTCTCATATACTACCCGGTTTCTGGACGATAGAGAGCAATGCTATGTTGACCGGGGCCTACATAGAATGGGTGATCGAGCTCCTCTGTGAAAGAGCAGAGAATCCGGACCGCTGCAAGGAGGAAACCCTCGATAATCTATCAGAGATTCTGGAGAACGTGCCTCCCGGCAGCAATGAAACCTTCGCTGCTCTGGGACCGACGGTGATGAACACCCATCGCATAACGCAGATTCCCTTTGCCAGAGTTCATTTCCCTCAGCCTGCCCTACCTCAGGTCATTCCGCTTAACTCTGCGAATCTGATTCATGCAGTGTTAGAGAACATCGCTTATTCTGTTCGAGAGAATTACGAGCAGTTAGTGGAATTGAAGGAGCCGTCTGTTGTCAAGGCAGTTGGAGGTGTGACCAAGTCGAACGTCTGGGTGCAGATACTGGCAAATGTGTTGGGTCGGAATGTTAGAACTCCTAAGCAATCAGAGGGGAGTCTTCTCGGTGCGGCGATATGTGCGGCGCACGGTGTCGGTTGGTACACTGGTTTCAAAGAGGCTTCAGAGGCAATGGTTAGTTGGCAGGAAACGGTTCAGCCAGACGAGCGAATGAATGAGTACAATTCATACTACTCACGTTGGAAGGAGATATGGTCCTTGGGTGAAGAATGATGTATGAGAAGGAGAAGAAAGAACTTCTTGAAATCTGCAATGAGATGGTTGATCATGACTTAGTCATCGGATCATCTGGCAACGCGAGCCTAAGAGTCGGCGATCACGTCTTGATTACTCCAAGTTCCATTCCCTATGCCACAATGACGCCAGATGACATAATGGTTCTTGACCTAGAAGGCAATGTTGTTGAGGGTGAAAGGAATCCCAGTGTTGAAGCGCCCACTCACCTCGAGATATATCGGCAGAGGGAAGACGCAGGAGCAGTGGTTCATTCTCACAGTGTCTATGCTACGGCGCTTGCTCTGCTACATATGCCACTGCCGCCAGTCTTAGACGAGGTTCTACCCAAACTAGGTGGCGAGATAAGAGTCACCTCCTACGCGATGCCTGGCACTAAGGAATTGGCCAAGAACGTTGTTGAAGCCATGGACATGCGGAGTGCCGCGTTGATAGCGAATCATGGAGCAGTCTGTTGCGCCAAGACCATCAGAAAGGCAATGGAGAAGGCGATTCTTCTTGAAAGAACATGCAAAATCTTCCTGCTTGCCAAGCAGATTGCAGAGCCCAAGCAGCTGCCTGCAGAGGTTGTAGAGGACGAAGCCGACCTCTGGGAAATGATGCGTGATTTCTAGAGGTGGACTGCGTGAACGGCTGCGTGGGTCAAATCCTGAGAGTAGACCTTACCAGAGAATCCACTTCTATTATGGCTCTAGATGAGAATATTGCGAAGCATTTCATTGGTGGCAGTGGATATGCAAGCAAGCTTCTGTACGAGATAATGGATCCGACGGTGGAGCCCCTCGGTCCCGACAATATGCTTCTGTTCATGACAGGTCCGCTGACTGGCACTATAGCTCCCAGCACTGGCCGACTTGTTGTGTGTGGTAAGTCCCCTTTGACTGGCTTCTGGGGGGAAGCACATATCGGAGGCCACTTCGGCGCTTCTGTGAAGTTCTCGGGGTTTGATGGTATTCTTCTGACGGGTCGAGCGAAAGAGCCAGTCTATCTCCATGTCCGTAACGAAGTTCCAGAGATTCACTTGGCGGCGGGCCTCTGGGGAATGAAGAGCGATGAAACGCAAGAGGTTCTCAGAAGGAAGTTGGGTCGCGTTCGGACTGCATGTATAGGGCCAGCTGGAGAGAATCTAGTCCGATTTGCCAGTGTAGTGACAGATGAAAGAACGGCGGCCAGATGCGGCATGGGAGCGGTCATGGGGTCAAAGAATCTCAAGGCTATCACAGTAGAAGGTAACCAGAAAGTAAAGATTGCAGATCAAGAGGGCCTCACAAAGCTCGCAAGAGAGTCGGCAAAGACCCTTGGTGAGGCAATGCATCATCTTCGGGACCAAGGCACGTCGCTATACGTTGACGTTGGAATCATGTTCAACGACATGCCCATCAAATACTTCCAGGGAGTCGAGTTCGATGCTGATGCGCTTAGTGCCACAACCATGAAAGAGTTCCTCACTGGTCGGACAGCTTGCTATTCTTGTCCCATTGGATGTGGGCGTGTAATATCACTTCCAGAGTTCGGAATGAATAAAGTCGCTGGTCCCGAGTATCAGTCGATAGCAGCTTTTGGCACTGGCCTTATGATCACTGACCTAAAGAAAGTGTCACTAATGAACAGGCTCTGCAACCAGTATGGAATGGACACGATCAGCTGTGGAAGTACCATCTCATTTGCGACTCACCTATGTGACATTGGGAAGCTTGACTTAGGCCTACAATGGAATGATCCTGACGGAGTAATTGAGCTCATTCATGCGATTGCCAATCGAACTGAGGTTGGTGACGAACTTGCAGAAGGGTCAATGCGTTTTGCAGAGAAACATGGTGTTTCTGAACTGGCTTTGCATGTCAAAGGCATGGAGATTCCAAACCATGACCCTCGTGCATTTGCTGGGATGGCAACTGTATATGCTGTAGCATCAAGAGGTGCAACTCATCTTGAGGGTGACATGTATTCAGTAGACATGGGCGCCGATGTACGTGAGCTTGGCATCAACTCAGGAGACCGTCTAGAGAACGATGCGAAAGGCACAACATCTGCTAAGGCCCAGGACTTCAGAGCGTTCTTCGACTCCATTATCATGTGCCATTTTGCCATTGTTCCCCCTTCTACAATAGTTGACCTATTGAATCTGGCCACGGGAGCCTCGTTTAAACTTGAAGACATCCTAAAGGTTGGAGCCAGAGCTGTCACCATGAAACGCTTGTTCAATCTCAAGTGTGGCCTCACCGGTGCTGACGATAGCCTTCCTGAACCTCTTCTTCAGCCCTTGCCAGATTACGCAACAGATGACTTCGTTCCCGACATAGAGAGGCAACTAGGAGAATACTATGACTATAGAAAATGGAACCGGACATCTGGTCACCCTAGCAGAGAGGCGCTCAAGGAACTGGATCTATAGAATGAGGCGTTCAAAGATCCATGACTCTGCTTGATGCGGCTCAATTTATCCTCAAATCTATGCATCTTTGATTGTGAATCCCGAATCCTAATGCATATATCACATCTGCTCTCGAATTCAACTGGTGTAGGACTTGCAAGAGAAGAAGGATCCCGCCAACATCAAAGAGTCCCTTGATGATGTGGTCGACAGACTTGAGCAAGACCCCAAGTCAAGTGAAAGCTGGGGCAGCTCCATAACAACGAACCGTGAGAAATGGGAAGAGCTCAAGAAGCGAATCAGAGAACGACAATCTGAGCTGAAGCGCCTTGTCATGGAGAAGAAGGCGGGGACAATCGGTGCAGGTGAGTTTGACAAGAAGTATCGTCAGATACAGGAAGAGCTAACAGAGCTGGAGTTCGAAGTCTATAACATGCGACTTGGAACGTCTGTGAAGATTTGAAGCCCGGGCTGCATGCTCCTCAGTACGGCTTCGTGTGCCATCACCAAGGGCGGACTATAGTGGAACTGTCGGTATCTTTAAGTGCGAAACGGAGGCTTCTCGGATTCCAAGGTCGGTGTGAGAGACCGTGAGTGACGAGATTCACCTGTACGAGGCTCCTGAAAGAAGAGAGATAGTACGATCCACAGTCGTGACTGTTGTTCTGACAGCACTATTGATGATTCTCGGACTGGCCTTTTGGGTCTGGTCAGAACCTGATGTCATCGCCACCAGTCCGGTGGGAGCACTGAATGACATCAATCCGTTCCTCTCGCTCATCCTCGAGATTCTGATAATGGCCGGCGTCTTTGTGTTTCTCACAGTGACTGTGGTCAATCTGAGGCTCTACATTACAAACATCAGAGCAGGCTGGGGAGAGATCATTCTCCTTGTCATAATTGTGACTGTTATGACCTTCCTGATGTTCGATTCTGGTGTTGCAACGGTGACGTTTCTTCTGTCACTTGCCTTTGTTGTCTACCTTTACTTCTTGCAACAAGAGTGAGGTTTGAGCCCAGATTTTGGACGTGTACCAGAAGCTTTATGAGCCTAGGTCAACGAAGGCCGAACAAGCTTGGCTGGCACAATTGCCGAGGGCGAGCGAAGACAAAGCAGTTTGACGACAAGTCTCCGGAACTGCCAGGTGTTGCCCACTAGTCAGAGGCTCTGGCTTCCGGTAAATTGCATTGTTGACTACTTGGAGGAAAGAACCGTGCCAAGAACATCAAAAGACCCGACGATTTTTCGGAGGCGTTGACGATATTTGGAATAAGCGGCCAAGGGTATGACCAAAGCACTTCCATATTCTCACCCGATGGACGCATATTTGCCGCAGAGTATGCCAAGAAGGCGGTTGAACAAGGAGCCACTTCAATAGGCATACTGGTGAATGATGGTGTTGTGCTTCTTGCAGAGAAGAGAGTATTGCCCCTTCAGGAGCCCGACTCTGTAGAGAAGATTTCCAAGATTGAGGAACATGTTGGAGTTGCAACATCGGGCTTCATGGCCGACGCTCGTAGGTTGGTTCAACAAGCCAGAAGAGAGGCACAATCGTACTGGCTTACCTATGAGGAGCCAGTACCTGCCGAAGCCCTAGCCGAGCATATTTGCGACTTGAAAGCTAGGTTCACCCAAGCTGCCCGAGGAAGACCCTATGGAGTTGCGATGATAATTGGGTCTGTTGACTATGACAAAACCCCACGGCTCTTTGTCACCGACCCCGTGGGCACATACTGGGGCTTCCTGGCCGCTGTAATAGGTCGGGGAAGTGCACGAGCTGGCGAGCTTCTTGAGAGCAAGTACAACAAGAACAGAACGCAGTCACTTGACGAAGCAACCAAGCTGGCTCTAGACGCACTGCGACAGGCAACAGATGCCGAGCTGACTTCTGACAACGTAGAGATTGCGCGAATACCAACGACCACAGGCGTGTTCTACAAACTCACGCATGATGAGAAGGAAGCCTTTCTGAAGCCGTCCAGAGCTAAGGCACCAGAGTAGGAGATGAATGCCGTTTGATGGGCTCGGGGAAGAAGTCCGGAGAGAAGTGGCTAGAGCTGGATGCAGTAGTCATTGGAATGAAGAAAGGGCATCTAAGATTCGAGCTCTTTGTCGATCCTGATCTTGCCTTCGAGTATAGGAGAGGAGCAGACATTCCCGTAGAGGACATTCTGAAGAGCTACGATATCTACGAGGATGCCAAGAGAGGTGAGCGAGCCTCTGAAGATCTCGCTGCAGAAGAGTTTGGGACGTCGGATGTGTTCCAGATAGCTTCAGAGATCATCAAGAAAGGCGAGTTCAGACTGACGCACGAACAGCGAAATCAGCTAGTCAAGGAGAAGACAGAGGCAATAATCGAGAACTTGTCCAAGCGGGCTATGAACCCTCAAACAGGACATCCTCATCCGCCGGACAGGATTAGACAGGCAATGGAAGAAGCCAAGGTTAGCGTCAATCCCTTCATCAAAGTTGACGAGCAGATACCTGGAATCGTGAAAGCACTTCTTGTGATCATCCCGATATCATTTGAGAGCGTCAAACTCCAAGTCACGTTACCAGCAGCATTCTCGGGGAAGGGTTACAACATGATTGCGAAGACTGGGGTCATCAAGTCTGAGGAATGGTCCCAGGATGGCTCTTGGTCTGGGTTGATTGAGATACCTGCCTCAAAGAGACAGGATCTGTACGACGACCTAAACAAACTCTGTAAGGGGCAAGTGAAGATAGAAACCGTTCGATGATGGAACAGACGTTACATTATGATTCAATACAAAGATTTGGAATGAGGGAATACATTGGCAGTATATTTTCAAAAACGAGAAGTTGTGGTCCCAGGACAGTTGTTAGCCGAGGGCAGATATCGAGCCTCGTATGGGACCTGGAGTGATGAAGAGGGTAAGATCTACTCGACCTTGGTTGGACTAGCCGAGTTGCGTGGGAACACGGTGAAGGTGGTGGCACTCGAAGGAGTCTACATTCCTCGAGAAGGTGACCTAGTGCTCGGCACTATCACAGTAGTAGCCGGTAACAATTGGAAGGTAGACATCGACTCGCCATACATCGCATCTCTTCACGCGAACAATGCCCTTCGAAGACCTTACGCCGACGACATATCTCAGTACATGGACATTGGTGATGTGATTGCAGCAGAGGTCATAGCATATGATAGAGCTACTGGCCCATTCCTCGGCATGAAGGGACGCGGACTGCGGAAGCTCACGGACGGAATGATTTTGAAGCTTAGCCCGGCGAAGATACCACGGGTCATCGGTAGGAGAGGCTCCATGATCAACATGATCAAGGACCAGACTGGAATTCAGACTATGGTCGGCCAAAACGGCCGAATCTGGATACGTGCTCCTAACACGGAAGTGCTACGCCTGGCGATTAGAGCCTTCAAAATGATAGAGGCTCAGGCTCATACCTCAAAGCTCACGGATAGAGTCAAGGAGATGCTTGCGGAAGAAATGTCCCGGTTGAGCGGCAAGAAGAAACCGACTGAAACCTCGGCAGTTGTGGAAGAAACGAGTGAGCCTGTGACGACAGAAGGTTCTCAAGATGAAACGGTGGCCGAGGAAACCACAGATTCTATTGTAGAAAAGAAAGATGATGAAGCAAGTGAAACTGATGATAAAGAAGTGAAAGACAAGGAGGAAGTGAGTGAATAATGAGTCCAGAACAGAGGCCCGAATCTCTTTTGAACGCAGAGGGCCTTCGATTTGATGGTAGAAGACCTGACGAACTACGGCCAATACAGATGGAAGTTGGCGTGCTAAAGACGGCTGATGGGTCTGCATCCATTAGACAAGGAAAGACCTACATCCTAGCGGCTGTCTATGGGCCCCGTGAATTGCATCCTAGGCATCTCACACTCAACGACAGGGCATATCTGAGAGTCGTCTACAGAATGGCCACGTTTTCAGTGCCAGACAGGAAGAGGCCAGCTCCCTCTCGTCGAGAGAGAGAGATTTCAATGGTCATTGCTAACGCTCTTCAACCGGCCCTCTTCTTGCAAGAGTTTCCGAAAGCGGTGGTTGATGTGTTCATCCAAGTGATCCAGGCGGACGGGGGCACGCGATGTGCAGCGATCAACGCGGCTTCTCTGGCTCTCGCTGATGCTGGGATACCAATGAAGGCTCTCGTGCCATCAGTAGCAGTTGGTAAAGCCGAAGGCACATTGATTGTGGATCTTGGTGATGAAGAAGACAAGTATGGTCAAGGAGATATTCCCATGGCCATTCTGCCCCGCACCAATGAGATTACTCTACTCCAGCAAGATGGCTCCTTCACACGCGAAGAACTTCTTGAGTCTATGGAGATGGGCGTGAATGCCTGCAAATACATACACGAGTTGCAGAAGGATGCTCTCAAGCGATCCTATGCTAGGAAAGGGTCGGACGAGGAAGGAGAGGACGCGGACGATTATGATGACGACCTCGAGCCGGACCTCGGAGAGGCAGATATAGAGGGGGATGAATAGAATGGGTGATTTTAGCGCAGAGGTAATCAGTCACATCGACAGGAACTACATAGCTGACCTTCTGAAGAAGGGTGAAAGAGTCGACGGTAGAGCATTTGACGAGTATAGGCCAATCACAATCGAGCCTGACCCAGTTTCTGCAAAGGCTGAAGGGTCCGCCATTGTACGCTTAGGTGGCACAAGCGTAGTGGCCGGAGTAAAAGTACTGCTTGGTGAACCATATCCGGACACTCCTGATGAAGGAGTCATTATGGTCACGGCAGAGCTTGCTCCAATCGCATCTCCACTATTCGAGTTGGGCCCGCCAAAGGAACCGGCCATTGAGCTCGCAAGAGTCGTCGATAGAGGTGTTAGAGAGTCCGAAACAGTGGATACCAAGAAGCTCTGCATTGAACCTGGTAAGAAGGTTCTGATGTGCTTCGTTGACCTCTATACCTTGGAGTATGACGGAAACCTAATAGATGCCTGTTCGATTGCTGCAAACGCTGCCATGCTTGGCACGAAATACCCTGAGATGAAATGGGAAGACGACCAAGCTGTGCCAACGGGTAAGGAGGTTGCTTTGCCACTGCAGAACATGGCCATCGAACACACCGTGTCCAAGATTGGAGAGCATCTAGTGATAGACCCACACATCAAGGAAGAGATGGTCCAAGACTGTCGTCTGACCATGGCTGTAGATCAGAACGACAACTTCACGGCCATGCAAAAGGGCGGCGGAACAGGACCTATGTCTCTTGATTTGATTGACCAATCAATGAGCATGGCTCTAGAAAGTACGAAAGAGATTCGCAAACTAGTCAAGGAAACTGTGAAGGCGGCAAAGAAGGAGTCCTAGCCAGTATAGGGACCTTCTCCGTTCTCTTCACCGATAGATATGCTAATAAGCGAAATCGATGGGCGACTGATAGACTCCGAGCATCAGGGGATGGGATCGGAGTCCCAGAAAGAACCAGGAGACTACAGCTTTGGGAAGAAAGACCAAGAAAGTTGGTAGCACGGGCAGGTTTGGCTCAAGATACGGGGCCAAGCTACGTCGTAGAGTGCTTGACATAGAAAAGAGGCGCTCAGAGCCACATCGCTGTCCTGCGTGTGCCACACGGGCTCTTGCGAGAGAAGCAGTAGGTCTCTGGAAATGCAAGAAGTGTGGATTGAGTTTTGCTGGCGGAGCCTATGTCCCATACACTGATGCTGGCAAGGCAGCAAAACGAGCAATTGCCCAAAGAGTAGCCGGTGACTTCTTGGCACTGAGGGATGATGAGGAGCTAGTGGAGCCCGAAGAGTTCCTTCCTAACGTTGAAGAAGAGGATGTCATAGTCGCAGTCACTGTTGATTCCGAAGATAGCGCCCCTCCCGAAGAGTCGGAGAAGAAGGAATAGAAGACCATCAACTGGGCAAGTGAACTGCTTTGCCTCTTGCCTTGCTAACTACTTCTCGGAAGACATCGAATAGAGTTCGCTCCTTCGTTCGAGACCTTTGGACAGTTCTTCCAGGTACCGAACGCTTCAACCGCGGCGGGATGAGCATGGCGGAGCTAGTCGCTCGCATCCATCAGTCTGGTGCAAAGATGGCATTGGTTGTTTCTCTCTGGAAAGGCAATCCCAGAATCATCCAGTTTGTCTCTCCTACGGGAGAGAATCTTCTTGCACTCAAGATTGAGAGTGCCACGCTTCGTCGTGAGTTGTTGTCGTCTAAGGGACTGAGAATAGTTTCTGTCAGCACGGTAACAGTTGGGAAGGAATCATCAGGCGTTGCCAAACACTTCGCTGGTTTCATTGCGGCTCTGATGAATCATAGAGTAGTCGAATCTGACGGCCCTGTACTCGTTGGCCTTGAGGGCACTAACATGGTGGAGATCAGAATCGAGGACCTCGGTGGCGGAAAGATTCTTTGGACCCACTACCATACGCTCAATGCACAGGAGATCGGTCCACGAATCAGAATTGTCGAGATCAGGAGGTAGGGCTCTTGTGTGCTGAAGCTGTCAACGGTCATGCAGTGATTGAGATTCCCATGGAAACGCCCGAGATTGCAGAAACAGTGCGTTCTGCACTAGAGCCCGAAACTGACTCTGCGCCCTCTGATAGAGCCCAAGCCCGGGTATCTGGTAGAAACGAAACGCTCGTGATAGATATCACTGCAGGAGACCTCACATCTCTGAGGGCTGCAATGAACTCCTACATAGCTTGGGTGTCAGCCTGCGTCGAATCTATCGAGTCAGTCACAAGCCAAGCCCGTTGATTGTCTCGTGGACAAACTTGGACACCAGGTCTAAGCAGTCCACCCAGCATACCTGTCGAGCAGTCATCCAGATGTTGACAGAGATGAGAGAGAAGATCCAGTGAGGAACTTCACAGGCGACTTGTCAATGTTGGCTGGAGCATCTGTCTGCCCACATTGCTACAATTCTGGTCACTGCATTATCAACCCGTTCATTTGTCGCTGCACTCCTTCAGACAGGAAGCCCATGTGAGAATGGTGGTGATTACTTAGTTATAGGGTAGGAGAAGGTATGACGCGATTAGCAGACCAGCAGAAACACACACAACGACAAATAGCGCCGCTTCGATGTATCTCGTCCACTGCTTGTTGGTCTTCTTTTTCTTCTTCGCTACCTCCAACCATAAGAACGCTGAGACAGCTAGAGAGCTAACGAAGTGCCATGTCGTGACGAAGACGCGTTCGTAACCATATGCACCTGAGAGAGCATAGAGAGCGAATATGAATGAAAGGCAAGTCGCCACTATCGCAGATACAAGCATCATCTTTGCGCTAACAAAGGTTTCTTCTTCGGTCATCGCAGCGACATCTCCTCCCTAGTATACTGGAGCTGGAAATGCACCCTTCCAATGCTCACAGATACGCAGAGCGACTTACCCAATCCAGTCCTATCATCGGCTGTTAATGATACCATGGAACGGATCCATTGCCATCCAATAGATGGCGCGTATCCACTTGTTGATTAATCTTACCATCGATTGCTTGAACAAAAAGATGGTTTAGGTTTGGCAGATTCTGCGAAACATGACACAGTTGTACTAACAAAACCCGGATTATCAGTCCTGGTAATTCGGAACCAAGTCTTAGCTACTTGTTCCCTTCGCAAAAACCCTTAAGTCACAGCCCAGAACGCGCACTCGGACACAACATTCAATGAAAGAGAGAGTTGGAAGAATATGGCCCAGAGAATCCCGCCTGCGCTTGAACAAGAGCTCCAGAAGTTCGATTCAATGAGGCGTAACCATGAAACCTTGCTGGCGATGAGTCAGACAATGCAGTCTGAGCTTGGAGAAGTCAAGGCTACCCTTGAGGAGCTAAGAAAACAACCCGATGACGTGGTCACCTACAAGGCTGTAGGACAAGTCATGTTTCGAATGGAAAAGACAAAGCTCGTTGAGGAGTTGGACGATAAGGAGAAGACTCTCGAGATGCGACTTGCATCCACGAACAAGCAAGTCCAGAAGCTTGGTGAACAACTGAAAGAGCTACAGACCAAGATTGAACTCGAACTGGCCAAGCGTGATCTTAAGGTTCAGTGAGGGAGATGAGTCACGAGCCTGTTGAGATTGGCCTGCCCGATCTCAGCGAGGATGATATTGAGAGTTTGGCCGAGGAGTGCCAAGCTGAGATAACCAAGTTCATCCTTCGTAGAGTTCCAAAGAAGAGCATTGAGGAAATGTTCGTCAGCTGTGCCATAGAGCTGGGGACTGGGCTTCAACTTGACGTGCAGCTAGACTTGGTGCAGAGCTATGATACTGGACTAGAGCTCGATGGACTCCTCAGGGAGGCCACCGATCACGGGACAGACTGGCTAGATAGGCGACTCAGGGAGTTGAAAGCTAATTGAATGTTAGAGCTATTCTTGCTCAGTCATCTCGCCCAATTATCATAGGGCACCAAAATGCAGACCCTGATGCAGTCTGTTCCATGCTTGCGGCAAGATCGCTCTATCTAAGCATCAATCCTCAAGGGAATCCTACCCTAGTCTGTGAGGATGTTAGCAAGCTGTCCAATCAGGTCCTAGACACCCTTGAGCTATCCAAAGAAATCCACGAGTTCTCTAAGAAGGTGCACGATTTGACAATCCTTGTTGATACCAATAGTAAATCTCAACTCGGCCCACGTGTAGCTAATCTTCTTGGAGACCCTTCTCGAACACTAGTAATTGACCACCACGAAGAAAACCCTGATATTCAGACGATTGCACAACACACGCTCATCAACACGAAGGCATCGTCAACTTGTGAGATGGTCTTTGAACTTTTCGAGGAGCTGAATGTCGAGCCAGACACCGTGACCGCCAATCTACTCCTTACTGGTATACTCTTTGACTCAAGACGTTTCTTCCACTCAGGGGAGGACGCACTGGAGGTGGCTCTGAAACTGGTAGAGGCAGGGGCTGACTACCAGACATGTGTGAACTCGTTGATAATCAGACCAGAAAGGTCTGAGAGGATTGCCAGAATCAAAGCTGCTGGAAGGCTTAAGCTTCACACGATAGATGATTGGATAGTTGTTACATCCAGAGTGAAAGCCTATGAGGCCAGTGCCTGCCGTGGCCTCCTGGAGCTCGGCGCAGACGCTGCCATAGTCGGCGGGGTAACTTCAAGTGGTAGAGTCAGAATCAGCTCCCGCAGTACTCGCAAATTCTCTGAAGAAACGGATGTGAACCTAGGCACTGATGTTATGGAACCAATAGGCGAGCTGATTGGCGGTGAGGGCGGTGGACACGCAAACGCTGCAGGTGCGAATGGGACGAAGAACAGAGATCACGCCCTAGAAAGATCTGTCGAGCTCATCCGGAAGGCAATCGAGAAGAATGCAGCACAGAGGGAGAAACAAGCATGGGAGGCTGCAGATCCGTGGCGTTGATTGAGTTCGCTGACTTCAGCTTCAAGTACCTAGGAGCGGACTCTCTCGCATTAAGGAAGATCACGACAACCATTGAAGATGGGGAATATGTAGTCATCACAGGGCCATCTGGATGCGGCAAGACAACACTCTGCAGAACAATCAACGGACTGGTTCCTCACTTTCACCGTGGCTATATTGCGGGTAATGTGATAGTCGATGGGGAGAACACAAGAGAAGCAACCGTTGCTGGGCTTGCATCAACAATTGGTCTGGTTTTCCAGAATCCGGCCAACCAACTGGTGACACTCAACGTAGAAAGGGAGCTTGCCTTTGGTCCTGAGAATCTGGGAGTCAAACCCACGGAAGTCCGAAGAAGAGTAGAGGAGATAATCGATCTCCTCAACCTAGATTACCTTAGAGAGAAACACCCTCATGAGATGAGTGGAGGTGAACAGCAACGAGTAGCCATGGGTGCAACGCTGGCACTGAAGCCAAAGGTACTGGTTGCGGACGAACCCACATCGAATTTGGACCCCGTCAGCGCGGAACTAATCCTTAGTATCATTGCTGACCTAAACAAGAATAGTGGTATGACTGTAGTTCTCGTCGAACATCGACTTGATCTCGTTTCCAAAGATGCGTCCAGAATCATCCTGATGGACAAAGGTAGTATAGTAGCAGACGGGCCTCCCCGCGAAGTCCTAACCATGGATGTGTGCGAAGATATCGGTGTGGGAGTTCCAAAAGCAACTCAGATCTATAAGCGCTTGCTGTCGCGAGGAATACAGATGCCGCATGTTCCTCTTACCGGAGAAGAACTTGCTGTTTTCGTTCAGGAGGCGAGGTCACAATGATTCTGCTTGAGAATCTGCACTTTGCCTACGATGGTATATACACGGCCCTTCGCGGCGCATCTCTTCAGATTGATGATGGTGAGCGAATCGCAATAATGGGAGCCAATGGAGCCGGCAAGACCACCTTGATAAAACACATGAATGGTCTACTTCGACCTCAGACTGGTAGAGTCTTCATAAATGGCAAGGATGCAAGGGAGCAATCCATTGCAGAGCTCTCACGAGTGGTTGGACTGGTCTGGCAAAACCCAGACCATCAGCTGTTTTTGGAGAGTGTGCGAAAAGAGATTGTGTTCGGTCTGAACAACCTCGGCTTCAGCAATGAGGAAGCTGATGCACGTTGTGAGCGCACTCTAGCGAGGTTGGGGCTTGAGGGCTTCGCGGAGCGTTCTCCATTCGCTCTGTCGGGTGGTGAAAGAAAGCGTGTGGCCCTTGCTTCAGTCCTTGCAACTGATCCTCAGGTCTTAGCTTTGGATGAACCAACGATAGGACAAGATGCGAAGCAGAAGGAGAACCTAGCTGAAATGCTAGTGGAATTGAATAAGCTTGGCCGCACCGTGATTGTAGTGACACATGATGTTGAGTTCGTTACCGAACACTTTCCTCGTACAGTGACTATGTCCAACGGTCAAATCGTTGCTGATGGTCCCACGAGCTCTGTTCTGAGCAATGATCCAGTATTGGATGAATGTTCTCTCACTCCACCTCAACTCACACTAGCAGTTCGGGCGCTCAGTGAGAAGATTCCAGAGGTATCTGACCATCTCTTTCTCTTGTCAGAGGTGGAGGATGCGGTTGCTAAGGTCCTTGGGGGTGGCTGAACGTGTCCTTTCTTGAAGTGTTTCAATATACTAGGCAGGAGAGTCTAGTTCACAATCTCGACCCCCGATCCAAGATGTTTCTCTCCCTCGTATTGGCTATCGTTTCGCTAATGTTCTTGGAGATAGTACCGTTGCTCATCATCCTGGTGCTATTGGTCCCACTGATTGCTGCCGCCAAGTCACTTCGAAGGTGGGCACGCAGTATGAGGGGCCTCTCGTATCTCCTAATCTTCATCATCATATTCAATACACTTCTCTCTACCGTTGCAAATCCCTTCTCACACTCGATTGCCCTGACAATCCGGCTTGTGGCTCTGATGACCTCATTCTCAGTGTTCTTTCTGACTGTTCACCCAGACCAGCTTGCACAAGCTTTGATACAAATGCGAGTTCGCTTTGAGTTTGCATTCGCAATGAGCATGGCAATGAGGTATGTACCTACTCTTGGCCAAGAGGCATATGCCATTATGGACGCGCAGAAGGCCCGAGGAGTTGAGCTAGACAAGGGAAACATTCTACGACGAATTCGCAACATAGTACCGATAATTGTCCCACTGATCATCGTGTCCATTCGGAGAGCCCTCTCTGTTGCTGAGAGCATGGAGTCAAGAGGATTTGGTGCCTGCGAGGACCGCACGTATATGGAGAAACTCAAGTTTCGTAAGAGAGACTGGGGGGTAATCCTAGTTTCCCTTGCAGGTGTGATTCTACTAATCTACGTCAGGCTCTTCGTCCCTCTACCCGGGTGGATGCTCTGGCAGTTGCCCTTCTGAAGTTCCTAGAATGATTTGTACTGTTCATCTACAGATGATTTATCTTAGCCCACAAGTACAGTGAATATCGTTTTGGTGGGCGAGGTGTATGCCACGTAACAAGTCACCCAAGCTAGTCCAACGAGTAAAGTACACTGTGAAGAATCTAGTCACCGATTTGAAGAAGATTGGCTGTACTCCGAGAGTCCTAGATACTGTGGGACGAGAGGTTGTCTATTTTGAATGGACACAGGCCCAAGAGCATCTCGGAGAAGATCATCCGGTCACAATACATCTTGGCTCACTATTGGGTTTCATGCGTGGTGGCTGCGAGAGGCGGCTAGTCGAAGGTGAGCTGTGGAGGGCTTCGGATACTCCGCAGGCGGCAATCAATGAAGCGGTGAGGGGAGCACCTAGAGAATTCCTCTCGTATGAGTTCATTCGGTCTGCGGACCACATTCGAAACGTCCTGAAGTCTGTAGTGGATGAACGTGACAGGGAGCTGGAGGACTACAAGAGAATCGAGAAAGGGGTGCGTAGGGAGATCAAAGCAGACCCGGAGAATCCCGATCTATGGAATAAGCTGCGACTTCTTCTCTGGATTCTGGGACGTTACAAAGAGTCAAGTGAAGCATTCAAGAAGGCCAAGAAGCTAGGCTGGGATAAGTCTACCAGCCAGTTTGTTGCGCTATGAGAGTACCAATTCATTGACCAGCTTTCCTACAACGTTGGATAGGGAAAGCCTATGTCAATGCCAGAATTCAGGTGATGTCGATGGCCACCTTGATTCACTTTCTGAGGCACGCTGAAACTAGGATTGATCCAGACACCTCTCCGTCAAGATGGCATGTGACTAGAGAGGGTGTAAAGACTGCGCGGATGCTGGCATCGAGCGGTATGTTTGACAAAGTGGATCTTGTTGTAACTTCGGCAGAATCCAAGGCCATCGAAACTGCACGGCCTTTTGCAGTGAAACTTGGTCTAGAGATAATAATAGAACCCAGATTCAATGAGCTGGAGAGGGTTGGTGGCCACATTGAATCTCAAAACGAGTATCTCAGAAGGGTGCAGCTAGCATTCAGAAATCAAGACTCCAGTGCTCATGGATGGGAGACGGCAGCAAGCGCGATTCGACGGTTCGAACAAGGCATTCGAAGTATAGAATCGGAAATCGAATCTGACACAGTGCTAGTAGTTTCACATGGCTTGGTGCTCTCTCTCTACTTTGCAACTCTGCTTGACGTGGATGACGTCTACGAGAGATGGCTAAGACTGGAGGTCTGTGCTTGGGGAAGTGTCAAGAATCGGCAGGTCATCAAGGATATAATCTGACAGGATGTCCAGCTTCGCCTTCTACCTAGAATGGTCCATACTTCTGGCTCAAAGGCCATTTTTGCACATTTCCGAACCCGCGGATTCGGAATTCTTCGATTTCTTAGTGTCCTAACGCAGAATCCTGAATCATCCGACTCCCGAGAATAGATATCCATTCTAGTCACGATACTATGTGTGAAATGAGATGATGTCCATCTCCGAATTAATCAAAAGATACTCGAAGCTTTCGGAAGTTCCAGAAGATAAGCTAAGCTTCAATGAAAACGGTGAGTCACTATCGATATTGTGCCAGTCTGAGTGGGTCCGTATCCTCGTAATTCGCCGTCTGAACACACCAGATCAGGTTACCATAGAGGTGGAGCTATCTTTCCCTACCCGTGTTCATGCCGTGAAGGCTGAAACCACTGAGGAAACAGACATCGAGGCAAATGCAACAAACGATACACTTGCGTTACTCGAAGAGGCAGTCACCCACCTACGGTACCTTGCGAAATTGCATGACAGAGGATTCGCCCTTGATGTAATTGGCCAGGAGTGCCTTTGGACAGCTTTCCGAGATTTCAGCAGCACTCCTGACACGGAGATGTTTGAGTTGTTGAATCCACCATCCGATTGTAGTCCATTTGGCGACGAGAGTTTCGTAATCCCTCCTTTCAGATACACAATCTAGAATGAATTGGTGATAGAGTATGTCTCCCGAACTACCAAAAAGCGCCCTGATTGTGCTTGACTTTCTGACCAAGAAGGGTCCCCACCCTCCAAAGGTTATCAGCAAGCAAGCGAATCTGCCTCTACGCACAGTTTCCTTTGCCTTGAGGCAATTGAGGAAGCTTCAGCTTTGCCGCCGCATACCTAACCTTGGCGACATGCGTCAACCCCTCTATCTAGCTGACTTGGACCGGGCTAAGGCCGTCTTCAGAGGTCATGGAGGAGTGTTGGCCTAGCACAGTCATTGAAAGACCCGTCAAAGCCATTCATGCAGGAATGGGCACTTGATGATGTTGGCTTGTAGAAGGGACCAAGATTCTTGAAAGGCTTACCTTGCAGACAGACGTCCTTCCCTAAGGTACCTAATCAGATTCTGCGCCATCAATCTGAAGATGCGAAGATTGCCTGTCTTGACCTGTTGCCACAAGAACCTAAGCCTTGCATAGAATCTCAAATACGCTATATGCAAGTACCTCTTTATCTCCCTCTTCTGAAAGTCAGGAAGGCGCATGACTGGATCTAAGACCGAGTATCGAGTCCAGTTTCCGCTCTTCAGCCATCCGTTCTCTAGTGCCTCTTCGTAAAGAGGAGTTCCCGGGAAGGGTGTGCACACTGTGAACTGAGCTAGACTCGGATCTAGCCTGCAAGCAAAGTCGATAGTTGCCTTGATCTCTTCTCTCGTTTCACCCGGAAGGCCAATGATGAATGACAGAATGACATTGAGGCCATTTTCCTTCAGAATCCTGACTGACTTGACGATATCGCTGATTCGGATTCCCTTGTTCATCATGTTGAGGACTCTTTGACTGCCTGACTCCGCGCCCAGGTATACCGTATGACAGCCGGCGGCCTTTAGCCAGCCTGCCATCTCCGGATCTCTCGCCATGATGTCAGCGCGTGTCGAGCAGGTCCAGCCAGAGCTGATTCCGATGTTTCTGAAAAGCACGCACATCTCTTTGACTCTGTTCTTGTTGAAGGTGAATAGATCATCCAGAAATTCGATCTCTCTTACACCAAACTTATTCTCTAGTAGCCGGACCTCCTTCATTACGTTGTCTGGACTTCTCCCCCGCCATCTCTTCCCTACGATTCGTGATGAGGAGCAGAATACACACTGGTAGGGACATCCCCTACTTGTAATCATTGAGGTCCATGAAACTCCTCTGTCGAAGTACTTCCGAAGGTTGAGGAGATTGTAGGCTGGAAGAGGAAGACTATCTAGTGGCTGTAGATGTGGCATATCTGGATTCCTTATCGTGTGAGATCCTCGGCGATACGTTATCCCTCTCACATCGGCCAGTGAACGTCCATTCTCTCTCGCGCCTAGTAGTTCATTCATAGTGGCTTCTCCCTCTCCACGGACTACTATGTCTATTTCTGGACAATCATTGAGAACATGAGTGTCTTCGAAGGTCACATGAGCCCCTCCGACTACCACGAGAGTGCTAGGATTGTACTCCTTTGCTACCCGTGCAGCAGCGTAAACGTCATAGATTGCGGGTGTGGCCTGTCCACTTATGCCCACTACATCTGGGGAGAAAGCCTCTAGGACTCTTAGGAAGCCATCTTTACTTGTGCGTTCACGCAAAGAATCCTGTATCTTCACCTCATGGTTACCGTACTTCCGAATGTACCCTGCAATGTATCCAAGGCCCAACGGAGGAGCTAGGACACCAAGAGATTCCCTCACATCGCACTTAGAGTTAGGGACGACCAGAAGGACTCTCATTGTCATCCTCTCCGTTGTTGTGGCCGTGTCGTCACTCTATGCATTGCAGTCCTGAATCTTTCATGCACCTCTTCGCGAACTTTGAGAGCCTTCCAGAACTCGAGGTTTCTCACACACCCGGGGTCAGGGGCATGGACATCGTTGAAATACTGTAATCCTCTGGCTCTGCAACCTCCGCAGACATATCGGTTCTCACAAACTCCACAGGCTCCCTTCAGAAGATCCTTGTTTCGAAGATCTTTGAGAATAGCAGAGTTGGTCCAAAGACTTTCGAAATCGTCTTTGAGGATATTGCCGATCTTGACCTCGGAGCTATGGGGAAAGAAGACGCAGGGGTAGACATCACCATTTGGTTCGATTGCCAAGTAGAACCGACCAGCTCCACAACCTCCAATGAACTTGGAGAGCTCTCGCATCTGTATGGGGAGTCGAGCATTGAAGAAGTGTGTGGGATACACTTCATCAGAAGTTTCACAAGAGGGAGAACACCTCTCAATGCTTGCCATCCGGGCCACACGACCGAGCTGAGGTGCAGTTGTAAGCACTTCCGTTTGTTCAGGATCACTCCTAATTACAATCATATCCATGATCTCGTGGAGCATCTTCTCTCTCTCGAGTGGGGTCAAGTCCGCCTCGAGCATCGCAAGCCCGCGTCCTACTGGTACGAAGTTATAGATCATGAACCACTTGACACGAAGACTTCTGGCCAATTGCACTGTGCTGGAGAGTTCGGCAAGGTTGTGACGTGTGATTGTCATTGCCACTTCGACGAACAGGTTCTCAGCGACGCAGTTTTCGATTCCACTGATGGTCTTTCTGAAAGCACCGGGTACGCCTCTGAAGCTGTCGTGCGTTTCTTCTGTGGCCCCATCGAGGCTTATCTGTACGAACCTCAATCCCGCCTCCTTGAGCTCTCTCACTCTCTGTGGCCTTGAGAGTGTTGTACCATTCGTAGCTAGGGCAACGTAGATCCCTCTATCAGTTGCACGTCTAATCAAAGTACGAATATCACGCCGCAGAGTAGGCTCGCCTCCAGAGAATGCCAAGAAGACAACCCCAGCGTCAGCCAACTTGTCGATGCACTTCAGTGCAATATTGGTCGACATTTCATCACGAGTTTCGCCACCCGCCTCTTCGTAGCAGTGTTTACATTTCAAGTTGCATTCTCTGGTCACATTCCAGACGACTTGGAAGGGTGCACCGGGCACGAATGGGGTTCTAGCTCCAAATCTGGCAAGACCCGATATTACGCCTGAAAGCGACTTTCGAAAGATCGGGTCTGAGAAACCCTTGATCACAAATCGCGAATCTGCACCAAAGGCTGATGATCCAATGGATATCACTCTCCGAATGACAGCGGTTACAAGCCTACAAGATAGACAAGAGCCCTTTCTTATCTCGGCAATCAGCTCAAGAGCCACATTCAGGCGAGAGTCTCCGCAAGCCCGACACTTATTCACAATTCCCTTCAACAAGCGTCTTGAAACCCGGTTCTGGGTCACTATTCTCAGCATATGTGTCTTGGAGCTAATACTGTGGGTTTCTGGGCTTCCTATCGATGACACCTACTACGATTACTTACGAGTTTCGAGGGCATTGATGTTTCGAGCGAAGTCATCGGATTCGAGTATGCCCCCAGTGAAAACGTCGAGAAAGTCGTCCAAGCTCTTCTCGTGATCTTCGATGAATTCATCGCCAAGAAGCAATCGCGCGATGTGGCTGTAAGAAATGAAGCTCATGAAGACCAATGCTGCTATCTTCGGTTCTATTTGGCGTATCTTACCTCTCCTTATTTGCTCTTCAAAGTACTCGGTCAGATGTGTCAGTATTCTTTGAGGGACAGAAGATAGTGAGTCTGCCACGGAAGGCATTCTGAGTCCTTCGGCAAACTGAAGAATCATCAGATCTTGTTCATCTCTTGCAAATTGAATAAGGTTCAGGCCTATTGTCCGGAGTGAAGTGTCAAGGTACGTGTCCTTGTTTGTATCAAACACGGACTCAAAGGACGCCAATGCATTTGCCTCAACATCGACCAATGCCGCCCCAAGCAGTCCGTCCTTAGAATTGTACTTCCTGAATAGAGTGACCTCATTTACACCAGCGTTCTGTGCTATTCTCCTAGTGGTTGTGCCCTTGTAGCCGTGTTTCACCAAGAGGTTCTTGGTCGCTTCAAGGACTCTCATCTCGACGGATTTCATTTATGCAAGCAAGTACTTGCTTGCATAATAAGGATATCCCTCAACGCATCAATCACATCCTGCATCGTCCGCCGTTTGCTATCCCGACTTGAAATACCAGCTTTAGGACATAAGAGGTCTGTTTGACGCAACATTCTCAGACGTACCAAATCCGCAACGGTCGATTCAGAAAAGTGCGCTGAAGAGTTAGTCAGTGGGGAAATTCCGCACTTGCTGACTACCACGATTACATATGCATTTGGACCTATGTTCTTCCGAATTAGGATGACTCAAAGCGAGCTTCAATATAGAACCCAGCTTCAACTAGAGGCCTTCCACAGCGACTACAAACTGGTGGTACCATATACAGGAGTTTCCCCTAGAGAACGCCAGATAGAGATTGTTTCTAAACTTGAAATCGAAGGTGAAACTCTTCGTAGGTACTCGCTCACTGCGCTTGGTCTATCGGGAGCTGTCATCCTTATGCTTCCATTATTCCTCCTTCCTGGCCTTCTACTCTTTGTTCTTCCCGTGGAGATCGCACTCCTAGGAAGGACCTATGATACGTTCACTGGAAAGGAGGCCTCCGGTGTTTCTCTACGAGAGATATCTCAAGAAGCCGACCCGTTGCACAGTGACCACACCAGTAAGCCCACTGTCAGACGTAGTGGGTACAATCTCCTAACAGCCTAGTCATAGGTGGAAGACCAAAGCCCCCGCACAGCAGCGGTTCTGTGTCACACGCCTCTGTTGTGGCGGGAGCACATTAGCCTGTACGACTCACAACGAGCTCCAGATGATGAATAATGTGGGAGCCAGAGTCAACATGATTGCGACACAGCTTCTTGAGGCCATGCATTCCGGGCTCATAGCGACACTCCAGAAGACCCGAGTCAAGAAGTATCTTGACCTGAGCACTGGCGTTGGCGTCTGTCATTCTGAGTGCCCGGGCGATACACGTCACATCGAGCTCCTCCTTCAGAAGCAGTTGCAGGATCTTCAGCCGCGTGGGGCTTGAGAGTGCCTTTCCAATCTGAGATATGGTCGCATTCTCGCTGACTTCGAGTGTTTCCGCCATTTACTGCACCCGTTCTAGGCGTCAGTTCGCCCGTCTGCATTCCCTCCTCTTAAGGTCTTGCGGGCACAGGTTGTAGTTCGAGGAAGAGGAACACTAAACTCTCATATGAGTAACCATACGAAGATAAGGGACGCAGGTAGTTTCGCCTTCTCCACCTTCTCCCCAGACTGAAGATGGGCTCTAAACTACTAGAACAGGAGATGTGCATGGAAAGGGGATGCCATTTGAGCCCTAGTAGGAATCGTGGGAAATGATTGATAACCTATCTATGTACACCAATGAATGAAAGAGACACATCAGTTCCTTCAGAAGTCAGTGTTATTTGCTTCTTAGTTCTAGACTTCACAGTGATTATTTCTCGGTGAATGGACCTGTGGCAATTTGGACATACTACAAGAATATTCCCAGGACTATCGTGTCCTCCGCGAGCGAGGGGCGTAACGTGGTGTGTGTCGCAAAAGTAACCCAATGTCTTGTTTTTCTGTATGCCACAAATCTGACATCTATCTTTGGCCAACCTTTTCAGGTATATTGATTGCCGCACATCGACTTGATATGCTGCCGTTGCAGCTTTCTGTATCTTTGGGGGTGACTTGATACTCCGAGCGCGTGCTGATAGGTATTGGGTCATATTGTCTTCTGAAACTTGGCCTACACTATCAAGTATCTCTAATTCTCGGTCTAAAACTTCATCCTCACCCACAATTATGAAACTATCTATTGGCAAAGGAATCTTAGTAGGGTATACTGGATTCATGAACCTAGCTTTCTCAGGAATCAAATGCGAAACATCGATGGGATGGGACAACAAGTGTACATTCTCAACATGACACTTCAGTACATACTCCCCGTTTTTGACTGCAGTCTTAAGATTCTTGAGCGCGCCTTGATAATCAAAATAAGCCTTCAAATCAGCAACTTCTTTTGCTCGTCTTTTGAAAATACCTCGTCTTTCAAAAGCTTGGAAAAGCTGTTCGTGATTCTCAGCGGTAGGGATTCTAGCATCGTGATATAACCCGACCAATTCATACTTCTGGGAGCTTGGATTCCTTGTGTAGAATCCGACTAGAAACCTACCCTTTGCTTGTCTTATTCTAGAAGCAGAAGGTTTCCTCCGGACATAAGCATAGATATATCCATCAACAGCATCCGATGTTTTGAAATTCCATTCCTCGTGTCCAAACTCCCCCATTTGGAGATAGCTGCCTTCTCGGGAATCGCCACTAGGTTTCTGCCATTTCTTTGTATTCCAGCACATTCTGAAAAGAACAGGAAGTAACGACATTCTTTCCCACCACTCATCGTGCCAAATATCTCGAATACAAATGAGTCTTTCTTGCAAGCGACAAATGAAGTACAACTTTGAGCGACATGTGCAAAATGAAAGGATGCTCAACAATGTGGGCTAGGGCAAGTTCCCGTTTTTCCTGACCCCGTCGTAAGTCTGCACCTCTCTCTGTCCGAAGATCTGGACAATCTAGACAAGAACTCATTGAGCAACAATCTACATTCAATGTCGTTTGGAGTCCGAAACATCTCCTTAGCTTGTCTATGGAAGTCCAATCGAAGAATGGTTGGCTCTACCGGTCTTTCCTCAATTACCTTGACACTGCACATGCTGGAAAGACTGGCAGGTATTCTCGGGCAGATTGATGGTTGATCTTGGGCGTCATTTGAAAGACAGACTCTCAGGGTCAGTATGACAGCCACTAGGACTAAGGCAAGCGGCAGACCTGTATGTCTTGGAATGTCATAAAAGGACCCCCAAAGTCGAGGGGCAATTAGGTCCACTAGGTGCGTAAGATGGTAGGAGCTGACAAGGGTGGGAGAGTATAGAGCGCTCTGAGGGCACAAAGGAGGCCTATGAGTGGCGATTAGTGGGCCTATGGTTCCAAAACGGTGCGTGTTCCTGAGAGAAGAAGTGCGGCGACGCATTTCCTTCTGGGGGTAGTTTGAATATCCTTAGCGCCTTCCTCTTACACATACTGGAGCGAAGGTCATGATACGGGTGAGGTAGTCTAATGGAGAGGACCAATGAATACGACCCCCTGATCGAGGAATGGGTCTGTCGGAACAATGGATTGACAATGGAAGAGTGTCAGTGCCTATCATGCTTCCCGAGGATCCATCGCTTTAAGTGGATATGCGCCGAGTGCAAGACCATAGACGACGTGATTGACACGCTGACGGGCTATGCAGAGTACTTCAGACAACTGAAGGGAGAGGGGTGGACCATCGGAGGTCCAGTGGAGGATGACTACATGGAACTCTATCCGCCTGACAGACCGGGCTACTACTGGGCACGCTGTAAATGCGGCAACCCGTTCATGGTTCAGAAGGGTGTGGTGGCACCAGAGCTTTGTGATGAGTGTGACCTGCAGCGGGGGGAAGCTACAATGAGTGAGCGTGAGTATTGTGACTAGCGGGACCGTCAGTGACATTGAGTTCACCCCGAGAATGCTAGCGAATCTCAGGTACGTGCTCAATGTCTTCTGCGGTGTCGGACTCACCCCAAAGAGGCTGCGGCTTGGGCTAGGCAACGACTCACAGACCATCCCATACGTTGTCATAGACCACAGGACATACCCCGGCATCGAGGCTCACCTATTCACAATCGCAGACATTGCAGTATGGATTCCCGAACTGATGTCCACTGGCGATGTCATACTCTACGAGCCCTTCGAATGGCATGAGGATTGTGGGTACGACAGCATCGAGGACTGGAGGACTGACGCGTGGGCCATGCTTCTCGGAGCGCTGGAGGGAGTGATGGAGTGGCTTGGGCCTTATCTGGAGAGAGTGGCACAGGGCATGAGACCGGATGTTGTCTGGGCGCACGACCAGGTGGAGTGGTGGACCGCCTTGTAGGAGGTCCCTGAGAACGAGCATCAAAGAGTGGACGACTTCATCATGGGCGTTGACAAGTCGATAAAGCGTCACATCAGGGAACTGAACGAGCTCGGGTTTGCGACGACCAGCTCGTGTTCGGGGATGGCACGGGACCATCCAGAACGTAGGCCGATGCTGCCCTATGTCATGTTTGACGATGAGTCCTACTTTGACGTGAGTGCTCATCTCTTCAGCCTCGCAGACATGGCAGGATGGCAGTCCTCCTTTGGGGCACACGGATATGATGTCGCAATCGAGTACAACATCGATGGACTGGACGAGGACTACATGGAGGCATGGGGTGAGCTCGTTGAGGCCGCTAGGAAACTAGGTGGTGCTCTCAGTGAGTACAGGAGCCTTGTCGATGAGGCTGAGTTCACACGGTATGCATGGGATCGAAGGGAACGTGATGCAGCCAAGCAGTTGATGCCGAGAGCAGTTGCGGAGGACTGAGAAGGGGTCCTCACAACTTGGATTTAGCCATAAGAACTAACACGCACATGAGCAGAGCGATGGCAAGAAAGGACCCACCAAACAGCAACACCCAGCCCCAATGTCCAGAAGCGATTGTGAGATTCTCAGAAAGGCCAAGAATGTAGGACAGAAGTCCAACGACAACGAACACCACAGATATCTTGCATCGGTCAATCTTCCCCGGCAGATTCCTCCTGAGTTTCTCCCAATCGTTCGGTAAGGATGGAACTGGAGTGACAGCCCCTTCATTGATTAAGGTTATTGGAAGAACGAACGTTAGTAGGAACTGGAGAAGCGTCGGAGCTTGCGTCAGAAACTCCAGGGCATTGATGAAGGTGTCTATCATTCTACCCAAGAACAATTCGAAAACGGTGAAGGATATCGTCACTACAACGCTATCCGAGATACCAATGCTTTCTCCAAGAGTCAGGTTGTATTGCGTGCCTTCAAGACTGCTATCAGAGAAACCAAAGACCACTCCAAAAGTGAGGTCTCGCAAGTCTAGGACTTATCTCCTTGACATCAACGATGGTGAGCTTCTCTCCATGAATCAGGCCTGAGAGGACTACCCACAGCTCAACGTCGGCGGTGCCTGCGAACAGCTCCAGATGCTCCTCACCCGACTCATCCCGAACCGTGGCAAGGTGCAGCGTGGTCCCTGAGTCCCTACTCCTACTCCCATAGAGCCGTGCCAGCTTGTATCGGTTCCTGTTGAAGATCACTCCCCCAGCCTTGTTCGCAGCGACCCAGTGACGCTGAGGGACCTGCCAGGGCATCATCCTTGAGACCCTCCGGCCGGTGTCAAACTCCCCGTGGTCGAAGTGGACCTCACCCTTTGATGATCCCGAGTAGTGAGGCCGCCACTCGGTCATATACTTCTGGACCTTCCCATCACCAATACCTCCGAAGGTGGAGGCGGTCATTGTGATGATCTCGGGGCTCTTCACCCGTCCACTGGTGAGATCATCCAGTGAGGGCTCAATCACCAGAGGCTCTTTTGTCTTGGCTTGCATACTTCTGAGTCCATATGCTCCCCTATAAACCAGCCCTTACTTGTCCAGTGGAGCATATGCGTATATGTCCGAGGTATAGTATGTGTAGACATTACTTCCCTGTCACACCTGAAGACTTCTGACGCCATTACGAACAACAGCATGATGGTCAATACTGTGTCTATCACACCGATAAGGACGACCCCCATGACCCGGACTACATCTTCTAGGTCTAGTATGGTCGTGATCAGCCTGAACGTCATCGTGAGGTCAGCGACCTCCACACACAACAGGAGGAAGAACAGAACTCACCCAACCCTCTTGCTGGACTCTTTCACTTGTAATCGTAACCCCCAAATCCCATCATCAAAGATAACAGGAACAGGTTGAAGCACTCACTAGTCAGATCTTGGACCACACAAAACGGTCTCAGCCAAGAATCAAGGACTAGAAACTGAACCTAGTAGAGGTTCTGTCTCGCTTCATGGAAGAGCTGGCCTTTCATCGAAGTGTCCGTCGGACGAACATGTACACTTGAGTACGACACTGAGCGGCTCTGTCGGTTATGACCGTTCCGTGACAGTCTTTGAGGCATATGAGAGGAGATTAACCCTCCAACACCCACCAGAGGCTGTCTTTACACCGAAAGCACCGGCGAGAGGGCCTAATCCACATCATAGTGCAACTTAACTAATACAGGGGCAAGTATCTACACAACCTAGGTCTAGGTCTCAGTCTGGTCGGACAGCGACCTGCTGAGTCGGAGGAAGGTGAAGATGTCAGTAGATTTCGAGAGCGGTCATTCACCGGTCGACTGGTCAGACCTCGGCAAAGACCGAGGCTACACAGTGACCCGTGAGGCCTGTGCAGATGTGAGGAGAACGCCAGCTCCAAGGTACGACCTCCCTGTAGAGTACGATGTCATGGTCGATGACACTGGTGAGTCCCTGCTCTTCATGAAGTGGCTTGAGTCAGTCAGCGAGGGGCTCAAGTCCCAACAGGTACTTTGTGACCCTGATGGTTGTGAGAGCTGGACAAGCTGACTCCGAACCCGGATGAATGGCCAGGAGAGTTGGGTGCATGACAGATGAGAGGTCATCTTCATGGGTTTCTTGGGCATTCAAAGGTCTGTTACTAATGCTGTTGACAGTTATTCCAGCTTCCGGTGTCTTGTTTCTGCTCCTGCTCTTCCCATGGGTGCCATCTCAGTGGACGGGCAATGCCTTGCTTCTTGTTGGATTTGTCTTTCTATTTGGAGCGGGTAGCCTATTACTGACCAAAAACCTGCGGTCTTGGCTCTACTCTCTAGTCATTGGTCTGCTGATAGGCGTAGGCTGCATAGCACTTGCGACGCTTGTCCTTCTTTCTTGGATACCAGTCCCTCTCTTTGGCAACGCTCTCAATGTTGCTGTGCTAGTTGTGACAATGATAGGACTTACCGTCCCTCTTCTGCTTCGTCGGAAGACGGGCGTTGCCAAAACTGGGCTCATCACCACTTCCTCGAAATCGATAGGAGATAAAATGCAATCATACTCCACAGGTGGGATGATGTTCAAGAGGGATCCGGAGAAGGTCTTGGCCATTGAGCTCAAAGAGATACCACACGACTACGCCTTCGACGAAGAAGGAAGAAACAACCAGACAACCATGGTGGAGCAGTTCCACAACATAATCCGAAGCCTCTCAGCTGTTCCCTTCGCCCTGCGTATCGAACGCATTCGGAATCGTACACGCGTGTTCTTCCTGACTTGGTCAAAGGATGAGGCCTTACTTGAACATCAGAGGACTGTAATGCACGATGCTCTCAAGGAAAACCTGTCTGGGTTCAAGTTTGATGTTTTGGACTCCTTCAGTGGACTCGCCCTAGCGAAGGATGACAAGGGCTCCGCTGCAATAGTCAACGGTATACCCCTGTCTGTCAGGGATGAGGCACAGAGAAAAGACCCGCTTGACCCCATGACAGGAGTCTTGCAGGACCTTGAGAGGGGAGTGTTTCAGGTCTCTTTTGAGCCCACTCAGGTGAGTAAGAGAAAGTTGAGGTCCCTGAAGGCCCGTTACGAAGAGGCCGAGGAGAGGTCCCAGACGACCAAGATAAGAGAGAGTGGCGGACTGTTCTCAGGACCTCATCAAGAGTCAAAGACCGTCGTCAATCTGGATGCGAAACTGGAGGCGGAGCGATTAGAGAAACGTCACGCACGGCTCTCCAGTCAGAAGCTGTTCCAGACGACGGTTTCAATGGTTTCATGGGCCCCTGACATTGCTTCAGCAGACCTTGAGGTCAGGCGAATCGCCTTCGCACTCTCTGGTACGGTCAGACCCAGCAGCAGAGATGATGAGCTCACCGTTGACTACAGACGAAAGGACAAGGAGATCGCCAGACTACTGAATGGGCTCCCAACTGGCAAGTCGTCTGTTCTCACCGCCGAAGAGGCCACAGTCTATCTCATCCTTCCCAGAAGAGACATTGGTATCAGAACCACAAAGAGGGAGAAGTTCTCATCAGGAACTAGGGAACCCTCCAAGAAAGCAAGCTCTACTATGTACCAATCAAGTACATTCGAATCGCTTGTGCCCTCGACTGTCATGTGGAAGAAGCGCTCACCATCTCTCTATCTTGGAAATCCCATGGACGAGAACGGAAACATCCAGTCGAATGTGTACGTGAAAAGCGAGCCTGACCATATGGACATGCATCTCGGTGTTCTTGGTGGTACGCGAATGGGTAAATCAACCTCGGTCAAGAGCATCATTGGTCAGGCCATCACTCTGGGCGTGAATCCGGTAGTGTTGGTGCCATCAAAGGGCTATGAGTGGAGATGGTTACTGAAGCTCTTTCCTGACCTCCGAGTGTTCACCTGCGGAAGGACCAATGTGGCGAACCTCTCAATCAACATCTGGAACCCGCCAGAGGGGGTGCGGCTCACCAAGTGGGTCGACCGGGTCGTACAGGTCTGGACACTCTGGATGCCCAATGAGAAGGTCATCTCCATGCACATCGAGGATGTGATCTATACGGTCTACAAGAAATGCGGGTGGGACTTGGAAACCAACACAAAGGGCAGACCTATTCTTCTCACTGACCTAGTGGATGCCGTGAGAGAGGTGGGTGAGAAACTGCCCTACGGAGATGAGGTCACGAGCAATATCTGGGGCGCATTGGTTGCAAGGGTCAAGAGCATCCTTAGGAAACCCTCCTTGGTGAAAATGTACAACACTTCGACAGGCATCACCGTTTCCGAGCTATTAGCTCATCCCACCATCATTGAGATGGACGACCTGTCTGAGAACGACAAGATCCTGCTCATTGGCGTCCTGACTGCTGCACTGAGCGAATACAAGCTGGCCAATCCATCAAGGAGGGTCACAAACCTGCTCGTCTTGGAGGAGGCACACTACCTTCTTGGTGGGTCTGACTTATCTGGAGAGGCAAACTCAGGCGTTAGGCTGCAGGCCGTCAGTGCCTTCATTCAGATGCTGAGAGTCCTCGGAGGAACTGGACTTGGTGTGATTCTCATCGACCAGTCCCCAAGCACGTTGGTTTCTCAGGCAATCAAGATACCCGTCAATCTTGTGATTCATGCTCTTCCTCACGAAGACGATAGGACCATGGTTGGTAAGCATTCCAGATGTACTGCCTCTCAGATAGACCACATAGGAGGAATGCAGGTAGGAGAGGCAGTAATATACCTTCAGCACGAGGGAGAACCCAAGAACGTGAAGATTTGCCCTCTGAGATGGTTCATCCATGGCGAGGTTCCAGAGGAGGATACAGGAGATGACATCGTCGAGAATCACATGAGTAGGGTCTTCGATGAGCACCCTGAGTTTCGAGAGTCAGAGCCCCTGCCTGAGGACATAATGGACCTTCTAACGACTACAAGAGTGCCGGACAATCACGATTGGTCACACCGAATCCCTCGGGAAAGCAGAGAACGGATGAGGGCTGCAGTCGAGAGTGGAGAGTTTGAGAGATACTTCCGCGAAAACCTAGGCAAGGAGGACATCGGTGCACTGACGGAACTGATTCGCAAGACTTCAGAGATACATGGTGGCGGAAGCTCACTCTCAAACCTATACGTCTTAGACTTGGCGCTCGAATATCTTGACACCGAGAAGGACCGGGATGTGTTCAATCATGTTACCAAGGCACTTGACGGAGAAACGGGCGAATGATGGGGGAGGGAAGTGAACGAGGCAGACGAGGACAAGAAGGTCAGCGTGAGTCTCAAGACGAAGAAGAGATTCGACGACAGATGCGCGAGATTATAGACCAGATTGAGAGAGAGAGGGAAGATGAAGAAACCCATCAGAATCAAGAGCAAGAAGGAGAAGAGTATCCCGAAGAGCCCGAGGACTCCGTCAAAGATGCCGTAAAGGACCTGGAACGTGAGGAAGAGGAAAGACGAGAGGCATATGAAGACTACAGAAGGAGGGAACTAGAGAGAGAGGAAGCTAGGGAAGAGGCTCGCAGAGAGAGAGAAGAAACTGCTGACAAGGAGAAGTACGACGATCTCGAGAAGAAGATCCTTGACGAATTTGACAAGCGAGGTGTGGACCCAGAAGATATGAAGAAACGCTGGCGTGAACAATTCGTCGAAGACGTCATGGAGTACATTGGTGAATCAGTTGATGGGAAGGAGGAGGGGGACGATGAGGAGGGAGATGGAGAGACAGGGCAGAGGAGAACAGAGGATGATCATTCGTACTTCGATGACGGTAGCGGACAGATGTACGCCACACAGAGTTCCGCCAACGAGAGCGCTGGTTCCGAAACTGTAGCGGAACCTGAAAGTGAATCGCAGAAAGAAGACACGGAGCCGTCGGAGAAACCCGGCCTGCCCGAAGGCAGTGCGTCTGCGACTGAGAAGGAACAAGAACTATCGGAGAGGGGGAACGAAACCGAAGAGTCTGAGGCCTTGGACCCTGAAGACCAAGAATCTGTGGAAAGCAGGAAACACTCCGAACTCAAAACAGAAACATCTGAAGAGAAACCCGATAGCAAATCGCAAGAGAGTATCAGGGCTGAACAGGGCGAATCTCTGCATAAAGAAGAGTACGAGCACGTCAAGAAGCATCCAGAATCAGCAGAAGAGAAGACCAATCATGATAAGGGTGAGGAGGACTCTGAGGCGACTGAGAGTGATACTGAATCATCGGATTGGCCAGAGCACTACTCGCGCGAGGATGAGGACTGGCAGAGGTATCTCCGAGAGATATTCAATGAACTTGATGAGGAGCTGAAGGAGGCTATCAGAGAGTATCTCCGAGGGCTAGTAGAGGATGAAGAAGACTTCGAGAAACTCGCACGGAAACATGGTCTTGAATCAATGCTTGAAGACGAAGAGACCATGGAAGAGGTTGAGAACTATCTTCGTTTCAGAAAGGCGCTGAAAGAGCAGGGAGATGAGGAAACAGACATTGAGGAACTGGCCGGGGAGTTTGACCTAGACCAAGACACCGCGAGGGACTGGAGTGAAGGTAGGTCCATGCCCGAGGCGCTCAGGAGACTGCTGAATCGTGAGGGCGATTGGCTGATGGGTCAGTTAGTCCGAGCTCATTTCGAACAGGACTATCCGACGTCGGAGGAAGAACTGGAAGAAGCTCAGAATGATCCTGAAATTCGTCAAATGGTTTACTTCAACGAGAAACTTGAGGAGGCAAGGGCATGGATTGAACTCTCATCAATGAGGAAGAGAGGAGAACTTGACACAATAGTCCGGAACGGCCGCGAGAGGTACAGGCATGACCAAATCAAAGAGCTGAGTCTGAAATACAGGATTCCTGAAGATGAAGTGCTGGCCTGGCTCCGCGGCGAGAGAATACCGGCCCTGGTTGGCAGACTTGCCGCCAAGAAGACTAGAGAGAAACAACTTGCGACGTTTTTGCCTGAGCTCAATAGTAAACGAATAGAATCCTATGACCAGCTTGAAAGCATAATCGACAGACAGTTTCCAGGACTGAGGCAAAACCGCAACTTCAGTAAATGGATGAAACAGGCACAAATCTATTTCCAAGTTATGTCGGCGTTTTCTGAGCAAGACCCGATTGAAGATGTGGATGTTTCAACAATTGCAAAAGAAAGTGGAATATCAGCCAATACTGCAAGGAACTGGGTCCTAAAGGGGAAACTCCCTACGGTCTTCCGGTATTTGAATGAGGTCTTCAAGAATCAGGAGAGAGTTTTGAATATTCGACAACAGCTTGGAGATGTCCAGAGTGCCGAAGATGTTCGCAGAATCCTGGAAGAAACCGGGACTTCCGATTCCATATCACTGTGGCCGTCAGCTGAGAGGCAGTGGAGCAGACTAAGACTGTACTTTGAGGCCTTGTCTTTTCTTGAGAGTGGAATGCTGCAGTCTGATGTTGACCGCAAGCTCCGACTAAAGCCGACCACAACAAAGAGGTGGGTCGATGGAGTTCTTCCTTGGCCAGTCCGAATTGCTGCCATGCCGAACTCTGAAAGAAGTATGATTCAATCTGGGAAGTTGACAGTCAATCTCCACGACTTCAAGATAGACGGTTTCACGATATCCTCTGTATCCCAACTCCGTGGAACAATCTCTCAAAGCTATTCTGGATTGGCGAAACTGGAAGACATTGATTCGCTCATCGTTGACTTCGGAGCATACTTAGATCTCTTCGAAGCGATTGGTGGTAGGAAGACCATCAGGTGGAGTGAACTTCGAAAGGCGGCGGAGGATATCGGAGTATCCGCCGGCAAAGCAAGAAGATGGGTCGTAGACGGAGGAAGACCTGAGATCTGCGCACAAATCGAACGAGCTGCCAGAAACAGGCAAGTAGTAGCAGAACTGAGAAAGAAGGTACCAGCCGGATCAATGAAAGGTGTTCTGCAATTACTGGATAGAATCTACATCGCACCGCATTTGAGAAGCTGGAGCAACTACAATGAGATTGAAGAGTCATGCTCTAAGTATTACAAGTTCTTAGACATGTACGAATCAGGTATATCGCAAAAGGCGATTGCGGAGGCGTTGAGTCTTGACGAATCTACTGTTTATCACTGGACCAAAAGTAGACTGCCCAGAATACTACGTCTACTGCAAGGAGTCCCAAGGGAGGAGCCAGTCGAGAATTGGAAGTGGCTGCCTACTCGAATAGACGGGCAAGTATTCTCGGACTGGGTCGAGGTTCCGGAAACGCTCACCAACGTTTCTGATGTTCTTAGGGTACTTCGGCAGATGCGAATGAGATTCCAGGACTTTATGTATGTAATAGGATTTGCCGTGTCAGATGGTTACGTTCAAATTACCAGTAAAACATCCTTTTCCCTAAGGGGTCTCCTGAGCAAGAGCTATACTTGGTCTAAACAGGCCTTGGATGACGTTTCTTCAGTTTTTTCACGCGTGAAGCCTAATCGAATCCTGAGAATTAAGAGGTCTAAGGACGAGGTTTGGGAACTGTTTGTTTCCAGCCCATTGTTCGTCTGGTTTCGAGAGGTTGTTTTGGGACTCAATCCTAGTGAGAAGAAGACCCATGTGCCATTCATAGGTGATTGGATTCTTGCATCATCCGAACAGTCCCGCATTGCATTCGTCCAAGGATTGGCCGATGGAGATGGCTACGCCTCTCCAGTTGCTCAACGCGCGGGAATCTCATCTATCTCGAATGGCCCTTTTACACAAGCCCTTTTGGAATCACTTGGTGTCAAATCCTATCTACATCCATCAGGCGTCGAAATAGTGCGTCACGATTCTATCAGGCGGGCAGCACAGCTCCCGCTTTTCAGGAACGCATTGGGCAGAACCAAGAGTCTATCGGAGCTTTGCGATATGTTAGCAGCAAGGCCGCAACGTAAGCGAGTAACACGTCAAGAGATTGAGATAATCCGCACGCTAAGTGAGTCCGGCTTATCTCCTGGTCAGATCGGACTACACCTATGGAGAACTCGTGGCATCTCAAGAAACATCGCCACAATTGGTAGGATCGTGAAACGTTACAGGTTCGCGTCTGATGGAAACTCGGAAGCTCAACAATCTTCATGACAACTTGTTTATGAAGGTGCTACATTGAAGGAACAGCAATCACCGGAGTGATGGTTAGATGTATGACCCTTCTGAAGCTATGAGAATCAAACTATCTGATAAGCTGCCTCCCGACCCTATCTTCGACCCAGAGATAAGAAGAGCTCCAGATAGAGGATTCAATCTTAGTGAAAAAGACACGATACTTGCAGTCAAGAACGCCCTAAGGTATGTTCACCCAAAACTACACGAGCACCTCGCACCTGAGTTTCTGACTGAATTGATGACAAGAGGAAGAATCTATGGATATAGATACCGACCCCGAGGCCGGATTGTCGCAAAACCGGTCGACCAATATCACGGGATTCTCGAAGCACGGGCTCTTCAGCTGATGATTGATAACAACTTGGACTTCAACGTCGCCCTGTATCCGTACGAGCTGGTCACTTACGGAGAGCGTGATTGGATTCTCTAATCACGCCCGGCGAAAGCGGCCAAGTCTGCCAGAGCTGGATGCAGTATCGATTAATCATGAAGTACTTGGAAACCATGAACGCAGATCAGACACTTGTAGTGAGCTCTGGTCACCCTCTCGGTCTATTCCCGTCTCGCAGTGATGCGCCCAGGATCATAGTCACAAATGGACTCATGGTGGGTATGTTTGATACACCTCAGGACTTTCATCGAGCAGCCCAGCTCTCCGCAGTCAACTATGGCCAAATGACAGCAGGTGGTTTGATGTACATTGGTCCTCAAGGGATAGTCCATGGGACCTATATCACACTCCTGAATGCCGGTAGACTCTATCTGGGGATAGCAGAAGACAAAGACCTTAGCGGAAGGGTCTTCCTTACTTCTGGCTTGGGAGGCATGAGTGGTGCACAAGCAAAGGCAATTGAGATTGCAGGCGGCATTGGAGTAATCGCCGAGGTTGACAAGAGTCGAATCGTTACACGGTATGAACAAGGATGGCTCAGCAAACATTCTGCCGAACTCGATGAGGTATTCGAGTGGGTCACGGAATACCGAGAGAAGAATGAGCCAATCTCTATAGGATACTTTGGCAATGTTGTTGATCTATGGCAATACGTTGTGGACAATCAGATTCCTATCGAGCTTTCGTCAGACCAAACATCTTGCCATGATGTGTACAATGGCGGCTATACTCCTCAAGGAGTGACATTTGAAGAGGGAAGAGAGCTATTGAAACGTGACCGTGACGAGTTCAAGAGCCTTGTAGACAAATCACTCCGTAGGCAGTTCGAACTTATCCAGACCATGACTAAAAGAGGCACTCACTTTTGGGACTACGGCAACAGCTTCATGAAGGCAGTCTTCGATGCAGGCGTCTTGGCAATTGCGAGAAACGGGAAGAACACAGATGACGGCTTCATATTCCCTTCCTATGTCGAGGACATCATGGGACCAATATGCTTCGACTACGGGTATGGACCGTTCAGATGGGTATGCCTCAGTGGGAAGCACGAGGATTTGGTCGAAACTGACAAGGTAGCGATGTCATGCATTGATCCGAAAGGCAGAGGCCAAGACAGGGACAACTATGTTTGGATTCGGGATGCTGAGAAGAATGCTCTAGTAGTTGGGTCCCAAGCCAGAATCCTGTATGCGGATGCCAAGGGACGCGCCAATATTGCTCTAGAGTTCAACAAGGAGGTGCGAGAAGGAAAGATTGGACCTATAATGCTTGGAAGAGATCACCATGACACAGGAGGCACAGACTCCCCCTTCAGAGAAACCGCAAACATTCGAGACGGCAGTAATGTCACAAGCGACATGGCTCACCAATGCTGGGCAGGAAATGTGGCCCGTGGCATGACTCTGGCAGTCCTCTCAAACGGCGGTGGTGTGGGTACGGGGAAGGCCATCAATGGAGGTTTTGGCTTGGTTCTTGATGGCAGCGAGAGAGTAGACACTGTCATTCGTTCTGCGCTAGACTGGGATGTAATGGGCGGAGTAGCCCGCAGAGCATGGGCCAGAAATGAACACGCAGTTGAAACGGCAGTAGACTGGAACAGGTTGATGGACGGCCGTGGTCACATCACACTTCCGTTCGTTCCTCCCGACGGCCTAGTAGAAGAACTAGTAAAGAATGAGCTACGGTCATAATGAAACACTGGGTTCACTCCATCCTGCATCTACTCCAGAGTCTGTGGTCCGGTAATTACTAAAGTGGGGTCAAGCTGCAATAGAGTAGGAACTAAGTTCTGCTCAGTGGGAACTGCGTTCGACTTGAGTGTCAGATGGAAGTTCTTCTGACGGCTTGAAAGCCCGGGGTTGAATCTATGACTGTAATGATTGATGGAGTCAGTCTCACCGTTGACGACGTCGTTAAGGTCGCAAGACATCAAGAACCAGTGAAGCTCGCTAAGTCCACAATTGAAGGAATTCGGAGTAGTCGAGAAGTGATCGAGAAGGCACTGAAGGAAGGTCGCGTCGTCTATGGAGTGAACACCGGCTTCGGGGATCTCGCCGAGGAGTCAATTGACAAAAGCGAAATCCTTCAACTACAAGTCAATCTGATACGTAGTCACAGTGCAGGAGTTGGGCCACCTTTTTCCAGAGAGATTGTGAGGGGCATGATGCTTCTAAGGGCAAATGCACTCGCAAAGGGATTCTCTGGTATTCGATTGAAGGTCATAGAAACCCTGGTTGAAATGTTGAATTCGGACATTGTTCCAGTCATCCCCCAACAGGGGTCAGTAGGATCCAGTGGAGACCTCGCCCCCCTTGCACACATGGCCTTAGTAATGATTGGTGAGGGAGAGGCCTACTTCGAGGACGAGCAGCTCGATGGGGCAACAGCTATGGAACGGGCCGGCGTCCAGCCGATTGTTCTTGAGGCAAAAGAGGGAGTTGCCCTCATCAATGGCACACAACCGATGTGCGCAGTTGGCTCCATTGCCGTTCATGATTCGCTAGTCTTGATGAGAGATGCAAGTGTTGCTGCTGCAATGAGTCTTGAAGCTCTAAGGGGAACGCGAGCCGCAATGGATGAGAGAATCCACGGCACACGTCCCCACAAGGGACAGATTGACATTGCCAAGGCAATGCTCGATATCCTAAGAGACAGTGAAATCAATCGTTCTCATGCAGATTGTGGAACGGTCCAAGATGCCTATTCTCTACGATGCATTCCTCAAGTGTTAGGAGCCTCTCTTGATACGATTCGTTACGTACGTGGAGTACTGGAAACTGAAATTAACTCTGCTACGGACAATCCTTTGGTGTTCTCAAAAGAAGGAGATGTAATATCTGGTGGGAACTTCCACGGACAACCTGTTGCACTAGCACTGGACTTCCTAGGGATTGCGATTTGTGAGCTGGCAAATATCTCGGAAAGAAGGATTAACAGGCTGGTAAATCCAAATCTAAGCGACCTGCCGGCATTTCTTACCAAGGAGAGTGGACTCAAGTCAGGAATGATGATTGCCCAATACACTGCCGCGGCTCTCGTTTCTGAGAATAAGGTTTACGCGCACCCTGCAAGTGTAGACTCGATACCAACCAGCGCAGACCAAGAGGATCATGTCAGCATGGGTACAATCGCGGCCAGGAAAGGTCTACAGATTCTTGAGAATGCGAAGAATGTCATAGCCATTGAATACATGTGTGCGGCCCAGGCGATAGATCTCTTGGCACCACTGAAACCATCCGAACCCCTGATGAAAGCATACACGACTGTGAGGAATGTGGTTCCGAAACTGGAAGATGACAGACCCCTAAGTTCAGACATTGTCAGGATTCGTGAGCTGATGGACCTCGGGAAGATAGTGTCCAGCGTAGAAGAAGTGACGGGGTCTTTCCTCAAAGTGTAGCCACTAGCTACCGCTCATCTAACACAAGTTCGACTTTCCTCCACTCGTCAAGGTTTATCTATGTTCCAATTTCTGTTTGCACAGTTTCTTCGCGAAGAGCTATGGTAGTCACGGATGTGATCAGTGCATTGAAAGGTCTCACAAAGGCAATGGAGCAATACCTGGAAACAATCTATGATCTGCAACGGCAACATGGCTCAGCAAGCGTCACTGATATTGCAGAATTGAGGAGTGTGAAGGCTCCCAGCGTCACATACGTGTTGCGGAAGCTCAAGAAACTGGGCTTGGTCAACTATGAGCGATATCGAAGTGTTAGTCTGACAGATAGTGGTGAGGAGATTGCGAGGGACCTAGAGAGAACACATAAAACCATCAAGTGGTTCTTCTGCATGATTGGCATTGATGAGGAAACCGCTGACGCAGACGCCTGTGAGTTTGAACACATAGCAAATCCAGAAACTGTTGAAAAGCTGACACAGTTCGTTGAGTGGGTAAAGAATGCTCCCCGGAGCCCAAGATGGCTTGATCACTTCAGGGAGTATCAAGCGTCTGGAAGTCGTCCCATGGCGCGTTAATTCTCGACTGAAGCCAGCTCACCTCAGGGACCAAGTTTCGTATGCACGACCTGTCCATTAGTTATCACAGTATGGACAAGATTGACTCCGAATCTCCATGACAAGTATTCAGGACTGGGGCATTCAAGAATGACGATGTCAGCTCTCTTACTCGGTTCTATACTGCCAACACTCTCATTCCTAGCTAGGGCGTGTGCAGAGTTTATTGTAGCTGCTGTGATTGCCTCTGTCGGCTGCATCTTCATCTTGTAGCATGAGAGCGCGATTGTGAAGAACATGGACTCATTTGCACAATTGGGATTGAAGTCCGTTGCAAGAGCCACAGGGAGGCCCATGTCTATCATTTTGCGTGCATCAGCATAGGGCGTGTCAAGACTGAATGCAGTTCCAGGTAGCAGTGTGGCGATTGTGCCGGTCTTGAGCATAGCCTCAAGATCATCATCAGCTGCCATCAGCAGGTGGTCAGCGGAAACAGCGCCAACCTCCGCGGCAAGACCAGCACCTCCCAGCTGAACTATTTCATCAGCATGAACCTTCAGCTTCATCCCTGCGCGTTTCGCGGCCAGAAGTATCTGTCGAGACTGCTCAATGTTGAATATGCCCTCCTCACAGAACACGTCGCAAAACTCTGCCATATTGCGTTTCGCAACCGTCGGTATCATCTCATCGACCACTAGATTGACGTAGTCGTCAGTCTGGCCTTGATATTCTGGAGGAATTGCGTGAGCACCCATGAAGGTAGAGGCGAATTCCATTGGTAATCGCTTCTGAAGGTCTCCAACTACACGGAGCATCTTCAACTCATTCTCCACATCAAGACCATAGCCGCTCTTGGCCTCTACAGTCGTTGTCCCACTACTGAGCATTCTCTCTGCGTAGGAGAATGCAGAACTGCTCAATTCTGTCTGTGTCGAGGCTCGGGTAGCTTTGAGAGTGTTGAGAATACCTCCGCCACTCTCTAGAATCTCGAGATAGGTCTTGCCTGCAAGTTTCATGGCAAAATCATTCTCACGTGAACCACCAAAGACCAGGTGAGTGTGGCTATCTACAAAACCTGGGATTCCAAGCATACCTGGAAACTCGATTGGTGGGAGAGATGGCTCATCGTCTACCTCCGCCAGTACATCCTTGGTCGTACCAACCGACACAATGATTCCATCTTTCATCGCTACAGCCCCATCATCTACAATTGATAGTTCTTTCATACTCTCTCCTGTCTTGGGCCTGTTACTGTTTCCTGCAAGGGTTGCGAGCTGGCCAATGTTGGTGAGGATAAGGTCTGCTTTCATTTCTCTCATGCTACAGCAACTCGTTCTCCCAGATTTAGGTTGTGCAAGAGCCAACCTAGGATACTGTTATTATGGAGGAATTCCACTGAGTTACAAGGTCTTTGCGGGGATATCGAGCAGGATGGATTATCTAATACTCACCTGGGATGATGTCTATAATCTCACTCTCCAGCTCTCTGAGCGAATTGTCAAGAGTGGTTTCAAGCCGAGTGTCATTATCGGGATCGCAAGAGGCGGCTGGATTCCTGCGCGGATTCTCTCGGACGTCCTCTACGCTGATACACTTCAGAACATCCGTATCGAGTACTACTCCGATGTTGCACAAAAAGGAAGAGAGCCCAAGATCACTCAGCCTATCACTGGCTCAATGGAAGGAAAGAGTGTTCTTCTAGTAGATGAAGTGGCAGACACTGGCGATAGCCTGTTCTACGCCATTGAACATGTGAATTCTCTTGGAGCGGGAGAGGTCAAGTCTGCCGTCCTTCACTTCAAGCCGTGGTCAAGAGTAGCTCCAGATTATTACATGGTCAAGACAGAGAGCTGGACAGTATATCCTTGGGAAATGCGAGAGTCAATCATTGCCCTCATAAAGATCTTCAAGAAAGAGGACCCCACTCTTGATACAAAGCAACTCCGTGACAAGTTGGTCTTCGAGGTTGGTTTCCAGCCCACAGTGGCTGATTACTTTGTCAAGAGATTGTAGACTTTGTCCTGGTGAGAAGATTGCTACTGGAAAACCTGGTTTACGCCGAAGAAACCTTCAAAGTTGGCATCGCAGAGCTCAAGAACAAAAACGAGCTGGATCAGAAATCGCTGCTTCGGATGGCCTTGGAGTTCTCAACGGACCTGCTTGCATTTCAGCTATTCAATCCTCTACCCATAGTCGGGGTCGGCCATCTTCTCTCTGCCTCCCAGAATGCCCTCAACGCTTGGAAGGGAGGATATGGCATCGCTCGAAGTTTGGATGTCGAGGTGGCCCTGTATGCGTCTGGCCAACATCAAATCGGCGTGGCTTTGGAGAGCGTCGGAGTCCGTGATGGTCTTGAATCTGTTGCACTTGTCATGGTTGCGCCAGAAGAGGAAGTATTAGAGAGCCAGTTCCATCAGGTTGTCGAGAGACTGGGAAGTGAGGTTCTGCCGCCATTCTCGCAAACAGAGGAACGACTCCGCCATGTCATGGAGCACTTTAAGATCAGCGAAACTGAACTCTCAATCGTGTCGGAATCTGACTCCTTGGAATCTCGTTTCAAGGCGCTTACAGGTTGTGTAGAAAGTAGAATCTCCATGGTTTCATTGGAGTCATGACTAGAGTCCTAGTATATGTCGTCACGCATAGACATTATCGAAAGGATATCCTCCTCTGGTTTCAGCAATGATACTCCGGTCCAATCTCCAACAATCTCAATGTACAGTGTCTTGTCAGGGTTGTCAAGGTCAACCCTTCGTGGAATAACAGCGGCCACTTCGGTGATTACGTCCATCGTTTTCAGCGTAGTATGTCTTCGCCTAACAGTAACTCTGAAGGACTCATCATCTTTGATTCTGGTGCATTGCATCTCGGCGACCCTTACAATCTCGGAGATGTCTGAACGAACGCAGAACTCGAGAGGCGTGAAGCGTATTGCATACCTGAATTGGTACGGGTTCTCAAATGCAAACTCTCTCAATCGATGAACAACCTCGATTGGATTCAATGCTGTGCGGCATGCCAGTAGTCCTGAAATGGGCGTACGGGACACTCTCAGCTCAGAGTCTCCTAGCAGGTCGCCGATGAAGTATTGAACCTCAGAGCTGGCTGCCTTCTCCCTTTCTCTTGGGCATCCGACCAGTAGGTTATACTCCTGCAGACCTTTTCACCTCACATATCAGATTAGACAATGCGTGTTGTCCAGAACATGAGAGCATCCGGGTCCTTGGCTAAATCCGCACTGATTCTCTCCATGCTGAGTTGGCCTTCTCTATAGAGCCTAATATCAAGATGCTCTCCTCCAGTATCTGCTTTCTCGACTCCAATCATGGTGGAATCGTCACTCGCAGCTGAAGGCCCTCCGTCAATGTATACGTCAACCTCATCGCCAAGTTGTTCTATTGCTACAGATATCTCGAATGGACTGGGACCTCCACTTCTATTGGCACTGGTCCCAACTATCGGCCCTCCAATCTCCTCCGCAAGCCTCCGCGGTATGGAATGGTCAGGCACTCTCACTGCTATAGAGGCCCTTTCTCCGCTGATATAATCGGGGACGGTCTCTCTGGGGCTAACCACGAGTGTCAAAGCCCCAGGCCAAAAGAGTCGTACAATGATCTCCTCAAGTGGTCCGAAATCATGGTACGTTTCACATTGGGTTAGGTCGGAGAATAGCAGAGGAACTCCCAGTTTCCGGTCTCTATCCTTTAAGGACAGGAGCCTCTCTAACGCCTTCTTCTTTTGCGGGTCGCAACCAAGTCCATAGCTAGTGTCCGTGGGATAGACGACTAGACCACCCTCAAGAAGCACTGAACTCGCCTCTGCGAGTATCTCAGACCAATCGCTCGGGTCCAGTACTCTTAAAACTCTGGGTGTCAAGGTCACTCCCGAATACTCGTCCCGAACACTCATATGAACCATCTCGTTTGGAGGTAATCCAGAGGAGGAATGTGCATACACGCCGTCATACTGGCTGCCGGAAGGGGCTCCAGAATGAGTCCCCTGACAGACGAGGTTCCGAAACCTCTCATTCCAGCTGCTGGCTTACCTCTCATTGAACGGCTCATAGACGATCTGAAGACCGCAGGGGTTCATTCTTTCACAGTCGGTGTCGGCTGGCATGGCGAGTTGATTGAAGAACACCTCCGTCAGTTGACTGACTCCGACAAGATCAAAGTAACGACAGTTGTTGATTATGAATTGGGCCCTCTGGAGACAATCGTGTCTGCGCTGGAACTCGCCCCACCGGAAAGATTGCTCATTTGCCCGGCAGATTACGTAGTGGACCCAACGATTGTCTCCGAGATCATCTCGGTTCACAATGCACAGAGGTCCAACCAGCTCATGACTGTGGGAGTGGACATGACTGCGGATCAGGGCGCTTCGATCCATATGTCCGAAGATGGCCAGGTCAGAGGCTTTGATGAAATAACGAAGGATACTAGGGAAACTGGCAGGAGTGTCATGACATCGGTTGCGGAGGGTACATTGCTGGGACATATGCAAAGAGCTCTTGCGAAAGGGCATACCACAGTGTCCTCTGCTTTGAACCAGTTGATCGCAGAGGGATATCACGTTGCATCTGCGTCTGTATCTGGCTACTGGTTTGACATCGACGACTTCAGTGATCTATTGGCGGCCAACCAACACCTTCTCCAGAGTATTAGACTCTCACCACATGATTCTATGTTCGTACGGTCTGGTGACACCATTAATGCTGAAAATCGTACTGAGATTGCTCCTAGAATTACACTGGGGCCAGGAACTCGCATAACAGGCCCGACCCTTGTTTACGCGGGAACCACAATAGGTCCCAGGTGTAGAATCGGTCCAAACGTCAGCCTGAGCCGCAATACTGTTGTACAAGAAGGCTGTCAAATTGACAACTCAATACTGTTCGGAAACGCTCTAGTGTCCAAGAGTTCCAAAGTACACAATGCTGTAGTGCATGGACAAGCGGTACTCAAGAGATGATGAAGATGTCGCCAAGCAGAATCCGAGTTCGAGGCTTCTTCAGAGGTGCTGTGACTCGTGTGGCAACTACTTTGCATCGAAGAGGAGTCCTGCCGGACACCGTCACATACTTCACGATTTTCCTTGCGATGATTGCCTTGCTGGCGCTTGCTCTTCTGCATTCCGAGCCTATCTACGGAGTGCTTGTGTTCTTGGTGGGGTTCTTTGATGGTGTCGACGGAGCGCTAGCTAGGATTGAGGAGGGTGGGTCTACGTCTGGAGCCCTCACGGATTCTGTTTCAGACAGAGTTTCGGAGTTCATCCTTCTGTTTGCAATTGCTTTGGCCTACTCCGGTTCATTTCTGGCCGGCCTGCCAGTATCTCTCTGGGTGATGTTGTGTCTTATGGGGTGGCTGATGACCAGTTACACGAGGTCGAGAGCCGAGAGCCTGGGCGTCAGCGATTTGGATGTAGGTGTTGGTGCGAGATCGGAGAGGTTACTCACCTTGGTTGTTTTCTCGCTTCTTATGCTTCTTCTTTGGGGTCTGTTCACAGTCACCATAATGGGACTCCTAACGGCCGCGTATCGCTACCATCACTACAGGAATGAGATCATGATGGCTCAGAACGAGCCAGCTGACCATCATACTTAAGAGCGAGAGGATGCTGGCCCGCCGCGTCATTACATGAGGGAGCAAGGCCGATGCCCAAGTTCAGAGCGGATCACTACCTTATCGCTGAGTTTGAGGAGGTCAAGGACACTAAGAAGACTGGAGAGTCTGTCTTGGCGGCCCTGAAGGAGCTGTCAGAACTAAAAGACCTAGCCATAGTGTCGAGGCGGCTTGAGGGCAAGTCATGGTCGGAGATTCTCGGCAGGATTGACATTCCTGAGGGGTCCAAAGCTTTCTGGGCAATGATTAAGAAGGAAGTATCCGAGCGAGAACCCTACAATCTATTCATCAGGTTTGACATGAACGCCGAGGCTGAGAACATCGAAGAAGCCAGATTGAAGGTGAAGGGTTGGCTCGAAAGCGAAGTTGTACCGAAGATTCAATCCATAAAGGCCGTCAAGAGCATCCAGGTGCTTCAGCCGAATGAGGTCTTCTTACCCAAACTGAACTAGACTCTACTCGTCTTCTACACCAATCACAAAGAGATTATTGCCAACAGTCTGAACAATCTCCATGGAGGAGTCCCCGTCAATATCACCGTAGGCCACAAGAGAATCACCAGGCTTTGATGCCGTCTTCAAAGAAGCGACCTCCTCCAGCTCAAGGCCCGTGAAGCCCATAAGAAGGAGTGTTGTATCACGGAGACTTAGTAGGACCTGCCCAGCAGAGGCGTTGTCCATGATTCTTCCTATTTTGAGCGCAGTCACGGCGTCAGGCGTCTTTATTGATAGAAGACTCTCCAGAGAGTACTGCTCCATCCCGAAGACAGTCAAGGTTCTTTCATCCGAAACAGTTGCAACCTCGTCGTATCTCCCCGCTGTCATTGATCCAGTTGCAACAAGGTAAACTTCCTTTCCAACTTTGATTCTCTGAATCTCGTGCAGTCTGTCGTCCGCATACTGATACATGTAGAGGTAGCCGTTCTCGTCGCCAAACACGAATCGACTGTATGGTACGTTTGCGATGGATAAGGGTCTCATTGAGAAGACTGGACTCTCTACAACCTTGTGCGCTAGCTTGTCTAGCACAACGTCAAACCAACCATAGCATCTGAGAGCATTGTCATTCGTAGCTACTATCACTTCAGCGCTCTTGTCATCCATCACATTCGTGACTACTAGTGATGTGGGTAGTGTGCCAATTGGAGTGGAGCTCTTGACCTGAAGCTTGCCATCCATGAAGACAAGTAGCCGCAATTGGTTGTCTAGTCCAGCTACAATGAAGTCTGGTTGTCCGTTGCCTAGAATGTCACCAACATCCAAGACTGCAACAGGTGGAAGTCCACTAGTCTTGGCAACCTCCTTCAACTTCGGTTTCTTTCCGGACACAAAATCGAAGACTCTGAGATCCCCATTCATTGTCGAGATGACGATGTTGTCCCTACCACTTCCATCTAAGTCGGCCAACTCAAGTGAAGTAATGGCCTCTTTGAATGAGACTTGGGTCAACAGACTTAGCTTGGTCATGCGAGAGTGACCTCGACTTTAATGGCGGTAGAGGGTGCTGAACAGTTGAAGTTTGCTAGCACAATTTAAGAGTTCCTCCAACAACTGTCGAAGATTAACAGAATGAAGCCCTATGCGTTGCATCAGGAACAAACTGATGCGTTTAAGATGTCCTTTGAAGAACGACAACCTAGGATTATGATGAACGAAGTTAAGAAGCGTTCGCTCTTGAACGAAGAGAACTGGTACGCGTCTGATGAGGAGGTATCAGAGCAGCTTCAGTCCTTCATCGGAGAGTTTGGCTCATTTACACCAGAATGGTTCACAGACATCAAGTTCCACCTACTGCGCCATTCAGGACTCAAGAAGGAGAGTAGGGAAGAGCTGTGTCGGCTCTCCATAAGAAAGGGGCTCTGCCCAAACTGCGACTTTCTCTACACAGCAAAGAAGTGTCTTCTGTGGCTCAGACTGTTTCGATTGATCAATCCAAGATTGATGGACAGAGCACCGCCATGCATTCGCAAGGCCTACGAGAAGAACAGTATCAAGATTGTCGCAGATTTCTTGGTCAAGGCGAACCTGATTGAACCCCCTTTCTACAAGGCACGAAGTGCTCCATCTTGCAAGGCTCTTCAACGATGGGGCCATTGCCATCCTGACGAGTATTGTCAGGCAATGGAACGTGCAAACACACTCGCGTACAGCGGGGCCCGGAATAGAGTCAAGAGGTCCAGAGTCTTAGAACCCTAAGCGTCTTCACCGTCTACTATTGATGTCATGGCTTAAATAACCGCAAGAGGAAAGACCGAAGCAGGTGACCTACGATACAATCCAAGAAAGATAATCCTCCTGCGGGTCTGGATGTCGACATGATCAGGCTCATACGCCTTACAGGGATGCGTGAAAGCGAGATTGACTCAGCAAAGGCGGGGAGAGGACAGGCTTGGACGGATATTGAGGGCAAGATTGGTGAGCATGAAAGGCTACTGGCACTTGGTGAGAAGCACACTCGTCAGAAGGCGATTCAGGATCCAATCTACGGAGCGATTCTACTTGAGCCTTGGGAGCTGGATGTAATCTCAAGTGGAGAGATGCTGAGACTCCGGTTTGTCAAACAGCTCGGTCCTGCACACATTGTTTATCCGGGAGCCACACACACACGCTTTGAACACTGCATCGGCACCAACTTCCTAGCCCAGAAGTGTATTCGTGTGGTGAATTATTGCGAGGACTTGGACGATCCATGTTTCATTCCTCTATCGAATCTTCTTGATGCGTACCAGCAGAAGGTGTTCAGGGCGGTCGCCCTTTTGCATGACGTGGGTCATCCTCCGACATCGCATTCCATTGAGTACGCTCTCAGAGGGTGGGCGGGCTTAGATCATCTAGATCTGGGCGAGTCGCTCATCCGTCACAGCAGTCTTAGTGACATCCTTTCTCAGAACAACATTGAACCCAAAGACATTGTAGAGGTGCTACGTCGGAAGACTCGGGATCCGGTACTAAGTCTACTATCCGAGTTTGTCGATCATCCGCTTGATATTGACAAGACAGACTACCTTATTCGCGATGCTCACTTCAGTGGTGTTGAGCTCGGGATCTTCCCGGCAGAGCGCGTGATGATGACAAACCGCGTAGTACGTGACAGAAATGGCAACTACATTCGTGCATTCATGCTAAAGGCTCTACATTCATTGGAGTCACTCATTTTGAGCAGGAACTGGATGTTCAGCGACCTCTATCTCCATCATGCTGTCAAACTCGCTGAGGCTCTACTCTCGAAGGCGACTTATTTCCGTATGAAGGAGGAAGACCTGTCAAGAAACGAATGCTATGGATTCTTTACAAGAATGACAGATGCAGACTTGTTGGGCTGGCTGAAGGAGTCTGAGGTCGATTTTGTAAGAGAGTACGTTTCTAGGATACGCTATCGGCGTCTGTTCAAGGTTGTGCTCTCTCGTTCTCTGATGTCATTCGACCCTGATGTAAAGAATGAACTGCTTGAGATGTTCAAGGACATTGAGAAGCTAATCGATGCAGAAACTCGGGTTGCCGGAGACCCAGGGAGAGTCATAATTGATATAGTCGATCCGGAGCTGGGTGAAAAGGCTCTTGGGGCTATACCGTTGCTTGTGGGCGGGGAGAGCACTGGTCTTGGTATCGTGTTCCTAGAAGACGTTAATGAAGGACGGCCTTTGATGAAGCTTCTCAAGCAACAGAAGCTCACTATCCCCTCCGTACGAGTATACGCTGATGCAGAGAACGCACAAGAGATTCGGCGTGAATTCAATCAGCTCTTTCCTGTTGGTGAAGAAGCTCCGGAATTGCTTGATGAGTTTGACATGACCGAAGCCTGATGTCCAAACAAAGAATCACTGGATTAGTTTCGGAACAAGGTCCTTGACTCTTTGAAAACCGTGCCCAATGTAGACTATGCCATATATGGCCTCCACAAGAGTGCCCTTATCATGTTCAATCTCCGACTTGCTTGGCTCTACTGGGTCGAAGTGAATGCGATGCTCATACAAGCCCCAATCATCGCACACTCCAGCTAGGTGCTCGTTGCTTACAAGGTCCGATCTTCTCTGCGTGAGCGTTCCAACATCTGTCGCCTTCGGCTGCCAAATATGGTGTAGCACTGCCATCGATATAGCTGCATCTCCCACGAGTGCCAATGATTTCGCCATCTCGTTGAGCGAACCAAGTACTGTGTAGTCCTGTCTGTCAAGAGGACCTCGATCACTTGAGGAGAAGTGAATCTCAAGCTCACTGAAGAGATTCTTCGTGCTGGGCTGAAACATGGCGACCCGAAGCAGCTCGTTGGCCTTCAAAGGAATGCCCAGTTCATTCTCAAGTTTGGGAGCGAGGTCGTTCCCAATTCGAATCAAGGATTCAATAACATCTGTGAGTTGTTCACGCCAACGTTTGGTCTTGCGAAGTGTCCGGGTGTTCTGCTTAGGGGTCTCAACTTCAGCCGACTTCACTCCCTCTAGGATTACTCTCAGTTTGTCGTCCAGTCCTATCGGTTCCCAAGTAAGACCACTGTCACCCCGGGCCAACTCTGTTCTCACTCCCTTGGAAGCACTCGCGTGAGGGCATTCTCTCCGTCCTTATGTCTTACGAAGATGGCTGTAATTGAGTAGTGCATCGCGAGTAGTGAGAGGGCCAAAACGATGAGTGGGGGTCCGGCTGACAGGTCTATGACAAGATCGTATTGTGTGAGATTGTCTATTATGATCTTATCTATCTCTCTCTGGGTTGCCATCAGATCTCCAGGGATATTGGTGTCAAAGTTGCCAGTGGCATCAACCGGCATGTCATTCCATACTGTTTCCCATTTGGGTTTGGCGCCCTTGGGGAGATATCTCTCTAGGTTTCTCATCGAACCTCTTGTGAAGGTCCTGTCCTCGACGATGACATGCAGCTTACTCACATCGAAATCCTTCTGATCATTCAACCAAGTGACAAATGGCCGCTGGTCTTCAGGGCGTGACATAGATGTGAGCATGGCAACGGGTCTGATTACTCCCAATACTCTTCTCACTGGTTGCACTGCCCAAGGAGTCAGAGCGAACTTCCTGTGCTGTGAGTCCTTTCTGCTGGTGATGATTCCAAGCTCTTCGAGGCGCTTCGTATTGAAGTACAGTTTTGGGTCTGTCACGTTGAAGTCTGCGAGATTGACACTTTCTGCTCCGGCTTCTAGTGCCTGTGCAGCCATGTCCTTCCTAATGGCTTCTCTGAGTTCCTTCCCTGTCTTGTGTCCGCCCTCTAGCTGATCTAGAATCACTCTACGGACTCTGACGCTCTCTGCTTCACGGTGAATGACTTGGTCAGCGGTCTCCCAGAACATGTCCTGACCTCAAAAACGGCTTTATCTACAAGATATATATATGATGCGTATATGCATCTTTCAATTAGATAATGGGCCGAACAAACCGTTCAAGAATCGTTCTCGAAACGCCATCTAGGAAACGTCTGCGAATGTAGTAAAACTGCAAGACATACGCAAACTATGTGGGTCTTGTATGAATCGTCAAAACCCGAGACTTATCCAGCTAAGTCTTAAATAGAATATTCTCAGCACGTACATCAACGAAGAGTTCCAGAACTCCGAGTTGAGATTCTAGGTTCTGAGATCTGCTACGAAAAGTAAAAAGAGGACCGAAAGAAATGGCTGAAGACGAGTTCCTTGGCGCGAAGCCGATTGTCATTGACAACGGCACTGGACTTAGTAAAAACGGATACGCCGGCGAAGATCAGCCACGAAGTGTTTGGCCCACATTGATTGGATATCCAAGATACGAATCCATCATGACCGATGTTGACCACTATACACGTGACTACTATATCGGTGAGGAAGCTATCAACCTGCGTGGAGTGCTCCGCCTTGTCTACCCAATAACCCACGGTGTTATTGATGACTGGGACGCAATCGAGAAGATCTGGTCGTACACATTCTATAACGACCTTAAGATCGACCCGAGCGAGAACCCAGTACTCCTGACGGAGGCACCATTCAACCCCCGTGAAAACAGGGAGAGAATGGCCTCAGTCATGTTTGACAACTTTGGCGTTCCAGCAGTGTACGTTGCCACACAGGCAGTGCTATCGCTATACGCGTCGGGAAGAACGACGGGGCTTGTTATTGACTCTGGCGACGGTGTGACACACATAGTCCCAATCTACGAGGGCTTTGCCATCACACACGCGATCGTAAGACTCGACCTCGCAGGACGTGACATCACAGAGTACCTGCGCAGACTGCTCAGACAGAGGGGCTACACCTTTGTGAGCGGCGCAGAGAAGGAGATTGTCAGAGATGTCAAGGAGAAGCTATGCTATGTAGCCCTTGATCCTGAGCGGGAGAGAACCGTAGCCGATAAGGCGGGTGTTGACAAACCTTACATGTTGCCAGACGGTGAGGTCATCACTGTTGGTGCCGAGAGGTTCCAGGCTCCTGAGCTGTTCTTCAATCCGAGCGCAATCGGTCTTGACACCCAGCCACTTGACGACCACATTGTTGAGTCAATTAAGGCATGCGACGTCGACTTGCGACGTGACCTGTATGCCAACGTTGTGTTGTCCGGTGGTTCAACCATGTTCCCTGGGCTGAAGGAGAGGCTCCACAAGGAGATCACCGAACTGGTTCCAGAGAACATCGAGGTCCGAATCATTGCTCCACCTGAGAGGCAGTATTCTGTCTGGATTGGAGGAAGCATCCTCGCCTCACTGAAGACCTTCCAGAAGATGTGGGTCAGCAGGAAGGAGTTCGAGGAAGCAGGACCTGAAGTCATCCACAGGTGTATTTAGACCAACAGTTTCTGAAGGTAGGGCCGCAAAGCCCTCCTTCAAACTTCTATTTCTTCAGAAGCCAGTTTCTTTGGACACCGTTTTGTCCCAAATGAGCTTATTATGCGACATGTTTTCTTTGATACATACCAGTGAACCCAACGATATTGAGGTGGAGGTATGTGGTGTATACTAAGAAAGAATTGAAGAAATACCTTAAGGGTCTGCTAAAAGAGAATGCTGGATTGGCGAACTTCTCATTCGAGTATCAATCTGGACACACCGCGTATTATTCACGACTAAGAATAACCGTGACCTCTGACAAAGTCGTACATTGGAAGATACCAAAAGGAATACCAGTCGATATCACTAGAGAAAAGAAAGCAGCAAAAAAGAGAGAGATTGCGTTTTCTATTGAGAAGTTGTCGATTTTCATACAAGAGTTAGTTAAGAAGAAGATATGGGACTTGGAGAATTGTTCGGAAAGAGCTCTCCCTAATACTCCCTTACTCACGTTTTCTATTAGGGATAATGCCAATCTGTTATTTGAGCAAAAGGTTTGGGAGAGCTGCAGATTTGACGATAAGATGGCAAAGGAACTGCTAAGAATCCTTGCTGTAAACATTCCTCTAGACTGGACGCCCCCATAAGTTTGCCATTAATCACTTCTCTCCATGAAAAATCGACAAACTTCTATTTCTCCTATGCTAATCATTTTCACTGATTGGGGTGGCATCAGGTTGCCAGTTCTTTCTCATCAGCTGAACCAATGAGATAACCGCCAAAGCTGATGATCGAAGCAAGGCCACAATGAGATTATGCTCCAATTCGAAATCGATCATTGATAGAAGCTGAATCTAAAACCATACTCAGATGCATCAGGACCTCCCAGTATCCTAAGGTGGACTGCACAGCCCTCCTTCAAACTCTCTTTCTTCAAATCATTGACTTCAATCAGAAACTCGCTTCGACCTAACTCACCATCTGGCGTTGGACCATGTATGTGGGCCAAGTCATTTCGATTGTTCTTGCAGTCTTCTCAGTACGGAGATCTGACCAACATGCATGGCCTCGTGCTCAATCAAGTGAAAGAGAATCCATTCTATGCTCACTGCTGCTTCGCCGATATCTACAAGATGATCCAGCTCACTGTCACTGACATCGATCAGTCGATTCAAGACATCCTCTCTGACAGAATTCAACCTGTCCAGGTAGTAACGCAGTTTCTTTCCCTTCAGCTGAGGAATCCCTTCCCTCAAGGCGAAGGCGTGCTTCCACTTCTCGTAGTCCATCTCTTGCCGACCCATATCCTCAAAGATCCATGACCATTCAACGGCCGCGATATGAAGAAGGAGAGTACCAATGGTTTCAACACTCTCTTCATGAGGTGTGTAGTCCAACTCCTTGTTCGAGAGGCCTTCAACTCGTTTCAATAGTCTCTCTCTTACCCTCTCCATCATTGAGTACCACAGTGCAACACGATCTGATAGACCGGAAGTCTTCTCCAGCGAAACAACTCTCTTCTTGGTTTCGTCCATGGCATATAGGAAGAGGAGTCATGATATCTGTCTACCGTTCATTGTGAGTTGGACAATCTTGGACACCGGAGTGCTGTCCGCCCAGGAAACGGCACTGGGGTCAACTCCGTGAGGTATGATCTGCGTCATTTCGACCTCGATAGGTTGTCTTGGGTCCGAGTATTTAAGCGCATGTCCAACATTGCCGATGTTCTAGGCAGTTGTCAGCTACCCATTGAACGGCCTATCGTACCCTCAATTGAAGTACTCATGTTCATAACGCTGGATGTAGAAGGGTCGGGCCACGTACGAAACATGCTCCTTATAGAGTGATGCAGGAACCTGGGACCAACTCTCTTCTTCTGGCAGAAGCCTACTTCGACTCTTCGTAAATCTTCACAGTCTTCTTTGTTTCAGTGATGTGTATGATCTCAAACTTCACTTCAGGCCTATAGTGAAGAACCATTCTTGCTAGCTGTTCAGGGTTCTCAGCCTCAAATAGCTGAAATCCCTTGAATCCAACGCTCATTGTGTAGTTCGGAGTAATTGGTTTTGCATACTTATCGGGGTTCTTCTTGATCTCCTTTCTGAACTCCATGAGCTTCTTGACCGCATTGTCGATCTCCTTTGGATCATACTCCCAAAACACTACATACTTCATCTAGTCACCTCACAGACGTATCTTAAACTCAAAAGGACTGAACGGATAAGAGACTTTCGAAAACCCTCACTCAGTAATTCAGAAGTCCAAAACGGCAAACCATATCTCTTCTTCACTCGACTTCGAGAATTCGTTACTCTGTGCAGATTCCAGCTACTACTTTGACTTAACAGAAGGAGTAAATACCGGCTTCTCTGTTGCATTTGCGACCTGCCATGACAACAGAACCGTACGAGAAACTGGCCGCCATATTGAACAAGATCCCCAACGGCTTCTCCCACATTGAGGGCGGAACCCACATTCAGCTTCTACAGTGGATATTCTCACCAGAGGAGGCCCACCTAGCGAGCAAGATGAAGCTGCGAGGAGAGACCTCTGAAGAAATGACGGACTGACTTGACATTCCGGTCGATGGACTAGAGGATAGGCTCGAAACTATGGTTCAGAAGGGGCAGATATTCGCCTGGAACTCAAGTACGGGCAGGCGTTATGCTCTGACAGTCTTTCTGGGCGGGATCTGGGAAGGTCAAATCCAAAGAATGGACAGAGAGTTTGCCCAGTTGATGGAGGATTACTTTGACAAGGGACGTGGAGTGGGACACTTTCACACCGAGCCGGCCGTATTCAGGGTAATTCCTGTGAACCGTGCAATCACCCCTGAGCTTGAGGTATACCCTTTCGAGGTAGCTGAGAACATCGTTCAGGGTGCGAAGTCATGGGGTCTGAGAGAATGCATGTGCAAGAAGCAGCTGGGGGTCTTGGATCAGGATTGTGAGTATCCGACCTCTGTGTGCCTTCTCATTTCATCGAGGCCCGGAGCATATGATGACGATGCTCTGACCAAACCTATCTCGAAAGAGGAGTCATTGGACATTCTACTAAAGGCAGAGGAGGCTGGGTTGATTCATTGCTCTTCGAATGTCCAGCAAGGCCATTCATACATATGCAACTGCTGTACATGTTGCTGTGCAATGCTAAGGGGACTGGTTCAGCTTGGTCAGCCTCATGCCTTTGTCAATTCCAACTTCCAAGCCTCTGTGGAGCAGGGCGCATGTGCAGGCTGTGGTGACTGTGTGGTCCGATGTCAGTTTGATGCATTGAGTCTGGTTCAAGACATCTGTCAGGTAGACAATTCCCGTTGTGTCGGCTGTGGCGTCTGCTCAATCGCATGCCCCGAGAATGCACTCCGTCTGGTTTCAAGGGATTCGGCTGAGCGAAAGACTCCTCCCGAGTCCAGGACCGACTGGAATACAAGGAGGGCGATTTCGAGAGGGCTTGACATGTCAGACCTTCTCTAGAGGCCTCTCAATACAGTGAAATCAGGAATCTTGGATATTCCAACTCAGGATGCTGTTGGCAGAACGAGGACGAAACTTGCCCCTTCGGTGTGGTCCTTCGGAACTCGGTCTTCAATCCAAATCTTCCCCTCATATCGATCAACAATCTGTCTCACCAGGGTCAACCCGATTCCCCATCCACGCCTCGCCCTCTCATTGAATCGAGTGAGGATTGCCTCTTTCAGGTTATCGCTTATTCCTGGTCCTCGATCTTCAACTTGAGTGTGCCAGTTGTGTCAGAATCACATTCCACCACATCAATGACCACTGAATCGCTCTGATCCATTCTTGCAGCATTGTGTAGGAGATTATAGAAGAGATCAATAAGAAACTCGTCGGCCATTACAGTTTTTTGTCCCTTGACGAGGTTTGTATTGACCTCGATGATCTTATCCGGAAAAGAGTCGACAACTATCTCTATGGCATCCATCAGAGATTGATAAACATCAGTTCTCGAGAACCTCTTCTCCCCCCCCCAACGAGCCGCCCGAGCTTCTTGACGTTCCCTGTCAATGTGACTCCTCGTATCGTCTGTGCAAGAGCTCTGTTTGCAAGGGTTCGGAGCTCAGTAGGTAGTTTTGGATCTCTCAGCATGAGTTCTAGACTCACAAGGATGCCCTGTTGCATGTTTGCCAAGTCGTGAGCCATGAGGTCATTATAGAACTCCGCCTGTGCTCTTGCAGTTGCGAGTTCTTCTTCCACCGTCTTTCTTCGCGTTATGTCTCTTGCCACGCCAAGAATCCCAATGGGAGTGTCATCATCGTCACGCAAAAACGTTCTAGAGATCTCAATCCACAATGATACGCCGTCTTTGCGGAACATCTGAATCTCTAGCGGAGGCGAATCATAGCCGTCCTTGCCTACTGTTGCTTCCAATCGGAGTGAATCTGTAAGGGCATTCTCGATGAGTTGGAGCGACTCCGGCGTCATCATGCCACTGAGTGGCATCAGCAACGCTGCTTGAGGCGTGTAACCAAGAATTTCCTCAACTGATGGGCTGACATAGGTGAACTGCAGGTTCATGTCTACAGTCCAGATTATATCAACAGCATTCTCCGCCAACAGACGGTATCGTTCTTCGCTCTCCCTCAGGGCATCAATGGCTCTGTGCCTTTCAAGGACTGCAGCAAACATTCCTGCGACTGTCTGAAAGAAGTCCATGTCCTCCTCAGACAAATCTTTCTGGCCACGGTTAGCAACGTTCATGACCCCCAGAAGCTCATCACGTGCACCAACTATGGGCCAGAATATCAGAGACTTGATTCCAAGTGATTCAATGACTTTCATACGGGCCTTTAGCTCTGGATTGCGAGAAACATCCGACTCGAAGATTGGTGTCCTTGTGCGAGCAACGCGTGCCGCGAGATACTCTGGATCATTGAGAAGCACCTCATCTTGGACTTTCTCTTCTGGAATCCCCACAACTGCCTCCAGTTTCAGGACTTCATTCTGGTCATCGAATAGCCTCAAAGTGCCTAGGTCGAACTCAAGTGTTTCAACAAGCCCAGAGAGAACACGGTGGTACAGCTCGGGACTACCTCGAGGTTGGAGTGCGGCCTCAGCAATTAGGCGAAACGCCCTCCTTTCCCGTAGGAAGATCTCATCCGATTCCATGATACTTCGCTCAGTATTCGGGTTGAAAGTCACGTGAAATTGACACTGTCGCCCTGAATGCCCTAGTAATAAGGGGCTTGGTCTGGACTGCAGATAAGAAAGAGGAATGAGCATCGACGAAATCGACGAATCTCCACTCAATCTTCCTTTCATCATCTTGAACGATGTCTTTCTTCTTAGCCTATCCGCACCTATAGTGAATTACATATACAATCTCTTGCAGACGTTGAATGAGTTGGTCGTGATGTCATCAACAAAACCACTTCCCAAGAAGCTATTCATCAAGGAAGGCTATTCGCTTCTCTTAGTTTCCGAGCCAGAGGGGTACAGAAACCTCCTGGGTGACCTACCAAATGATGTCACAGTCACCTCCACACCTTCCGAACCTGTCGACTTCATTCAAGTATTCGTGAAGACCAGAGAGGAGTTGGAAGACCGACTGTCACAATTGAAGCAGCATCTCAAACAGGATGGGTCTCTGTGGATCACTTATCCGAAGGGCACTTCCAAGATCAAGACTGACATAAACAGAAACAGCATCTGGGCATATGCAAAGACGCTCGGTCTGAAAGCCGTCCATCAGATTGCAGTTGACGATACTTGGTCCGCGATGCGCTTCAGATTCGCCTAGGCCTCCTGAGCCTAGAACCTGTCTTCGATTCTGGTTTCGTTCGGCAGTCTTTATAGGTCATCAAATACATCGGTCCTTGATTGGTGGACGACGGATGCCCGAACCCAGTTCCAAGCCACATCTCTCAGTATTCTGGGATTTCGAGAATGTCCATGAGGACTTTGGCACTCACAGAGAGATGACGAAAGCAATCCAAGAGGTAGGCACCATCGTAAAGGCTTACGCATTCGCGGACTGGGTCAACCGTCGTCAAATGGCAAAGGAGCTCTACAATCTAGGCTATGACGTCATACACGTTCCTGACAGGAGGGACAACGCCACCGACTACAGGATGGCTGCATACATTACTGACCACATGGTCCACTATCCTGAAACAGCATGCTACGTCTTGATCACAGGCGATGGGGACTTCAAGCTCACTGCTGGATCCATTCGCCATCGCGGGCTAGGTCTCTGGGTCATAAGCAATCCCATAATCACGGCATCTGAGCTGACCAATCTAGCAACTAAGTACAGTGATGTTCACTCATTCAGAAGGAGTTCCTTGGACTGTCCTGATGTGGGCCGGTGTGATGAACGGGTTCGAAGCATCTCAGAAATGAGGCACATGATGGGGGCAAAACTCCAAGAAGCGGTCCAAATAGTAAAGGAGGCAGAAAACAAACCGGGTATGGGGACTGTCAAGTATGCCATGAGCTCCCTAAATCAGGATTTCAATGAACGCGATCTCGGTTTCCATAGCTGGAACGACTTTGTTACTTGGGCTGAATCTGAGGGATACGTCATTCGTGAAGGTGATTTGCCCGCTACTATTCTGAAACTGCCTGACGCATATTCTGAAGAGATGTCGCGCTTCTCGAAGGAGAGTAAAGATGCCTTTGACCTCCTGTTGAAAGTGGTGGAGGAGGGCATTGACAAAGGCAGTCCTCATTCTCTAAAATCGCTGAATGAAGAGCTGCAAGCAAAAGGACTTGACATCTCTGAATTGGGTTACAATAATCTGCCTGACTTCGTCTTCTCAGCTGAAACTAGGAGCCTGATTCGAGTCATGCCTTACGAAGGGGAGGAGGTTGCTGTCTTACCCTATTGTCAGGTTGGCCGGGTGCGTGACTGGTTTGAGAAGAATGTCAAGAAACTCTTTGGCGAGTCTGTGAACGTACCAAAGGATCTCTTCTTGGAGAAGATTCGAGATATGATCTTGGAAAATGGTAGCACATTAGCCCAGCTCGAGGAGTTTCTTCAGGATGAGAGAGTTGTCAGGGAGTATAGAGCCATTCTAGAGGCGAGCGACATTCCGTTCCTCCCTCCTTTCCAAATGAGCTTGGCCCACATCCTTCTAGGGAAAGGGCAAAGCTGTACCGAAACTGTCGAGCAGGTGAATGCAGAGCTCAGCCCTCTTGGGATAACCATAAATTGCCCTTAATGTCAGAGAATAGACCGACAGAGGTTGTCAAAGATGTCAGAAGATGCATATGTGAGGTTAGCGGCAGTCCTGGATAAGGTACCCAACGGGTATGCACATGTAGAAGATGGAACGCACTTGAAAGTGCTAGAGTGGATCTTCACTCCCGAAGAAGCTGATCTAGCGAGTAGGTTGAAGCTACGAGGCGAAACAGCAGAGGAGATCACCTCGAAATTGGGCATGCCTTTGGAGGAAACAACGGAGCTCCTCGAAAGAATGGTTGAGAAGGGTCAAATCAGTGGTTGGATGTCTCGTTCAGCTGGAACAAGGAAATTCGCACTAATGCCATTCGCAGTGGGTTTCTATGAAGAGCAGCTTGACCGAATGGATGAGGAGTTTGCTCAGGTTCTTGAGGAGTACTTTGAGAAAGCCAGAGGAGGAACCCTCTTTGCATCGGAGCCGGCCATATTCAAGGTAGTCCCAGTGAACAAGTCCATCGAAACAGAACTCATCATACATCGGTATGACCAAGCTGAGAAGCTAGTCGAAACCTCAGCATCTTGGGGAATCAGAGAGTGCATCTGCAAGAAGCAGAAAGGACTGATTGGCAATCCATGTACTTATCCCACTTCAGTCTGCTTGACCTTGGCGCCAAGAAGAGAGAACGCGTTCGTGGGACATGAAATCACTAAACCAATTACGAAAGATGAAGCTCTCAACATTCTTCGTGACTCTGCACAAGCCGGGCTTGTTCACTGCACGATGAATATTCAGCGCGATCACACCTACATTTGTAACTGCTGTACCTGTTGCTGTGGGGTCCTGAGAGGGCTGACTCAATATGATCAGCCACACGCCTTTGTCAACTCAGACTTCACCATCAGTATTGACACAGACCTATGTGCAGGATGTGGCACATGTGTTGATCGCTGTCAGTTCGAAGCATTGAGCGTTCCTGAAGATGTCAGCGTTGCGAATACTGAACGCTGCATAGGTTGCGGAGTATGTACCATCGAATGTCCTGAGAACGCAATGAAGCTTATTGCCAGAGAGGGACGAGGAAACGTCACGCCGCCAGAGTCTCTGATGGACTGGATGGCACAGAAGGCCACTTCTAGAGGTGTAGACCCCTCTGAGCTAATGTGAATGGCTCCAAACTCAGAAACTTGGTAATGCTTTAAGAGGTAGGCCGAGTAAGGGGTAGAGACTGTCCCCATGACAATTCACTCGAACAAAGAGGAAGAGAAACTGCCTACTAGGCAGCGTGCTAGAAAGTATATTCCGAACCTAGCCGAGTTCTACTTCAAGCCTCAGTTTGACTGGACGTCAGAAGAAGCCCAAGCACTGTATGAATCGAGAAAGACAATCTCAGACGCAGCTGAACTGAACAGAATCTACTTTGAGGACTGCATTCAAGGGATGAAAAGGCTGTCAGACGAGTCCATCGACCTTGTCGTTGCCGATCCACCGTTCGGAATAGACTTCAACGGATTGAGCAGTGTCTACAACAGAAATGAGGGGCTCGTTGTCCAGGGCTACGAGGAGATATCAGAGTCCTATGATGAGTTCACGACGAAGTGGATTCGCGAGATTCCTCGCATCCTGAAGTCAGACGGCTCCGCTTACATCTTCTCTGGTTGGACGAATCTGGAAACGGTTCTAAGGGAGGCTCGTGAGGCTGGACTTATGATGTTGAATCATATAGTCTGGCACTATCCGTTCGGTGTCTTTACCAAGCGTAGATTCGTGACAAGCCACTATCATGTGCTCCTATTGGCCAAGAATCCTCGAAACTACTTCTTCAACAAAGTCGAGCATTACCCTGAAGACGTATGGGTCGTGAAGCGCAAGTATAGAGCTAGGCAGGCCAAGAATAGCACGAAGCTTCCGATTGATGTGGTGGCCAAATGCATCGACTTCTCTTCAAGACCGGGAGATATTATACTTGACCCGTTCATGGGGAATGGCACAACAGCAGTGGCAGCGAAGCTCAGCTGGAGACATTTCGTTGGATTTGAGATTAACCTGGACATGAAGCCCATCATTGAGTCTGAGCTGTCTAGTGTTAAGCCTGGGGAGGGCTATGTTCCCTATCATCAACGCCTTCCCACAATAGAGCAGCTCGCTGAAGCGTATCCAAACGCCTACCGCGAGTATCTACGGAGAGAGAAAGAGAACAAAAGGCCAAAGAGTGAGATGTCAGATTGAGGAACGCGGCCATAGGACGATTATGTGAGTCTTGGAGTGCTAATTATGGAGCCCGAGGACATCTATACCCGGCTTGGACATACGCGAGATAGACTGGCTGACGTGACTGCGCCCAGTGATGTATTCACAAGGCAATTTGGCTCAGAACTTGCTGGTTGGGAGCTCAATCTACTAAAGGCATTCAAGAGAAGGGTTTCTGTCGGACTCCATGTCTATCGCGGCTTCGTTCATCACACTCGTGACAAATCGTTGATTCTACTCACTCCGAGTCCCTGGCTTGTAGAGGGCGTCTTCGTTCAGTTTCACCAGGATCAGGAAACCCCTCCTGATGGGTCGCAGATTGAAGTTGTTGGGCGTCCTGCGGCAGTTTCAAGGACCCTAGAACGTACTGGCAAGCTCACAAAGGCCCTGTATGCAGACTCCTACGAAATCATCACTATGGATGTCCTTTCTGTCATCGAGCCCCCAATGAGTCTGAAAGAGATGTCATCACTGCTCTTCGAGAACGTGGGGATGGCGGAGGCCAGCAAGAGGGTCTTTGCGCTACTATTCGTGTCTAGTCCCCCCATTCATCAGGCGGTCGGTGGGCTGACAACGGGAATACAGGCCATTGCCTCACAAACACAGGTACAAAGGCTTCTAGTATTCATGCGCAGAGTGTTATCTCCGACGTTGAGGGGTAGGTGGCCGAAAAGGAGACGAGTCAACAGTGTCCGAGTTTCGACACCTCGTTTGTGGCGACTTGATGTGGGTCAACAAAAACGGAAGAAGATGGAGGACCTATGCGTTCAGCGACAAGACAATCTAGGTTTCAGGGAGGTATCGGTCGGTGCACTGACAAATCTGGAAACTGCAGCTCTCCCCGATGTTCCGTTGGCTCTGGCGTCTGAGGACTTCTGGATAGAAACCCGGAACCCCGCTCAGTTGAAACTGCCGATCCTAAAGTCTGCAATAACCTTTCAGATGTTGAGTCCTGAGATTACGCAGCGGGCAATAGATGCAGGAACCCGACACATCCTGGGAAAGCTTGAAGGTCTCAGGGAGAGTTTCGGACTTGACTACTCGGCACTTGCTCGAGGTCATCTCCTTGACGCTGACGCACTAGGACGTCCTCTCAGCGCGATTCGTTTGGCTCGTTCCACCGCGAGAGCATCATGGAAGAAGAAGACAAATGCGAAGGACATCAAACACTCTTGGAATCGAGTTCTTGAGCCAGCATTGAACGAGTTCATGGAACTCACTCAACTAAGGTCCGAAACCGAGCGGGACTGGGGCAAGGACAGTCGTGCATACAAGTTCAATACCAAAGTCTTGCGTGCTCTGAAGAAGCTGGACACTGGAAAGACCGGATCACTTGGGCCCACTCTTGAGGATATTGCAGCTGAAGCAGCTGTTAAACGGCATGTCGCGGCAGAAACTCTCGGAAGAATGAAACAGAGCGGGGTCCTATACGAACCCCGTCTTGGTCACTATAGATTGGTCTAGAGGTACATCGGTCTAGTCGAAGGCGTCCCAGAACTCAGCCGGTTCATCACCGTCTTCGATGAGTTCTATCTCCTGCACTCCAACACGCTCAGCATCATACCTTCGGGCTAGCATGGTTCCATCGAACTTCTCTCGCGCTGTGGCATCCCTGCCTCGCCAGACGAAAATGTCTTCCCAGGTGTCCAGCAGATATACATCGTCACTCCTGAGGGAGTCACGCGAAACCGGGACTTCAGCGAAGAAGGTTTCATCACCCTCGTGATGTACCCGCCAGAGCTTGTACTCGTGTTTCTCCATCTGGACTCTCCTGAGAATCCCTTCAGTGTCTTCGTCAGTCAATTGAAAGTCGTCAAAGAGGGCCTTGAACTCTTCGGGTTCATTGCCTCCTTCAATGCGATCTATGTCTGCGTGACCTTTCCTCTCCGTATCCCTAAAGACTGCGGACGCGGCGGTTAGAAACTTCTCATCTGCTGTCGAGCTGGGGCCTATCCACAGGTAGATCTTTGCACCTGCATCTACGAGATAGCAGTCGCCCCTTCCAAACGCGCCTGGGTCAGGCATTCTCACCAAACGGCCCTTCTGGATGTGGTAAACAACCGGTTCCGACATATCGGTTTAGGTGTTCAACTTCATCAATAAACTAATGCCTGACGTTAATTTCATGAGCGAGGTGCCTTTGGATACTTGAAATCGCCATCTTGTTTGTCAGTTCCGGGATGACATCTCTGGCAGACTGTCGATAACCAGTTATCGGGGTAGTCCTCCGGTTTCTTCAGTGCCAGTATACTTACTCTGCCAAGAATTATCTCTAGAAATAGAGTATCTCCCTCTCTTGCATTCTGGCCGAGCCCTTGAATTCGAATAAGTGAAGAAACACTTTTCACTTCTCTTCTTCATGGGAGCCTTATCTATTCATTTGGAGTGGATTGGGATTATATGAGGCTAAGAAATCCGATTGAGAAGCAACTAATCTTCAAGGACACGTCGGAAAGTGATGCAATGTGAGAAGAAAGCGCATCAATGACTTAGAAGATGAACACCAATATGATGCCGATGATGACTGGATTGACGATGCCGTTCAGATTCACTACACTGATGATATGGGGAAAAATCGCATTCTTGATTATGAGTCTGAGATCACAGTGATAGATCTCCGCCGTCGGACAGTTGCAAGCATTGATTTGTCTCCCTTAATCTCATGTCCAAATCTGGTGAAACTCATTCTAAGTGGAACCAAGCTTAAGGACGTCAATCTCACTCCCCTGAAATCTTGTCCTAGTCTCCAGGAACTCTGGTTGAATCAGAACCATCTTCAGGATATCGACCTCTCACCTTTGAGTTCGCATCCTAACCTGCAAAGGTCATTTCTGGGTCAGAACCAGTTTCGGCGAATCGATCTCACTCCTCTAAGTTCATGCGCCAATCTACAGGACCTGGGGTTGGGAATGAATCAGCTCGAAACTATCGACCTTACTCCCCTGAGTTCCTGCTCCAGCCTACAGGAACTTGACCTGTATGACAATCAACTTCGGGAGATCGACCTATCGCCTCTCAGCTCGTGTACTGACCTTAAGTCGATTCGATTATTCCATAACCTACTCAAGAATATCGACTTGACCCTACTTAGCTCCTGTGTTAGCTTAGAATGGATTGATCTGTCAAGGAACCAACTACAGTCGATAAATCTCTGTTCTGCAGCAAACCTAAAGTCAATCGAATTGTGGCAAAATCAGTTGAGAACCATCGATTTGCGGCCTCTCAGCAATTGCCCTAAGCTAGAGATGCTCGAACTATGGACAAACCAGCTTGATAGTATTGATCTCACACCCCTCAGCTCTTCTGGCAATCTAGGTTCACTTCGCCTAAGTCAGAATAACCTGCGGTCCGTTGACCTCACACCTCTAAGCTCCTGCAGAAACCTTTACGAACTATGGTTATCTTTCAACCCGCTTGAGAGTTTAGACCTCACTCCTCTCAAATCCTGTACAAACTTGGAAGATTCGAGGGTCGTCCTCTAGTTGAGTCGAACCAGAGGTGACGTAGCACTCACCTAGAATAAACACCACCTCTGTCTTTGGGCTCACCTCATAGTCGTTCCCGAGCCATTTCGTCTACCCTACTTACGGTAGCTTTGTTGAGGGGCCCATATTCCATTGCCTGAGCATTCTCAGTGATCTGTGCAATGTTCTTGGCACCCGGTATCGGTATAGCAGTCGGTTCAATCGCCCAGATATATCCAAGCGCGGCTTGTACCAATGTTCTGCCATCCTCAATCAGCACTTCTCTAATCTCATCCACTAGTCTTCTCACCTTAGCAAATCTCCCTTCCTTCCAGTTCAATGCGTTCACCCAATGGTTCTTTGGAAGTGAGTAGGAATCGCTGTATTTCCCTGTGAGAATCCCGTAGCTCAAAGGGCCTCTAATGATACTGGCAAGCCCCCTTTCATGACAGAGTTTCCTCATCGATGGATTGTCTGTGACCAGGTTCAGTACATACTGAATGGCGGTGCAGTGCTTGCCTTCTGCGAATAGTGCAGCACGTTCAACATTGTCGGTACTCCAGCCATATCCTCCAATTGTGCCTTCTGAAACAAGATCATCTAATGCGTTTCGGACGATTTCTGCTTCGTCCATCGGACATTCCCACCAGTGGTACTGGTAGAGATCGATGAAATCAGTGCCGAGTTTCCTGCAACTATCCAGAACCGCACTACGAAGGTAATCTATAGAAGATGTATGCTTGTCCGGGATGATTCGATTCCATTCTTCGAACATACTTCCGAACTTTGTGGCGATAAAGACATCATCACGGAATTCCCTCAAGCCCTGTCCAAGAATCCTTTCGCTATGCCCTGCTCCGTATACGTCCGCAGTATCAAAGAAGCTGATTCCCATTTCTATTGCTTTGTGAATTGTAGCTATCGATTCCTCGTCCTTCACATTGCCATATCCGAAGAACCGTCCATCTTGAGTTTGAAAGGGCCCTCCAATTGCCCAACAACCCATCCCAAGAGCACTGACCTCTCTTTTCCCTATTCTTCTCTTCATGCGTCGAGATTACCACTGACGTTGATAAGCATTATCCGGCGTCTAGGGTCGAATACCGTCTAGGAATAGATTGTCGATGCCTATATCAGATACTCCCCAAATCCGGAAGAAACAGAGGACCAAGTTAGACGTGGTGCGCAATCATGCCTGAACTGCCAGAAATCGAAGTACTGGCACGCAGACTTACTGAGCAGCTAAAAGGAGAGGTCATCAAGAGAATAAAGGTCTATGATCACATCGTGATTCATGGGCAGCCGGTAGACCACTTCGAATCCGAATCAATTGGCGAATCGTTTCAATCATTCAGGCCCGACGGCAAATTCATCATAATGGAACTTGTCAATCATGATCTGGTGATCAACCCAATGCTGACAGGAAGATTTCGACTCGTTGAAGGTCCCAGACCCCCAATCAAGTCTGACATGTTCTCAGTGAAGACAAAGAACTACTCATTGTGGTACTACGACAAGAAGAGGATGGGAAGAGTCTATCTTGTACCGAAAGGCGACTATTCTGTCGTTGCAGGCTTTTCCGATCGAGGTCCTTCGGCATTGGACCCAGAGCTCACTCTTGAGGTGTTCAAACAGAGGATTCGGCGGCATAGAGGCCAGATTAAGAACGTCCTGCGCAACCAAAGATTCGTCAAGGGCATCGGAAATGCCTATGCGGATGAGATTCTGCTGTACGCAGGCATTCTCCCATTCAGACGGCGTAGCTCTTTGAGCACGGGGGAGGTAGAAGGTCTCTATCACTCGATGCGGAATGTTCTCTCTCGAGTTCTCGACATTCTGTCAGACCGTGATATACACCAGCTTGGAAGTGAGAGAAGGGACTTTCTCATGATTCACGGCAAGGGCAAGGTCATCTGTCCTCTGTGCGGCGGTCGCGTTTCTAAGGTGACTGCCAACCGTTTCAAGACTTACTACTGCCAGACATGTCAGAAATGAAACAATGCATAATACTAATCTATAGCGAACACATGTCCTACAACTGCCACCGGGAGAGAAGACTCATGGACAAATGGGAAGAGGATTTCCTCCGTGAGATAGTAGAGCTTGACACAAACAGTGATGAGAAGAAGAACTACGCCGAATGTGCTGATATCATCAAGAGGTACTGTGAAGAGGTCGGTCTTACCGTTGAAGTATTCGACTCGAAGAGCGACGATAAGCCCCAACCGAACATCGTGGCGACGATGGACGTAGGTGCGAAGGAAACAGTCCTTCTCTGCACTCATTACGATGTCGTACCTGCAGGCGACGTCGAAGGCTGGAAGAAGCCCCCCTTCAAGATGTCAGTTGCAGGCGGTAAGGCCTACGGCCGTGGAGTGTCTGACAACAAAGGTAACATCGTAGCATGTGTTAGCGCGGCAAAGGAATTGATCAAGCGAGGAAGTTCGAAAGTCAACTGGAAGCTCCTGATTTCACCCAACGAGGAGATCGGAGGAGTCTGGGGTATCGACTACCTCATTAACGGCCCACCAAAAATCAGAGGCGACTTTGGCATTGTGGTGGATTCGGGCCCTGAGTATGTAAGCATTGGCGCCAGTGGCGTAGTTGCTGGAACAATCACAGTCCACGGGAAACAGGGACACGCAGGCTATCCCTTTGCCTATCCCAACCCGATTCATCTGTCTATCCCCCTACTCACCGTGATGTTGGATTTCGTCGATGTTAGACGTAAAGTTGAATCGAACTTGCCTGCACCCCCGGGATTGCCCCATAGGAACCTATGGGGAAGATTCTCAATGACAATGTATGAAGCTGGCAGCAAATTCAATGTCATACCTGGAAAAGCGGAGATTACCTTTGATTGTCGATTGATTCCAGAGGAGAAACCTGAGGATATACAGAAGGACATCGAGAGATTTCTTGAGAATGCAACTGAAGAAACAGGAGTAGAGGCCAGTGTGGAGTTCAAGCTCAAAGCACACGGCTGGAGTTCAGACCCAGAAGACCGATTCATCAAGACATTCCACGCGGCAGTCCAAGAGGCCGTAAGTCCTGACATTCCAATTGCTGCAGACTTGGGTGGAAATGATGGCCACTTCTTTACTGGAGTCGGCATACCAACAGCGTGTTACGGCACGCTGCGTGACGACAACAACTACCATGGACTGGATGAGTTCATGCATCTTGAGGACTTCGAAAAGGTCAAAGACGCTCTCATCTGTTTTTCCGAGAAGTGATCATTGATGACAGACATTCATGATCTGGAGATTGGGGCTCCAGGGCCATTCCTTCCACCCATTGAGAATGCAATTAGAAACGCGAAGACGATTGATTCTCTGGGCTATGATAGTATGGCGTTTCCTGACCATTTCGCGGGATTCATTCCTGAAAGCGTCTGGGTTCCTGATGTCACACCCCTCTCCCTCTTACAACAGTCTCCGCATACTTACTATGAACTCGGGACTATTATGGCAGCATGTGCTTCTGTGACAGAAAGAGTGAAGCTGGTTTCAGCAGTCACAGAACCCATCAGACGACATCCGGTGTTGTTGGCCCAGACATTTCTCACTCTTGACCACATCAGCAACGGGAGAGCAGTCCTGGGAATCGGTGCTGGAGAGCTAGAGAATATTGAGCCCTATGGGCTGAAGTTCTCAGGTCAAGTCGGAAAGCTGAGAGAGGCTCTTGAGATTATTCAGCTAGTTTGGAAGTCCCATGAACCCTTCAACTATGATGGGAAGTTCTGGAAGCTCAGAGATGCAGTCATGTCCCTTAGACCGCTGGACCCAGAAAGACCTCCTCCAATCTGGACAGCGGCCATGGGACCGAAGATGCTGAGGATTACGGCTGAATTTGGTGACGGCTGGATCCCCACACTTCTTCCACCTAACGAGTATGCGGACCGCTTGAACACGATTAAGAAGCACAGACAGAGGCTAGACAAGACCGGCCCATTCACTGCTGCTCTTTGGAACTGGTGTATCCTAGACGAGGACGAGTCGGTCTGCGATCGGCTGAAGCAGAGCAAGATTGCTAAGGCATTTGCATTGTTGTACCCGTCTAACGAGTGGGCGAGGCTTGGCTATGAACATCCCTTTGGGAAGGACTTCTACTCACTTACTGACTACATACCAATGCGCTATGATCGTGAAACCACTCTCAAGGCAATGGATCAAGTACCAAAAGAGATCTTAGATGACTTCTACATGTCTGGAGGCTCTGAGGCTATCATAAAGATGCTTGAGGAGTATAGGAGAGCTGGTCTGACACACATGATACTTTGGAACGCAACCGGTATGTTCGATCTGGAGCATATCAGAAGCTCCTACAAGGTGCTGAAAGAGGTCTTGAACTATGTCAAAGGATAAGTTGATTCTGATTACCAGGAATGAACATAAGGTTGCGGAACTCACTCCCCTGTTTGATGAGTTTGGCGTTCCCTTTGAAACATCGGATCTCGAGAAGTATGAGGTGAGAGCAAACAGCATTGGCAGGGTCGCTATGGAAGCCGCGAAGAACGCCTACAAGGTTCTCAAGCGTCCCGTTGTAGTTGATGACACGGGTCTATATGTCGAGTCGCTCAACGACTTCCCCGGCCCTTACGCAGCGTTCGTTCTCGAGTCCATCGGATGCGAGGGCCTCTTGCGTTTGATGGAAGGTGTTGAGGACAGAGATGCCCGATTCGATACGGGAGTTGGTTACGCAGATGGGTGGGTGTTTCGCTACTTCATTGGTACCATGTACGGGGACATTGCCAAGGCGCCAGCTGGAGAGGGTGGATTTGGCTATGACCCAATCTTCGTGCCAGACGGAGAATCACGCACCTATGCCCAATTGTCACTTGATGAGAAGGTGAAGGTTTCTCACCGGTCCGAGGCCTTTCGCAAATTCCTAGAATGGTACGTTGAGAATCGCCAGAAGACGTAGATAATACCTCTCTTCAACTCGCATATTGGCACCACTTAATAAGCTAGAACTGTTCACCACTCGTAGTGGTGACAATGCTGGTCAGTGACACGACTCTGAAGGCGTTAAAGGAGCTTGGGCTCACAGAGTATGAAACTTCCGCCTATCTTGCATTAGTTGAAGGAGGACAGATGGCAGCATCTGACATCAGCAGCAAGTCTCAGGTTCCTTACTCTAGAATATATGATGTACTTGGTCGCTTGGAGGAGAAGGGATTCATAACTGTGAGCAAAGGGAGACCCACTCTCTACACGGCCAAGTCTCCAACAGAGGTGGTGCGACTCGTTCGACTTGACTGGGAACACCGGATCGAGAGTGCCACCAAGCTCGTAGTGGAGGAGCTTCAACCCCTATTCGAGCGGGAAACCACGGCCACGACACGGGATGTCTGGTTGCTGCATGGAAGGGCTGCCATTTTGGCTAAAGCTCTTGAGATGCTTGATGCTGCTAGGGAGGAGGTCATTCTGTCAGTGCCGGCTTTGACCCTAGAACTAGAGGATCTGAATCCTGTAATAGAGAGAGCCCTCTCTGCCAGAGCAAGCAAAACTAGAGTCTTGACATCCGGTGTAGATGCCTCCTTGAGGTCTCTGATTCCAGCTGACTTTGAAGTCCGAACCCGAGATCGTGTCTTCGGGGCTGGTCTGGTGACCGACGCGCGACAGACTCTAATCATGCTAGCTGGTGGGGACACAAAGGGAGAGTTTCTAGGTGTCTTTAGTTCGGCACCTGTTTTTGCAGCAATGGCATCAGCCTATTTTGAGAGTCTTTGGAGTGACTCCACTCCTCTGTAGGTTTCTCTCTAGCCTTTTATTGCTCAGCTGGAACGCAACTCTGTATATTACAAAGTAAGAAAGGAGCTACACTTCATGGTCTTGTCGCACGAGGACAGTGTCATGTCAGGCAATGATGGCTCGGACTGGAGGAACCTGTTAACAACAGATGCGAGAGCACTTCTCCGGTTCATTCACGAGTTGCACGAGGGAGGACAGGTTGAAGTTTTCCAGCCCGGCCCTGAGATGACGCGGCTCAAACAAATGGTTGAGAGTCACCGCGGCAGCCTCTATACAGCGCTTGAGCGAAGAGTTCAACGAGTCCGCGAGCTGGGTGGCGTGGAAGTCATCACCCAGAAGGATCTATGGAATCTCGTTGAAGCCGTCTGGCGCGCAAACATTTCTGTCTTCTCAGACACTGAGCTAGCAATTCTCAGTGAAACTCTAAATGAGCCTAGTCTCGGCCTCAGGAGTCTTGCTCGGAAGAGCGGACTAAGCTATTCACAAGCAAGACGTGCTGTCCAGCGACTTAGAAGGGCTGACGTATTGAGAATGGAGGGTCTACTTAACGCAGGCAAGCTCGGCCTTCTAAGAGTGTTGATTATCTTGGAATCCCCGAAGCTTGTTCTCTCGTCACCATATATTACGAAGAATCTCTTTATCGACGGTAGTGAGCAGATGGCACTTCACGTTGCCACCATCCCGAAAGAGAGAATAGAGGACTTGCTCAACATTGTACGAGGATTGAGAACAACCTCCATTCGTGTTTCTGCGTGGCAGCTTTCGACTGGCAAATCCAGTTTCAATGGTTCGTATAGTGTCCCCAAGGCCGGATGGAATCTAGACGTGTTTCATTGGTCCACTCAGTTGAGAAAGGGTGAGAATCATCTGGTGGTGAGCGACTCGCCAATGAGGAGCTCAGAGCATGTGCACCTCACAGCTGCTGATTTGAAGATAATTGATCAGCTGACAGAAGACTTCGAGTCAACAGCATCTGAGATTGTGAGTAGTACCGGTTTGTCCGAGAGTACAGTATTCAGAAGAAGAGCACAGTTGATAGAGGATCAGGTTGTAGTACCTAGGACTAGAGTGAGAGTCCCCCTGCTATCCGAACGCATGCTTGTTCTCTCCAGCGTTGAAACAGCTGGCAGCGTACTGGGGGCATGGAGTTTCCTGCCTGTCACGTATCTGACACGAATTGTGAATCTGGAAACAGATGAGAAGAGAGTGCTTCAGCTTGCAGCTCTGCCGCCCGGCACTGCTCGTGAGCTCATCAGAGCACTGGGGTCTTGGATGTCGCGTGTTGATGACTACTCTGCACATATGATCGCTGCCGGACACGGCAGTCGGCTCACAACTGCTGCAATGTTTAGCCGACGTGGCAGGGCGTGGAAGTGGGGCCACGGAGACTTCTTCGATGCGAGATCATTCGGTATTGTGCGAAGAGAGGCAGAGCAGGGAGAGATTCCAGTCGATCTAGCCTAGCAACTTCGGAGTCGCAATCCATATCTTGACTGAAACAGAACGGCCGGTATGGTGGCAATCGAAACTTGATAGAGATAGTGATACTTGGCAGTGGCGGAAGTATCCCTACTGAAGGAAGGAACCATCCGGCCATAGTGGTTAGACATCGCGGATGGAACCTGATGTTCGACTGTGGAGAAGACACACAGAGGCAGTTCGAGCGGGCTGGATTAGGACAAAACAAGAAGATGGCCGTCTTCATAACACATACGCATGCAGACCATTTACTCGGACTGGGAGGCTTATTACTCAGGTTTTCCCTGCTGGGCCGAATCAAGCCTCTGGACATCTATGGGCCGGTTGAGTTAATCGAGTATGTGAAGGTGAACCAAAAGACCATCAATCTTGGAACGACTTTCAAGACGACTGTGTACGGGATTGAGGGCGGAGTGCTTTTCGAGAATGACGATATCGCAGTTCGAGCTTTTGAAGTGGACCATCGGGGTCTCGCCTTTGGATATGAGGTGACATACAGCAGACCGACAGGAGAATTCCTGCCTGATAGAGCGAAGAGTCTGGGAGTGCCGAAGGGGCCGCTATGGGGGAAACTGTCGAATGGTGAAGCAGTAGTCTTGGACGATGGTAGAGAAGTCCGACCAGAGGATGTTACTGGTTCAAAGCCACGCCCACTGAAAGTTGTATACACCGGAGACACCAGACCATGTGATAGTCTTAGAGAGGCTGCAAGGAATGCCGATGTCCTAATCTCCGAGGCGATGTATACCTCGGAACACTCTGATCTTGCTGAGGAGAGAGGTCACATGACTGCTCTTTCGGCTGCTGAACTTGCAAGGCATTCTGATGTCAGATTGCTCGTACTCACGCACTATAGCCCGCGTTACGGGGATGGGACACAGATTCTGGAGGAGGCCCGTGCAATCCTGCCGAATTCAATCCTAGCCACGGATTTCATGAGGATTCAGTTGAATCTGGATGGGTCAACCAAAGTAGTCCCTCCATGACCGTTCATGATTGGCTAGAGCCTCAATCTCAAGGCCATCATGGGGTGACGGCTCAGCATTCTTCTGGTCATCTTTTTGCGCACCTGAGGAAGGGGTTGAGTTCCTGTAACAAAGTCGATGATGTACTCTCTCATCACGGGGTCTTTCTCTGCAATCCTGAATACAATACTCATGTTCTTCTTTGATTTGAACAGGATCTTGGCGATGTTGCGGGCGGCGCGAAGTTCGCTCAAGATCGACTCCCTCAAGCGTTTCTCATAGGACAGGACATGTTGAGGTTGTTTCATCTCCGCGGCCTCTGATGCAACGTCGGCTGCGATCATTCCCGATTTCATTGCGTAGTAGACCCCCTCTCCCGTCACTGGTGAAACCAACCCAGCAGCATCTCCGACAAGTATAGTCCTTCTGGCCACATACCTTGCCATAGCACCTCCCAGGGGAATACGAAATGCACTCCTCTCTGAAGTGGAGAGTTTGACCCCCTTCAGACTCTCTACTCTCTTCACAAACGGGTTCCAATGACCACGAAGGTTAGATGCGTGGTCCACCCTGCATCCAATGCCGATATTCAGTATGTCCTTCTTGGGAAAACACCAACCATATCCCCAGGTCAGGATTCCCAAGTGAAGGTCGATGCCCATTGACTTTGAATCGGTTAGAGCCATCACTCTGAAGACCTCGTCCGGATCCAGTTGAAAGTCGGCAGCGATGCACAGACCGACACTCTCCGGTGACCACTTGTCACGAATCCGCATCTGCTTTGCAACGACTCCATTGACTCCATCTGCACCCACTAACAGATGGGCTCTGTGGGAGTCGCCATGTGTGAGGACTCTGACTCCCGACCTTAGCTGCTCAACTGCCAAGACCTTGGTACCCTCGAGTACTTCTGCCCCCGCCTCCTTTGCCTTCTGGATGAGGAGGGTGTCGAGGTCCGGGCGATTGACGAGATAACCAATGTAGTCGCTTCGGCTGAGTTCCAAACATTCTCCTGAGTGAGAGTATAGACGCCCCCCGCTGGATTCCGCCTGCACGACATGAGAGAAATTGAAATCGACCAGGTCTGCAACGCGATGGGTTAACGCTCCCCCACAAAGCTTGGGTCTCGGATGAACTTCTCTTTCCACCAACAGCACGTCTAGACCATTCAGTGCTGCTCTTCTTGCACATGTTGCTCCTGCTGGTCCTCCGCCAACAATCACAAGGTCGTGCATTCAAAATCACCGAATGACTATTCCACTCATCGCAACACCAATAAATCATCCTCATGACAGGACGCGTGGTGATGACCTTGACGCAGCCGGAAACAGCAAAGGTGTGTCTGATTACAACGGGAGGGACTATCTCCAGCGTTTACGATTCACAGACTGAAGTGCTAAGGCCTGGACTCTCTGTTGAAACACTTCTAGAGAGACTACCAAAAGGCATGGGCAATGTTGACGTATGTCAGAAGGAGCTATTCCAACTCGACTCAGCTAACGCACAACCTCATCATTGGCAGGAGATTGCTAGCGCTATCAAAGATGTGAACGATGAAATGCCGGATCTCCAGGGCATCGTGATAACTCACGGCACTGACACAATGGTGTATTCGGCCGCAGCAGTCAGTTTCATGGTCCAAGATTCCGGCAAGCCAATCATCTTCACCGGCTCGCAGATTCCGGCGACAGTTCCTTGGAGCGACGGACCGAGAAACCTGTTGGATGCGATAAGAGTTGCAGCCTTTGGAGACATTGGTGAAACATGTATCGTGTTTAATGGTGAGATTCATCGTGCTACTAGAGCCAAGAAGTTGCGAGTCAACTCCTATGATGCATTTGACTCCATGGACCCGACACCGCTTGGAGTACTAGCTAGAAACATCGTCTTGTACGAAGGAAGAAGAAGCAGGGCCGATCTAGTCCCTACGTTTGACTCTCTTCTTGATGACAAAGTGTGGCTTCTGAAGGTCTTTCCAGGACTTCCACCCGAGATACTCATGAGGGTACTGGATATGGGGTATCGCGGAATTGTCATTGAGGGGTTTGGCTCTGGCAACATCCCCACTGAAGAGAACGCTTTGACGGAGGCGATTCGAGAGGCTGTGGATCGAGGCTGTTTTGTTGTCATCAGTTCGCAATGCACATTTGGCCAAGCTGACCTATCAATGTATGAAGTTGGACGTGCGGCAGCAGATGTAGGGGCGATGAGTGCATTCGATATGACTTCTGAAGCCGCCGTCGTGAAACTTGCCTGGGTACTGGGTCATACCACTAGTGCCAGCAAGGTCAGGGAGTTGATGGCAACGAACTTGGTTGGTGAGATGTCGTTTCCCGCTCAGGCTGGACACCGTGGGACATGAGATGGCAATCCCAGTTAGAATGCCAAGAAGTTATTGACCCTGTACAATCTCCTCAGGGTCACAAGCTAAAGGTCTTCCTACAGAACTTTGTTCTCCGTGCAGGCAGAGTCGAAAGACATTTTTCTGACAGTTGGAAACTAGGAACGTTGTTGATGAATACAATCCCTAGTCGATTGGTCCGCTTCTATCATCATGGTCTAGCCTACGTGGTTTTCCAGTATGCCTTCGTATACTTGTTCTGGTCCATTCTATTTACAACAATCATTCCAAACTATTCAATTCATCCAGACCGCGTGATCATCGGAATCGTGGCACATATTCCGATTGTATTGGTGTTTGGTGCCGCGAACTCTTCAATCTCAAGGGCACTCTGGAAGACCCCCTTCTCCAAGAATCCACTCCGTCTTGGATTTCAAGGGCTTGTGCTCTATGGCATCTTCATGATTGAAGATCAAATATCCAACCCTGCTTTTATCTGGTTAGGAGGGCCCTCAATTCCTATGATTTCAAGTGCATTGTTTTGGCTCTTCAATATTGGTCCAAGGGTGCTTCTCCTTGCTCCGATATACGGATACTTTGGCAAACTTCTGCTCCTAGAAATGCCCGAGGGTATGTGAATCCACTATAAAAGCGACGAGGCCGCCTAAGTTCAAAGTGAGAGGACCAAGTTGGTGAGATGTGGAGTTCTGGGCGAACTGGACATTGGGGGACATAGCCAGCGTCAGCCTTATATCCGCCCGTCCCCCCGAAGGCCCTGCTATGTCTGGGTAGCCAAGAATGATTGAGGGTGACAATTCGAAATGAGCCAGAGAAACAGGAAGGTCAGCATGGGTCAAGTGATTGACTCAATCATCTTGTTCCTCATTGCAGGCTTTCTCCTTTGGACTATTAATACCGCAGCAGTCGAAGGCCCACTCTATCCAGAGAGGGCACTACCTCCTGTGCTGGCGACTGGACTGACAGCACTTACTCTTGCCCTGATATTCATCGGTTTGAGGATTGGCAGAAAGGAATGAAGTGGCGCCCGGAATGAGATTCGAACTCTAGCCAGACCGACCACGAATGATCGACCTTCATGCCTCCTAGAAGGAGAGCAGCTGCCTGTTCGACCAGTTGGCCTGCTCCAGGCTGCCGCCGTCTGCAGGTTCGTGACGGAATGTCATGAGCGAACCGCTTGGCTATCCGGGCTTGGACAGTCACTGTATTGTCGTGCTTTTCACTTTTTCCCTGAAACAATAGTACGACAAGAATATTGGCTTCAGAACCCAGGTCATTCACAGCTGTAAGGCTCTTGAGTCGTGGCGCAGATGAGATGGTTATCGTTTGGATTCCTTTCTCAGTTCTCAACTCTTATCTGAGAAGATGGCTATTGCAATGTAGGGGGCAGTATTGACAGAAAGCGTGATCGAGCAGGGCGAAACTCGGTCCTCTCAGAGCCTTCGAAATACGATAGCCAGATATAGAGTGACTCTGATAAAACGTGCGACGGTCGGGCTCTTGCTATTGTATCTGCCCGTTTTGGTCGACGTATCAAGGTTTGTCAGTGAGGGGTCCAATTACTGGCTCGATTGTCCATATGGTGGATTCAGGCTATTCCCCATCCCATATATTTCCTATAGAGCCATAACGGTAATCACACCCCTCTCTCTATTGGAAGCAATAGTCTACGTTCTATTCCTCAGAGGTGGCATCTGGGGCCTCTGGATGGCACTAGGAATTGCATACATCGTTGTGCCGCCGAGCTGGACCCGCTCGTTACTGGAAAGGCTTGGGCTTAGTTCTGAGAAGGAAGAAGGAGTAGGCTTCCTTCTAGGACTAGCCTGTCTCGGTTCTGTTATGCTCTCAGTGGGTACCTATGTAGTCAACTACCCAATCTATGGTCCCATGCCTCTATCTGTGACAATCGGGCTATCAGCACTAGTATTGTCGGTCCTGGCCTTCGAAGTGCGAACCATGATGACTAAGCGGCAGATAGGACCGGGCGGAACAATCTCATCCCAGGCTCCAACTTCTCTATAGGCTGCTTTACTGCCGATTTCTATGGACTATGCATGTCCACCCAGTTTGCGTGTGGCCCGGTCTATGCTTGCCCTATAGAAATGCTCACGACATTTGCTGCAGGTAGTCTGCTTTGCCTTGATGACTCGGCACCCTACATGTGCAGTCCTTGATTATTCGGCACTTTTAGATACTACTAGGCCACAAAAAGTGGTGTGTATTCCGTCCTCACCACGTCTTCTCCACTTGCTGGCTATATGGATGACATTGTCTCCTTTCATGATGTGGACCTGCCCTCGTGATAGATCACTCATGGAGATACCCCTGAATGGCACAGACGCATTCGCAGATTAACCCTTCCAACTCTGTTGAATGCTCTAGCGAAAGGTGCCCCTAGCTTCTCCGACAACATAGGGAGAAATCGAAGAAAGCGTCGGGCTGGATGATAACTATTATAAGGCGTCTTCAAGAGGCGAACAAGCCTCAGATCAGTCAGGATGAGGTTGTAGACCATGTCCGAGGATTATCGACATATCGTACGTATCGCAGGCCATGACATCGATGGCCAGGAGAATCTACTCCAGGGTCTCACCCGGGTACGGGGTATAGGTCTCAGGCTATCGAAGGCAATATTGACCCAGCTAAGCTTTGATCCAAAAGATAGACTGGGTTACTTGACGGATACTCAGATAGCCAAGATTGAGAAGATATTGAAGGACCCTGTATCTGCTGGGATGCCCGACTGGTATGTAAACAGACCGCGAGATCGCACAAGCGGAAGGATGCTCCATCTGACTGGTTCTGACTTGGAGTTTGCTCACAGGAGCGACATCGACCGATTGAAGCGTATCAGGTCATGGAGAGGAGTAAGACACTCCTTAGGATTGAAAGTCAGAGGACAACATACGAGAACGACTGGCCGTGGCGGTGTAGCTGTTGGCGTGTCCAGAAAGAGAGTGAAGTAGCACTGTGAGGTTATGAGAGAATGGGTGACCCTCGTCGACAGAAGAAGAAGTACGTGACGCCGAAGCGTCCCTATGACAGCGAAAGATTCGAGAGTGAACTCCAGTTGATAGGGTCATATGGTCTTCGCAACAAGAGAGAGCTGTGGAGGCACAGAACAGAGCTCTCCCGATACAGAAGACAAGCCAGAAACTTGCTAGCACTGACAGCGGCAGAGAGGGCCACGTTCGAGCGAGAACTCGTAGACAAGCTTGTACGGCTGGGAATCCTCACTGGAGAGCCCACCTTGGATAGCGTTCTTGATCTTACTCTGGAGAATCTCTTGGAACGCAGATTACAGACTATAGTCTTCAGGAAGGGCATGGCAAGCTCGGCCTATCATGCCCGGCAGCTTGTCACGCATGGTCATATCGCCCTCGATGGGGCAAAGCTGAGTACACCTTCTAGGCTGATTACTCTCGACGAAGAGGCGAGAATGAGTTACGTTGCTAAATCTCCCCTCAATGATGACTCACACCCCGCGAGAATTGCAGCGTCTGCAGCTGCACAGCGGATTGCTGCTAAGGCTGTCGCGGCCATTGAGGGCGTGGATGACGTCCCTGCGTCTAATGAAGGCGAGCAAATTGATTCAACTAACAGGAATAACCGGAGGTAAGGTGTCGAGCAATGAGTAGGAGCGAAGAGCGCACAAAGTGGGGAATTGCACACATCTTTGCGTCATATAACGACACCATCATTCATGTCACCGACATCACAGGTGCGGAAACAATTGCACGGTACAGCGGTGGCATGATGGTGAAGGCCGATCGCAACGAATCGTCACCTCATGCGGCAATGCAGGCAGCGTTTCAGGCAGCGAGAGAAGCCAAGGACAAAGGCATCTATGGTATTCACATACGTGTGCGTGCTCCTGGTGGCAGTGGTCCAAAGACTCCAGGGCCCGGTGCGCAGGCAGCGATTCGTGCCCTTAGCAGAGCTGGCCTAAGGATTGGAATCATCGACGAGGTCACACCAATTCCGCACGACGGAACAAGGAAGCCTGGCGGACGTCGAGGCCGACGAGTATAGGACTATCCGACTGCATAATGACTGTCATAGATTAGGGTCTATGCCATTCAGCGATTAGTCGGTCTGGGACACCTTGGTTTCTCCGATTCATCCTTACCAAGGGACGCGTCAGGTGTCTCTGTGCTCTCGGCGGAGGAAGATAGACTGTTTCTCTGAGTTTGCGTTTCACAGGCGTTTCGGTTCTCTTAGCCTTCGGGTCTTTGAACCCACAATTGAAGCACTTGTATCCTTTGTCCTTTCCAGCACTCTTCATTCGCTTTAGACAATGTGGACAAAGGGGGTTAATCACATTGAAAGTTTCTGCAAGTTTCAACACATCAAGGCCCTCCACATTCAGGGTCAGTCCATGTGTTCTCGATGCAGGACGGACTCCAGCTTGAACCATGACCTGATCGCCTTCGACAAGGCTTCCTACTACCTCTCTGAATTCTCCAGATGGCTCGTACGCGGCACAGTCCGCCCTACCTGAACAGTCACCTATACCGAATAAGACATGTCCCCCCTCGAATATTCTGGGCTTCTTGTCAACTATGCCGTGCACGACTACTGCCATGTATGCTCTCAAGTCATTCACATAGACACAATTCCTAAGGTGTGCTCCAGTGCCCTGGTTTGTTCTGAATATCATCCATCTGTCGACTTTCTGATCGCTCTCGACCTTGGACGATGCCCTCTTCACACTCTCAGGTTGCTCACCCCTAATTCCATAGAGCACTGGATCTGGACCATGTGGGACGATGAGAACCCGCCCCGTTCTCTCATCCACGTTTGAGAACAGACTATCACTCATCTGCTTGTCCATCTCAATGACTGACTCCTTGTGAACCCCCCTTGGCTGGGAAATCGAATCGACTGAGCGATAAGCGATGAATTCGTATGTGTGGTCATCATCCAATGGATTCCCTACAGCCGACAAAGCGCCTACTAGACCTCTTCCGTTCCCCCACTTGATATGTTGAATGTCATTTCTCTCAACAACTCTTTCCCCTACGTCAATCGGAATAGTCCTCCACATTGCTCGCTGTGAGAAGATGTCGACATCCTGAGGGACTTTCCCCTGAACCAACACAACTCCCGGATTGGTGTTTGAATAGTCCATCTCCACGTAATCTTGAATCATTCTCTCAAGAATTGATAGTACGTTCTCGACTTCTCCTCCGTCGATTTCAAACCTGATTGCTACTGCGCCATTGCCACGCGTTCTGAATGGTATGTTAGGATTGAGCCTAATCAAGTTCGGATAGTCCTGCCAGTCAGCTCCAAGGGATGAGAGTTTCTGAACAATCAGGCTCGCGAAGTGGGTTGTACAACCACCTCTTGGACTATCGATGTCGTCCATTCCAATGTGAATCGAAGTGACTGTCATTCCAACTCCGCCTGACAAACATTGCAGATAGTCGCTTCTCCCTCTTTGACTCCGTGATCCTCGCAGACTAATCTCCCACATCGGTTGCAAGCACGCGATGATAGATACTCCCCGCAGATGGAGCACCGCGCCTCGAAACAGGCAAGGCAGATGTAATTGTCTTTTGTGCTGCAGTCGGAGCAGACTACCGCCCCGCACATATTACATAGGTTTGGGCTGAGGTTGTGAGAGCCACACAACTCGCACAGATCGCCAGGAGAAAACCGAATCAAATCGTTCCACTGATGACGTGCTTCATGGGAAGCCTGAAATCTGTTGTGTATGGTACTACTAATCGTGACCGACAACCCTAGAAACCTTCCGCGTATCATGATCTACCATGCTGGACAGTGTGATCCCAAGAAGTGTACGGGAACTCGCCTTGAGAGGATGAAGAAGGCGAACGTCATCCGTACTCTACAGCGCATTCCATCCGGTTCTGTTGTGCTGAACCCGGCGGCTGAAACCGCCCTTTCTGTAGCTGATAGAAACTCCGCCCTCGGCTCTGGTCTCGTGGCTCTTGATTGCTCATGGAAGCAAGCTGAGGGTCTTTTCATGAGATCCAAGACTGGAAACCAGAGAGCACTACCATATTTGCTGGCTGCAAACCCCATCAACACATACAAGCCAATCAAACTCTCCACTGCTGAAGCGGTTGCAGCAGCGCTCTACATCCTGGGTTTGAGAGAAAGTGCAGATGACGTCATATCCGTCTTCAAGTGGGGACCCTCCTTCATCGCGTTAAACAAGGAGTGGCTAGAAGCGTACTCAGCATGTGGCACCAGTAGCGAGGTTGTCGAGATCCAAAAGGAGATAATGAGAGAGCACGAGAAACCAGATCAATAGGCGAATGAATGGCCTTGGTGCAGAGAGTAGCCCCGATTCTGTTCCATTCCGCTTTGTTGCCAAAACGGGATCTTGCAACATCAAACTGTGCTCTCTACCCTACATCTCACATCGACACTCACAGATGTATTCTTGAGATTGCTCCCCAGTGTTGGGCCGTTTCAACCGGTCCGAACCAATCCTCAGCAGCTTCAGATGCTGCATCATTGTCATCTCCGGCTCGGGGGTGTCGTTTCTGTTCCCAGAGCAAGGCTCTCGCCTCCCTGCTCGCGCAGGACTGGTGTCGATAGGAGTCGGGAGCTTCCTCAGCTCTCATCCCGAGGGACGAGTACCGTCAGTTGCGCTTCTGCTCCAAGGCCAATCAATCATCTGAACGTCTGCATAAAAAGATGGTCAGCTTCTGATGTGTTACTACTTCTCGGCAGCTCGCTTCTTCCACATCGAAGGATAACGCCCTCTCTCCATCAACACTCGGTCAATTGTCGCAACGATGCCACTCTTCGCTTTGGCCATTGAATCTGATGTAGCAGAACTCTTTGCAATGGCAATTGCCTCGCCTTTCAAGGTCTTCAGAACCACAATGTCGCCCTTTCTCAGACCACTGCTCAGACTAACAATTCCATTGGCCGCGAGATTCGCACCGTGGCAGATTGCATCTACTGCACTATCACGAACTTCTATTGAAGGAAGATGGCTGAAACAGAACTCAAGTGGCAGGAGGTACTTCCGAAGCTCATGTTCGTCGCCCTCTTCTTTCCAGAAACTGTAGGCATCTTTGAGGTCATAGAGCGAGCAAAGATGCTCATCCTCTCGAAACGGTCCAACACGAGTTCGGCGGAGTTCTCTCATATTGGCCCCCGAGCCCAGGGCCTCTCCAATGTCGAAGCAGAGCTTACGAATGTACGTTCCAGCTTGGCATCCCACTCTGAACAGAACAAGACGACCCTTAGTTTCGATTATCTCGTTGTAGTAGACCTCCCTCACCCGGAGGACCCTTCTGACAGATGATCTCAGGGGAGGCTTCTGATAGATCTTGCCAACGAACTCGTTGATGACTCTACGGATTTCTTCATGATCCACTAAGCGGTGGAGTTCCATCACACAGACGTACTCCTTCCCTGCAGGCAATAATGCCTGCATCGCCTTGGTAGCATTGCCAACTCCAGTGGGCAGTATTCCAGTTACTGCCGGGTCGAGAGTTCCACCGTGTCCGACACGTTCAGCATGCAAGATTCTGCGAACCCATGTAGCTACCTCGTGACTCGTTGGCCCAGAAGGCTTGTCTATGGTAATCACACTGTTCTCAAGCAAGTATTCGATTGGAAGACTATCCAGTGATGAGAATCCGTAGTCTTGATTAGACGTCTCACTGGACTTGAGGATAGTTTCTCGCGGTTCGTCTGCTGGCAGAAGGCCCTTCAACGCTTCTCCCCCCCAACGACGCCCACACTATGACCCTCAACTACTGTGGCAGCCTAATCTTCTCCCTGAATCTCTCCGTCAGTCCCGCCTCTGAAAGTGCCCTCTCCACTGCACTGTCTTCTGCTCCTTTCTCTATCGGCAGCTCTATCTCAAGAGGCTCAAGATGACGAGTGTTACACTTACGTCTACGCACATTGCTAATGTGCTTAGGCCCGGTCACCACCACGAATCTACCCTCCATTTCATCTACTATCACGCAGTAGCTTCCGGTTTCCCGACCCACTGTCTTGACACAAACACGTCCAACTTTGTACAAAGTCATTTCAACACACCTCGCCGGTCCTCGGTCTAGCTGAAACCGCAAGTCGCCTCACAGACTCATCCCTTTGGACAGGGAGAACAGACTCTGGACCTCGGATTGCCATATCAGCCTTACGCTTCAGACTACTTATCATTCTGCTCAAAGAATGTCCGGATTGCTGTTGTAAGAATGGTGATTACTCCATCAAGGTCGTACCTATCCGTGCGCAGAACAAGGTCATAGATTGACTGGTCGGAGATGTCCACTCCGTAGAACTCCTTGTATCTTGCACTCTCACTGCCTTCGCGTGCAATCGTTTCACGTTTGGCATACTCGTATTCCGTACCATCTCGCTCTGAGATTCTCTTTATTCGAACGTCAAGAGGAGCTGTCAGAAGGATCTTGAAGTCCGCATGCTCGCCAGCCATCCATGCAGCAAGCTGTCCATCGATTACGACATTGCCCTTTTCAGCCTCAGTCTTGAGCGTATCATCCAGAAGAAGGTCAATTTCCTCGTCTTGTTCGGCTATTCTACTGAACTCCTCAAGTGTGAGTCCTCTTTCATCAGCCAGCCTACGAAAGATGATTCCCGCCGAAACTCTTCTCAGATTGAATTTCTTTGAAATCTTGTCTGCCACGGAACTCTTTCCTGTCCCATGGAGCCCGCCGATCGTCACAACGCGCTTCATCTTACTGTTCTCGTGCTTTGCGTATTATTCCCCTTCTTACAGCCCTTGAAGTGGCGAAGCCACCATATGGGCGGTTGGGTCTCTTGGAGGAGCGACTTGATTTTCCAGTTCGTCGCTGTTTAGCCCCTCGTGGGAGTTGCATCTTCTTGCTGGTCAATGCGCAGGTGCCTGCGGCTTTGTAGGACTTCTGGCGATGGAAAGCATGTCTTCCTCCAGGAGTCCTTATTGTACGACCTGCTCTTCCTTTGGTAAGTAGACCTGGACGTGGCATTACACTCACCCAATTTATACTCAGGGGCTTTTCCTTTGAGCCCTCGGTCTTCACATTTAAGGAAACCGGTACATTGCATCTCTGAACAGCCGCTAGGTAAGTGAAACTCCCATTACTCGCTGGAGTATCTGACCAAGGCCGAGTCCAACTAGCATATAGAATCCAAAGAATGTCATGCCGAATCCATATGGTGTGGGAACGCCAAGCCAGCCGACAAGGAAGGGTAGAAGCTTGTGCACACTGAAAGGAATAACCGCGACAACTTGGTCGTGACCTGCACCCGTGATGGGATCATCTATGATGAAGTAGAAAGCCCGCAAGACTGCAAACAGTATGATGAATGGAATGAAGAACATCAAGGAGGGCTTGCAACGCTGGGTCATCATCTCCCGCTGAATCCGCTCGATATAGGCCTTTCTCCGTTTCACCTTCCTTGCCAACTTCTCATTCTGTGTCTTCTCGGCCTCTTTCTGCATCTCCTGATGCTGCTTGATCTCAGCCTGGTATCTGTTCAGGCGTCGCATATCAGAGAACCGCCTCATCGCAAGGTTACTGATTGTTGTGATGCTCATTGAGATTGCCATTATGAAGAGGGCGGAGAATGGTGGCGTCTTGAAAATGGCGAAGACTACGTTGAACCATGCCATGAAGTCACCAAACGGATCTTGCATCAGACATTACTCCATCAGTGTTGACGCTAGTTCGGTAGCCGCCTCTTCTACCTTTCCCTCGCGGTTCTTGATTACTCTGACGGTTGCTCCAGTCAATGTCCCGACTGAAACAGCAGCTGCACGGCACATCCTCTGATGTGTGTCAATCTCCTCTATCAACTGGTCATCACGAGTCCTGGTACCGTCTGAGCTTCTACGACTAGCTATCTTGTCCGGGTCGGCCTCAACCAAGACCACGGTCTTCGGTTGTATTGCCCTCGCTACCCACTCTGGGAGCCCAATGAGGAAACCGTTCTTAGTCTGTATGAGAGTATGAGTATCTACAATGACTCTGGCTGTCTTCGCTTTCCTTGCGATGGCTTCTCCTGCCAACCTCTGGACCTCACGTTGATTGGCTGTTCGCATCTTTCGAAGTTCATCTCTGTCTTGTATGAGTCCCTTCTTTGAAGCAATCTCAAACATCTCTGTACCAATATTCAGAACGAGGACTTCTTCACCGTGCTGGCTCTTGACTATCTCCACAGCAGTGTCAATGACTGTGGTCTTACCAACGCCTGGAATCCCAGTGACAATGACCACGTTCCTTTCTTCCGTCATGAGGACCGACCACATCGTACTTCTTGCACGACTGGCCGTTGGTCCTACTCTGCTCGTTATATAGGTTCTGTAGGCTCTTGGGCTTTCAGGGAGTCAGATTCTCTCGAAGTCAGTCGAGAAGGGCTGTTCATTTCTTCTTATTGGAGGGTTTCTTCTTCTTGCCGTTCTTCCTCTTGTATGTCTTGACTCCCTTCGCTGAAGTCACAATCTCTACTACCTCTTGTGTCTCCAGTATTCCCAAGTCTTCCTTCTTTCTTCTTCTCTTTGTCAGGAGTTCGGGTTTCTCAACCTTTTCGATCTTCTCTTTCAAAACGACGGTTGCACCCAACCTAACGGCGATTCTTGTTAGGCGGCGCCGTATTCTCTTCTGATAGGCCTCATTGAGCACAACCACAGGCATAATGAAGGCCATCACCAAGAGTGGCAGTCCCAGAATCCAGAGGAAGCTGATGAGAAGATTGGTGTTAGTGAGTGGTCTAGAAAGCTCAACGAAGTATGGCTCCCAGAATTGAGTGATGAACATTGCAATCGGGAATGCTATCAGGGCGTACCCTCCCAGAATATTCCCGACCCATCGACCTACGCCTTGTGTGTCAGGACACTGACGTACCTTCATCTTGTCTGACTTCAGATGAGTCACTATCCCTGCATCGTTCAAAACCCAAGTCGGTGTGAACAACGGAAGGGCCACAATGAGAAATACAAGTGCGGCAATCAAGGACAGCGCAAGGTCATACATGAGTTGATCCTCTGTAGTTAGCGTTCCAGTGACGCTGAACCAGTTGCTCTGGATCCACCCTTGTAGAAATGCTGACGTACTAACACTGAACAACGCTGGCGTTGCTGCCCTTCGGACCATGCGAATGCCGCCGAATTCGGCACCAATGTTCATGATGTTCATCTCATACGAGGCAGACTTGAAGGCCTTCGCAATCACCAAGAACAGAATCGCCATTGGCACTGCGAGTCCTATGTACTCAAGAAGCAACATCGGCAAGCCCAATACAATGACAAAGAGGATGTCTTCGTATGCGCTGCCTCCCCATACCGATAGAATATCGCTCACAGCAGCCGTAGAAGTCACATCTACTATTAGCTGAATAGCTCCCCATACGCCAGCTGCAAAGAATAGTGCGGGAAGTGCATACCTAACCCTGCTTGACGCCATTATTGACACCACAGCGCTTCTCTTTCTCTTCGTTTGTAGGTCCTCTGCGAATACAAAATCACATAATAGGTTTGCCTCAAATCCTGGTGCCAAATCCTGTCCATGATTTCGGCTAGTCCAAGAAGGGAATGCGAGGCGAGGAGCAGCCTCGCCAACACAAACTACAGTATTCCAAGCAGTCCAGCAACGCCTTCGCCGCCCATAGCGGCTAGTTGCTCCTTTGCAATCTGCTCGTAGTACTGCTTGATGATTGACACCATAAGCAGAATACCAGTACCGCTCGCAAGTGCACCTGCCACATCTGCCGCAGCTGCTAACACTCCGACGAGGAAACCGCCAAGGCTCGCTACAATCGGGATGTACCTATCCAGCAGACGTTCAAGCACTTTCTCGCTTCTCCTGAACCCAGGAACAATGTATCCGCTATCTAGAAGCTGGCGCGACACGTCTCGTGGGGCTATGCCAGCAATATCCGTCCAAACACGAGAGAAGCCCCAACATAACAGGATCATCAAGAACGAATACACCGCGATATGTAAGAGTCCGTCAGGCTGCTCGAAGACGTTGAATATGCCTTGAGGTGGAGTCACGTAACGAGACAGGCCGAACGTCGCAATCATTCGCGCACTGTCAGGGTCTTGCTGGAAGATTCCTATCCAGCTCAGCAGAGGATTTGTGCCCGTCGGGTTGAAGTTCGTGGAGATAATCTGTCCGAAGAACAGAATGTTGGCGAATAGCGCCTGAGCCAAGATCACTGGGATGTTTGAGGTATATAGCAGCTTGATGGGATACCTAGCCTTCATTCCTCTATACTTGGCATACTGTAGTGGGATTTCAACTCTGACAGATTCCATCCATACCACTGCGACCACGATTACCAGGGTTATTGCGAGCGTGAACAGACTTGGATTGACACCATCTCGAATCAGAAGCCAACCCCAGTCAATGAATGGACCCACATCCGTGCCGATTCCAAAGAACCTGATGGTGTTTGCTAGCAGAGCGGCGATGATACCACGTGGAAGGTTAGTCGGATCTGTGTAGCCAGGTGCTATCGCGGATTCTAGGTCAACGAAGTTCAGCGCGTTGAATATCACTTGACCGGCAACGTTCGTCATGATGAACAGTGAAACACCCGAACCAAGGCCCCATCCTTTCTGGATGAGTTCGTCCATTAGAATCACAACGATTCCCGCAATGAACAATTGCATGAACACCAGTAGTGCAGCCTCTGGTCCCAGAGTTCCGTAGGCATTACCAATGATGTATGCGATGGACTGGAAGGCTGTCATTACCATGGCTAGAACCTTCTGCCCACCGGTGAACTGTGCTCTGTCATCTGGGTCGCTGAAGTCAACATCGATGATCTTTGAGCCCGAGAGTAGCTGCATGACCAGACCTGCAGTGACTATTGGCCCTATCCCCAGCTCCATCAGAGTCCCTCTCTTACTCGCGAGAATCACTCGCAGTGCCCAGAGATAGTCAGTCCCGACTGTCTTATCGACACCATACAAGGGGATGTGCGACATGAGAAGGAAGAGAACGAGGATTACTCCCGTCCACACTAACTTCTCGCGGAAGGATACCTCTCTGTCAGGTGTCCTTACCTCTGGCATCACCCGTACGAACGGTGATAGAGCCCTAAGGAATGCTGATGGCAAGAATTGTTGTCTCCTGCAGGGTTTTTCGACGTCGAGCCTGGCTATGCCTTTAAAGCTAGTGGTTCTTCGATATCAACATTTCACTTTGCGTGGAAATCAAATCACACCCTTTGTGGACCTCACTGGTCCCTCGGGAGGTCCACCGAGCCACCCTTCTCCAATACTTTCTCACGTGCTCTGGCTGAGATAGCTTTCACACCAACTAGGTCAATCTTCTGAGTCACCTTTCCGGAGCCCAGGATCTTGTCTATGCCAAGTAATGACACATCAACAGTGTACTTGCGCCCCTTCTTGGTAGCGCCTCCTCTCTCAACAAGCCTCTCAAGCGCCTCGTCTATGTCACCGATGTTGATAGCAACAACATCATCAATGAGATTCTGAGGCCTCTTGAAGCCCCACTTGCCAAAGTAGCGGGGGTCTTCCTGCATCACCTTGATGTAATGATGTTTCCTTGAGCCGGCCATTCCTTTGCCGCCTCTCTGCCCTGATGCTCTGTGGCCTGCACTGAAGCCGTAGCCGGCAGATCTGCGTCCCCGCATCTTATGGATCTTCTTTGATTTCCTCTTCTGCATTGCAGATTGCTCCTATCTCATGCCTTCTTTAGTCGCACTTCAAGTACACCGTTTCGCATAGATGACTTGGCCTCTTCCTTCCGTACCTTCGCCGGGAGCTTCAGCTCCTTATGATAGGGTTTCTCCGGATTATCTACATCTATAGTGAGCGTCTGGCCCTTAACACGGACCTTTAGCTCATCCTTCTCCACTCCAGGCAGTTCAGCAACCACGATTATCTTATCGTTCTCTTCAATAATGTCGACAAGCGGCTCTAGCTGGGGGAGCATCCTAGCGCCATCCGGACTTGGAGCATTGCCGAACCTCTGGATAATGGGTTTGCCATCCGGGCCAATTCGCATAGAGAAGCCAAACACAAATGGATTAGCCCCATCAGGGTTCTCTCTCATGAACTCCTCAATGGAATCCATGTCGAACATATCGCCTTCTTGCATGTCATCCATCATTCGTCGCATCATCTCATCAATCTGGTCGAAGACTTCCTCAGGAAGAAAATCCCCTAGCCACCTTCGGAGTCTCTTTCGCGGATCTTCAGAGTCATCAAATGGGTCGTCCCAACTCACTCATATCACCTCAAATCATTCTCTGGGCCAAGGCGTTAATCTCGGGTCCTCGGTACCCTGTTACTCCACCCATCCCCACTGGTAGATGTTTCTTGCCCCGGAATCCCTTCCGTGGCGGTGTCAACCTAAACACAGGCTTCAGTCCTTCGACGTCACTTACTGTAGCCTTGCCGTCGGTTATCGCTTTGGCAAGGGCCTTGATAGTATTGTAGCTCGAGTTCTTCTTCACATAACTATCGCTGAGTTTCTTGTTGCCAGGAAGGCGACCACGCTTGGACAAAAGCATCGTAGCAGTCTTCTCATCAATCTCACCCCATGTGATGTAGTCCTTGGCCTTGATAATCATCCCTTGCAGACTTGAGTTCAGCTTCAGAACTCTAGCTTGATGTACTCTGCCCAAGAGCAACTTGTCGAGAGTGTCTTCTATCTGGGGTCTAACTCTCACCTGTCCCCTGACGCGTATTGCTAATACAACTTTCTCCTCCGAGCTCATTCTTCTGGCACTCCTGACGACATCCATTCTTGTGGAGGTAGCATCTTGTATGTTTGTGTGAGAGCATCGACAAAGGCCTTTGCGAAATTGGAGGAAGTTCTTGAGCGCCCCTTCGTGATAGACCAGACATCATTCAGCCCCGCTATTCGGAGGACTATCTTGCCAACATCGGCAGTGACCAGTCCAGTACCCTTGGGGGCAGGCCGGAGCGTCACGGAAACAGACCCTGAAGTGCCCTTTGTTTGAAATGGAATACTGTGCGGGTCGTGGCATCGACACTCCCATGAACCACACCCCCTACGGAACACAGTTGCGTTCAGCTTTGCTCTGGCTTCGGCAGCCCTTACTGCTGGAACGAATTCTGGAGCCTTACCAATTCCGATTCCAATGACTCCCTCACCATTTCCTACCACTACAGTGATTCGAAAGCTCTTCTGCTGTCCACTGTCTGACTGTCTTTGAACCATAGTCACATCCACGACTTCCTGCCGAAGCTCCGGGATCAGAACATCAATAATCTCAGGCTCACGGATAAGGTAGTTGTTGAGAAATATCTCCTCAATGTTGTTAACATGTCCTTCCTTGACAAGTTTCCCTAGAGCTGTCTTGGGAACCCAATCATCAAGCGGGCTTGTTTCCTGTCGGCGTGGTGGCCGACGTCGTCTCCTACTCATCATGAATCCTCTCCTATCCCTTCTTGGCTCCTCTCTTTCCTTTCTTGCCTTTGCCTCGAGACACTAGCCTCTTGGGCTTCGGTTTTCTTGGAACGGCACGAGGCGGTTTCTCAGCAGGTCTCTCTTTCTTCACCTTCTTAGCTGGCTTCTTTGGAGCCGCCTTCGGCTTCTTAGCCGCCGGTTTCTTCTTCTTCTTCAGCTGGGCAGGTGGAATCTCAAGCAACGCTTTCTTTGTCGCCTTGAACTGCTTTGGGATTGTCGTTATCGTGGTCTTCTTCTTTCCCAATGAGCTAAAGAGATGTCCTTCGCTCGGCTTCTCCGTGAAGTGCTTGTACGCAGATACGATGTGCTCTCCTGACATTCTGTTCTCGTCAGGGAGTACTTCTGGATTGTGAGGTATCTCAAGACCTGCATCCAAGGCTCCCTTTAGTGCCGCGTATAGCCTTGAACCACGAACAGGAGGATGAAGGCCGACGTCTAGTACTGCCTCCTTCAGGCCTCTCGCCTTGGCTCTCAGTCCCGCCAATAGTCCAGTGAGGTAGGCGGCCGGTAGATTGCCAATCCCAGCTCGCCAACCGAAGCCACCTAGCTCTGAGGACACGGCCGTGGCCACAGTTGTGTCACCGACTACCTTTGCCTCTATCAGTTGTACTATCACACGAGTGTTTGTCTTTCTCACAACTAGACGGGGACTCCTCGATTGCAGGAGCCGTCGTCGTCTGTAGTAGTTCGTTTTCCCTTCCCGCCGGCGTCTGAATTTGACCTTGTAGGTAGGACCTTCTTTCATCTCCTCTTCGCCTCCAGCTTGTGTTCGGCAATGTAAGTCCGAAGGTGTGCTGTGTTTCTAAAGGCGTTTCCTTTGGCCTTCAGGTACAAATCTCGATAGACTCGCCTGGTTATCCTACCTTCCTCTCTCAGCCTTCGGAGCTCGCGCCGCATCGGCCTTATCTTCATCATCCAGCGATCCTTCTGCGATAGGGTTGTAGTGTGCTTGCCCTTCCGTTTTCCGGGTCCTCTTCTCTGACCCTTTCGCTTCTGCTGCATCTTGTAACGTGCTCGTCCTCGGCTTACTCCAATCTTCTGCTTCTTCTGGATTGCACCCTCATCCACAAGACGCCTGATGTCCTCTCGAGTGATTGCCAGAGATATCTCGTCCTCGAACTGAGGATCCATCCAGACTCTGGATATGCCAACCTTCATCACGTCAGCAGCGATTCTCTTCTGGGTAGTGAGCTTCATATCTAGTCTACCTCCAAGTCTTCAAGATCTGTGAAAAGATCCTCCTCACCAATAGTTTCAGGTGCCCCAGGATTCAAGACTCTCACAAGTAAGGCATCCGCCTTTCTGATTATTTCCTGGCGTTTCCTCAGACCCACTGTTGAGCCGATGCGAATCGCATGAATATCAGGGTCAAGACCTTCAACCTGAGATGGTCGTTCTACATAGATTTCGATGAATCTAGATGGGTGGAGTCCTCTGACAGATCTCGGTTTTCGATATCCTGCTGATACCATTGCAATGCGGCCCTTCCGCTTCTCTCGTGTGGCATTGTCAATTCCACGAACCTTTCGCCAAGAGTCACTCACTCGCACCCAACGGTGGGCCTGTTCATGACGGAACTTCGGCTGCCTCCGTCTTTTCTCTTTGGCAACTCTAAGAAGACGTTGGTCTATGAGCGTGTCCCGCACTAGCACGGGCTTTGGTTCTGGTTTCTTCTTTCTTTTCTTCTTGCGAGGTTTCTTAGGCTTGGCCTCTGGCCTCTTCACCTTCTTCTTGGGCTTCGGTTTCTCTTCCTCGGCCTTCCTCTTCGGTTTCTTGGCCTTGGGCTTCTTCACCTCTGGTACAGGGACGAGCCTCTGAGCCGCGGCAATGAACTTTGCCGCACCGGCCTCACTGAGTCCATCGACCTTGGCAGCCAGCTTGTCCGGCTTAGATTTTGAGAGCTTGGCCACAGTCTTCACTCCTGCCTCGGCGAGCTTCTCGGCCATCTTTGGTCCCAGTCCGGGCACGTCAGTAATTGCAGCTTTCTTAGACATTCATCTCGCCTCCTTATACTATCGATTTCACATCCTCGCCCTTGCGTTTTCTAATCACGTATATTCCGTCTAAGAACACACGTCGATCCTTACCACGAATCTTGGTCGCTAGTTGAATATTGGCTGCGCTCTGGGAAACTGCATCGATGTCTATTCCACTGATGATGACGTCGTCCTCTGTGGTCTTGACCTCCACATCTCCGATCAGTCTAGCCCTCCGAACACCGCGTTCACCGATAAAGTTCTTGATTATCACTTCTCTGTCTTGGACCTCGACTGACATCGGGAAGTGGCTGTAGACTATCTTCATCTCGTATGTGTAGCCATGCTGGACGCCGATGATCATGTTACGCACGTGCGCAATGGCAGTGCCCACTAGTGCCCTCGCTCTTTTCCGATTGAAGTTGGTGGTTGCAACCAACTCGTTCCCATCGATTGCTATGGTCGTCTGAGGCTCTGGGAAACCCCGCTGAAGAAACCCCTTTGGGCCGCTGACTGTGACAGTCTTCCCGTCCAAGGAAACCTGACATTCACTCGGTACCTCAATCCGTTTCTCGTACACGTAACTCGAAGACATCATGTCAGACCTCCATTCAATACACAAACGCCAGTAATCTTCCTCCGATCCCTAGGTTCTTGGCATCACGATGTGTCATTACTCCTTGAGGAGTTGTGACAATCAGAACTCCATAATCGTACGCTGGTAGGAAGCGCTTCTCGAATCTTTCGAATCCGTCTCGTTTCACCGGGAACCTGGGTCTGATTACGCCACACTTGTTAGTGCGTCCCATGAGCTGAATGCGAAACCTTCCTGCTTTTCCATCGTCAATGCGCTCGAACTCGCCAATGTATCCCTGTGTCTGCATTACCTGCAGCACACGCTCAATAAGACTGGAAGCCGGCGCTACAATTACCTCAGGCTTTCCAACTATTTCGCTGTTGTAGATGCTCGACATTGCATCAGCCAATGGGTCTAGTAGTGTCATCTCTCTTTGGCCTCCTTCAACTATACTTACGGAACCCTAGCTTCTCCGCTGTTTCCCGGAAGCAGCGACGGCACATGTTGAGACCATAAGATCGTATTATGGCCTGATGAGTACCACAGCGGACACAGTTCCTACTGCCTTTACCCATCTTCTTGCGCTTCTTGCTCCTGTCTTTCCTAGTGCTCATCACATATCACCTCAGAACAAGTAAGTGCGTTCTCGCTCCTTCTCGAGAATCTCTATGCCGAATTTGTTCTTGATGAAGACCATACTCTCCTCGGGGGTTATCCGATGTCGGTACGGAACTCTTGTTCTGCGTCTTCTTCTTCTCTTCACCCGGAATCCAGGTCGCTCAACACAGACTGTGATGTTCATCCCCTGGATGCCCAACTGAGGGTCATACTTCACGTCAGGTATGTTGATATGTTCGCCAATTCCGAACGCAAAGTTGCCGTCTTCATCCCAGTTGCGAATCAAGAGGCTGTTTTCCTTTGCTTCAAGTGCACGGGTGAGGAACTTTTGTGCTCTGTCATCTCGCAGAGTGACTCTGACAGCAATTGGTTCCTTCCTTCTGATTCCGAAATCGCGAACTGTTTGACGAGCTCGCGACTGTACAGGAGCCTGTCCAGTGAGCTGCTCCAAAATCGTAGATGCCCTGTTCAGTGGCTCGCCACCTCCCGTACACATGTCAACTACGACCTTAGCTATGAAGGGTTGTTTCATGGGGTTATCCCTCCAATCAGCCAAGAAGAGGTCCTCGTTTGGTGTGACGCTCATGATTCCGCCCCTCCTGATTCAAGGCTCACTTCAGAGGCTTTCTTACCAAGCACAAACACATATTCCAAAGCAGTCTGGAACCGAGTTCCCTCTGGATCTTCCAGAGTCACTGTGCTGGCATGAGTGCCGAAGCGCCTCTCAACCTCGATGATCTTCCCCTCGATGCCAATGTTCTTGCCACGACTAACCACTGCATAGGCTCCCTTCTCAAGTGGGTGTGTCTTCATATACTTCTGTTCCGGTATAGACACCTTCACCGTGTCTAGTGTCTTGAAGTCAGAAGGTTTGGCTCCCTCTGGAAGGAAGAGGTTTCTTCCATCATGCAGAGTCATCTGAAGGGTTCCTCCTGGGACCATCATCTTCTTCTCAATTCTGCACAGCTTGAAACCGGCTTCCTTCTCATCAATCGAAACAAGTCGGAGTCCTCCTCGAGTTCTAGGCAGTAGTCTGAAACGCTCGCCAGAACCCTTGACCTCGATGACATCCATCATCCCTATAGGATATCGGGGGTCCTTGCGAGTTCTTCCATCGACAAGTATCTGGCCTGTTGACAGAATCGCTTTCACTTCTCGCATGTTCTCCGCATAGCCTAGGATCTCTCTGAGGAGAATAGTAAGTGTCAGACAGTGCTCTTTTGGATGAGGTCCTGCAACTGGTTTTGTGGCGAACTTTCCATGTTTCCTCTTGATCGGCCAGTGTCTTGGAGCCGGCAACCGCTTCAGGTGCTTCTTCTGCCCTCTTCTCGTCATCTATTCACTCTCCTCAAGCTGAACAACCTTCTTCTCAAGTATCCTCTTCCTGTCGTCGTCAAGCTCAAGCTTGACCAACATTAGATTGGAAGGATGCATCGGAATCTGGGCCTCCTTACCATCAGCTCTCGTAACGGTTGCGTTCTCAAGATGGACCCGGATGTTACGGTAGTCCACTGCGATGACCTTTCCCTCCGTGTCCCGGAACTGCCCTCTCATGATGCGCACCAGGTCGCCCCTCTTGATCCTCATGGAGCGCATGCCATACTCTTCTTGAAGGAACTCGTCAAGTCTACACTTCAGCATGTTTCGTCGCGAGTGTAGGGGCGATTTGTAGATGCGTCGTCTCTGCTTCTTTGGGGCCTTTGAACTCGGTTTCTTTGTCATCGTCACAACCTCACACTATCTTCGACGCTATGGCCGCCACTCGTGGCCATTTCAGAGTAACTTCCCTCGCCATCGGGCCCCGCAGTTCTGAGCCCTGAGGTTCTCCGCCTGGTTTAATCAGGACTGCTGCATTGTCTTCGAACTGCATCCACGTACCATCAGGCCGGCGGTACGATTTTCTCTGTCTAACTATGACCGCCTGCAATACCTGCTTTCGCAGGTCCTGCTTGCCCTTGGTCACTGAAACGTTGACTCTATCTCCGATGCCAGCCTTTCCGAGCTTCCTGAGCTTTCCCTTGTATCCAAATACAGTAATAATCTGGAGCTCTCGGGCACCGGAGTTGTCAGTACAAAGAATTTTGGCTCCAATTGGCAAGCCCCGTGCAATCCTTGGCATGAACTTCTTGATGCCTCTGCCAACCTTCCTTGACAACTATGCCTCCTCCTTCTCGTCTTTCTTCCTTGTAACTCCCACCACTACACAGGATACGGTCTTGCTTATGGGTCGACACTCGACAGTCTTGACAAAGTCGCCAATGCTCACATCAATACATGGTGGAAGATGGGCGTGTTTCTTCGATCTACGTCGTTCGTATCTTGAGTACTTCTTGATTAGACTAAGATAGTCTTGCTGGAATGTGATTGCCTTGCGCATTTTCACACTAGTGACTGTACCCTCCATGACACGACCCCTCACAGGAAGATTGCCATGAAATGGACAATGCGGGTCGTCACAGACTCTTTCAGGCGGCTCTACATTTGGAATTCCTATATTGCGTACCTTGGTTTCCGACATTGATCACCATCTCCGACTCTTGCGCTTCTTCAGCCTATCCTCAGGAGTTCCTCTCAACAAGCTACCGTCAACTCTGACGACAGTTCCATTTGTGAGGCTAATGTTAAACACGCACACTTTCTTTGGCAGCCTAACGAGGCCTCTTTCTGTAGACAGATGTATCATCTCTCTCGACTCATGCTCGATTGTACCATTCTTGCAGACTAGTCCTGGGTCGGACGAGCTCACAACGTGAGTCTGGAGTCCAAGGAGCTCATGTCTTGTTAGAATGCTTGGCGTGGTCTTCATGATTACCTCTCACGCTCCATTTCGCTCTCAATCGTCAGGAGTCTTGCAATGGCTCTCCTGACATTCCTGATCCTGAATGGGTTCTCTGTGCCTCCGCCTGTCGCCAACTGAATTCTAATCTCTGAGAGCTCGTTGTACAGATCTTCCAGTTTCTTCTGGCGCTCGGCTGGCGTAAGTTTGCGGATGTCCTTTGCTGTGAGTCTTGCCATGTCTACTCCTCCTCTACTTCCTCAAGACCCTCTATCTCTTCTAGCTCTTTTAGAGTGGCCTCTGCATCAGGAGGAGCCGGAGCCTCCTCTTTCTCTACGGGCTCCTCAACAGGTTCAGGCTCTTCAGATTCGGTCGGTGGGGTTTCTTCCGACTCCACGGGCTCAGTGACAAGCTCCAGTCCGTCTAGCTCTTCAAGTTCTCGAAGTTCCTCAATGTCAGTAATCCCTTCAAGCCCCTCTTTGACTTCTTCCTCAATCTCTACCTCTTCTTCAACTCGCTTGAGGACGTCAGGCTCTTCGGCCTTTCGTGGTTTCGGCTGCTTCACCTTTATTACTCCGGGAAGCTTTGCGTCCGGCCGCATGATTCTGACCTTAACTCCGATTACTCCGGGTTTCAGAACCGCTGTGTCATCTGCCTCATCTACAAACAAGTCTGCTGGCTCCCCCGTCTTGGCCACAGTTGCTTGCTTGAACTTCTGATATCTTGCTCTTCTGCTGGACAACTTGCCTTTCACTATGATCTCGCACCCTAAAGCACCTGCACGCATAACACGTCTGAGGATCCAATATGCCATCCTTCTGAATCGAACCCCACGCTCTAGTTGTCTTGCAAGTCTTGAGGCCATGACCTGTGCGTTGAGCCACGGATTCTCAATCTCACTCACCTCGACCTGGACGTTCTCGATACCAAATTCCGACTCCAGAATCTCGGTCAGTTCTCGAATCTTCGATCCTCTTCTTCCAATCACTACACCGGGCCGGGAGGCGTGGATGACAACCTCTGTCTTCATTGGCATTTTGCGAATCTCGACTCCACCATACCCTGCGGAGTTCAACTCCCGTGCAAGGAACTCGTCGACTCTCAGCCTGCGCGAGTTCAAATCAATGAAGTACTTGACCGCCGACATTCTACATCACTTCCTCCAGCACAATCTCCACGTGTGTTGTATTCTCGAAGTATGGTGTGCTTCTTCCAAATGCTCTCTCGATGTACTTCTTGTATGTGGTTCCTCTATTTGCAGCAGCGTGGATGATTCTCAGTCGGTCTATGTCCAGACCCTTGTTGTCAGCATTGGCCTCCGCATTTCTTAGGACTTTGAGGATATTCTGAGAGGCCTTTACTGGATGGCCTCCAGCAGCCCATTTCTTCATCCCAGAATGGTGTCCTCTCTTCTTCTTGTGACGTCTGAATGGGATCCATGCTTTCTCTTCAATGACATTCTCAAGGAGTTCGATGGCCTTGTCTAGCATCATGCCGTGTATGGCATTGCAGACCTCCCTGCACTGCTTGGGAGAACATCTCATGTTTCGACCACTAGAAACGGCCGTCTTATCCGGGTCAATGCCTATGATTGAGTATCCATATGTCGGCATATCGACTCACATCCGGTGCTCAAGTTTCACCTAGCTACTTGACTCTCAAGTTGCCAAAGTGGTGTCACACGCTATACAACCACTCCAGAACCTTCCGGCACACGTCTGCAGGCAAACTCCGCGCGCAGAACTAGAGGCCTGCACTGAATCCATCGGTTCTGAAACAGTCGTCATGCTAGAGCGACAGGTGTCCGCCGTGAGAACTGTCAATTTAAACATTGCGAAAGAAATCATTTCTAACTGAGCATCAGGGATTGTCACCGAACTCGGCTGTGATTCGTCTCAACACTGGAGTTGTGACAGACTCCTTGACCAAGTCTATGCCAGAATCGGTCATTGTTGCTTTTATGAAGTGTACTCCCGCCGACCTTACGTATACAAGGCCCCTTTGCTTAAGCTTCTGCAGACTTGCCAATACAATCTGAGTCAAGTCATCATCTGTAAGCTCTATCCCCTTGCCGGGTGTCTGAAGGGTCTCAGTCATCTTCAACACGGTTCTCATACTGCTTAGCTGTCTTCTCTTGCTTTCATAGGGGTTCGAATAGAGCCAAAGGAGAACGATCAGGTCAATGACTTCAAGCCCCAACTCTGGGTTACTCTGAAGAGTTCTCTTTGCTACAAGCTCTACAATTGGCATTGCTTCCACAGCTCCTTTGAAGCTTCTGCTATTCAATCAATCGAATGGTCACGCTAGACTAAGCAATCCTGGACTGGGCTCGTAGAGGTGTCCGCTCCTCATCAATCGATCTAGTGACTTCTCCACAGAATCCTGCGAGATTCCTTGTTTCTCAAAGTGTTCAGCCAGTCTTTCAAGCCTGGCCTTTCCTCCCAACTGCGCGAGAAGCTCTAGGATATCTTCGGAAACATCAACACTTTCACTTGCTCTCTTCGGTCTGTCTCCGGCACTTCGGATGAACCGAACGGACCAGGGTCTGGGGAATATCAACGTCCCTTGATTGGATAGCTTAGTGAGCTGCTTCTCCACCCACGACCACTCCAAATGATACTTGGGGGATAATCCAGCCAATCTATCTAGCGAACACTCGCCGTCTGTTGCATTCTCCTCGAGGAGTCGAATGAGCCGCTTATTCTTCCCCGCAGGTGGTGTAGTCCTGCTCTTCTCCACAACATCCTCAGCCAGTATTGTTTCAGAAGGAAGAAGTGCGCGAACCTTGTCTCTACTCATCTCAACCGCTTTTTCAAACTCGTCGCCTCCCCTGGACGCGTTAAACTCCTTTACAGCAGCCGTGGCCATCTCTGGAGAGTCAAATACTGCACACGATGCCTTTGTGACGTTGATGATATGTCCGCAGTAGCTGCATCTTCTGCGTTTCTGTCCTGCAGGAGCATTTGTGAAGTTCCTGCATTTCTGACACATGAAGACGAGGAACGACTTCAGCAAATGTGTACGAGCCTCCTACAATGTGTCCGCACTCTGTCTATTTAACACCGCCTCTCTATGAGCACATGAATATCGTTATATTCTGCGAAATGAGCTGAGGGCTTGGAGACCCGGCAAATGCCCAAGACCGCCAGCGAAATCGTTGTAGACACGAAACTATGCAAGGGCTGTGACATATGCATCTCCGTCTGTCCGCATGATGTTCTAGAGAAGTCCGGTGAGGTGGACAATCGCGGTTTCTTTCTCCCGGTTGTGGTTGATATTGATGCATGCAAGGTCTGTGGACTTTGTGAGCTTGAGTGTCCCGATTTTGCAATATCGGTTGTGTCTGATTAGTCTTCGGCATTCTCGTGAAACTGGCTCAGAACTCAATAACACATGAACTAAAATGCCTTTGACTACATACGAAGTAGCCCATTCAGAACTAGATTGAGGTCGGCAAGTGGAGAACCCAGAGATACGCATTCTTCTCGAGCTGAGAAGAGAGCTTGATGAGCAACTGGCTGAGCTTAGAGATAAGGTGGAGAGGCTGCAGGAATACATCCAGGTCCTCGACTCGATGATAGGATCTAGCAGCTTTGCCACAGCGGATTCTGCAATTGCTCCTACCCAGGCAGCACCTTCGGCTACCACCTCTCCTGTGATTGAAGCTGGTGAAGCCCGTTCAGTTAGCGTAATGAACAAGGCACGTGAATTGGAGCTTGCCACAATAGAAACTGACGGCCAGAGTCTGACCGTGCATCCAGCATCTCACGCTATTTACGACATTAAGCGTGGCGCATTTGCTCGATTCTTTGTGGAGAGAATCCTTGGGAAGTTCCAGGAAGAGGATCGCCATAGAGTGGAGAACGGAGAGATAGAATGGGAGCAAGCTTTCGACTTCGAAGTGCGGGCTGAGGATGGCATTCTCCAAGAAGTGACAATCCGCAACTTCGGTAATGAGGATAGGTTTGGTGAAATCCAAAGGGCATTAAGGTGGGCACTTGAGAAGACATATCGGGCACGTTGAGCGCGCCAACAACAACTCACCTGTTCTTCATGTGCAAAAGTATTAATGTCAGTCCAGTTCCCTCAGTCTTGTTTTCGGGTTTGCACGTTAGGAGCGCCAAGGACCTTGACCCACTTTGAGAAGAGCATGGTGGTTAGTCCACAGGTGATAGTGGAAGTGATCAGGGACGCTCACGAGTTCTACACTGAGAACAAGATAGATGAGCGATACGAAAGCATGGCGCTTGATCTTGTCAGAAGATACGTTTCCCAAGAGGGCACACCTCGTGAGGTGGATCCACTGTTTGGGGCTGCCCTCTATGTTGTAACAAGACACCCCTGGAGCCATCCCAATCCTCTCACCAAGACCGAGTTCGCCAACAGGCTTCGAATGAAGGAGTCAAGTCTTGAATGGTATACTGACAGCATCATCGAGAAGCTTGGGTTCATAGTCCTATACGACAGCAGTCGCAACCCGTTCTATGTCGACCCTAGGGGCACCATATTGAGTGTCGTCGATTCCATTGTGATGGGCAGTGTGGGAGAGGAAGTCGTACAGGGGATAGTAAAAGGCAGCGTTGTGTCACCGAATGCGTTGGCCGACAAGATTGTGGACAGACTTTGCAGTGTGGTCAAGGTAGTTCCACCTACCTTTGAGCACGAGCTGCACCGTCTTGTGCAGCGAAAGATCGAGGAGGAAAGCAAGCGGCTCCTAGACCAACTTGATGGACGACAAAAGACCTGATTACGAGTTCTCTGGCTGGAGAGTAACCTCCTCTACAAATCGCTTTCCAGCAACCACTTGATCGATTGAGTGTATCACAGCGCCTGCCTGCTCGAGAATCTCCTTAATGGTTTCATACTGCAGGTCATCACCTTCAAGAGTGATGGTGATGCTTTCCGTGTTCTGGTCAACCTCCTTCAAGGAGATGTTCAACCCGTTTACATCCTCGCATCTTGAGAGCATAAGAGCAAGGTCAGTGAGCCTAGGTGTGTGAGGCTTAAGCACGTCAAGAACAATTCTTCTAATGCCTTGAGGCAATAAAGTCATACTCCGAAATTGACCTTTGGGTCTTGTTTCTTGGCCTTCTGGTCTGGGAGACTCCTGTTAAACCTTACGTCAGGGCAAGTCAAGTGTATCATGACGGAGAACACAGGTTTCGAAGTAGCCCTCGGGTTCATCAGATGCCGAACGCTACTCAATCGTGATTGACGTCCGAACCCTTATATCACAGGTCAGCACATTGGGTCAGAGAGCCTCTACCCAAGACTCTCGCCGGGAATAGGTAAGTGATGCAGACTTGAAGCAGGAGCGACTCACAAGACACACCAATGATAGCACGTCTGATTCTGAAGACAACCCTCCTGGTCATCGTAGGAAGACCAAATCGACTCGTCATATCGAGATCAATCTAACAGACTTCAAGACACATCCTCTCTGGGATATTCTGGTCGAAACCGCCAGAAAGAACCCGCGCTATGCGAGCTTGGCAGGATATACCAGGGACGTCATCCTGTCAAAGAATCCAGACATCAGTCCGAAGGAACTGGCTGGTCGACTGTCCGTCACTCTCGGAGTGTCGATGGTGATACTTGACGACATCAAGTCTGAGGACATCTAGTATCTGAGAAGCTCATGTGAGTGAGAACTCACGAGGAACCTAGTTTCCAGTCTTTCTTTTTGCTCTGCTTTCCAGCTCTCTCAAATCAGACTCTGTATTGATGTTGGTGAAAGTCTGCAAATCCGGATCTATCTCCTTCAGAACCATTGTTGAAACATACATTACATTTGACAGACTATCCAGAAGGTTTCTCATTCTGTACTTGCCTTCACTGGAAACTCTCATCCCCTTTGAGTAGGCGTGTTCTGCCAGATAGACTGCATGGAGAGGCTCAATGTATCCCGAGGGCCAAGAAGGGACTACCGCACCGTGCCCTGCACGCAGGTCGTATAGGGTTCTCAGAAGTTGCACGTTTGCGAGAGGAGTATCAACAGGCAAAAGAAGCGTATAGGAAGTGTCTGTGTGTTCGAAAGCAGTGAGCGCTCCGGTCAGTGCACATCTTATAGACTCATCGGGGTCTACCACAACCATTGTTTCGCCGATGATGTCCTTGACAGCTTTGTTTCCTTCCTCACTTGACACAACGACTAGCACATTGTCTGACAACTGCTTCGCAATCTCAATCATTCGTGAAACCAGTGGCTTCCCTCTGAAATCAGCAAGACTCTTCTCGGACCTGAAACGAGAGGACTCGCCACCAGCCAGAATGCCTACGGTTAGGTCTCCGCTCATCATCGTTTTCTTGCACACTCATGGCTAGGTTCTGGTCATGAATTCATGGTGATGTCGATGGACTCCCTGATTCCTGAGGTACCCTCTTCATCAGCGGAATGTCCGGCTTGATTCTATGTTCGGCGAGCACACTCTCGACATTAGAGAGGTCCAGTGCGACTGCTAGTAGCTCAGTGTAGTAGTATACTGGCAGTCTGAAGTCAGTCTTGTAGATCCTATTCACAATTCTCTGTCCTGACTCAAAAGAGATGAAGCACGTTGGACAGAAGACGACCGCCGCCTCAGGACCAACCATCATCATACTAGAGAGTTTCTCTTTCAGAACCGCAAAGGAGGTTTCAGAGGCCTGTCCTCGAATTCCTGCTCCGCAACACATTGTCTTGTCCATGTGCTCAAGAGACTCCATACCAAGGGTTTCTACAAGCTTGTCCAGCTTGATGGGCGCTTCTGCACTATCAACATGCAGGATGCTCTCAGGTCTCAACAAATGGCAGCCAGAGTGCGTGACGACTCGTATGGAGACTGGTTTCACTACCTTCTTTGCTATCTCCTCAGTCCCAATGCTATCGAACAACAGCTGGTGGAGATGGCTGATCGATGCAGTGCCTTTGTATTCCATACCAATGTCAGAGAGCTTCTCATTTGCAAGGTCCTTCCTAAACGATTTCGTGTCGAGTTCATGCTTCGCCATGGACAGTGACTCGTGACAGCCCGCACAGGCCGCAAGGATGTCCAGGTTCTTCTCCTCAGCAAGAGCGATGTTACGAGCAGCAAAGACAAGCCAAGTGTCATCAGAGAAGGACCTTATTCCATTCGGCTCAGGACAACAAGTGAAGGGGAGATCCACAAGTTCAATGCCTAGACTGGGTGCAACCATACGGATAGACTTCTCTGCAAAGGGCAGTCGATATGCCATCGTGCAGCCAGGGAAGAACGCGTACTTCATTTAACAGAGCTCTCCTTTGCCAAGTTCTCTTCTAGGATCTTCATGGCACCAGTATTCTCAAACAACTTCTGAATGTGCTGGGCATTCGGTTTGGGTAGTTCTGGGAGGTCGAGCGCATTTCGTTTTCTTTCCACTCCAGTAGAACCAGGCGCGATTGCACCCGTTGCGAAGAATGATTCGACTGCTTGCACAATACTAGGAGGAGCCTTTCCCTCCGCTGCAGAGATGTTCTTGACGGCTATCAGTATCTCTGTGAGTGAAACTCCCATCGGGCAACGCTGGTCGCACATTAGACAGTATGCGCACATCCATTCGTTTCCCTCCTCCGGGATTTCGCCTTTGGAAACGAGGGAGTCTATTGCTACTCTAGGATTCACTCCCGGTGCAACGCGGAAGACAGGACAGGATGAGGAACAGATACCACACTGAAAGCATGGTCTGGCGGACTCCTTGATTTTGTCGATGTGCGTCTTCTCTGTCACTCATCTCACCTGCTTCTTGGGTTGACGCTTCTTCGGGCTCCTCTTCTTGGCTCCGGCAGATGCAGTCTTAGTCCTCTTTTTCGCCTTGGGGCGAGGCTTCGCGCTTGATTTTGGTTTGGGTTTCGCTATGAGTGTCTTCATGTTGTTCTCGGCAACGTCTGACATCTCCGTCATTATTGTCTGCCATTTCTTGCCTTCACCTGCAGATACCCATTCTACACGAAATCTCTCGTCTGCTATCTTGTTCCTTTTCATCCACCCACGGATTCGAGGTTCACGTTTGGCCATCCAGTGGTTCCCTGTCTGAAAGTGACAATCAGAGGGCAGATGACAGCCAGAATAGAGCACTGCGCCTGCACCCAGGTCAAACGCTTTCTGTGCAAACTTGGTGTGGAACCGTCCTGAACACATGGAGCGGATGATTCTAACATTAGTTGGATACTGCATTCGCGAAACTCCTGCTAGATCTGAGCCGCGATATGAGCAGAACGCACAAGCAAAGGCCATAATCTTTCCTGAAGCATCATCCTTCAGGGCCATCTCAATCTGGGCCTCAATCTGCTCATCAGTGAAATTGGGCATGTAGATGGCACCCTTGGGACAGTCTCCAGCACATGTGCCGCAGGCCTGGCAGAGGGCGCCCATCACGGTATGTTTGTCGGTCCCATCCACTAGTATAGCACCATAAGGACACCTCTTCACACAGGTTCCACATCGATTGCATCTGTCCTGGAGAATCTTGGCGCTCAGGGCTTCGATTGGATATCGTCCTTTCTGGAGAATGATTGCTGCCCGACCTGCAGCGGCACTCGCCTGAATCACCGAGTCTCGAATGTCCTTCGGTGACTCGGCTCCGCCGCAGATGAATACACCTGCTGAGCTGGTGTCTACCGGTCTAAGTTTTGGATGTGATTCTATATAGAAAGAGTCAGAGGTGCAGGATATCGGCAATGGGAAGTTTCCTGCTGTGCCCTCCGCGCCCATCGAAAGAATGACCAAGTCATAATCAACCATCAGCAGCTTGTTGTGCGTGGTGTCTTCTACACTTATCCGTAGATTCTTGGTGTTGGGATATTGCTGAATCTCACCTACTCGCCCTCTGATGAAATTGATGCCCTCTTCCCTCGCTTTTAGATACTGGTCTTCGAAGTACTTTCCGTGCATTCGAAGGTCCTGGTAATAGATAGTGACTTCAGTGTCGGGATGATGCTCCTTTATCAGTAGAGCGCACTTCACAGATTCTGCACAACAGAAATTTGAACAACCGGTTCGTGTGCTGATACTTCTTGATCCAACGCATTGAGCAATGGCGACTGATTCAGGTTTTGTCAGATCAGAGGGCTTCACGAGGTGTCCCTCCGTAGGCCCAGCCGCATTGATCAATCTCTCAAACTCTAGCGAAGTTATGACATTAGGATATCGGCCCCAGCCTAGCCTTGGTATCTTGTTTGGGTCCGCGGGAGAGAAACCGGTTGCCAGAATGATAACTCCAACATCGAACTCGATTATTCTGTCCTTATCAGAGGGTATGATTGCCTCTTGTTCGCACCTGTCAATACACTTCCCGCACCGTATCAAGTCCATGCCAAGACAGGCGTCTGGATCGATGTAGTACGAGGACGGAACTGCCTGTGGGAATGGAATGCTGATGGCCTTGTTCCAAGTCAGGTTCTGGTCTGTTCTGCTTGGAACGTCGACAGGGCAGACCTCTACGCAATCTCCACAAGCGGTACACGTGTCAGGATCGACGTAGCGTGCTCTCTGTTTTACCCGGACACTGAAATTACCCACATAACCTGAAATCTCATCGACCTCAGCCATTGTTATCAGATTGATATTGGGGTGTTTCGCGACGTCAACCATCTTGGGCCCCAGAATACAGATTGAACAATCATTCTGCGGAAAGACCTTGTCAAGAATTGCCATGATTCCCCCAATGGTGGGCATGCGCTCAATGAGATGGACCTTGAATCCCGCCTCTGCCAAATCAAGAGCCGCCTGCATTCCTGCCACTCCTGCACCGACTACCATGGCCGCCTGTGTCACTGGGACATCGAGTTCTGGTTGTGCCTCTAGGGTAGCGGCTTTCGCCACAGACATTGCCACAAGCTCCATCGCCTTCTGCGTGGCTTTCTCGGGCTCGTGCGCGTGAACCCATGAGACATGTTCTCGGATGTTAGCCATGACGCAGAGGTACGGATTCAAACCTGCTGCTTTGACAGTCTTTCTGAAAGTGTCTTCATGCATCGTGGGTGAACATGAGGCCACCACAACCCTGTTCAGACTATGTTCTTTGATTGCATCCTGAATCTCTTTCTGTCCCGGGTCAGCGCAAGTGTACCTATTTGTCTGAACGAAGACAACTCCTGACAGAGAACTTGCATATTCGGCTACCGCATCGATGTCAACCACCGCGCCAATGTTCTTCCCACACATACAAGGGAAGACTCCGATTCGGACCTCTTCAGTTCCTGATACGACATCAGGCTCTGTGACTTCCGCATTGTCGCCATCTACGTGATCACTCGCGGTCATCCGGCTTCATTCCCGATACAGAGGTCTTCAACCCTCACGACATCAGTCGAGGATTTCGAGGAGTTCGAACAGAATGGGTAATAAGCATTAAGGAACGCCAACTATGAATGCTAGTGGGACATTCAATATCGTTTAGCCACCAAAACCGTAAAAAGCATGTCCCAACGCCGAGGTCCTACTCACGGAGGCAATCCATCATGCCTGGTAAAGTGTGGAACTACATCACTGAGAAGCTAGAAGAGGAGGGCGCTTGCCACTTCTCGCTGCTCGACCCTGATCCACTCACGGTGAAGAACGAAAAAGTCGCTGAGATTGCGCGACTAGCAGAGAACGCGGGAACAGACGCTATCATGATCGGCGGGAGTACGATATTCGGGGGTATCGATGATGCGGCGAAGACCATAGGTGAGGCTGTAGACATTCCTACAATTCTCTTCCCAGGCAACATCACCGGAGTGACTGAGCATGCTGATGCTATGTTCTTCATGAGCCTTCTCAACAGCTCCAATCCATACTACATAGTCGGCGCTCAAGCCCTTGCTGCAGTTAGAGTGAAACTCTCCGGTATCGAAACAATTCCTATGGCCTACCTCCTGATTGAACCAGGCAAGACAGCAGCATGGGTCGGAGAGGCCAAATGCTTTCCTCGTGACAAGCCCAAACTTGTCATGATGTATGCACTGGCTGCAGAGCTACTCGGTTACAAGCTAGTATATCTTGAGGCTGGAAGTGGCGCAGAGGGCGGAGGAGTTCCTCCTGAAATGATCTCTGCCGTCACTCAATACTGCGACACACCGATCATTGTTGGAGGAGGTTTCAATGATGCGGAGTCGGTGGTTCGTGGAGTGGAAGCAGGTGCCTCAATCGTGGTACAGGGTACATACCTTGAGAAGCATGTTCAGAAGGACAAGGGCGAGGGTCTCGAGAGAATAGTGAAGGCCCTGAAGGATGCAGGGGCCAAGAAACTCTAGTCAACTCAGTGAATCCTTAAATACTTGGAAAGGTTCTTTCACCGAAAGGCCTCGAAGCGGAGGAATACGAACCGTGTCCTCGAAGACAGAAATGCTCACTGAACTCCTCGAAGACCTGAGTCGAGCCTCCCAGGGCAATGTCCAAGCAAGTGTGATTATCTCGAGGTCACAAGGACTTCCTATCTGCACCCATTTTCCTGAAGGCTTTGACTCTACAGTTGTGCCGGAGGAAGATGTCATAGCAGGCAGGTGTACTCAGATAGAGTCAGAAACCCGGAAAGTCTTCAAGCAGCTGAAGCGGGGACCATTTGTGAGAATGCTCATTGAAGGCGATTCTGGCTATGTTATCATCTGCGATGCAGGTGAGGAATCGATTCTATCTGTGCTGACAACCAAGGGTGCCAATATCGGTTACATGTTCTTCATGATGACAAGGGTCGCAAAGCGGATAGCGAGCATCCTGTAGACGGTCTTCATTCCGTCACTCTTTTATCTGTCATAAATGCGAACACCAGAGAAGACCAGAAGGGTGAAGACAGTGTCCGAAGACAAGGAAGCCAAGACTAGGGAATCCGAAGAGTCAGAAGACGAGTGGGAGAAATGGAGGCGGGCAGGAGTCGTGGCGAGAGAGGCACTCGAAATTGCCCGACCGATGGTCAAACCGGACGCCAAAGTGATAGACATTGTCGACGCTGTTGAGAACCACATCAGAGAGAACGCCACGGGAATCTCGTTCCCCTGTAACGTTGCTATCAACCACGTTGCTGCACACTACACGTCTCCTCTGGCTGACGAAACGGTCATTCAGGAGGGCGATCTGGTCACCGTTGATTGTGGAGCTCATGTCGACGGTTGTATATCAGACGGTGCATTCACAGTTGCACTAGACCCGGAGTATGAGAGCCTCGTAAAGGCATCTGAAGATGCCACGAAGGTTGCTATTAGGATGCTGAGACCCGGCGCCAAGCTAAACACCATTGGAGCTCTGATTGAGGACACCATCAAGAGTGCTGGATTCGAACCCATCAAGCAGCTGTCTGGCCATCAGTTGAATGAGTACGAGCTGCATGGGGAGAAGCAGGTGCCCTGTGTTTCAGGGAAGTCCGAGGTTCTGGTTGAGGAAGGTGAGGTGTATGCCGTAGAAACCTTCGCGAGCACGGGATCAGGGAATGTGTCTGACCTTCCTGATCCTCTCATCTTCCAGATGCTCCCTGTGAGAGTTCCAGTAAGGTTCAAGGGCACAAAGCGATTCTTGAGCATTGCTCGAAGGGACTTCAAGGAGTTCCCATTTGCCAAGAGGTGGATGGCAGAGCAGCTAAGAAAGGCGGACCTGGAGCTAGCTATAAGAGAGCTTCAGAAGAACGGAGCACTCATTGCCCACTACATTCTTGCTGAGGAAGAGGGTGAGTTTGTATCTCAGGCTGAGCACACAGTCATCATCACGGCCGATGGAACCGAGCAGACGACGTAAGACTCGCTGCACGACGCAGAAACAAGCACCGCGCTGTCTATCGAGAGGTCCGCTATCGTCAACCGCAAAGATTGAATCTTTTCAGAACAATTAAAAGCGTGATTTTGCTTTTGGTGTATGTAGTACCGGGAAACTGTCTTCTAAAGCACTGACTAGACCGTTGACTTCTGGCATACTCTTACCGGTTCGAACCGTCACGGAGGAGCAGCTTTGGATCGTATGCGTGGTGATGCTTCAGAGAGGGGTAGCCACACCAGCGGCGTAGGGCGCGAGACTCAGATGTGTCCTGAGTGTGGCTCTAACGCTGTGGTCGAGGATCTAACACGTGGTGAACGTGTTTGTGGTGGTTGTGGTCTGGTCCTTTCTGATCACCGAATCGATTCTGGAGCAGAGTGGAGAGCGTTCAGTTCTGAAGAAGCTGACGCCCGAAGCCGCGTTGGTGCACCCCTCAGATACACGGTCCACGACAAGGGTCTCTCCACAGTCATAGACTGGCGTGACAGAGACACTGCTGGGAGGAAGCTGAGTCCTACGCGAAGATCAGAGATATACAGACTGCGAAAGTGGCAAATCAGGTCTCGGGTTCATAGTTCAATGGATCGAAACTTGGCCCAAGCTATGTCTGAGCTTGAGAGGCTAGCCTCTCAACTAGGGATTCCCAAGCCAATTAGAGAGCTTTCCGCACTCCTGTACAGGAAGTCCATCCTAAAGAAGCTGGTTCGAGGAAGGTCAATCGAGGCGATGGTTGCTGCGACGTTGTATGCCGCCTGCAGAATAAGGAAGAAACCCAGGCCCCTTGACGAAGTGGCTGACGCCTCTCGAGTTGACAAGAAGAAACTTGGACAGTGCTATAGACTTCTTCTCCGGTCCCTGGCCATCAAGATTCCTTTGAGCAATCCAATTGACTACATCTCACGATTCGCCTCTCAGCTATCACTATCCAGTCCCGTTCAACTGAGAACTGTCGAGATACTTCAGAGAAGCCGGGACATAGGACTAACGATTGGACGAGATCCCCTAGGTCTGGCTGCCGCAGCTATTTATGTTGCATCAATCATGCTTGATGAGAGAAGAACGCAGCGTGAAATCGCAGAAGTGGCGCGCGTCACTGAGGTGACAGTCCGGAATAGGTACAAGGAGATTGTTCGCAAACTTGGCATAGACACAATGACTCTTGCATAGAAAGAAATCATAGTCCTCACTCTAGGAAATCGCCAGCTAGCATCTAGCAACCAAGGATGAGGTGAACCACTACCTACGTCTGCCGCCCTGAAAGGTCCAATCTATCTGTACCATTTCTTCTGGGAAACCCAGCTTGGCCAATACGTCGCTGATAACGCCGCGATGGTCGCCTTGGAGTTCAATATGGCCGTGCTTTGCAGCTCCCCCACAGGCAAGCTTACCTTTGAGCTTAGTGGCCAAATCACCAAGGTCGATGGTCTTGTCGAAGCCTTCTACAACAGTCGTAAGACGGCCCCATTTTCTACGTTCAACAGTCACGGTAATCCTTGCCTCTTCCTGTGCGATAGTTTCACAGACGCACAAGTCAGTTGGGAGGCCGCATCGAGAACAAACTACATCTTCCTGAATGTTAGGTTCAGCTCCTTCGGTCTTCGTTTTTGAGTGTTGGCTCAACCGTGCATATAAGTTCTCTGAAGAGGAGTCACAGCCCTTTGACTAATGTGAGCCATTAAGCAAGAGTAAAGAACTCCTGACGACACAAGGTAGTCCAAGATGGTCGGCAGGGTTCTAATTGTAGATGCATTGAGTGCAGGAAGCGGCCGACGGACTAGCTCCCGCGACTCAATCGGTTGTGGCCCCCGGACGGTAGGAGGAGTCCTAGAAAGACATGAAGTGCCTTGTCGAATAGCCAGGGCAGAGGAGATTGCTGCAACACCCAAGAAGATGCGAAGCTATGAGCACCTTGCCATCACCGCCATGACCATGGACTTACCAGTAACGCAGTCTATAGTACAGAAGTGGCGTAGAACAAATCCGGTTGGGAGAGTGGTCATTGGCGGACCATTAGCCTCCGATTCCACCAAAGTCCTGCGTGGACTGAAACCTGACGTTCTTGTGGTAGGTGAGGGAGAAGGCACTCTCAATGACCTGCTTGAGCTTGGTTTCTTCGAAGATGAAACAGACTGTTCCAATGTCCAGGGCATAGGCTATTTCCAAGGTAAGAAACCTATAATCAACCCGCTCAGACCTCCTCTTTCGCCAAGCGAGATTTCTGAGATATTCGTTCCATCCACAACGAGGATCGTAGACTACGCGACCTATCAAGCATCCAAAGTCTATGTCGAGGTACTACGCGGCTGTTCGAACTTCAAGAGAACGACTATACCTCTGCCTGACGGTCGGGAGTGTACGGAGTGCGATAACTGCGAATCCGATGATCCTGAAGAACGGCAGGAGTGTCCAGAGAACATACCAGCAGGATGCGGCTTCTGTAGCGTACCTAGCACTTGGGGTCCGCCAAGGAGTCGTTCCCCGGAATCAATTGAAAGAGAAGTGCGGGAGCTCTTGGACCTGGGAGTGCATAGAATAGTGCTAGAAGCCCCAGATTTCTTGGACTACTATCGGGGCACCAATACTTTGACGAATCCATGCGAGCCCCCAGCTAATATCGACGCCATCTCAGATTTGATCAGAAGACTAGCGGCTCTGGAAACTGTTGAAGAGGGTGACGTTCACATCTCAGTGGAGAACGTCAAGGCTTGTCTCTTCACAGAGGAGGTTGCCTCGGTACTCTCAACGTCCATGAGAGGAATATCACCCAACATTGGCGTTGAAACCGGTTCAGATGAACACATGAGGAGAATCGGTAAATGCGGAAGCACTGAAGATGTCCTCACTGCTGTGAGAACTGCAGTGGCATATGGCATGTCCCCATTCGTATACCTGATCTATGGTCTGCCTGGAGAAACGCCCGAAACGATTCAAGATTCTATTCACTTCATGCATTCGGCCGCGAAGGCTGGTGCTCAGAGAATCATTCTCTATGGATTCAGAGCACTACCCGGTTCCGCTTTCTCGGACTTACCCGAACCAGAATATGGAGATCCAGCTGGCGTTCGCCTTCGAAGAGAGGCTGCCAGCATCAATAGGGCCCGAAAGCGGGACTATGTCGCAAAGAGAGTCCGTGGAATCGCTGCAGAGCCCTCCTGGGAGCAACATGGCTACACGATGTTCTATCCCCTAGAAGAAGGACCCCTGATTACAGTCAAAGGCGGTTTCTCAGCAGGTACAGTTCGTGACATCGTAATCAGAAGAGTCCTGAGCAGTGGTCTCGTTGAAGGTGATGTCGTTTCTGATACCATGCAGGATTAGCCTCTAGACACACCACAAGAAAAGCTTCATAAGCTCAGTTCTCCGGACTGATGCAACACAGTCCAGCTTGTGTGGTTGGGCTTTGTGAGGCGATATCTAATGGTCTACATTTGTCACAGTTGTCACAAAGAAGTCACTCCAGAGGGCCTTAGAACTCTGCCCGGAGTGAAATGCCCGTATTGTGGAGGCCGAATACTCTACAAGATTCGCCCGCCGGTCGTGAAGCGAGTCAAAGGCACCTAGTTCTCTGCAGCCCTGATGTCAGGTCAGGGTCTGTACATCAAGTAGATCGCAGTAAACATTGATCCCAAAAACAGGAAGATCAAGAATAGTGTGACAAGTTTCTTCTTGGTATCCAATCTCACAATGGCTACTCTCCTATCAGGACTTTCCCCAGCTTCTCAAGGCCTTCTATTCCTCTTATTTCATTATCGAAAAGAGGCACCTCGACTAGATCCAAATCAGAATAGAGCTCCCTTATGTCTATGAGATTGGTTTGTTGCATCTCGCGACGTGTGGAGCAGAACACACAATCAGGGCTCTCCGGAACAAGCTGGTTGACAACTACAGTATCCACGGGGATATTCCACGCATTAAGACTTCCTAGCAACCGTTGAGTTTCAAAGACTGCCATGGCTTCCGGAATCATGACTATAACGAACTGTGTCTTCTCAGCATCGGACAGCTCCAGCCGTGCGGCCTTAATCTTCTCCTTTGTGTTCTGCAGCATGTCCCAAGAACTTTCCTCACGTTCTCCTCCTCCGAGCATGGCTCTCATTCCTGCCATCATCGAACTCAATCTCTGTCTGAGTGTGAGAATCCTTCCCAGCCAGCTGTCAAGAAGACCAGGGAGTTCCATCAGTTTGAGAGTGTGCCCTGTAGGCGCTGTATCAAAGATCACGCGATCATAGGAGCTATCCTCCAGAAACTCCAACATCTTGCCAAATGCCATAGCTTCGTCTGATCCAGGCGGGGACATCGAACTGATATCTCCCATAAGTTGAGAGGCCATCTCCATCTCCGGTCCCGCAGCACCCGACCCTATGGAGTCTTCAAACTCCTTCATACCTTTCGCTGTGTCAATCTCCATGCCCCACAGGTTGTCAAACCCTTTGATGGGCACGATCTCTCCCCCTGAGAGATTCTGGTCGAAGCTGTCGCTGAGACTGTGGGCCGGGTCCGTTGACAGCACAAGAGTCCTGAGTCCCAGTCGAGCTGACAGTACTGCCATGGCTCCTGCGCAGCTGGTCTTGCCGACGCCTCCTTTGCCGCCTGAAAGGATGAATTTGATGTTGTCGTTGTACACGATGTCCTTGACAGTCATTATGGGACCTCTGCGGCACTGGCTCTTGTGACTCTATTAATGCTTCCATAAGACTAGCTCCTGATAGCAGGACAAACGGTGGAGCGGAAATACACACGTAGGACGAGAACTCTTATTGACACGAATTCCTTTCTGAGGATGACGTTTACGAGGCCAACTGAATGTCCTTTCCGCAGGTGAGAACAACCGCACTTGAATTCCCCTCAACAATCATCAGACTACTAGGTATAGAGGTCCCTGAGGGAATGCCTCCACCCAATCAAGAACTTCTTGAGAAGTTCAGCCCAACAGGTGTCGTCATCATTATCATAGATAACTTTGGTTTGTTCGAGGCTGTAGTGTACAAGCCAGAGGCGCTAATCAAGAACATGGAGGCGCTAGCTCTCATTGAAACTAACGACCCATACGCCATCCCACTTCTGAAGACGCTCCTCCAAGGTCGAAGCTCTGACTTCCATCTCATTCGTCACATTCGGGACTTTGGGAAGTCAGTGAAGGTAATCTGCAGAGAAGACGATATGGACGCTCTCGGATTTGATCCTGGTTACACCGTGTACAAACGTGATGACATGCAGACTTACATAGAGTCAACGAAACACATCTTCAAGAACGAACTCATGTTTCTTCACTTCTTGGATTTCGAAAGCCTATATGCTCAGTACGGACACAGAACTCCGCCAGAAACTCTCTTGGATAAGATTGTGAGGAGAACTGACAACTGGGTCAAGGTGCTGCTTAAGCAAGCTAGAGTTGGCACTCTCTTCATAGTGATAGGTAACCATGGAAGACATCCAGTTCCCCTAGACTACAAAGGAAAACTAGCCGAGTGGCGCAAAGCAAACGCTCCAATTGCCATGATGTTTCAGAAACGTTCAGAGTAAGGCTGGAATACCGAATGCAATCGCTACACAAGCCAGGACCAAGCACAGTTTCCAGAAAGAGGTAGTCCTTGCCAGTCTAAGTAGGAACTCCATTGATCCTAGACCAACTATGAAGACAATAACCTCAGCCACAGCTAGGTCTATGATGCTCATAGATGCTGGTATAGCACCTCCGATTAGTGCCTCGAGTGCGAGGATTCCAATAACAGCTGGAACACTCATCAAGAAACTGAATCTCAGAGCAGTTTCCTTGTCGACTTTCTGCATCAACAGGGCTGAAATGGTGACACCCGATCTGCTTAGTCCAGGGAGAACAGCGAGTCCCTGTACAAGTCCGGTTGTAACTGCCTCTTGATCGCCAACTTCTCTGACAGTATTATTGGACTCCTCAGTCAGTGAGCTTCGCGTCGGCAGATAGAGGATGACCGCTGTAGCTAGCAGTAGAATCCCTACGACTATGTTCATTATCTCTCCATGGAAGACGGCAATACTGTTCCTCAGGAAGATATAGAATGGGATTGCAGTTGCAGCAGTGCAGACGGTCGCAATCAATAGGAGTCTAAAGAGGCGTCTGTCCTTCAAAGTCAATACGTCAAGAATAACCCGGGGATAACGAGCGAGAACCGCAATCGCAGTTCCAAGGTGCAGCCATACTGCTAGCGTCACCAAATCCTCAGGAGGGACTGAGCCGAAATTATACAAGAACAAGACAACTTGCCCCTCGCTGCTGATTGGCAACCATTCAACCAAGCCTTGAATCACGGCCACGATGACCTGCCAGAGTTCCATAGGTTTAATCCACTCAGGCCAGGCTTGTACTAAAGAATTAAAAGGGTAGCTCAGAGGTCGACATTCATCCGAAGAAGGATGTTGCAGCATGGTCCTCGATAACAATAGATACATGAGTTCTGAACTGGCGCATATCACTCAGATGCTTGAGGAACACTTCAGATTCGCACTTTCGGCAAACAAGATTGTGAAGGGGTCAATCATTGACTGGCTTGAAGAAGGCAAGCCGGTGAATCCAGAGCAGCTGAAGAAGATTACTGAGCTCGAAGAGAAGGCTGACGACCTCAAACTTGCTATTCTGAATGAACTCTCCAAGGCAAACACACTCATGCAGCGCGAAGACCTATTGCGTCTAGTCAACTATAATGACAAACTAATCGATGGTGCAGAGATTGCCTGTTATCATCTCGCAGCGGTAGCTGAATCTTGGAATCCCGATGGAGGCCTGAAGAGCAAGATCGCCAAATTCATCGAGCTATTCATCGACCAGATAACACATCAGAGGGAGGCTGTGAGGTTTCTCCACATAAACATCGAGGAGTCGATTAAGAAGGCCGACGAGATTTGCAGACTCGAGAAAGAGATTGACATCCTCCAAAGAGATATTGTTTCGATTCTCTACTCTTTGGAATTGGATCTGCCGGTGCTTCTACGTTTCCGTGACTTCATCAACATGATAGAAGAGATCGCGAACTTCAGTGAGGATGCTGCTAACACAATCAGAGGCCTATCTCTGACCCTCAATACATGAAACGGCCGGTGGAGGCATTGTCAAGTCCCCGTGACGACATAGCTAAGGCAGAGCTGGTTGGTGACCGAGGCATAGTCTGGAATCCAGAACATGGTATGCGTCTATACGGGGAGGGTTACTTTGGTCAGCCAATTGGAATTCGGAAGCCGAAGTCTGCTATCTTCGATAAGCCATTAGAACTCTCGCTGATTGAGTGCGTTTATCTGAGCGAGGCAGGAAGACTCAAGGTACACAGTGGGCAAGAGAAACGTACACTCACGCAGGATGACCTTCTGACACTCGGTGAAAGCAGGTCAGAGGACTTCAGAGATAGGTTCTTGGTGTATAGTCAGTTAAGAGAGCGAGGATACGTTGTAAGACCTGGGCTGAAGTTCGGTACCGATTTCGCAGTCTACGAACATGGTCCTGGTAAGGATCATGCTCCATTTCTTGTGCACGTGATTCCCCAAAGGAAAGGTGTGGTCCCACTCGATATTGTGAGGGCTGGAAGGCTGGCAACCAGTGTACGGAAGAAGTTCATAGTAGCGACAATCAAAGAGAACGGTCAGATTGCATACTATAGCTTTGTCTGGCACCGACCCTAGAGGTCATACCGGAGCAAAACAAATAAGGACCCAGACCAAGCGTTTCCCAATCTCATCCAGCCCACGAGGGTGATTTCTGAATGGCAGACAAAGCTGAGAATGCTAAGACCTTCGGTGCATTGTTGGCGAAGGCCTGGGAGCACACACCCTCCTTCATATGCAGCAATGATGACTACATTTATACTCTATTTCCAGCTGACGAAACGAAAGAGAAGTGGGTTGAGGCATCACTGACTTTTCCTGATGGCTCTCTCGAAACAAAGGAGATAGACCCTGCAAGAGCGATAGCACTTCTCGTGGAGGAGCTGAAGGTTCTTCCTGAGTATGGTGCTCAAAGCATTGTTTCCACAAAGGCGAAGCTAGACGAAGTGACTGCTCGCCTTGGAACTCTGAAATAGAAGCAAGGACTACCCATGACACAACACCTACGTTTCATCTCCAACTCTGCATAGGACGGAGTAACCTGATGTCTGACGCATCCATCACGTGTCCATCATGTGGTTCGGAAGTTCCTGTGGGGCGCTACTGCAATTCGTGTGGCACGCCCCTGTCCATGACTGGAGACAAGATACCAGAGCACACAACTCTGGAGATACTTGATAATCCAGTAGTACCATCCAAAGATGAGTCAGTTGACCTGCCTGAGTTTGGAATGACGGTTGAAGGCATGGACCGGAGAGAGTTCGCAACTCTCATGTCGAGGGCTGAACTACAGGTTATACGGAAGGAACTGGACGGTCTCGTCGAACAAATCCAATCCACAAGGCAAGCCCTGCAACTCAGACACGCTGACAAGGCCATACTCACGGCTAGGGCCGAGGGCCTGAGAACCGCGTTTGACAAGACCAAGAGCAGACGTGAGGAACTCTCTTCATTCAGAGGAAGCCTCAGTCTTGAGAGCATTCTCCAGTCACTTGAAGAGTATGAAAAAAAGCGAACGAAGCTTGAGGAGATGAAGGAGTCTCTAGATCAGGCTGTCTATAAGGAACAGAAGACAAAGATAATCGATACGGTCAAGACTCTACGGAAGGAACTGAAGAACTCCGTGAAGCAGGCTGAGAACTGGCTCAAGAGCATGAAGAAGACAGGCCGCACCTTGAACCGTGAAGGGAGTCGCCTAGATGCTCAACACAAGATCGGTGACATATCAGCACGCAACTATGAAGGGTCAAAGGCCAAGATTGAGAGGTCTATCATGATTCTCGAAGTCAGTCGGTCCATTCTTGATGAGGTTCTTATTGAAGCCAAGAAGAAGAAATGAAGCAATGTGTTGTGAGTGAGTCGGATGTCAGAATCTCTCACTGATTGCACACCTCAATGTACGATGTTCAAGTGTAATAGACAGCCGAGCGCATTCAAGATTCGGCGTAGGGGCTCAAAGAAGATGGTTTGGTGCGCTGAGGTTGACGATGAGTGTGACGGTCCGTGGTGCAAGTTTGGCATCTGCACCAAACGGAAAATGACAGAAGCCGGCAAGTGTAGAGGTCTTGAGAGGATCACTGTTGTTTCTTTAGACGATGCCGACTTCGCCGATGTCATTAGTGAGGATCTTGGGGATGGTGATCCTGAGGAATACTCAAAGCACCAAGGGGGTAGGAGAGCACTCGACTGAGATAAGACTCTGTGGAAGCCGCCCCGTAACGTCTATAAGCAACACACAAGTCCTCGCAGTACGGCTAGGTGACCAGAAGTGTTAGATGAAGTTCGTCCAGTGATGAGGGCCCTAATCTACCTCATGGTTGGCCTGTCTTTGCTAGGGATTGGTATCATACTGGGACAGACTGCATTTGCACTTGGCTTTCTCGGTGCGCCATGACCCACTAGGTCTGCCAAGAGTGATTCTATTTGACGCGTCTTGAGGGGATTGTTGGTCTCCTGCATGAGTTTGAGGGAATATCAAGAAAGTATGTGCTTCCCTCCATAATCGGAAGGCTAAGAACCACCTCATACAATGGCAATCAAGAACATAGACTTGGTGAAGACTCTGCAGCCATTCAGACAGACGGCGATGAGATTGTATTGCTTACTACGGACGCCATTGTGCAGGAGTTGTGCCTCAACCATCCCCGAGCGGCTGGATTCAACGCAGTCCTAGCAAATGTAATGGATATCTACGCTGCAGGCGGCACTCCGACTTCCTTCGCCGTCGCACTTTCGTACTCAGACGCCAAGATTGGTGAGCAGATTCTAGAGGGTCTAATTGATGGCTCCCACACTTTCCGAGTTCCAATAGTGAGAGGACACACGAACCCGAAGTCACATGCCACCTACGTTGTCGGTTCGGCGACAGGGACTGTGAGGAAGAGCGATCTCCTGACCGCCGGAGGTGCAGAGAAGGGTGATCTGATGATTCTAGTCTTTGACCCAGTTGGTGAAAGAGGGTCGAGTTACAAGTTAGGCTGGGACTCTGTCACAGGAAGGTCGGCCAGCAAGGTGGTTCGAAGACTCTCGGTAATGAACACCTTGGCTCAACAACATCTGATTACCGCCTCGAAGGATGTTTCTGTTGCGGGTCTCGTCGGCACAGCTGGGATGCTTCTAGAGTATTCAGGAAAGGGCGGTACTCTCGATCTTGATGCAGTGGATGAATCACTTCCAGAAGGAATTGGACTTGAAGACTGGCTGCGGATGTATATCTCACTAGGATTCTTGGTAACTGTCAACCCCAAGAACCTCCCATTTGTTTCAAATGTTGCACAAGAGTGTGGCATGACGATAGTTCAGGTAGGCGAAGTGGATGACACGCTCTCTCTGCGGCTCAGGATGGCCAATGAAGAACAGGTCATGTTCGACTACTCAAGAGGACCCCTTTTGACCCCAAAAGGCGATGTTTAATGTCGACCCAGGCCGTCATAGTTAAATGAGGACATGAACGCTCTCAGGTGAAGTGAGGAACTTGTCATCCACTAAGAAGACCTGCAGCATCGTTGGATGTAAGAATGAGTCGAAAAGATCTTTTGCGACAGTGCGCATCACAGAGAGTGTTGCGAAGACTGGTCTGAAGGTGAAGGACTCCCGTTCTAGAAAGGTCTACCTCTGTTCAGACCATTGGAAGAGGGTAAAAAAGGCATACAAGAAGGAAACGAAGCCCGAGAGGCTTCGCTGGGGACATTAGCAAGTGTCATATGAGGAGCTCCCTACCTTTCAATCAACGTGTGCTCCGGAAGTGTCCATTGATGTCTATCGAAGATGATGCATTCTCTAAGTTGAAACCAAACTGGAAGCTTTGGCTCGAACACAACGGCAAGTATGTATTTGGTCCTGGGGCATTCGCAATACTGAATAGTATCAGGGAGAAGGGCACGATAACAGAGGGAGCAAGAGCACTTGGCATGTCATACCGATACGCCTGGGGAGTAGTCCGTAAGATTGAACAAGAAACTGGAGTCAAGCTCCTAGAAACATTCAAGGGTGGTACTGAGGGGGGTGGTGGTGCAAGGATCACAAGGTTCGGCCTCCGCCTTATGAATCTCTATGCTAGTGTTCAGGAGGGGTTTGAGAAGGCCAGTCACAGAATCACGGTCACGTCATCATGAGAATCGTAAGACAACCGCTCCATTGGGACAATGGCTCTTGCATTCTAGACACAATATGCACTCCGGTGAATGCATGTGCTGGTAGGGGAAGCGACGAATCCGTATATTCATTGGGCACACATGTTCGCACACACTACACGTGTCAGGCGTGCATCTGGCAGGATTCCTGCCGATACTAATCAGAGCGTCTCTCGAGAATACTCCATATAACCACCCTGCTGGACACAGCCACCTGCAGAACCATCTTGGTACCCATATTCCAACAATAACAATCAGGACTACGAACGCGAATTGCGCCAAGAAGTACCCCCACTGGGTTGCTAACCAAAGAGTTTCTAGTGAATAAGGCCAGGCATGTGTTGTGGCTTCGAAGAACAATATGTAGGCTGGACTGAATGGGTCGAATGCTGCTGAAGCAAACGGTCCGAGTATTGCCACTAGGTTCTCTGCGGTTCCAAAGACCCTACTGATACCTACCCAGAGTGCCAAGCCCATAACAATGACGAAGATGTACGTCTTGATTCGTCTCAGTTCTTTTTCGGTAGTATGTGCAGGACGTACCTTGGCTCTTTTGGGCAATGTTGCAAAGTCCTGTATGGTACCGATCGGGCATACCCAGCCACAGGCTGATCGGCCTAGTATTGTCAGGATGATGACCATTGCACCCAGCGTGAAGAAGGGGAAGATGCCTCCGGAGAACTCGCGTTGAAGCGTGTCGAACGTTCCAGCAAGTACAGCATATGGAGCCTCCAACGGTGCAATGATGGGTAACGTCGGAAGAAGGTCTCGGAAGCCCTCCCAGAATGCAAGAATCTGCTCCCCGCCCATCCAAGCGACAAGAATGTAAGCATTGATGCCCACGAAGAACAGTATCTGGACGACTCTTCTCAACATTCGAACATTGAAGATGAAACCGACTGGATTCTTCAGACTGAGCCTTCTCGGAGTCTTGACGACCTCCTCCTCCGGGATAGATTCGTCTTCCTCAGGAATCTGTTCTGGATCAGCTTCCTCAGCATCCTCGTCTTCAGACCATTCAGAGTCCTCGTCCATTACATTCAGACCTCAGCCTTGGAGGTATCGACGGCGAAGACCTGAGCCGTCATTAAAAAGCTTGTGTTGAAATGAAACTGGTGAGTCAACCTAGACAACAGAGCTGAAGGACATCTCGATGGTGCTTGAAACCAGCACTATGTTCACAACATAGGGCCCGGACCCAACTGGACCATGGAGCATTATTTCATGATCATAGATTTCGCTCCATGATCTAGGTTCCATGCTCTCTTTCTCAAAGAAGATAGTCAGAGTTGAATTGTCGGCAACTACTGTGACGCCCTCGGGCACCGTGATCTCTATCACCGTACTGTTCACAAAGCCATCATCTACTTTGGCAGTACCATTGTGGATGCTCTCAGCGACCTGCCTTGCTCTCTCTAGTTGAGAAGTTGTCCCTAGCGTATCAATAGCATACATGAGAATGGGGACTCCAACGATTACCGCAGTTGTGAGCCCAATGGCGATGAGCATCATTTTCTCAAGAGACCTTGAAACCATGCTCGTCAGTTCTGCAATCCGCCCAATAAACCGCCCGCTGTTCGCCTACTATTAGAGAGTGCAGCCCCTTCAATGTCAAGAGGCGGTCTGGAGAGAGCCACCACCAAACTCTATAAGGAGGTCACGCGCTAGGTCCTGATTGGCTATAGGGAGGGCCACACGCGATGGAAGAAAGTGGTGACAGGACTGAGGCCACTAAGGCTCTAAACTTCAAGATACCTGAGTCTGCTGTTGTGTTTAGACTAGCCTGGTACGCAGTTGCATCAAAGCCGGGCGTTCTGCTGAATGACTACAGTGAGGCTGAGAGCCAGATATTCAATGGGAAAGCCGCCTTCTCGGTTAGAATTGATGACTCACCGGCAACGATTAACGTCTGGGTGGAGGGAGCACAGAAGCTCGTCGAGCTGACAGCATCGGGAGAGGATTCCTCAACCCTTGAGGAGTATTTAGCTGGGATCGCATCGACCATTGAGAACTCTGTCAAGAAGTATCAATCCCTTTCTGAAGATGACAGAGGGAAACTGAAGCGGGCCCTTGTTGCAAAGACCTGCTGGGATCGGCTTGTATTCTATATCCTGAAGAAAGCCCCGCTCGAGTCGGTCTACTTCCAATTGGCACACGGACGAGAAATGATGATCAAGGCAACCGAAGGAGAAGAGCTGATGTCACTTCCGCTCGGAACCTCCGGATGGCTGAGCAAGATTGAGTCCATGCCTCGTGACGAGGCCATGCCCGGCAATGTGGCTACTGAACTGGCCAAGAAGAGTATAGAATGGAAGAAGGAAACGCACGAGGTCATAGCACGCTATCTCTAAACAGCAACCTCTAAACTAGAGCGTAGTTGGCTGTCGAAGATCTGAGGGCTGCTATGAGAATGCCAGTGGGTCAGGTCCCACTACTACGGTTTGATTGTTATCTGTAGGCTGTTGGCGAGGTCTTTGTATCTGTTCCTCACCGTGACCTCGGTCACATTTGAGGCCTCAGCAATCTCCCTCTGCGTCCGTCTGTCATTCGTGATGATACCAGCAATATACAGCGCAGCGGCCGCAAGTCCACCAGGGTCCTTTCCGGCTGTTATACCTTCCCTCCTTGCTTCGTTGATGATCTTCATGGCAGTCTGAACAGTCTGACCGTCAAGTCCCAGGTCTGCAGAAATCCGAGGCATGAGATCGTTTGCTGACGGAATAGGAACTTTCACGTCAACATTCCTTAGGATGAGCCTCACACACTGCCCTAGTTCCTTTCTGTTGACTCGAGCTTCAGTGACAATCTCATCGAGCTGTCTGGGTATCTTATGAATTCTACAAGACAGGTAAATGGTTGCTGCAACCATGCCCTCGATGCTGCGTCCTCTGACCAGTCGTCGAGAAAGTGCCTTCCTATAGATGAGAGCTGCAGTTTCCTTAGTTTCGCTTGGCACACCAAGCTGGGACGTAAGCCTGTCCATCTCACTCATTGCAATGCTTAGGTTTCTGTGTTGGGAGCTATGAACAATGGTCCTGATCTGCCACTTTCGCATTCGGTATATAGCGGCCCGGGAGCTTGCAGCAATGGCGCGACCATTGGCATCCCTGTCGCTCCACCCAATTGTTGTGGCGAGACCTTTGTCTGCCATGGTCAGGGTCATCGGGGAACCAGTTCGCGCTCTCGCGTTTCTCTCTTCCGAAGTAAAGGCTCTCCATTCTGGCCCCGAGTCAATGTGTTTCTCATTGATTACACATCCACATGATGTGCAGATGCTCTCTCCTCTGGCTAGGTCCTCAAAGAAGTCATTGTCGCCACATATCGTGCATACCCTTATGCCTCGTTGGCGGTCGTTCATAGAGCGGGCTGGCTTCGCCATCATGTTCACCTTGTAACAGCTCTCTCGGATATGGCCGCACACATAGTGGGCGCCAGACGGTGGTGTAAAACTACACTCCAAGAGAAGTGTGTCCCGAAGCGCTGTTATATCTCCATATAAGTTTAAGCATCGGTGAAATGATGTACTCCCTATCAGGCCAACTGACTACCACGCATATGATAGCTGGTGGGTTCTTGGTTGAACCGTTACAGAAGGTGGGCGGACGCCCACAACGAAAAGGTGTCTGGCAGCGTGGGGTTAGCCAGACTCGGGAGATGCCTAGGACGTCCGCCGCTTTTCTTTCTTAGTAGAAACTATGAAACACTTCCTGTGTGTATCACTCGAGACAGTTCCATTCCTTGACTACTGCCTCGGGGATGATTCTGATGTTGTCGTAGGTAGTGACTCCAGACTCATCTAAGACAGTCTTTGATAGTGCCACCTTTACGAGTCCTTTGCTCTTTCCTAGGAGATACCCTGACAAGTATTGAAGAGGAACTTCTTGCTCGTCAGCCTCCTCCTTTGTCATCTCACAGCACTCCACCCCGGGACTCTCATAGGTCACTTCGATTATCTCGTGTGACTCACAAGCAGGATGTCTGCTCAGGTTATGTGTTTCTGATTCAATCCGATCCTTCCCGACAATCCTCTCAGTTGAGGCAGCGTTGTAGTGGAAGGCCTCCCCGTTCACTCTATGGATTGATGGAACAAGAAAGAGCGCCTTGTCCTCCACGGTAGCTATGTCGTCAGCCCCACCATCGACATACCGGATGTCACTCGATTCGCCCACCTTGTATCGAATCCAGTACCTCTTGGCATCGACCTTCTTCTCATCGTCACCCTCTTTGACAGTGACCATCGTGTCTTCTGATAACACTACTGGTGTAAATGGGTTCTTACTCATCTTACTCAACTCAAAGCTTTTAAGAGTTGAATTAACTATTGTTAATACTCTTATAAGATTTCTGTAAGGAATAAGGAGGTCCTGTCTTGATTCAGTACTTTGTAATCCTAGTTGGAGTGGCGGTCTTTGGGCTTCAGCATAGTGGACTCTCGACTCCTAGAGTGAAGGATTGGATAATTGACCGGTGGGGAAAGACTGGATACGCGCAAATCTACAAGTTCACAAGCGTGCTGGCTCTTCTTGGTTCATTCCTATCAATGGGTTTCTGGGACTGGTTCTACTTTATTAGAAGCCCCGAGCTTGTTCAACCTGCCTTATTCCTACTTGGCTGGGGGTTGATCGCTCTCGGATTGGTCTTGGCCGCAAGGGCATCTCAGGTGATATCTGTGAGCACAGTTGCTGACATGCGTACAGATAGGAAGCCAGAACTCGTTACTGCTGGCATCTACTCAAGAATTCGACATCCGCTCTATCTTGCGACAATCATACTGCTTTTTGGAATGGCTTCAGTCTACCCATTTTCGAATGTTGTTGTCTACGCTCTGCTTCTCAGCGCATACGTCTTGGTTGGTACGTTGCTAGAGGAGAGGAAACTGGTTATCCAGTATGGTCAGGCGTATCAGGACTATCGTGAAAAGACTGGATTCATTCTTCCACGTCTGAGGAAATCTGAAGCATGACACCTTCAAGCACCGATCTTGGAAAGATGCCTTGCGAGTTTCACTTCTTCGGAAGACACCTCCACAATGCGGTCCTTCTCCACAACGTAGTGTAGTGTTTCCACGTCTGGCACGAAATGACGTTTCACGTCGTCAACAAGGAAGTGCAACTGTACGCAATGCGGACTTCCGTCAACTGTCAAGGCCGTGAGTTTCTTAATCCCAGAGTGTTTCACCATAGATCCAATCTTGAACCCTGCCTTGTTGGCGTGTGTTTCCTCCAAACAGACATACAGGGCAATCTGGCCACCGTTTCTCTGCTTGAAGTCATCTACAATCTCTGGATGACGAGTCTTCATGCAGCTTCCTATGATGACCAAGAATCCTTTCTCTCTCAGACGCAGGTCTCCCACATTTGTACACATCAAGTGGTCGGACATCTCACAACCGCAACTCATCACCACTTTCTCCTCGGGGGCTCTGAAGGACTAACATCGGTTTCCCGTTCGAGAGGCTGGTCAGCCAATGGAGCTGCCACTCGCGCAATCAAGTCTCCTTCGAACACGTAGGTCATCCGGCTGCATGATACAACAGTCCCATCATATGAGCAGGTGACTTCGGACTTGTCCTGAATGTGTCCAACCACGTCCCCACTTCTGATTTCTTCTCCAAGATGAGCAGTCGGTATGAAGAAACCCTCAGTTTCGGCGTTAACCTGTCGCATCCTTCCGGTAAAGATGCTAGACGCCTCAATACTATCTCCCGGGATCATATTCCTGATTCTAAGATAGTTCAGAATTGCCTCTCTGACTTCCACAGCAGCCTGAGTGTCAGTGTAACTTCTCTCTCCGCGCATCTCAATGGTCGCCACAGGGATTCCTTCGTGCGCAGCTTCCGTTGAGAGTGCACCTCTCTGACCCAAGCTCTGGGCGACAATAGGCAAAGATATCTGAGACGCTAGATTCCTGACATGGATGTAATCGCGATGTAGTGCCACCACATGACTGACACACGCTTGCACTCCGGTCTTCAAATGAACAACACAGTCTGCTTGAGACACTCGACGCCATATTTCCCAGGCGATTCTCTGAGTGACAGTGCCGTGCTCATCGCCGGGAAAGACACTGTCCAAGTCCTTCGAGTCAAGGGGAGAAACCCTTGTACCAAGTCTGAACGCCAAAGGGCTGGCAACGGGTAAGAGTGTTACCGAGCCATCTACTCTTCCAAGCTCCTGAAAATGTTTCATAATCAAGTAGTTTGCATAGACGTCAGTGGCTGATAGGCCAGTCATGCCAGATACTATCAGAACATTTGGACGTTGCTGCCCGAAGGCATAGAAGCCAAGAGTAGTCCCAGTCTTCGGGTCCAAGTCCAGAACATCTACAGTAGGCTTCACCATTTGGAGACCTTCTCATGTGTGATGGCAACACCATGTCTGACTGAATAAGAAGTGGTGTAAGACGACCCGGCTCGGACGTCTTACCTAAGATAGCCTTCCTGTTTCTAGCTGCAACTATCGCACACGAGAACGGTGTTGGGGAAGTACGCAACCCATGCGAACCACATGACATCCATATTGGGTACAGGTTTCATAGTACCAAGACTGGATGTTCCGTTCACGTTCCACTCTGTCAGAGTTTCGTTGTCGAGGATTCTACCATCTTGGACGTGGAAGGTGAGCTGCTGCCCATCGACCTCTGATATGTAGGATCTAGCCACATCCAACTGGGCATCATAGAGAACGACATACTTCTGATCGCCTATCTCGAAGTTGTAAACTGTCCTGTTCCTCATAGTCGACTTCTGGATTGCAATCTGCGTCCCGTTTATGTCGAGGGACACTACAACCTCCTTGTGATCAAGTCTGTCATCAACATGCATGACAGGGAACATCGGTGGACCGCTGTGGTAGTATGAATTGGGGTCATTGTAGATCCCATATGGGTCGCTACTATAGTTTCTGAAATATCCAGTGTCCCTAGAAAGTACGAGTGTATCTGGATGAAGGCTCTTCCAGTTGCTCCAGTTTGTGAAGAACATCTGGATCTTCTGCAACCCAATGCCTTTCGAAGGGAGGCTGACTGCCTGGGACAGAATCTGAGGCCAATAGGACTCGGTTCGACGGTCGTACATCACAAGATTCGAGTTGATTAGTTTCCCTGACGTACCGAACGTTGTACCATTACCTTCAATCACTCCCTGGAAGGCAATAGTGGACCCAGTCAGAGGACAATATGTGATAGATACTGGAAGACCGTCTATCTTATCGTTCACAATCTCGTGCCAGACAAGGACTCTCTGTGGGTATGCAATGGTAACGTTCTTGAAATGAAGGCCAAAGACAATGTCTGAGCCGGATAGAAACTCATCTCCTTCTTCACCAGTGATATAGATAGGATTCTCAATGGGAGGTATCCCATCACGTGGAGGTCCACCAGAAATCCTATTGCTCATGAACTCGTTGAGTCTAGTTATGTTCACATCGTAGACTAAAAAGACACCTTCCGTTTTGATAGGCACAGTAACAACTGGTTCTTCATTAGGTGGGTCGGTGGCTGGAGAGAGATTAAGCTGCATCACTATGCCTATTGTCAGTCCGGCCGAAACTAGCAGAACGACAAGTACTGCACCACTTCTACGCCCTATCATTAGTTACAGACCGTAACCAATATCGAGAATGCTGTTAAAAGCGCTTGGTTGCAACAGTGAGCGAAACACTCTCTATCCTTTCTAAGTCGCTGTTTAGAGCGTTGCCGATTAATCAGATGTTATATTCATCAACGTGAATAGATTACAGGTTGAAAATATTGGCAGAAGAGCGGCCTAAGAGGAAGAAGCATCGTATTCTCCAATACCTCAGAGAAGTAGGACGTGTGTTTGTAATCAGGAGGAGCAAGCTCATTGCTCTAGGAGTTGGGTTGGCCTATCTCCTGTTCTATCTCCTTGCCACGGGAGTATTCGTTATTTCATCCACTCCCCTTCCACTCGAGATTCAGATCTCCAATCAATGGCCCGCACTGATTTTCAGAGAGAGAGCTCCCTTCAATTGGGAACCCATTGGTTCCCTTTCCATTGGCTTCTTGCAGGTGTTCCTATCAATCCCGAACATACTCTTTGGGCTGGTAATCGCGGTCCTCGTTGGAATCAACATTGCTGTGTCGGCCTACACCTACTCCGCCCGCAAGGTATGCAGAATCAATCCTTCGGCGAGCATCCTGGCCGCAGCTCCTGCTCTATTGACGGGATTTGCCTGTTGCGGTCCCACTCTGCTAATCTCCTTGGGCCTCGCGTCAGCCACGATATCTGTGGCTTTCGTGGCGATTGTTCCCTTTCTCTTCCCACTAGCACTGGGAGGTCTCGTCGTGAGTTTCTTATGGAGTGGCAGGAAGCTGAGCCAACCCGTCGTGGATAGTGAACAAGTCCTCAAATTGACCACTGTCACTCCCAGTTGAAGAGATACACATCTGTTTGGAACTGCCGTGGTGCAAAGAAGTCCTTGCGACCAAGTGCATAAAGGTTCTCGGTCTTGATGAAATCTCTCTCAAACATGTCCGAATGGACGGCGCAGTTTCTCCGGTCACCTATCCAGACTGTAGGAGTCCCAGTATCAACAATCTCTGCCCCGACACTCGAGAAGAACGGTTCCCAGCAGATAAGCACCACCGATGGATCGAATCGCCGAACAGATTCCATGGCATCCGCCTTCTCGACCCACTTGGGATACTCAATCTCATACTCACCCAACCTGGCATCAGTGGCAACTATTCTTCGGTCTAGGTGAGGTCTCAAGAACTCCGTTAGTTTTCCGTCACCACTCATAACTTCAAGAACAGGTCGCATATCACTGGAGTTGACTGGTGCTCGATTGATGTGAACGACCACTTGTTGGACGAACTCGATACTGAAGATTTGGAAGATCCACCTACCACCAGCGTTTGCGCCGCTACAGTACTTCAAAACATCAAACTCTTGCTCGAGTCTCTCGAAGAAAGATAGAACTCTCTCGTAAGGATGGAGATCGGCGTGTATGTCGATGTACTCGCCGCTACGCGCACGTGCCCAGTATGCTCCCATGACAATTCGAAATCAGTGGCACCTTTTGTCTGTACCTCTAGCAACTTATCACGACTCAAATGTAACAAACTGCTAGAGGAGCATCAACCAGTTTGAGATTGGTCAAGTCCGTTTATCCAAAGCTCTAAAAAGGGGTCAGCAATTTCCATTTTCTGAGTGAGCCAGGATGGATTGCGTTCTCGTCAATTAGCACGAGCTGTTTTTGCGTGTCCTTTATAGAGGACACTGGCTTCGGCTCCTCGGACCATCTAGAATCAATTGAGGCAATCATAGATGAGTGAATTTGTGGAGATCGAGAAGAAATGGCAGAAACGCTGGGAGAAGGAACGTGTCTTCGAGGTAGACCCTGATCCAATACGCAAGAAGTTCTTTCTAACAGTGCCCTACCCGTATCCAAATGGTGCATTGCATATCGGACACGGTCGAACCTACTCACTTGGAGATTTGATAGCCAGATACAAGAGAATGCATGGATACAATGTGTTATTTCCGATGGCATCCCACATAACTGGAACACCGATTCTCGGAATGGTAGATCGAGTCAAGAATGGAGACCCTGTTGCAATTGAACAGTACAAGCGAGACTTACGAGTCTACCTAGACACTGAGGAGGAGGTTGAGGCTCAGGTCAAGAAGTTCACTGATCCATGGGCGACAGTCAGGTTCTTCGCGGATGTCATCTCTATGGACTTCAAGGCACTGGGTTATAGCATTGATTGGCGACGCAAATTCACAACAGGGGATGACATTTACAACCAGTTCATCACTTGGCAGTATCAGAAGCTCATGGAATTGGGCTACATCAGAAAGGGTTCGCATCCGCTCCTCTACTGTCCTAATTGTGGGAATCCTGTAGGGGAGGATGACTTGTTGGAGGGCATATCAGCGAAGGTCAAGGAGTTCGTCGCGATCAAATATCCTTTTGAAGATGGATACCTAGTAGCGGCAACGTTAAGGCCGGAAACCACATTCGGTATAACCAATGTGTGGATTCATCCCGCGGCTGAGTACGTTCAGGCGAAAGTGAATGGAGAGAAGTGGATTGTTTCCTCCGTAGCTGCAGAGAAACTGAAACTGCAGGCTAAGGAGATTGAGGTAGTAGAGACATTCCCTGGGTCGAAGATTATTGGCAAGAAGTGCAAGACCGTTCACGACGGCCGTGAAATCCCAATCCTTCCCGCCGAATTCGTGGACGTAGAGAACGCCACAGGAGTAGTATACTCGGTCCCTGGTCATGCACCCTACGACTACATCGCTCTTAGAAACCTTTGGGAAAATCCTACGGATCTCAAGACCTACGGCATCTCTGCTAAGGAAGTTAGGGCGATTGAGATAGTCATGATGATTGAGATTCAGGGAGGAAGCGAGTTCCTTACCAAGGACATCGTTGAGAAGCTAGGAGTAGCTTCACAGAGGGACGTGCCAGAACTAGAAGTGGCCACACAAGAGGTCTACAAGGCCGAGTTCTATGAAGGAGTCATGATGGACAACTGCGGCCAATTCTCGGGCCGCCCAGTTAGTGGTGTGAAGGATGATGTCGTTTCTTGGCTAAAATCGCAGAATCTTGGTGACATGTTCTATGAACCTGATGAGCGGCCCGTTGTGTGCAAGTGTGGCACGGATGTACAAGTCGCAGTATTGGCCGGACAGTGGTTCTTAGACTACGAGAGCCCTGGATGGAAGGACAAAGCCTGGGACGCATTGAACTCAATGGGCATTGTCCCCGAGAACTTCCGCATCATGTTTGAATCCGCGTTTGACTGGTTAGCACAGAGGCCATGTGCTCGGAAGAGAGGAATCGGAACTCCATTGCCCTTTGACCATGAGTGGATCATCGAAGCCCTCTCGGACTCAACAATCTACATGGCCTTCTACACGATTGCCCACAAGATCACTCAGAACAAGCTTAAGGCTGAGCAGCTGACTCTCAACTTCTTCGAATACGTGTTTCTAGGGAAGGGCAAAATCGACAAGGTTGCCGAGGAGAGCGGAGTTCCAGGCGAACTACTGAATTCTATGCGTGAGGAGTTCCTATACTGGTATCCGAATGACCAGAGGCACACTGCACCGTCACATATTTCGAACCACTTGAGTTTCGCGATTTTCCACCATGCTGCCATATTCCCAAAGAAGCACTGGATACAAAACATCAGCCTGAATGAGCACATTATTCTAGAAGGAGGTAAGATGTCAAAGAGCAAAGGCAACGTAATTCCGCTTGGTGAGATACCTAAGAAGTATGGGGCTGACGTCTATCGAACATACGCCATATCCGCCGCAGAGCCTGGGAGTCTGTTGGACTTCCGTGAGAGTGATGTGCCTTCGGTCAGTAACAGATTGAAGCAATTCTCCGATGTCATGACCAAGTATGGATCGAAGACACCGAAAGTCTACACCAAGAGGCAAAAGCCGAAGTTTGCCACTAGGTGGCTGCTCTCCAAGGTTAACACAATCTTGAAGGCATGTACGGAATATATGGATAACTTCAGACCACGAGACTACGCAATAGCAGTGACCTCTGAGATCATTCGTTCGGTCAACCACTACCTGAAACGACCCGAGGTACCGAAGGATGAAAGAGAAGGCACAATGGCCTATGTCTGTGACATCTGGGTGCGTATCGCGGCACCAATGATTCCTCATCTCTGTGAGGAGCATTGGTCTAGGATGAAACGTGAAGGATTCGTTTCATTTGCGGACTGGCCCAAAGTTGACAACAAGCTGATTGACACTTCAGCAGAACAAGCATTTGAAGTCGTGAGTTCTACAGTTCGCGACGTAAGAGAGATCAAGAAGCTTCTGAAAGGCAAGAAGGTCGAAAAGGTTCACATCTATGTGGCACCTCAATGGATGTTTGACGCAATGAACAGCATCAGAGAGGCAGACTTGCCTCTTATTGTCGGAAACATCATGAAGCACCTGATTTCCAGTCCTGATTTCCGAAAGCACGGCAAGGAGGTCAAGAATATCGTAGACAGAATTGCCAAGGAGAACGGGCTGTGGGACCATTCGAAAAGCGCCAAGGATGAGCTGACTGCTCTAGAGGACTCTGCTCAATACTTAGCATCGGAAGTTGGGCTAAAGGTAGAGGTCCATGACTCTACAAGAGTTGAATACGATCCTCAGAACAAGGCTCGCTTTGCACTCCCTGGTCGAGCTTCACTCTTCTTGGAGTAACTTGGGAGGCTTTGCCATTACCCATCAAGGATTTCACAATTGACGGCCACAATATGAGATCAGTGGACAAGTTCTGGGACGAGGTACAGAGAGTCCTTTGTCCAGACTTCAAGTACTTTGGAAAAAACCTCGACGCTCTCGTAGACATACTGAGGGGTGGGTCTGGGGCCTTCGAACAAGGTGAAACAATACGGTTGAGGCTCATCCACCAGAACTATGCAGAGAAGCATCTTCAGGCAAGCTTCATTCGGAAGATGCTAAGAATCATTGAGAAGAGTCCAAATCTGGAAATCGTGGAATGATTCTTCGTTCATGTGTCTGAACCGATTGAATTCAACTGTGTCACCACTTCGGAAGTCGTTGAGCATACCGGAGCCTTCTGTCTTGTCGAGTGGTAGGTATAGGAGGGAACAGTTTTATGTTTGTCAAGAAAGAGGATACTGCAATCCGATAGTTTGGGTGGACAAAAACCGTGATTACCGCATTCATAATGGCCAAATTGGAATCGGCAAAGGCCCGTGATGTACTCAAGGGAGTCAGAGAGCTGGATGAGGTTGAGGAGGCACACCTGATCTATGGGGCCTACGATCTGCTCATCAAGGGTGTCTTCAAGACTCCTGAGTCCTTGAGCTCATTCGTTGTGGACACTCTGAGAAAGGTTGACGGTGTCAAAGACACTGTGACAAATGTATGTGCAGCAACTGAATCATGATGGCCCTTCTTCTGCTCTTCTACTCATTCGCCTCGGCAACCCAGTAGTACTCAAAGTCACAGCAATCGTGGTTCTCCATCACGGTCTTCGTTCTTCTTACGCGCACGTTAGGGTGAATTGCAGGCGCTGCCGCAAAGTCGTGTTTACAATGCAAGAGATACCCGATGTCTGGAGCGTCAAGGTCGTTGTACACTTTTCCGTAGACACACTCAGTGACGATACAGACCGACTTGGTTGAGGTCTCTTCAGTGATCTCCACAGTTTCAATATTGTCTTTGTTGAGAGCTTCAACCCAATGACGGAGTAGGACCTTGACGTCTTCGAAGGACTCTAAGGGTTTCTCCAGCGAGTCAACTACTGATTTGACATCTTGGATGGCGTTCTTCTCCGCCCAGTTCGATACAATCTCATGTGCCTCGTCTTTGCCAGATTCCACCTCCAGCTCCCTTACTAGGGAAACAAGTTTTGCGCTCTTGGCTCGAATGTGGTCCTCCACAGTGATGTCCATCTTGACTTGGAACCTGTTCGTCCTATCTTCAGTCGTACAAATCACATCCTTGTTCTCTCTAGGTAATTCCCTCAGCATCCTTTCCTAGGCCAAGTCTCTCAAGTGTTTGCTTCAGAGGCAGCCCGGTCTTCAGGTCCCATCCTCTCTCCTGGTAGTATTCATCAAGCATCTGATCGAGCTCAACGACCTGTCCTTTGGGAGGTCCCTTTGGAGCTTTCTCCTTGGTGAGGCGATCTGGCAGCTGGTCATCCTGTCGAGTCACTCCACGAGCAATGTTGAAGAGGCGATTGACATTCACAATTCGCTCACCTATCGTCTGAAGCTCGTCCCGTGTGAATTCTAGGCCGTTGTGAATCTTTAGAGCCATGGCCACGTCATCGTAGTAGAACTCTGGCGGTATCTGTGTTCCATACTTACACAGGCCGACGCTCTCCACGACCACCATGAAGTCCTCGCATTCCTTCACCATTATGCCTTTGTACTTCGGGTTCAAGCGGTCGGCCATCTCGGGGAGATATTGCTCGCCAAACCTATGCTTGATCTCATCGTCGAAACCTGCCTCGTCTAAGACAGGGAATGAGTAGAGATGGTCTGCCCCTCTCGCGGCAGTGACGGCGGCCAGTCCCATTGACTTCTGTGCCCTTGGTTCCTGTCCGGCCATCTCCTGCTTCTTGACGGTCATCACGAACCTGTCTGTGCCCCGTCCTATCTTCTCGGCAGCTCTGGCACTGCCCTCCGCAAGGATGTCACCAAATCCTTCTCGAAAGGCTATCATCTCTGTTAGCTTGACAACAGTCTCATGATTTCCCCATGTAAGGTCGATTCCCCCGGTGTCCTCGGTTGTGAGGAGGCCCTCATCCCAAGCCTCCATCGCCCAAGATATGGTCCCTCCTAATGATATTGTGTCCATGCCATACATGTTCGAGAGATGATGGGAGTAGAGGACCGACTCTATGTTATCGTTCCCGCATCGGGAGCCCAAGGATGACTGGGACTCGAACTCTGGAGACCCGCCTATGTACTTGTATGGCCCATCTCTAACTCGCGTGTACCTGCCACATCTCTGGAGGCAACTCCAGTCCGATCTTGGTTTCACTAGATACTCTCGTGTAATCGTTTCTCCGCTAATCTTCTCGTAACCCTCAAAGACGCCCTGTCGCATGTTGTAGCTGGGAAGTCTACCTATGTGGTCCATGAGCTCGACAAGATTCGTGGTACCGTACTTGGCTCTCTCTTTGGTGAACGGGTTAGCCAACATGCGTTCATAGAATATGTCCATCTGCTTCAGGTAGTTCTTTGGGTCAGCCACCTCAAGCTTTCCAGTCCCCCGAACAGAGATTGCCTTCAGCTTCTTTGAGCCCATGACTGCACCCAGACCCGACCTTGCCGATGCTCTGTCCCGGTCATTCATCACTGCTGCGAAACGAACAAGATTCTCTCCTGCCTGTCCGATAGAGAGCACTCGACATAGCTTGCCATGTTTCTCACGAATCCAGTCGTCAGTGTGAAAGACCGAGGTCCCCCAAATCTCCGATGCATCGAGAAGCTCGACCTTGTCGTTCACGATGTTGAGGTAGACTGGTTGGGATGAAGCGCCTATGAACATGATTGCGTCGTATCCGGCTAGTTTGAGCTCTGGTCCCCAGAATCCAGCCGCGTGCGACTCTCCCCAGACGTCCGTTAATGGAGAAAGGGCGGCCACAACATGTCGCGATGCCTGAGGGAACATCGATCCTGTGAGCAGTCCAGTAGCGATGCCTAACAAATTCTGAGGGGATAGAGGATCGGTGCCCACAGGAACCTTTTCGTAGATGACTCTTGAGAGATATCCGGCACCGAGGAGGTATTGCCTGACCATCTCCTCCTCAACGGGGCGTTTCTCTATCTTGCCTTTGCTCAGGTCTACCCAGATGATTTCTCCACCGATTCCCTTAATCAAAGAAAGTCCCCCTTTTCATAGAGTTCAGTTTCGTGTTCTTGATACAGTGCTGCAATTCTTCCATCTGAATCCTTCTCGTCGAGTTCAGCATCCGTTGTCATCCAGATTGCATTGACTGGACAACGCTCAACACATCTTTCGCATTGAATGCACTTGATGGCCTTCTGAGTATCCGGATTCAGCCTGATTGCGTAATAGGGACACGCCTCGATGCAAGCACCGTGCCCCTGACACTTTCTATTATTGACAATCACAACTCCCTTCGATGTTCTGCTCAGTGCCTCTTCCGGGCATGCGTCCATGCACGGTGCATCCTCGCAGTTCCTACAGAACAGTGGAAAGTCTAAGCCTGGTTCTATCCTTAGCACTCTAGCGCGGGACCATTGAGGGCCTATCACTTTGAAGTAGTGCATGCTGCACACGTTCACACAGATCATGCAACCAGTGCAGACCTGCGGATCTCCGAACACATAGTTCAATTCAGTCAACTTTCAGTCCTCAAATGGTTTCATGCCGCCCATTGCTTGGAATCTGCCATGTCCTGGTTTGATCATCATTCTCTCGTCCCCGAACACTTGAACACCACGTACGAAGGTCATCAGGGGTGAGCCTTTCATCTTCATTCCTTCGTAGAGCGTCCAACCACATTTGGAGAACATCATATCCGCGGTGATATTCTCCTCCTTTGTAGGGTCTACAATCACAAAGTCTGCATCGGCTCCAACCTGTATCACGCCTTTCTTTGGATATAGGCCGAATACCTTTGCAGGGTTTTGCGAAGTCACCTTCAGGAGTCGCTGATAAGAGATCCGCCCCTTGTTAATCCCTTCTGACAGTAGTACTCTGATGATCATCTGTACTCCGTCAACTCCTGACCATGCATCTCTAATGTCGGAGGAACCTGCATCCTTTTTCTCAATTGGGCATGGAGCATGATCACTGACGGTCAAATCTATCGTGCCTCGAAGTAGCGCGGACCAGAGTGCAGATCTGTCCGCCTTGAATCTCAGTGGAGGGTTCGTCTTGCTCTTCGGTCCGAGCCTGTTCATATCATCTCCATCGAAGACAAGATGGTGCGGGCAAACTTCCGTAGTCACTGTTATCCCCCTCTGCTTTCCTCGTTCCAGCTGCACAACGCCCTCTCTCGTCGTGACATGCGCTACATGCAGGTGACCTCCGGTCTGCTCTGCAATCCCAACCATCTGTCGCACCGCAAGTTGCTCAGCAATGTTCGGCCTTGAGAGAGCGTGGCTAACAGGCGCTTCCCATTCTCCCTCGAACTCTCCCTTGGACTCATCGAGAACTCCTTGATTCTCTGAGTGTACTGTCACATGCCCACCGTACTCCGAAACAGAGCTCAGTGCTTGCACTATCACACCATCACTTACAGCATAGGGCTCACATGTGAATGCCTTGAAGCCTGCAACGCCCTTTTCAACCATCGATGGGATCATGGTGATGTTGTCGGAGCTCAGCATTCCAGCGTAGAAGGAGAAGTCAATAACCGACATGTCCTCCCCATCTCTAATCTTCTCTTCAACTGCCTTCGGAGTGTCCACCTGACTGCTCAGGGGCATGTCTACCACTGTTGTGACACCTCCTGCGGCAGCAGCACGTGATCCTGTTGTGAAGTCTTCGTGGTCCAACATAGTGGGGTCGTGAATGTGGGCATGTCCATCGATGAGACCTGGCATCAGAATCCGACCTTCGGCGTCTATCTGACTCTCCGCCTCAGGGAGATGTTCGTCGGTGGCAATCACACAGAAGCGTCCGTTCTCGACTCCGACTCCCCCTCTTACTAGTCCAGACTCCAAAAGGAGCCGAGCATTCTTCACTACTAGGTCGACCACGGTCGAAACACTCCTCAGACCATGGGAAATGTAGCCTAGCCTCCCCCTACCGGCGGGAACAGTGCTACGGAGTCGCCATCTTTCAGTTTCGTTTCATATCCTTCAAGTAGCTCTATTCGCTTGCCATTCACCATGCACTGGTAGAAGCGCTTCAGATCTCCCGTTTCCTCATCAATCACTGTTTCGATAAAGCGTCTGCCATAGTTCTGCTTTAGTTTCTCTAGGAGGCCTCTTATTGACTCAGCCTCCATCTCGGTGCTTCTTAGGCCAACTGCCTCCCGAACTGTTGCAAAGAACTTCACTGTGACCGTTGCCAAAAACGTCAACTCAGTCTAGGAACGTGTAACCAAGGCATATTAACCGTTGTGAACAGTCGTCCAACGACGATATGAAAGAGTACTACAGCAGTGTGGCTGATGAATACGAAGCCATCTATGAACGTGACCTTCCAGGACTCCGAACTGAGCAGGAAGTGCTTATGGAGGCGCTGATGAATATCATGCGTGGGAAGCGAGTACTGGATGTTGCCTGCGGTACAGGGTACTGAATCGAAGCCTACTCAGCAGTAACGGACTCAGTCGTTGGTGTTGACATCTCATGGGAGATGATTGACCTTGCCAGATGGAAAGACTACAACTGTCCCGTGCAATTCTCACTGCTGGATGCGCATTCTCTCTCCTTTCGGCCAGGTGTCTTTGATGCGGCTGTTGCAACCTTCTGGTTCTCTCATGTTCCGAGAGAAAGAGTAGCAGAATTCCTAGAGGGTCTTCATCGTGTCTTGGGTCGCAATTCGACTGTGTTCCTTGCTGACAATGTATACGTATCCGGACTTGGTGGATGCCTTCTGAAACAAGAAGGTGGTGATAACACATACAAGCGAAGACGGTTCAGTGATGGTACTGAACACAAAGTCCTCAAGAACTACTACAGCCTGAATGAGCTAACTGCGTTGATTGGAGCCTCTTCCAAAGGAGCCGCGCCAATCGACACCTTCTTTGGAAACTACTATTGGTATGTGGCTTACAGGTGTCCTTGATTCTGCGTCTTGGGGTAAGTTCCCAGATGCAGAGGAAATATAGGCTGCATTGCAGAGGAGTGGATGTTCATTTACTTCGCCTGGTGCGAATGAGGAGGTAAAACCCAATGGAGCTCGTCGTAGTTGGTCATCTAAGCAGAGATTTGGTCATTACGCCGGAATCAACAAGGGAAACCATTGGTGGGGGAACCGCTTATGCAATGCTTGCAATGGCCCTTGAGGCGTTTGGCGCCGGCATCGTGAGTTGTGTTGGTGCCGACTTTGAGGAGGAGTACACGCAGGTTCTACGGGACTCAGGCCTGGATCTCGATGGTCTTGTGGAGAGGGGTTCCAAATCCACACGTTTCATCAACGAATACGATGAGAGTGGTGTCCGGACCCAGAGAGTGGAAGCCATAGCACCACCTCTGCAATTGGATGATATGCGGCCAAAGCATCTTGGAGCTAGCATCTACCACTTCTGCCCCCTGACATCTGACGAAATACCAGCTTCCATGATTGAAGCCGCAAGGTCGAGTGGAGGTCTGATCTCATTGGATGCTCAAGGATATCTAAGAGCAACCAAAGGGAAGATGATTGTTCAGAAAGAATGGGAAGGACGCGATGATGTTGTGAGGCTTGTTGACGTGGTGAAATTGAATGAGAGTGAGCTGGCCACGGCCGTAGATGCCAAGTCTGAGCTTTCTGCAGCTACAGAGTTGCTGAGCTTGGGTCCGAGGATGATTCTCGTGACGCGTCACCAGAAAGGTTCCACGATATATACGCGCAACATACAGGTGGATATTCCACTGGTTCTGGCCAATGCTCAGGTCGACTCTACAGGGTGTGGAGACACCTATGCCATTGGATTCCTGCTTGAATACATGCGGACTGGCGATGTGAAGCGCGCCGGTCTGTTTGGTGCAACCTGTTCGTCGTTCAATGTGGAAACGGCTGGGCCATATGAAATGCCCACTCGAGAGCAAATTGAGCGTAGAATGAAACCATACGCACAGGCTTGAAAGGAAGCCTTTTTCATCGGCTGGTCTTTGCGTCAAGACGGTGTTGCAAATGCTTGGCGACCTGGACACGCTCATGGACAAGTATGGAATTGATGCACTCTTTACAGTGGGGAGTGCCTTTGAAACACCCGATGTGTTCTGGCTTACTGAATTCAGATCCCCTGATGAGATAATATTCATCCAAAACAAGGACGACAAGCCGATCGTTGCGGCTGCCTTCAACACACTTGAACGCGTTGAGAAGGAGAGCCGCATCAAGACCACCCATGACCTAACGAGTGTCTTTGTCAAGCTCATGAAGGAGAATAAGCGAATCCCCGAGCATCTTGATGTTGTGTTTCAAGAAATTCTGAGTAGTATCTTCTCGGGCAAGACCATAGGTATCCCTGAGAATACGACTGCCAAGGTGTTAGCAATCGTCCAGAAGCTCGGCTACGAGGTCAAAGTTGTAGATGACCTCATGATGGAGGCAAGGGCAACCAAGTCGGAGAGAGAGGTGAAGGCGATCAAGAAGGCCGGAGATGCCACCATAGGGGCAATGTCTAGAGTCATGGAGATGGTGAAGGACTCTGAGATTGGGCCAAACAAGACACTCATGTATAAAGGCAAACCGATGACTGTTAGGGATGTCAAGCTTGCACTGGAGCACTACCTTCTGGATAATGACGCCCAGTCTGCAGAAGATACTATTCTCGCCGTGGGCAAGAAGGCCTTCGACTGGCACTATCTGGGAGTTCCTGGGGACGAGCTTAAAGCATATGTTCCTATCATCCTCGACGTCTTCCCAAGACTGACCATGGACCGTTATGTGGCAGATGTGACGCGTACATTCGTCAGAGGCTCTCCGACCGAAGAGGTTCGGCATGTCTTAGAGTCTGTTCAGGCTGCAGCAGACGTTTCCATTGACGCACTCACCGATGGAGTGAACATAGACGAAGTCAATCTGGTATGTGCAGAAACGCTGAAGAAGAACGGCTATGACTCCCGACGCCTGAACCCTGCAGCTACAGAAGGAATGACTCATGGACTTGGTCATGGCATCGGTCTCTCGGTCCATGAGTTCCCGAGCATGTATAAACGAGAGGACCATTTCAAGGCAGGAAATGTCATGGCGATTGAACCGGGTGTGTATCTCAAGGCGCTTGGCGGAGTGAGGATCGAGAACGACTATGTCGTGACCAAACGAAAGGCTACACTTCTTACCGCAGGTCTCGATGAGATACTCTATCTCTAAGGCAAACCTATCATCGTGAGTTGGACGCAAACACCAAGCCTGTCTGGAAGTTGGAAACTCAGTCATGAATGTGCAAGCAAACGGGTTCGGTGGACATCGCGGTCCGGTTCTGTTCGCTGAGCTTGATGATGCTCTTCAGACCCATACACTGGCAAGTGACACGGTTCCACTCTGGGGCAAATGAGATCAGGTACTCAAAGAAACCAATGATGATTGCTCATGCAAGCCTGTACCGAATCTCCCGCTGATGAACGCACCTTTTGAGGGTGGTGCGAGTTATGCCCTATGTGAGCTCGATGAGGAGAACCGACGGTTGAAAAGTGTCAGGGCTCAGGGGAATGGGAGTGTAACAATCCAAGTGAAACTGATGGCAGGGACCGTGGAGTCACACGAAACCATATCCTGCCATGGTGACATTACATTTCGCAATAAACCCTATTCAGTAAGCATCCCTTAAGATTCTGTGAGCCGACTCCAGCAGGATTCTCCATTAAACTCACATGAAACGAGGAGTCCTCTCTCTTCCATGTTCTCCAAGTGCCACCGGAAATCCTTCGTCGTAACAATGATGTCCTGAGAGAGACGGTGGAACTTCTCATAGAGAGTAGCTTCAAACTCTATGACACCTTTTCCGAAGGCAAGGAGAATCAGATCCTCAATCTGAGGTGGAACGGTGTTTGGGGGTAGCTGGATGATTCTGTTTGTTTCTATTTCGCGTACTTGATGTGATGGCAGTCATATCACCAAGAGTCGCTTCGTGTTCGTATATATAATGACCATTTAACAGATTTCTGAACTGGTCCGGCCAACGAAGTGGATAAACCTTCTAATCAGAAAAAAGGCTTCATAATCATTCAAAATGGTTCATTCAAACACCATAAACCTTAGAAATGCTCAGCTTTCGAATATCCACCACCTAGCCACTTGACTTGATGACAAGAGGGTTTGTATTGAAGTGTTTCCTGTACGCCATAGTGGAAGACTGTGGCGGCACGTCTAATTCAGTTTCTGTCTTCTGACCATGGCATGATGCCAGGCATTGACAGCAGGTGAATGTCTTACGAGTCTTAAGATTGTACAGGCTCTCACTAGCTGCTTGATGCCCTGATACTACTCTACGCTAAGTGCATTGTGTGGACATACGGAGATGCACATGCCACATGCCTCACAGGCACTCTCATCGAATGCAATGAGGCCTACGGCCTTGTCAATCGTGATGGCGTGGTAGACACATGACTTCTTACAAAGACCGCAGAGTGTACATCGATCACGGTCCAACTTGGGTGGCGGCTCCAAGACGATGCCTCTCTCAAGATGAGGCAGGGCCATGCCCCTGATATCCTCAACCGAGTCGTAACCATTGGCTTCAAGCCACTCATCTATCTGAGAGGCAATGCGGCCATATACAGTATCGCCCTCCAGGATTGCAGCAGTACAGACCTCGACCGCAGAGGCACCCGCCATGAAGAACTCAATAGCGTCCTCTCCTGTCATGACTCCGCCGACTCCAAATACTGGCTTCTTGGTTGACCTAGCAATGTCTGCAACGCACCGTAGTGCTATGGGTTTCAAAGCTGACCCGCTCATCCATCCTTGACCCCCCTCGCTTCCAAGCATTGGCTTCCCTGATTCAATGTCTATTCTTAAGCAGGGTCCGTATGTATTGATTGCAACGATTCCGTCTACTACCTTCTCAAGCGATTTTGTAACTTCCACAACATCGACCTTTGGGCTGATCTTTGCAAAGACCGGGATGTCAACCGACTCCTTCAAGGTCTTGGCAATCTCTACATGACCACCGACGTAATGAGTACTGAACTCGATAGCATGAACACCCTTTTCCTGAATCCTAGGAGCGAGAGTCGCCACCTCCTCCGGAGCATAGCCTACGCTGGCAATGACTGGTAGACCTGTTCCGAGTGCTATCGAGTATTCACTCTCCAACCATCTCTCAAATGGCAGCTCACTCCACAGCTCGGCATTCAGAATCCCTCGCCTTGACACAATCCTCCCACTGCCCAGTGCTGTCATGTTAGGCTTTGGGACCTCCGCGGGTCTAACGCTGACCGTTTTCGCCACTAGTCCTCCAGCCCCTCCTGCCGCTGCATTCAGCAGAGTCATTCCGTCCCTTGATGTGGGTCCTGCCGCAGTAAGCACTGGATTCCGGAACTTCAGCCCAGCTATGTCAACACGTAGGTTAGCCATTGACACTACTCCTTGGCCAGCATGTTTCGTTTGCCTAGGTCAGCAACCACGTAGTCAAGCTCGAGTTCTTTAAGTTTCGACTTCTTTGGAAATCCAGTTTCCCTGTCGCAGCCTCGGAAGTCGTAGTACTCATCAAGCATTTGTTCGATGTCTGGAAGCCCTCCCTTGGCTGGGCCTGTCGGCATAGGTTCTTCCTTGAGGCGTTTCGGAAGTGTTTCATCTTTCCGTGTGATACCTAGTCGGTGATTGTATGCGCGTCTTAGATGGTTTATTCTCTCTGCGGCACTTCTGACAAACCTGGGATCCGACCATTCCTGCATTCCAGTCAGAGGCGCGATTACATTCTCGAAGGTATCAAAGTAGAACACAGGAGGCCACATAGTCCCGTACTTGCAGATCACTGCAGAGTCCACCAGCGCGTACAGATCCTCAATGTCCTTCACGACCTCGCCCTTGTGTTCTGGAGACATTATCTCGAGAATAGCCTTTGTCTTCTCCTTTCCGAATCTCTTGGTGACGATATCTGGATATCCTAGTTCTTCAAGACTAGAGAGACTCCGGAGGTGATCAGCCCCGCGGGCATTTGTGGCATACGTCAAGCCGACTGACTGATGTGCCCGTGGGTCCTGACCTGATGCTTCAAGCCCTTTTACATGAACAGCATACATCCATGCATCTCCGCCGATTATCTCCGCCGCTTTACGCACTCCCTTGGACAGAGTATCACCAAATCCCTCTCTCTTCGATATCTTCTCCACAAGCTCGACCATCGAGTCTACATTTCCCCAAGAGAGGTCTAGTCCGTCAGTGTCCTTTGAAGTTATTATTCCCTTCTCCCACAACTCCATGGCGAAACCTATCGACTTCCCGCAGGAAATAGTGTCCATCCCAAGAAGATCACACCTTGTCCCCATGTGAAAGACCGACTCGATGTCATTGTTGAGACAGTTGGAGCCAAATGCCATTATTGACTCGTACTCAGATCCGCCCCAAGGACCTCCTGTGAATCTCCCCTCTCTTACACGATAGATGTACTTGCAGCCAACGGCGCACCCGTGGCATGCCTCCTGCGCGATTCTGTATCTGTCAGCGATCACCTCGGGTCCAATGTCATCAGCATCTTCGTAGAATCCGGTCCAATGGTTCTTCGTCGGAAGCCGTCCAATCTCGTTGATGACAGCAACAAGGTCGGTTGTCCCGTACCTGCGCAGAGAAGCAAGGGAGTCCGTCCAGAGGGGGTCGTTGAGCTTCTCCATCTCAACCTCATTCGCCTCCAGATACCTGTCCATGTCATAGGCCTCAAGGCCCAGCGAGCCACTGGCAGCGATTCCCTTTACATTCTTGGAGCCCATGACTGTGCCTAGCCCTGCACGGCCAGCCGCACGGTAGTAGTCAACTATGATGCTCGAATAGAGAACACCATTCTCTCCGGCTGGGCCTATGACAGCGGTCTCAATTGAAGGGTCCTTGTGTTCCTCTCTGATCATGTTCGATGTGACATCAGTTTCAAGACCCCAGAGCCGAGTGGCATCGACTATCTCGGCCTTTCCGTCACGGAGGAATAGGTAGACCGGTTTGGGGGAGCGCCCCCGGAAGATGACGAAGTCAAAACCAGCATACTTCATCTCTGCTCCAAAGAAGCCCCCAGAATGTGCCTCAGCCCATACACCGGTCAGAGGCCCCTTGGCAGCAAACATGAACCTGCCAGACGGTGAGAACATCACTCCAGTGAGAGGGCCAGTCCCAGCCACGAGAACGTTCTCAGGAGAGAGAGGGTCGGTCTCTGGTCCAGTGGTTTCCCAGAGAATCTTGGCCGCGACTCCCGTCCCTCCTAGGAATAGTCGTGCCCAGTCCTTCTCCATCTCGCGTCTGTAGATCTTTCCCTTCGTGAGGTCGATTTCGGCATAGTGTCCTGCATATCCCTTGTATGGAAAACTCATGGCTCCGCCTCCTGCCCTTCTTGACCGTAGATCGAAGCTAGCAGCTTCAAGCCTTGGTTTCTTTGCCGAAGCCCTTGTGGGTCATCTTTGACGAACTTGATGGCTCCATAATCACAAGCCTTCACACACGCAGGATCTCCACCACAGAGGTCGCATTTGATTGCCTTCAAGGTCATTGGGTCAATCTCAATACCGCCATAGACACAAGCTGTCACGCAGTTACTACATCCAATGCAGTCCTCTTCTCTCACAAAGAGGGTTTCTTTCTCATTCTCAACTATGGCCCCTGGTGGACATGCCGATTCACACAGTGCCTCTTCGCATTGAAGGCAGACCATGGGCATGATCAGACTCTGGTTCTCGTCTTTCAATATGCGTATTCGCGATCTAGCTGGATTGAAGGTTCTAGTATGGGTGACTGAACAAGCAAGCTCGCAGTTTCGGCAGCCCGTGCATGTATTGACATCAATTGCGAGAATACTCTTCATGTGGGTCAGACTCTCGATTCTTTCTCAGGTGACTCCTTTTCTGCTCCTGTTGGGCCCTTTAAGTTGTGCCATTCAACGAAGAATCGGAAACGATCATGTTGCCCGCAGAGTGTTTCCTATGCATCGACGCCTGATTTCAACAATGACTAGGTATAATAATCTGATAGCTTTGGAGTCTAATGATATAGACAGGCATTCTTTAATAAGTGAGCAAAGACAGCAAATGTTGAAGTTATGAACACTTATTAGGACCTATTAATTATCGCGTGATTCGTCGAAGCAATTGGCACGGGAATTGTGAATGACATGGCAAAGGAAAGGAGGCGTTTCAGAGAGGTCGCGGATTCTATGCTCATTCCAGTCTTGGAATTTGACCTCAAACTCTCTCTTTCATATGCCAACGCAAAGGCCCTTGAACTCCTAGGATTGGATGAAACTGACGTAAGAAGGGGAGTTCATATTGAAACACTGGTTGCTAAGGAACAGCGAGAAACAGTGCACAGGGGCATTCAAGCGCTTCGGAACGGTGCCAAACCTACCTCCCTGAGTCTTCGGGTCGTAAGAAAAGACAACGTGAAGGTTCCAACACAGGCATACGCTGACCGAATTCTCTCAGGCCAGGAGTTGGTCGGCTTTGTTGCTTATATTGTGGATCTCTCTCGGAGGGTAGCAGTGGAGGAGAAGATACGAGAGCGGATAGATCTCCTCGAGTACATTGTCGAGTACTCCAGCTTCAATGGTATAATGATCATTGATGGCAAGTACCGTTTTGAATACGTCAACGACAAGCTCTGTGATATTGTCGGAGTGAGGAGGGGTGAGCTTCTGGGAAGTGACTTTCGCCAGTACGTTCATCCCGATAGCCTAGACATGGTGGCAGAACGATACAAGAGGAGACAGCAAGGCGAGAAAGTGCCTCCCACGTACGAATTCAAGATACGTCGGAGCGACGGCACGCCGAGGGATGTACGCATTCATGCTAGCACAATGACGGGCAGCGATGGCAAGACCAAGACTGTCGCTCAGCTCATGGATATCACTGAGCAGAAGGTGCATGAGCGGATGCTTCAGGACTCAGAAAGAAACTACCGTCAACTCGTGGAAACTATGACTGCGGGAATGGGCGTGGACGACGAGAACGGTATAATCGTCTACACCAATGCGGCCTTGAATGAGATGCTTGGCTATGAGAAAGGTGAGCTGATCGGCAAGTCTAACACAGAGATGATAAATGGACTCACAGATGAGAAGTTTCGCGAAAGGAAAGCCGCGAGGAAACGAGGTGAGGTTGAACACTATGAGGCCACTCTCATTCACAAAACCGGCGAATTCATTCCCGCCATGGTGTCCGCGGCGCCCATGCATGACCCGGATGGGAAATACACGGGAAGCTTTGCCATCTTCACAGAAGTGACAGACCTGAAGTCTGCAGAGGATGAAGTGCGCTTTCTGTTGGACCTTCTGATGCATGACATCGGAAATCAGATGCAGCTCATAATTGCTGGCGGTGGTTTTCTCAAAGACGACTGCAGCTCGGACGAAGTGTTGAGGGCCAAACGGTATATCCTTGATGGCGCGGATAGATGCCTAGACCTTATCACCAAGGTGAGAAAGGCAGAAGCATCCAAGAGGGAGCGCGTTGGCCCTGTCAACCTCACACCTGTCCTAAAGAAGGAGATTGACCTTCTCTCAAGACAGTACGAGGTGACTACCAAGATCAGCGGCATTCCAAGTCGGGTCATGGTTCTGGCCGACAGTGCGTTGTCCCAACTACTGTGGAACCTGCTAGAGAATGCGGTCAAGCACAACGAGAGCGACAAACGACACCTCTGGATTACCGGTAGGAAGAGGAAGGAAACGTTCAGCCTCAGCATTGCCGATGATGGTCCTGGGCTCAGTGCCTCAAAGCGGAAGGCCATCCTAGACGTGGAAAGGCGTTACGGTGGTGTTGGCCTGCATCTTGTCAGGCGTCTTGTTGACAAGTATGGAGCAGAGCTGAGGCTCACTGATAGAGTGAAGGGTCGTACTCGGGAAGGCCTTGAAGTGACCATTGAACTCAGGCTCGCTGACAAGTCCAAGTCCCAGTAGTCGCGTTCTCAGAACCACAACCATTATGACCAAGGTAAGGTCTGGAGAGCATTGGGGTGGTGTCTTGCAGCCCGCAAAGTCAATTCTCATCAAGAATGGCTACGTCCTCACATTAGACAAGAAGCGTCGTATCATAGCTGATGGTGCGGTCTTCGTGCAAGAAGGGAGGATAGCAAGTATCGGAAGGACCAGTGAGCTCTCGGATGAGAAGGCGGAGATAGTACTGGATGCAAACAACATGATTGTGATGCCCGGTCTGATTGATACGCATGTTCATCTTGCTCAGGCACTCATACGAGGATGTGCGGACGATGTGTCTCTGGTTGATTGGTTGAAGAGATACGTCTGGGTGCTTCAGGGCAACTTCACTGAGGCTGATGGCAAGGTTTCCGCAGAGCTCTGCATGGCTGAGATGATAAGGACCGGAACCACATCGTTCGTAGAATGCATGATTCATACCCGCTACGGATTCAATGGTATTGCGGAAGCAGTTGAGAAGGCAGGGCTGCGAGCTGCCCTGTCTAAGATAGTGATGGACTCGACTGGCTATGCTGATAGCGATGACATAATGTATCCGGGGATGATCGAGAATCGTGCCGCATGTCTGGATGAAACTGACAGAATGCATGCCAAGTGGCATAGCAAGGCAGAAGGGCGTCTGCAGGTGTGGTACGGGTTAAGGTCGCTTGGAGCAGTGACTCCTGATCTGTTCCGAGAAGTAGTGCGCCTGAGTAGAGAGAAAGACACGCGAATGACAATGCACCTTGGTGAAGTTGTAGATGACCTACGATATGTGAAGGACAACTTCGGGATGACCCTGACTGAGTTTACACAGGACATGGGCTTGCTTGGTCCGGACATCGTGTTTGCACATGGGATTCATTTCGATGATGCTGATCTGAACCGTTTGGCTGTGACACAGTCCAACGTCTCACACTGCCCTTCGAGCAACATGAAGCTCGCCTCAGGCTTTGCTCGTGTCCCGGAGATGATAGAGATGGGAGTTCCGGTGTCTCTAGGCTGCGATGGGGGGCCCAGCAACAACACCTATGACATGATTAGGGAGATGCGAATGGCGGCGCTCATCCACAAGGCAAGAGTGGACGACCCACTTGTTGTTCCGGCAGAAGAGGCAATTGAGATGGCAACACTAGGCGGTGCCAAAGCCATGGGAATAGCTGAAGAAGTTGGTTCTCTTGAGTCGGGGAAGCTAGCCGACATCATCCTTGTTGATATGAAACATCTTGGCTTGACACCCAACTCCAACCCTGTGTCGAACCTAGTGTACTCCGGAAGTGGCCATGCAGTCGACACGGTCATAGTCAACGGAAGAGTTCTGATGATGAACAAGAATCTGTTGACTCTCGACGAAGAAACAGTGATGCAGAAGGCAGTGGAGCACAGTCAAGCACTTCTAGAACGTGCTGACATAGAAATAAGGCCAAAATGGCCTGTTGAATAGAATTCTGAGTTTCATGCTATGCTATGATTGCCTCCCTATCAAACAGCTTTGCACCGATGATAAGGAACACTACCGCAAATCCTACCATGTAGGCCACATTTCCAAGTAGACTCAAGGGAGTAGCAACCCCTGATAGAACGCCGTTCAGGAAGAGGATTGCATGGCTGAACGGTATTGCAAGGACAAATAGGCCGAACGGCCCTCCATATTGCAGGATACTTCCTGTGAAGCCGAGGATTCCTATGACCATGGTAGGAATCAGAAGAATCAGGTTGTTGATTGATTCCGCGGTAGCCTGGTCCTTCGCCAGACTTGAAACTACAATTCCAATGCTAATGGCGCATAGAAGAATGAGTATCTGACAGAAGAAGATGAGGGGAATCGCAGTAGGATTCACGGTATAGAGATTGATGTAGAAATCCATAGCCTCCGGAGGCAGGGCCGCGGCCCGAAACACGATTGACGAATTGTAGAGAAGGATACCAACCACGGTGAAAACTGAGTAGAACATTGTGAGTGCTAGCCCGGCAATTAGCTTGGCAATGAGGATGCTAACTCTACTCATTGGGACAACAAGAAGTGCCTCCAGCGTGTGTTTCTCTCTCTCCCCTGCAAATGATTGGCCAATGTAGGGTGATGGCGCCATGACAGATACGATCATTACAAGAAAGATGGCAAGAGAATGACCATAGGTGGCCTCGGGTGTAATCGTGAACCAATCTACCTGAAGGTCCCTGATGACCACTATCTTGTTGATGATCTCCTTTGCAAAGACGTCAATCCTCTGGGCAGCTGCAGTGGCCCTAAAGTTACCAGTGTTTACCCAAATCACCAACGTGCTCCTGTTGGCTGTATCCAGTTGTTGTGTGAAGTTGTCCGGAATCAGAACCCATACAGACAATGTCCTGTTCGCTACCATATTGTCGCCATTTTCTCTCGTGATGTTCAGTAGTTGCTCAATCAAGAGTGTGTCAACATTACTCTCAATGGCACTGTACAGCGTGCTTCCCCAGACACCCTCGTCCTCAAGCGTAATGAACACAGTTTCAGGTTCAGAAGTAGTCTGGGCCACAACAAACGAAAGGAAAGCACCCTCGAACAACCACGCAAAGAGTGGACTGACCACTAGTCCGAAGACGAGCCAGCGTGAGCGGAACAATGATTTCAGCTCTTTCTTGATGAGCCAAATCATCTTTGTTTTGGGTTTCAGGTTGGCCAGACTATTCACCACTCCCTGCGATGCAATAAGGAGTTATGTAGTTTTCAGTTGATGCTAGTCATCTCAAGAATGGGATTATCCTGTCTGTGATTCTCTCGAAGACACTCGCAGCAGCAGCACCCGTCGGGCCTCTGCGCCGTAGGAAGTGCTGGATCAATCCCTTGTGTTTGGCAAACCGTAGCTTTGTTTCGGAGAAGTCGCCTGCGAAGAGAAGTTGGTGTCGACTTGCCTTTCCCCTCTGTTTCCTCCACTCTGGTTTGTTGATACGTTCTCTTACCTTGGTGTAGAGGCCCGTGCCGACAATCGGGTAGGGAAAGGAGTAGGAAAGATAGTCCAGGGGAAGACTCGAAGAGAACCTCAATGAGTCAAGAAGTGAAGTGTCTGACTCACCGGGGTATCCGAGTATCAGGAAGCCACCTGTGGATATGCCTGCATAGTTTGCAGAAGTCACAGCTTCTCTCACATCTTCAAGGATGATGCGCTTGTTCATGATCCCGAGCATGCGTTCGTTGCCCGATTCGATTCCAAAGAAGATCTGTACGCACCCAGCTTTTGCCATCTTCTGTGCGAGTGTCTTTCCCAATCTATCAGCGCGGCTCAGACACATCCAGTCCATGTCCAGTCGCTCTTCAATGAGCAGGTCACAAATCTGATCCACTCTCTTTGGGTTCTGGGTAAAGCAGTCGTCAGTGAAGAATACCCTGTCGTAGCCCAATGCAGCAACGGTCTGCATTTCATCAACAACATTTCTAGCAGAACGCTCTCGGTAGCTTATGCCAAATACTGGGTTGCTGCAGAAGTCGCATAGGTAAGGACAACCCCTAGTAGTTATCTGACTCGTCGCCGTGTACCCGTGATATCTGCGCCAGTACTTCTTGTAAGCCTCGTTGGGAAACATCTCTCTAGCCGGGAATGGAATGCTATCGAGGTTTGGCTGAAATGAACGACTCCTGGTAGCATGGCATTGGCCGTTCTCATTCCTGTATGCTATGCCCTCGATGTTCTTCCACGAGTGCCCCTCGAAGTGCCGATTGACCAGCTCCAAGAATGTTTGCTCTCCTTCATTCTTGACCACAACATCGAAGATATCTAGGAACTCATCTGGAACCAGAGTCGGCAGAGGTCCACCGGCAACAAGGAGTTCAACACTGTCCTGTAGTTTCTTGGCAATTGATATGGCATGATGGTTGATTGTCACCATCGAGTAGATACCGAGGATTCTGGGCTTGATTCTTCTGGCAGCTTCCACAGCCGCTGACTCAGTGGAGAACGTGCAGTCGAGCAGCTTCACTTTCACACCCTCACTTTTCAACATCGATGCAAGATAACCGAGCCCTAGTGGTGGATATCGAAAGATTGACTGGTCGAGTTCTTCGTTGAAGTACGGATAGACAAGTAACACATCAGTCGACACGATTTCCCTCCCCGATATCATGCATAGGGCCAAGTCCTATTCTGTAGCTCAATTCCGTGGTTTCACGAGGCAGCATGAAGACGACTCCACTCCAGTATATGTCTGGATGGATAATCTCCCTACCACGAAATGCCACCACTTCTTCAGGAATCTCAACGCGAAAGTCCAATCCGGACTTTTCCGACTGGAAAGAAACCCAGCTCGCAGACACCTCAACCCACTCACCTATCTCACTTCCAGCCAGAGCCGCTCCTGTGCTATCCATGTAGCGATCAAAGACTCGACCTCCCAGCTCGTTGGAGATGTAGATTTGCTGGAGTCCAGACCTGTTCAACTCTGACAGATCCAATGAAACATTGATCTTTCCAGACTCGGAAATCTCGTAGCGAGTCTTCACATGTCCCTGGCTCCTTACCTTGAAGAATGAAGATCGATAGAATCTATCCAAGTAGTGAAGCCTTGGGAATGAGGCCTGCATATTCTTGATGATCTTCCTTGTCAGCGATGATTTGTAGAGTCTATTGTAGATCCTCTGAACTATCCAGGTGTGGTTCTTCATGCTATTCGTACCCTCGGACTGGTACCGCTCCACAAGGTCTAGGTTGAACCGCTTCCATCCAGCCCTCTCAATTCTCCCGTCGACGGACACGTCAGCTGACCCAGGGAAGAAGAAGTCTCGCCTATATTGAAGCACTGGAACGCCAATACCTACTCCTTCCTCACATAGGTCCGCCTCTCCATCATGCAAACTGGGAATGAGCCCTTTCTGAACAGGGGAGGTCTTTCCGAAGTGAGGCCTCGGTGTGCTACTGAGAAAGTATCCAACGTGGGGCTGTTTACACTTCATAGATATAGCTCCAATCCACTCTCGTCATCCTATCTAAGTGTGATGATACCTCGCAAAAGATACACAGAAGACTCAATGCTCATGCTGGCGTAAGTCTGCAAAAGCAGGCCGCAGCGACTAACGCTTGTATACTCCCTCGCCAGTGACGAGCCCCATGAAGACCTCTTCTAGATCTGCAGCCTTGAACTGTTCCTCTAAATCACCAGGTGCCCCTATTGCGACTAGATCTCCTTCATTGAGAATGCCCACACGGTCGCACAGCTCTTGAACCTCGTTGAGGTCATGTGTTGTTAGGATAATCGTTCGGTTCTGTTCGGAGCTCAACTTCTTCAGAAGATTCCGGACTACTCGTGCACCGATTGTGTCGACTCCCGTTGTGGGTTCATCCATGAAGACAATCTCTGGCTCAATGATTAGAGCGCGAGCTACCAAGACCTTTCGTTTCATGCCTCCACTGAACCCTCTTACCTGATAGTCCTCTCTATCTCTGAGGTCAACGATGTCGAGCAATCTGTCAGCACGTCTTTGTAGCTCCTCCTCAGGAATGCCATACAGACCACCATAATAGACCAGATTCTCTCGAGCTGTAAGTCGCTCATAGATTCCTGCCTCCTGCGGCAGCAAGGATACTCTCTCTCGAATGTAGTCGATGTCCTGTTGAACATCACGTCCAAGTACCCAAGCATCTCCTTCAGTCGGAGTCAGTAGTCCGACAAGCACCCGGATGAGCGTTGTCTTGCCAGCACCGTTGGGTCCTAGGAGGCCAAACACTTCTCCCCGCTTTATCTCTAGACTCACCCTGTTGAGCGCAACTACCTCTCGTTTCTTTCCCTTCTCGAAAACCTTAGTTAGTTCCTTGGTCTGAATCACGTTCTCGGGCATGTTGTTTGCTCCTTGTTTCTGTCCATGAGCTCCTGCCTATACAATGTGCTCGACATGTGGGAAAGACGGCTCACCCTTGATTCCCTTGAGGAATTTGTAAGCTTCACTGATGTTCTTGTCCTCGCCTGTAATGTACAGTGTTATGGCTCCTTCGGCACCGTTTACTCCTCCTGCTGAGATTGGCATCACAGAAACAGAGAACAGTGCATCCAGGGCCTCTATCTCGGTGAATGTGATTGCTCCAGGGACAGAAACTGCTCCCACTGGAGTCCCTATTGCATAGTCCCAATCATCCATTCCAAACTCCGAGCAGAAATCGTCAAAGCTTGTTGGGATACACTTCTCCAACCCAACTGGCATAAGCACAGTGATGTTCTTCGCAGCGGCCGATCCCATGAAAGTGCCCACGGTACCTCCAGTTCTGCTCGCTAGCAGAACGATGGGAACGTAGTCTGCTCCTAGCGCATTTGCACTCTTGATAATGACATCACCCGGACCGAGTTCGTCAAGGATGTCCACTACCTTCTTTCCCTCCATATATTCACCCTTGTGAAATATGGCATCGGTGTAGCGTTTGCTGCGGTCTGTCACCGCCAGCCCTTTTGGAACAATAATGCCTGCAATATGCCGAGTCTTGTCATACTCACCAAGCAACTCCTCTGCGAGATACGCCGAGGTTGTGCCCATTGTTATGCAAAGATACCCTTCCTTGAGTGCTTTCTTTACCGCCTCCGTAGCAAGCAATCCCTTGGCAATCAGTCGCTTGCTCTCAGCCACGGTGAGGGTGACGAGTAGTTTCTTCATCTTGACTCACTTCGAGTCGGTGAATTGGTCACATTTAGCATTTGGGTCTTGGAGCGGGTACACTACAACTAGAAGTGTATGTCGTACGCCGAAATATCTGACTCTCAGCTGAACGGTACTCTCACCAGTGCAGAGATTCTACAGGTAGTAGAAGATATAGAAACCGTAACCTAGCCCCATGCTGATCAACCAAGATGCCAAGGTCGTGTACATGGATCGGCGCGTGCCGCACATGAGAGGTGTGTTTCTTTGCATACTGCGTAAGAACCGCAGACTGAACCTAGACGCCACAAGTATCGCTATCGTACCAAAAGCGACGTGGACAATCGTGATCAAGACTCCGGGATGGGTAGGATCTGAGGCCACCGCATTCCAGTTCAGAATCAGGGATGGGAGCATAATTGACAGAACAGCTGCCAGATTGATTATGGTGCCCGTGGCCATGATTACACCATGGCGTTTGAGAAGCCGTCGTGGTTTCATTGAATAGTAGCCCACCAAAAGAACAGCAATCAACAGAGTCTGAATGATGAGATTCACATCGAAGATTACGTCTGCCTGAGTCCCCAGAATTCCCATCCGATCACCAAGAACGGTAGTGCTACATCCCGAATTAAGTGTGAGGACGATATCAATCAACAGAAAGAATGCAAAGAGATGGCCCGAAGACTGCCAATACTGCAGGACGGTCGTAGTTCTCAGTCGTTCCACACCTATAGACTGAGACCCACGTATCTTCTCACTTTCTCACTGAGATAGGGCACCTTACCAGCTGGGTCCACAAGAACTGTCCTACGGAGGTCTCCTTGACCTAGTTCCTCGACGAGTACATCGTGTGCTGCACCCAGGACGACAACGTCACAGGAGTTCAGTATCTCACTCAGACTACCTGCAGTTCTATCCCCGAACTCTTGATGTACGAGTGGGTCGTAGACTATGACCTCCATTCCTGTTGCTCCAAGGAGCTTCATCAGTTCAAGCGAAGGGCTGTTTCTTGTGTCCGAAACATTTGGTTTGAAGCTCACTCCCAGTAGACCCACAGTTGGTTTCAGAGCCAGGTCCAACACCACATCCCTGATCCTCCTTGACACGTGGGCAGGCATACTATCATTGATTTCCCGCGCAGCTTGAATTAGAACGCCATCATTGTCTTGCACGGGTGCGGACTCCACGAGAATCCACCCGTCTTTGGGAAGACAATAGCCACCGACTCCGAGGCCTGGGTTCAGAATATTGACACGCGGATGTAGGTTGGCCAAGGCTATGACCTCCGTTACATCTATGGAGAGTTCCGTGCAGATTTGTGCAAGCTCATTGGCATAGGCAATACCGACGTCTCTAAATGCATTCTCTGCCAACTTTGCGGTTTCTGAAACCATGGCACTCGTGGGATGGATTAGTTCTGAGGAGAAGACTGTGCTTAGGAATGAAACAGCCAGCGATGTCGATTTCTCTGTAACTCCGCCTACTAGGCGATGATTGGTGTTCATCTCCTGCACAATGCTTCCTAGAAGAACTCTCTCCGGGCAATGAGCAAACCAGAAGTCCTCATCCAGCTTCTTGCCGCTCTTCTCTTCGAAGTACTCTGCCAGTCGGTCAGTTGTCCCAACAGGAACTGTGCTCTCCACGAGCATAAGACACTCCTTTGTAACTCTGGTTGCGATATCAGATAGCGAGTTTTCCAAGAATTGAGTCACAGGCTTGCCAGACTCATCAATCGGGCTGGGAAGACAGAGAATGAAGACGTCAATCTGGCTCAAGTTGTCGTACGAAGAGTCCACCGTGATCTCAGAGAGATATTCTTTGGCCCACTCCTCAAGCCCCTCCTCTCTGACTCGAATCTTGCCTTCTCTCAATTCCGAGACCAACTCCTCGTTCGTATCAATCCCCATGATTGAGAAGCCCTCCTTCTTGTAAAAGAGAGCGGTGGGTAGACCAATATAGCCAAGTCCGACCACAGAAACAACGGCCTCTTTTCGCTGAATCTTCTTCAGGAGTTCTGCATAGCTTCCCAACCTGACTGCCTCCATGACTTGATGATGAGGTCAACAGTGGCGACTTAAGGGTTGTTTATTGTGACTTCGAGTAGCTTGGAATACTACTTGGAGAAAACGCGAAGTCTTTATCACGATGAACTCGGATATCGATGGTTGTGCTACATGCTTGATCTTGGAAGTGACGAACTGGAACGTCTAATACAGGACACATTGAGGCATAGTGATTTCAGCTCACATGCTGTGAACGAAGAAGCGCTCCATGCAACAGTCGTTGGCTCGCTCTTTCATAATGTCGCCGCTCAGGAATCTAGGATTCTGGATTTGACATGTGCTCGGCTTGGACATCATCACGTGGAACTCGGATGGGACATAGTATCATCCAGGGCAGCCGATGACATCCTTTCCGAGGTTTCGATGCTCAGTCCCGCTGTGGACTTACTCGTGACTGGTTTCATAGATCGTGAAACCCTTGGAGCGGGACGGTCGATGGTTGAAGAGTTCCCTAAGGCTTCACTTGTCCCAGTTGTCAACCTTGTAGACGAGATGTACTCACCACAATCTGCCCTGGCGGTGGTGGCATCGTTCTGGGAGCGTCTTGGTGAACTGAGAAGCAAGAGGATTGTGATCTCTTGGGGTTTTGGCTCAGTGTTCACACTTCCGAGCACGGCACATAGTCTGCTTATGATGTGCACATCACTCGGAGCAGATGTCAAACTGATTTCGCCGCCAGGGTTCTCCACGCTCAAGCGTGTCATCCGCGGCGCAGAACAAAGGGCTGATGGTTCTGGTTCCTCTATGGAGGAATCTGCAGAACTTCAAGGATCTCTCCAGAACGCCCATGCAGTGTTTGCTTTGAACTGGTGTAGTCTTGACGACTTCAATCATCCTGAGCGGACCAAGGAACGAGCGCTGCAGTTCGATGATTGGTACTTCACTCAGGAACTCCTGCCCAAGGACTGTTTCTTCATGAGTGAACCTCCACTCCAGACAGATCTTCTCGTAGACACAAGGGTGAAGGAATCTGTTCGCAACCTGACTCCTAGCTGGTATGTGAAGAGAGTGCAGGCACTCGCGGCCTCCATGTCCTACGTTCGTCAGAAAGCGTCGGAAAGAAGATCCTCTGCACTAATCTAGACTGTTGCCTCTTAGCAGCCCTTTTATCCTTAGTTCGTGATAGCACCTAGACGATGTGGAAGATCTTCAGACCCGACTCTCTAAGAGTGTGGAAGGACCCAGAGACTATTCGCCGGCTGAAGAGGTACAGAGGCATAATTGACCAAGAACGTACTGCAAAGTACCTTTTGGGGAAAGAAGTGAGCTGTGGCATTCCGCTCGACGAGACTATTGAGAATCTCTGGGCTGAACATGCTACCCTGTCCAAGTATCACAGTGAGTACGTCAAACAAGTCGATTCGGGGCAAGATAGGTTATCATCCAGCGAGGTCCCCGAGGTGTCGTTTCTGGACCTTAAGGCGGAGCTCGCAAACAGAGTCTTGCAGGAATGCCACTTCTGTGAACGGAAGTGTGGTGCAGACCGAACCCGGGACGAGAAGGGATGGTGCAAGCTTGGAAGCGAATCTCGAGTGTCCTCGGCCTTCCTTCACACAGGGGAGGAGGCACCCCTGGTCCCGAGTGGTACCATTTTCTTTGCCTCCTGTTGCTTCGGATGTGTGTTCTGTCAGAACAATGACATCTCAACCAATCCGAACTCAGGTCGTGTGATAGACATGAAGGGCCTTGCGAAACTGGCCGAGGCTCTCTTCCGGGAAGGGGCATTGAACATCAACTACGTAGGTGGCGATCCGATTCCGAACACTCACACGATACTGGGGTCAATGAAGCATCAACTTTCGAATGTCACGCAACTCTGGAACTCAAATCTCTACTGTTCGGAGGACACCATGAAGTTGCTGGCCGACATCTTTGACGTTTGGCTTCCTGACTTCAAGTATGGTAACAGCAAATGTGCACAAAGGCTCTCGGGCGTGAAGGACTACTTCGACATAGTGTCGAGGAATCATCTTACCGCCTACAACTTCGGAGAGGTCATCATTCGACACCTTGTCATGCCTAGCCATCTGGAATGCTGTACGTTTCCCGTCTTAGAATGGATTTCAGAGAACATGCCCAATTGCATGGTGAACATCATGGGGCAGTATCGACCCGAGCACAAGGTCCTATGGGAGAAGGATCGGTTTCCGGACATAGCGCGAGGTGTCAGTAGAGAAGAGATGCAGAGGGCATTTGAGAAGGCTGAAGAGCTCGGGATTTGCTGGAGACCAGTCTCCTAAGTTTCAGAGAATACGACACGAACTCGGAGAGTGAACGATGTCATTTACAGAGATTAGAGAGTGGATGTTTTGCGGCCTCGTTCAGAAAAGGCTATCAACAAGATTAGAGTTGCCTCACCTGAACG